>DATGPV010000017.1:0-113697 GCA_035304545.1 Limnochordales bacterium | reverse complement strand
CCCATCCGGGAGCGGCTGC
Source organism: Limnochordales bacterium (assembly GCA_035304545.1). GTDB lineage: Bacteria > Bacillota > Limnochordia > Limnochordales > ZCTH02-B6 > ZCTH02-B6. The sequence goes on along the minus strand of DATGPV010000017.1, from coordinate 113,678 downwards.
GCTGGGCCCAGCTGGACGACCTGCCTTACCGGCTCATCACCTCATCGGACGTGATGCACCGGTCCAAGCCCTTTCCCGAATACTACCTGGAGATCGCCCAGAAGATCGGGGTGGCCCCCGCCGAGTGCCTCATGATCGGGGATGAGACGGTGATGGACGGGGCAGCCGCCCATGCGGGCATGCAAGTGGCCCTGGTGGGGCCCGAGCGGGAATCCTTCACCGCGGCCTACGTCACCGACCCCGCGGTGCTGCGCTTGCTGGAGCCCGGCGCGCTGCAGCTGCCCCGCTATCCCGACTTGGCGCATCTTGCCGCCCAACTCCGGGCGGCCGGCATTCTCTGACCTCGCGCCGGGCAGCGGGGCCCTCACGGGCCCCACCGGCCCGCCGCGATGGCGCCCCCGGCATGGTCCCGCAACAGCGCCCCGTCACGGCGCCGGCTGGGTCAACAAGAACCGCCCGCCGCCCACGATGTGGCTGCGCCAGTAGTCGCCGTCGGTGCGGGCAAAGGTGTGCACCACCCGGCCTTGGCGGGCCGATGCCACCACAAAGTCGACGCGGGTGCCGCTGCGCCCCGTCACCACAGCCACGCCGCCGATGCCGCCGTCGCCGCTGCGGAAAAAGATCAGGTCGCCGGCCCGCAGCTGGTCAGGCGCCACCGGCTCCACGTTGAACTCGTAGAGCACGGCGCTGGTGGCGTCGGCCCAGAACACCGGGTTGTCCGGCGGTCCCACGAGAAACCGCAGCCCCGGCTCGATGGATCGCAGGGCCTCCACGGCCACGCCCGACGCGTCCACGCCCAGTTCGTCAAGGCCGTCGCCGCCGGCCACTTGGTCGAGAAACTGGCTCACCGTCACCCGGCCGCCCCAACGGTAGGGCACGCCCTGAAAGGTCTCCTCGCCGATGGTGTAGGTGACCTCCGCGTAGGCCAGCGCGGCCAAAGCGACCTGCCGTCCCTCTTCCTCGGTGAGGGGCCGGCGCACCAGCGCCGCCGGCGTCGCGTCCGCGCCTTGCGTGTCCGCCTGGGCGGCCGCGGCCCCCGGCATGACGGCCAACGCCGCCGCCAGCGCGCAGCAGGCCAGCCGCAGTCTTGGACGCATCCGCATGGCCATCGCCTCCTCCCCAGTTCTAACCGCCCGCGGCCACCTTCTCCGCGATGGCCTGGGCCACCTCGTCGGTGGTGGCCGTTCCGCCCAGATCCGGCGTGCGGACCCGCCCTTCGGCGGCCACCGCCTCCAGCGCCGCCATCACGCCCCGGGCGGCCTCGTCCTCGCCCAAAAACTCCAGCATCATCACGCCGGCCCACACCGCCGCCATAGGGTTCGCGATCCCCTTGCCGGCGATGTCGGGTGCGGTGCCGTGGACCGGCTCAAAGAGGGACGGGTTGCGGCGCTCGGGGTCGATGTTGCCGCTGGCGGGCAGGCCTAGGCTGCCCTGAAGCGCTCCGCCCAGGTCTGTCAAGATGTCGCCAAAGAGGTTGGAGGTCACCACCACGTCCAGCGTTTCGGGATGGGTCACCATGCGGGCCGCCAGCGCGTCGATGTGGTAAAAGCTGACCTCCACGTCCGGGTACTCCTTGGCCAGCTCTTTGCACACCTCGTCCCAAAACACCATGGTGTACTGGATGGCGTTGGACTTGGTCGCGCACGCGAGCTTCTTGGCCGGACGCTTGCGGGCCAGCTCAAAGGCGTAGCGCATCACCCGCTCCACGCCCTTGCGGGTGAACACCGTCGTCTGGATGGCCACCTCATCGGGCGTCCCCCGGCGCAGCCGTCCGCCGATGCCGGCGTACTCACCCTCGGAATTTTCCCGCACAAACACCATGTCCACCTTGAGGCCCGGCCGTTCCCGCAAGGGGCCAGGGATGCCCGGCAGCACCTTGACGGGCCGCAGGTTGATGTATAGGTCAAAGGCTTGCCGCCACAGCAGCAGCGACTCCCGCAGCGCGATGTGGTCCGGGACCAGCGCGGGATTGCCGATGGCGCCCAAAAAGATGGCGTCGTGGCGGCGCAGCTGCTCCAGCCCGTCCTCGGGCATCATGCGCCCGTGCTCCACGTAGTAGTCGCAGTTCCACATGTACGTGGTTTCGTCCAGGACGAAACCGTAGCGGCGGGCGGCGGCCTGCAGCACCCGCATGGCCGCGGGCGCGACTTCCTTGCCGATGCCGTCCCCGGGCAGCACCGCGATGGAATGGCGTCTCATGGGCGAATCACCTGCTCCTTTTCCTTTCGGAAATGCCTATGCCCTTCGGGAATGCCACTCCTTTCGACACTTCCGGCGCGGTTCCCTCGCCAAACGGCCAATTTGGCGCCCCGGGGCCCTTCGGTTGACACCCGGCTTCCACCACCCGTATACTTGAACCACGCGGTTCACGAAGTGGCCCTTTGTGGACCAACTGGTTCGCCCGCGCGCATGCCGCGCCGGATTCCCAGCACGGAGGCACGGCCACCCCGTTCCTGAGGGGCTTCCTTGGGCCCGCGGCGGCTCTTGGGGTTTAGATCGGCCGCGCGAGCGTTTATCGCGCCCGTGCGCGTCCGTTCTTCGAAAATAGTTTGGAAATACTTTTCGAAAACGGGAGGCGGAGTCGAGCATGCGTCCGTTGCGCAAAGGATTGGTCGTGGGTCTTGTCGCGCTGCTGGTGGCGGGGATGGCGCTGCCGGCCGCGGCCCAGACGCCCATCCGGGTCGGATCCAAGAACTTTACGGAACAGTTGATCCTGGGTGAGCTGATCCTGCAAACCCTGGAAGCCCACGGCTATCCGGCGGAAAACCGCCTGAGCCTGGGCGGCACGGCGGTGGTGCGCCAGGCCCTGGAGACGGGTGAGATCGACATCTACGCCGAGTACACGGGCACGGCGCTGCTGGTGCACTTCAGCGGCTACGGCCTGGACGTCCCGCGGGAAGTGCTGTCCAGCGCACCGGCCACCGCCGCCGTCGTGCAGACCGTTGACGCGGTCCGGAACGACCTGCACTGGATCTGCCCGGCCGACGCCAACAACACCTACGCCATCGCGGTACGGCGCCACTGGGCCGAAGAAAACAACGTGTTCACCCTGCCCGACTTGGCCGAGTACGTCAACAACGGCGGCCGGGTGATCTTTGCGTCCAACCCCGAGTTCATCGATCGGCCCGACGGCTTGCAGGCCTTTGAGAACGTTTATGGCTTCTCCATCCCCCGCAGCGATGTGTTTGTGCTGGCGCAGGGCTCCTACGCGACGGCCCAGGCCCTGGCCAACGGCGCCAACGGCGTCAACGTGGCCATGGTGTTCGGGACCGACGGCACCATTCCGGCCTTCGACCTGGTGGTGCTGGAAGACCCCTTGGGCGCCATGCCCTTCTACCAGCCCGCGGCCGTGGTGCGGGGCGAGGTCCTCGAAGCGTACCCCATGCTGCCCAGCGCGCTGTGCCAGCTTTTCGGGCACCTGGACGGCATGACGCTGGCCCAGCTTAACGCTGAAGTGGACGTCTACGGCCGCCAGCCGGCCGCGGTGGCCCGGGAGTTCCTGCAGCAGATCGGAGTGACCCGCTGATGACCGGGCCGCAGGGCGACGGCGGGACCCGCAGCCAGTTGGGCCTCGCCGGCGCGGCGGTGGCCCTCCTCGCGGTGTTGGGATTGCCTTGGATCCAGAGCGCGCCCAACCCCCTCGCCCTCGGCTCCAAGTTCCTGGCCCGCAGCAGCTCCCTGGCGGAGTTGACGGGGAGCTGGCTGTATCCGGCCCTGTTCCTGGTCCCGACGGCCGCCGCGCTCTTGGTGAGCGCGCGGCCCTCGGGGCCCCGGGCGGGCTGGTGGCTGTGGGCCGCGGGCAGCGCGGGACTGGTGGCCGTCTGGGCCACCAGCGAGCCCTTCATCGCCGCCGGGCGCGCGGCGGGAACGGTGGCCAACGTTGCCCTGTGGGGCAGCGGCGCGTGGCTGTCCCTGGCAGGCTTTGGCGTCATCATGTATGCGGGGATGCTGCGCCTCCGGCGGGGGGGCGCCCCGGCGCCGCTCTTGCCAGCCCTGTGGCTGCCGGTGGTGTTCATCGTGGCCCACGCGGGGCTCTTGATTTTCCAAGGAGCGCCCGCGGAAAACTGGCTGCTCAAGGTGGCCCAGGAAGAAGCGCAGGTCGGGGGCATCCAGCGCCGCTTTCGGGAGCATTTGTGGCTGGCGGGCATTTCCGCCTCCTTGAGCATCGTCATCGGCGTCGCGCTGGGCCTTTGGGGCTACCGCCGGGAGCGGGTAGCCCAAGTGGCGCTCTACGTGTCGGGCGTCATCCTGACCTTGCCGTCGCTGGCCCTCTTTGCCATGCTCATGGAACCTTACGCTGCCCTGGCCAACGCGTTCCCGGCCCTGCGGGAGTACGGCATCGGCGGCCTGGGGGCGGCCCCAGCCATTACGGGCTTGACCCTTTATGGGCTTCTGCCGGTGATCCGCAACACCCACGCCGGCCTGCACGGCGTCTCCGCCGCTCAGCTGGACGCGGCCCGGGGCATGGGCATGACGCCGCGGCAGATTATGTTTCTCGTGCTCCTGCCCCACGCGGTGCCGGTCATTATGGCCGGCATCCGGCAAACGGCCGTGCTGCTCATTGGCATCGCCACCCTCGCGCAGCTCATCGGCGGCGGGGGCCTGGGCTACTACATCCTCCAGGGCATCAACCGGGCCAGCATCGCCCACATCCTCTTGGGCGCCATCCCCGCCGTCCTGGTGGCCATCGCGGTGGACCTGCTGCTCAGCGGGTTGGGCCGCTGGCTGACGCCCAAGGGGCTGCGGTTGTCGAGGGGGATGTCGGCATGAGCCAACCTATCATCGTGTTTGAGGGCGTGTCCAAGCTGTACGGCCAAAAGAAGGCCGTGGACAACCTCAACCTGCACATCATGCAGGGCGAAACCTGCGTCCTCATCGGCCCGTCGGGCTGCGGCAAGACCACTACCCTGCGCATGATCAACCGGCTGGTAGAGCCCAGCGCCGGGCGCATCCTCATCAACGGCCAGCCCAACGACGCCGTGCCCCCCGAAGAGCTGCGGCGGCAGATCGGCTACGTCATCCAGGGCGTGGGCCTCTTTGAGCACCTGACCGTCGCCCAGAACGTGGGCATCGTGCCGCGGCTTTTGGGCTGGCCCCAAAGCCGCATCGACCAGCGGGTGGAAGAGTTGTTGGCCTTGGTGGGGTTGGAACCCGCCGCGTTCCGCCACAAGTACCCCCGCCAGCTGTCGGGAGGCGAGCAGCAGCGGGTGGGGGTGGCGCGCGCCCTGGCCGCGGACCCGCCCATCCTGCTCATGGACGAGCCCTTCGGCGCCCTGGACCCCATTACCCGGGAGCGGCTCCAGGCTGAGCTCATCGAAATCCAGCGGGTGGTGAAGAAGACCATCGTCTTCGTCACCCACGACATGCACGAAGCTCTGAAGCTGGCCGATCGCATCGCCATCATGCGCCACGGCCGCTTGGTGCAGTACGACACGCCCCAGGCCATCCTGTGGCAGCCCGCGGATGAGTTTGTGCAGGACTTTGTGGGCGGCGACCGGGTGCTTAAGGCCTTGGGCTTGGTCCCGGTCAGCCGGATCATGGAGCCCGCCGCCAACGGCCAGGCCGCGGCGCAAGGGGCGGCCACCGTGGCGGCCACGGCCACGGTGCGGGACGCGCTGTCGGCCGCGATCCTCAACGGCCTTGGGGACACGGCGGTGGTGGACGGCAGCGGCGCGGTGGTGGGCTGGGTGCGCCGGGAACGGCTCTTGGCCCTCTTGGCGGACTTCCCCGCCGGGGAGGTGGCACCGTGAGGATCCTGCGGCTGGGGGCCTCCGCGGCCGCCGCCCTGGTGCTCCTGGGCGTCTTCTTCCTGCTGGAGGATTGGCACGCCCGCATTTTGCTGGCCCTATGGCCTCAATACCCCAACGCCCTGCCCTTCCAAGGGGGCACCATGTGGCAGATGGGGGTGCGCACGGTGCAGCTGGTGCTGCTGTCCACGCTGCTGTGCACCGTCATCGGGATCCCCTTGGGGATCTTGGCCACCCGGCCCAAATACCGGGACGAATGGGGGCCCGTGGTGGACGGGCTGGTCAATGCCGGGCAGACCATCCCGTCGTTGGCCATCGTGGCCCTGGCCCTGCCCCTCTTGGGCTTTGGCTTTGTGCCGGCGCTGGTGGCCATGGTGCTCTACGGCCTGTTGCCGGTGCTGCGCAACACCGCGGTGGCCCTGGAAAACGTGGACAAGGCGCAGCTGGACGCGGGCCGAGGCATGGGGATGACGCCGCGGCAGCTTTTGTGGATGGTGGAGCTGCCCCATTCCATCCCGGTCATCCTGGCAGGCATCCGCACGTCCGCGGTGCTCAATGTGGGCGTGGCCGTCATCGCGGGCCTCGTCGGCGCCGGCGGATTTGGCGCGGCCATTGTCCACGGCATCGACTTGCGGGTGCCGCCCCTGGTCTGGTACGGGGCGGTGCCCACGGCCTTGCTGGCCATCATTCTGGACTTCTTCCTCCGGCGGCTGGAGGAGATCCTCACGCCCCAGGGCCTGCGGCTGGGGGCTTCGCGCCGCTGAGGACCCGCGGCGCCTCCCGGCCGGCAGGGGTTGGGCGCGAAGGGGGTGAAATTTTCCCCTATGGCGCTGGATGAAACGCCGACGGACCCCCGGCCGGGCAACGCCAAACGGGACTTGTTGCTGCGGCTCACCACCTTCCGCCAGTCGCGCGCCACCCCCGGCGAGCAGCGGCTGTGCGACTACTTGATCGCTTCTTACCGGGACGCGGCCTTCCTCACCGCCGAGGAGATCGCCCGGGCCGCGGGCGTAAGCAAGGCCACCGTCATCCGCCTCGCCCCCAAGCTGGGCTTCGCCAGCTTCAACCACCTGCGGGAACGGCTGCGGGAAATTGTGACCGCGGACTGGCGGGCGGCGGAGCCCGAAGAGGAAGCCGCGCCCCCGCAGGCGCCGGGCCGCCAGCTCATTGCGGCGGAACTGGACAACTTGCGCCGCCTGGCCCAGCAGCTGAACTGGGAAGATGTGGAGCAGGCCGCCCGCTGGCTGTGCGGCAGCCAGTCCGTGACCGTCCTGGGCTTTCGCCAGGCCGCGGCCCTGGCCATGCACGCGGGCTACCACTTAAAGAAGCTCCTGCCCCACGTCTACGTCTTTACCGGGGCGGACTCCAGCCTCCTGGACCACCTGGCCTTAGTGCGGGAAGGGGGCGTGGTGCTGGCCATCGGCCTGGCCCGCCACGACCGGCGGCTCATCGAGACGGTGGGCTACGCCCGCTCCCTGGGGTATCCCATCGTGGCCGTCAGCGAAGCCTACGGATCCCCTTTGTCGGAGCTGGCCACGGTGGACCTGGTGGCGCCGGCCGCCGGCGACTCCCTGGTCGGCGCCTACGCCGCGCCCATCACCCTCATCACCCTGCTCATCAGCGCGGTGGCCGCCATCCTGGGCGACACCGCGGCGGCCCGGCTGCAACTGTTGGCCCAAGTGGAAGACAAGCAAAAGACGTACTACTAGCAGACACAGGGGGCGACGCGCCGGCCGCGCGCGGGCCGGGGCGCCAGCCCATGTCGCCGGGGGACGGGCCGCCTGGGCCCGTCCCCCGCCCGCGCGCTCACAACCAGCGGGTGGTGACCACCTTGCGGTCGGTGTAGAAGTTGATGGCGTCTTCGCCGTTGGCGTGGAGGTCGCCGTAAAAGGAATTGCGCCAGCCGGTAAAGGGGAAGACCGCCACCGGCGCGGGCACGCCGATGTTGATGCCCAGCATCCCCGCCTTCGCGTGGCGCCGGAAAGCCCGGGCCGCCGCGCCGCTGCGGGTAAAGATGACCGCGCCGTTGCCGTAGGCGGACCGGTTGATGAGGCTGATCCCTTCCTCCACGTCCTTGACCCGCACCGTGGCCAGCACGGGGCCAAAGATTTCTTCCCGGGCGATGCGCATGTCGGGTTGCACGTGGTCAAAGATGGTGGGCCCCAGGAAGAAGCCCCGCGGGGGCACCGGCGTTTTGCGCCCGTCGTGAATAAGGTGCGCCCCCTCTTCCTCGCCCAGATCGATATAGCCTTTGACCCGTTCCCGGTGCTGGTCGCGGATAAGGGGCCCCATCTCGACGCCGGGCTCGTCGCCGGGGCCGATCTTGAGGCGGCTGGAGCGGTCCGCCAGGCGTTCCAGGATGCGGTCGGCCACATCCTGCTGGGCCACCAAGACGCTGCCCGCCATGCAGCGCTGTCCCGCGCTGCCGAAGGAGGAGCCGATGATGGCCTCGGTGGTGTAGTCCAGATCCGCGTCGGGCAGCACGATCATGTGGTTCTTGGCCCCGGCCAGCGCCTGCACCCGCTTGCCATAGGCCGCGGCGGTGCGGTAGATGTAGGCCGCCACCGGCTGCGACCCCACGAAGGAAACGGCCCGCACTTCCTCATGGGCCAGCAGCGCGTCCACCGTCTCCCGGGCGCCGTGGACCACGTTAAAGACGCCCGCGGGCGCGCCGGCCTCGGCCAGCAGCTCCGCCAGGCGCATGGCCGTCAGGGGCGTCCGCTCCGACGGTTTGAGCACAAAGGTGTTGCCGCAGGCGATGGCCAGCGGAAACATCCACATGGGGATCATGGCCGGGAAGTTGTAGGGGCAGATGCCCACGCACACGCCCAAGGGCTGCCGGTACATCTCCGCGTCGACGCCGGTGCCCACCAGCTCCAAGGTCCGGCCCATGATCAGCGTGGGGATGCCGGCTGCGAACTCCACCACCTCGATGCCCCGCTCCAGCTCGGCCCGGGCTTCGGCCAGCGTCTTGCCGTGCTCCCGGGTGATGAGGGCGGTCAGTTCGTCCGCGTGCTCCTCCAACAGCTGCTTATAGCGGAACATCAGCCGCGCCCGCTGGAACACAGGCGTCTCCCGCCACGGGTCAAAGGCGGCCGCCGCGGCTTTGACGGCCCGGTCCACGTCGGCCCCGCTGGAAAGGGGCACCTGGGCGATGACCTCGCCCGTCGCGGGATTGTACACGGGTTCGCTGCCGGTGGCTTCGGGCTCAACCCACTCTCCGCCGATGAAGTTGCGCAGGCGCACCACGTCGGCCTGCGGCTGCGCCGTGGCCATAGGCTCACACCTCCTGTTTTCTGCCGTGCACGATTTCCTTCAGCCGGCGCACCACCCGCGCCGGGTCGGCATGCTGCCACACGTTGCGGCCGATGGCCACGCCCGCCGCCCCGTCGGCCACGGCCCGGGACACGGTTTCGTAAAAGGCTTCCTCCGTGGCCGTCCGCCCGCCGCCCAAGATCATGACGGGCACCGGCAGCTGCTGCACCAGCCGGGCAAATCCCTCGGGCGGGTACGGCGCCTTGATGATGTCCGCCCCCAGCTCGGTGCCGACGCGGGCGATGTGGCGCACCCATTGGGGGTCGTGCTGCCGTTCCTTGGGCACGCCCAAACCCCAGAGCACCGTCTCCACCATCACGGGCACGCCCCACCGGTCGCCCGCGGCGATGACCCGGGCTGCCCGCTCCAGGTTTTCCGCGTGCACCCGCAGATCCTTTCGCCCAAAGATCAGCAACACCTTGACCGCGTCGGCCCCCAGGGCCAAGGCCTCCTCGACCTTCGCCACCAGCCGGTGCTCCTCCCCCAGGGTGTCGCCCCCGGGCAAAGAGGCGGTCATGCGGGAATCCAAAGCCGCGATGAGGGCGGGGCCGCCCCGGCCCGCGAGCAGGCGGTGATGCCGCTTTAGGGTGCTCGGCCGCACGATGAGGCCGTCGGGCGGGTCCTCCATCAGCCTGGCGATGGTCCGCTCCATGTCGTCCAGGCCCGGGAGCGGGCCGTGGTCCAAGGCGTGGTCAATGGCCACCACCACCGAGCGGCCGCTGGCCCTGTCAAACAGGCGGCCCAGGCGCAAGGCCTTGCCCGGGCTGTCGGCCGTCCACGCCACGGCCCTTTGCGGCTGCGGCGCTGCCGGCGCAGGGGCCGGCGGCTCTTGAGCCGGTTTCATGATGCTTTCGTCCTCTCCCGCAAGAATTCGTCCAACTCCCCCACGGTGGGGATGGCGGGGGCGCAGCCGTGGCGGCTGACGACGATGGCGCCCGTGGCGTTGCCGTACTCCAGGCACCGCTCCAAGGGCCAGCCCCGGAGCAGGCCCGCGCAGTAGCCGGCGGCGAAGCCGTCGCCCGCCCCCAAGGTGTTGACCACGTCCACGGGAAAGCCCGGCTTCTGGATGCGCCCCTCGGGCGTCACCACCATGGCGCCGTCGGCCCCCAGCTTGACCACCACCTGGGACGTGCCTGCTTCCACCAGCACCCGGGCCATGGCGTCCAACTCCTCCACCCCGGCGGCCTTGGCCCCCGCCACCGCCGCCCGCTCGGCCGCGGGCACCTCCACCCCTCCGGCTTCCCGCACCGCGGCCGACAGGAACGCCACCTCCACCTCGTTGCCGATGAGCACATGGCACAGGCGGCCCGCGATGTCGTAGTAGACCAGGCGCTCAGTGTCGCTGGCCCACAGGCCCGGGCGGTAGTCGATGTCCATTACGTTCAGGGCGCCCCGGCGGTGCCGGCCCCGCAACAGGTGCAGCACCACTTCCCGCAGGGGGCTTTTGGCCAGGGCGGTCCCGGTGACCACCAGCATGCGGGCGTTGAGGACCGTTTCCAGGTCCAGGTCCGACAGCTCCACCTGGGTGTCCGCGCACGGGTCCCGGTAAAAGAGCACGTGCGAGTCCTGGGGCGGAAAGAGGGCCGCGAAGGCCAGGCCCGTCCGGTAGCGGGGATCCACCGCCACAAAGCGGGTGTCCACCCCCGACTCCTCCAGATACCGCCGGAGAAACCGGCCGTGGCCGTCGTCGCCCACCCGGCTGATGAGGCCGCAATGATGGCCCAGCCGGGCCAGGCCCACCGCGATGTTGGCCGCCGAGCCGCCCAGGTACTTGGAAAAGGTCTCCACTTCCTCCAGGGGCCGGTGCAGTTCGTTGGCGTAGATGTCCACGATGACCCGGCCCACGGTCAACACTTCCATAAAGCCCGCCTCCCTGTGCTGCCCGAGACACCCAGCCCCGCCGTCCGCGACGCTGCGGCCCGGAGCCTCCGGTCCACAGCCCCTCGGTCGCCCCGCCTGGACGCCACGCCCGCCGCCGTCCGCCAGGCCGCGTCCTTATGGCTACAGCCCCACGTGGTCCCGCAGCCACTGCCGGTTGCGCACGGCCACCGCCAGGGTGTCCTCACCGGGCTGCACGACCCGGTCCTGCTCCACCACCAGCCAGCCGTCGTAGCCCGCCTCTTGCAGCGCGCCGATGATGGCAGGCAGGTCCAGGGAGCCCGTGCCCAGTTCCACAAACACGCCTTCCTGGGCCAGGGGCGTGTAGCCTTTGCCCTGGGCGATGCCTGCCCGCAGCCGATCCATGGCGATGTCCTTGAGGTGCACCAGGCCCACCCGGGACCCGTACCGCTGGACCATCTCCAGCGGGTCGCCGCCGCCAAAGGCCGTGTGGCCCGTATCCAGGCACAGGCGGATGCGGTCGGGGTCGGTGGACTCCAGCAAGCGCGCCACTTCCGCGGGGTGCTCGATGTAGGTGCCGCCGTGGGGGTGGAAACTCACCGTGAGGCCCAAGTCCCGGCAGCGGTCCGCAGCCTGGTGCAGCCCGGCCACAAAGGCCCGCCACTGCTCCGCCGCCATGCCCTGGACGGCGGTTTCCGCCGTCCGCCCGGCGATGGCCCGCCGCAAGTCGTCGCCCTCGTCGGAAAGCAGGATGTGCCGGGCCCCCAGGGCCGACAGCAAGCGGGCGGTCTCGTCCACCACGGCCAGGGACGCCCTATGGGCCGCGGTGTCCCGGAAGTTGACCGGCACGAAGGCGGCGATCATGGTCAAGTTGCGCCGGGCCAGTTCGTCCCGGAGCCGGGCCGGATCCGCGGGCAAATAGCCCGCGGGCCCCAACTCCGTCCCCTCGTATCCCGCGGCCGCCATCTCGTCCAGCACCTGCCCGTAGGGCAGCTGCGGGCCCCAGCCGGGGATTTCGCATACGCCCCAGGTAATAGGGGCCGTCCCCACCCGCATGGTCACGCCACCTCCTGCCCGTCGCCACCGGCGCGCTCAAGGGTGTCGGGATCGCCTGGCACGGGCACCGGCTGGGGCTGGCCCGTGCGCAGCGAGGCCAGCGCGGCCAGGGCGATTTCCAGGGAACGCTCCCCGTCCTCCACGCCCACCGCCGGCTCCTCACCCCGGTGCAGGCAGTCGACGAAATGCTGCATCTCGGCCAGATACGCGTCCCGGAACCGCTCCAGGAAGTCCGCCACGGTGTCGTGGCCCACGCGGCCGTCCTGCAGCACCACCACCGGCCGGCTTTCCAGGTAGCCCACCTGGATGGCGCCCTCGGTGCCCAAGATTTCGGTGCGGATGTCGTAGCCGTAGCCCGAATGGCGGGAATTGTCGTGGAGGCCCAGGCCGCCCCGCCGGAAGTGCAAGGCGACGACGCCGGTGTCGATGTCGCCGGCCGCCGCGTAGTCGTGGTACACAAACCGGCCGCCCAGGGCGAACACCGAGGCCACCTCGTCGCCCATGAGCCAGCGGGCCAGATCGAAGTCGTGCACCGACGAATCCACAAACAAGCCGCCGCTGGTGCGCACATAGGACACCGGCGGGCCGGAGGCATCCCGGCTGGTCAGGCGGATGAGCACCGGCTGGCCGATGCGGCCCCCTTGGATCTGCTCGTAGGCGTAGGCGTAGCCGGGGTCAAACCGGCGCATAAAGCCCAGTTGGTACTTGACCCCCGCGCCCGAAAGCAACCGGCGGATGCGCCGCGTTGTGGCCAGATCCGCCGCGACGGGCTTCTCGGAAAAGATGTGCTTGCCCGCCGCGACACACTCCCGCACGATCTCCTCGCGAATTTCCACGGGCGTGGCGATGACGACCGCATCCACGTCGTCCCGGTGGACCAGTTCGCGAAAGTCGTCGTATCCAAAGGGCACCCCCAGCTCCGCCCGCAGCCGCTCCCGGGCGGCCGCGTCGGGGTCCGCCAAGGCCACCAGCCGCGCGCCGGGGATGCGCCCTGCCAAGTTGCGGGCGTGGCACGCGCCCATGCGCCCCACACCGATGACACCCACATGCAGTTGTTCCAGTTTGCTTCCCACCGGCTTGGCCACGCTCCTGCTCGTCATTTTGCTGCCGGCTGCTGGCCCATCTCGCCGGCCAGCCGGCGAAAGTCCGGGTCGATGTGGAACTTCCAATCCCGCTCCGGTCCCGCCATGACGTTGAGGTAGTACAGGTCGAAACCGGGCGGCGCCGCCACGGGGTGGTAGCCCCGGGGCACCAGCACCGCCTCGCCGTCGCCTACGGCCAGCGTCGCATCCAGCGACCGATCGTCGGTGTACACCCGCTGCAGCGCAAAGCCGTTCGCGGGCTGGAGGCGGTGGTAGTACACCTCTTCCAGGTAGGTCTCCTCGGGCGGGCGGTGAGTGTCGTGCTTGTGGGGCGGGTAGCTGGACCAGTTGCCCCCGGGGGTGATGACTTCCACCAACAGCAGCCGCTCCGCCGGCAAGTTGCCCATCAAGATGTTGTGGATGCGGCGCTGCGCGCTGCCGCTGCCCCGCTGCACGACTTCTACGTCTTCGGGCCGGATGAGCCGGGCCGCCGCGCCCTTGGCCGCCGGGGCGCCGCCCCGGGCCAACTGCAGGTCCGTTTCGGCGTGCACCTCAAACTCCACGCCCGGCGGCAAATACACCGCCCACGGCAGGCCATCGAATACGTCCGCCCGGCCGCCGATATGCTCCCACGTGCCCGCGCTGGAGCGCACCGTGGCCCGGCCCCCCAAGAGCACCAGACCTACCTCTTCCCCGCCCGTCGCGTCCTGGAGCGACTCGCCCGCGGCCAGCGCGTGCACCGAGAAGCTCACGTACTCCCAGCCCGCGTCCTGCGGGGTGATGCGGATGGGCGTGCGGGCGTCCCCGCCCGGCCGAATCAAAAGCCGACTGGCCACGCGGACACCTCCCCGCATCAGTAGTAGTAGCGCTGCCGCCGCCGGGCCTCCACGTAGGCCGCCCGGGCCTGCTGCACCCGCTCCTGCCCCGACACTTCCGCGATGGGCACGTCCCACCACGCCCCGTAGCCGGGCACCCGCGCCTCCGGATCGACGGTGACGTGGATGAGCACCGTGCGGTCGGCTTCCTTGGCCCTTTGCAGCGCCTCCCGCAACGACGCCTCGTCGTCGGCCCGGAAAGTCAGCGCGCCCAGGCTGGCTGCGTTGGCGGCGTAGTCGATGGGGATGTACTGGCCCGTCAGCCGGCCGGTGCCCTCCTCCCGGAAACGCAGTTCGTTGCCGAAGGACGGCGACCCCGACGACGTCTGCAGGCCATGGATGGACTGGAACCCGCCGTTGTCCACCAGCACGATGATGAGCTTGCAACCTTCCTGGAGGGTGGTGACGATCTCCGTGTTCATCATGAGGTAGCTGCCGTCGCCGATCATGACGAACACGTCCCGGTCGGGCGCAGCCATCTTGACGCCGAGCCCGGCGGGGATCTCGTAACCCATGGTCGAGTAGCCGTACTCCAGGTGATAGCCCTTGGGATCTACGGGGCGCCATATCTTCAGCAAATCCCCCGGCATGCTGCCCGCAGCATTGAGCACCACGTCCCGCGGCCCCGCAGCGTCGTTGACGATGCCCAGCACGTTGGCCTGGGTCAGCTTGTCGCCCGGGCGCTCCGTGCGCAGCCGGTCCACTTCGGCGTCCCACTGGGCCTTGAGCGCGGCCACCCGCTCCCGGTAGGCTTCCGACGGCCGGCGGCCGGCCGCGGCCAGCTGGTCCGCCAGCGCCCGCAAGGTCTCGCGGGCGTCGCCCACCAGGGCCAGGGCCCCCAACTTGTAGGCATCCAAGGGCGCTACATTGATGCCGATGAACTTCACATCCGGATGCTGAAACGCGGTCATGGACGCCGTGGTGAAATCCGAGAAGCGCGTGCCCACGCCGATGACCAGGTCCGCCTCCGCAGCCAGCCTGTTGGCAGCCAGGCCGCCGTTGACGCCGACGGGACCCGCGTTCCACGGGTGATTCCACGGCAGGGCGCCCTTGCCCGCCTGGGTTTCCACCACCGGCACGCCAAACCGGGAGGCGAAGTCGCCCAGCGCCTCGGAGGCTTCCGAATAGATGACGCCGCCGCCGGCCACGATCAGGGGCCGCTGGGCCTGCTGGATCAGCGCCACCGCCGCGGCCAGCGCCGGTGCGGGCGGCGTGGTGCGGTGGATGGTCCACACCCGCTTTTCGAAGAAGTGGGCCGGGAAGTCGTAGGCCTCCGTCTGCACGTCCTGGGGGAGGCAAAGGGTGACGGTGCCCGTGGCGGCGGGGTCCGTCAGCACCTGCATGGCCCGGGGCAGGGCCGCGAGCAGCTGCTCGGGCCGGTAGATGCGGTCCCAGTATACCGACACGGGCCGGAAGGCGTCATTGACGCTCACGTCCTGGCTGTGGGGGTGCTCCAGACCCTGCAGCACCGGATGGGGCAGCCGGGTGGCGAAAATGTCGCCCGGCAAAAGCAGCACCGGCAGCCGGTTGATGGTGGCCATGGCCGCGCCCGTCACCATGTTGGTGGCGCCGGGACCGATGGACGACGTGCAGGCGAAAGTCTGCAGCCGGTTTTTCATCTTGGCGTAGCCTGCGGCGATATGCACCGCGGCCTGCTCATTGCGGGGCGCGTAGTAGGTCAGCTCGCCCAGCTCCTCCAAGGCCTGGCCCAGGCCCGTCACGTTGCCGTGGCCAAAGATGCCCAGCACGCCCGCGAAGAAGGGCTGCTCCTGGCCGTCCCGCGCGACGTACTGGCGCGCCAAGAAGCGCACGATGGCCTGGCCCACCGTCATCCGCACCGTCTGCATCCGGATCCCGCCTTTCGCAAAAACGTAAGCGCTTACATACCTGCCGCGAGATGATTCCATCTGCGCCGGAGATTTCCTTTTTTTCTCCTCCCCCGCAGCGCCCGGGCCGTTCCCGGGGACAGGCGGCGGTGGCCGGCGGCGGCAGCATCCCCCCGGGATCCTCCTCAGCCGCCGGCCTCGCCTGCCCGGGGATGGGCGTCGCGAGTGCCCCCGGCCCTGGCCAGCTCCTGCAGTTCCTCGGACAGCTGCGCCAGCTCCTCGCCCCCCGCCATCATGGACAAGAGCTCTTCGCGGCTGATCTCGTCTTTGGCGAAGGTGCCGTAGCTGACACCCCGGTTGAGGACGGTGAACCGGTCGCCCACGGCCAAGGCGTGGTGGGCGTTGTGGGTGATGAAAACGACCGCCAGGCCGTTGGCCCGGGCCTGGGCGATGTAGCGCAGCACCACGCCCGCTTCCTTGACCCCCAGGGCGCTGGTGGGCTCATCCAAGATGAGCACCTTGGCGCCGAAATACACGGCCCGGGCGATGGCCACCGACTGGCGCTCGCCCCCCGACAAGGTGCCTACGGCCTGGTTCACGTCCCGCAGCTCGATGCCGATCTTGCGCAGCTCTTCCCGGGTCACCCGTTCGGCCCAGGCGATATCCACCCGGCGGAAGGGGCCCCAGCCCTTGACGGGCTCCCGGCCCAGGAAAAAGTTGCGGGCGATGCTCATGAGGGGAATCATCCCCAGGTCCTGGTGCACCGTGGCGATGCCCAGATCGATGGCGTCCTTGGGGGAGCGGAACCGCACCTCCCGCCCCTCAAAAAAGAGCTGGCCCCGGGTAGGTTCGTGGACGCCCGAGAAGATCTTGATGAGCGTGGACTTCCCGGCGCCGTTGTCCCCCAAAAGGCAATGGACTTCCCCCGGGTAGACGGCCATGGAAATGTCCTGCAGGGCGATCACCGGCCCGAAATGCTTGTGAATGTGGCGGGCTTCCAAGGTCGGCGTCGTCATCGGCTCGTCATCGCCTTCTTGCGCAAGTAGTTGTTAAACAGCACCGCGATGAGCAGCATAGCCCCCAAGAACACCTGAAACCAGTCGGTGTGGACACCGGTGAAGAAGAAGCCTTGCCGCACCATGCCAAAGATGAGAGCCCCCAGGCTCGCGCCCAGCACCGAACCGTAGCCGCCCGTCAGCAAGTTGCCGCCGATGACCGCGGTGATGATGGCTTCAAATTCCTTTTGCTGGCCCCGCAGCACGTCCGCGGAGCCCGCGGTGAGCACCGTCAGGGCCGCGACCAGGGTGCTGGAGGCGGCGGTGGCGATAAAAAGGATGGTCTTGACCCGGCCCACGGGCACCCCCGCGTTGCGGGCCGCTTGAGGGTTGCCGCCGACGCCGAAAATCCAGTTGCCAAACTGGGTGCGGTAGAGCACCCACGACGCCAGCGCCGTCAAGGCTACCCACCAGTACACCGACATGGGCAGGCCCAGGGGCGTCGCGGTGAACAGCGGGTACAGCCAGTCCCCTTCCACCACCCGCTTGACGCCCGATACGATGGTGCGCCCCGTGACCCAACGGGTGATGCCGATGGTCAGGCCCCGCAGCATGAACAAAGAGCCCAGGGTGACGATGAACGACGGCAGCCCCGTGCGCAGCACCAGCGTCGCGTTAAACCAGCCCACCAGCGCGGCAAAGGCAAAGGCCAATAGGATGGTCAGCCACAGGGGCCAGCCGAACTCCACCAGCATGATTGCGATGGCCATGCCGGCCGCGCCGATCATGGACCCCACCGACAGGTCAAATTCCCCGGCAATCATCAGGAGGGACACGGCCACCGAGTTGATCCCCAAGAGGGCCGCGACCTCCAGATAGTTGACGGTTCCCCGGACCGACAGGAACCCTTGATCCCCTGCCACCACGGCAAACACGGCGTAGACCAGCACCACGCCGCCAATGGCGCCGAAGTCCGGCCGGTTCAGCAGCCGCTGAAAGGGATGCAAGGGTTTAAGCCGCTGCTCAGCCCGCAGGCCTACATCCGCTCGCGCCATCGTACCTCACCAACAGGGGGCGCAGGGACGAGGGGTCCCTGCGCCCGCCGAATGGGCCGGCTGCCGGCTCACCGGAAGCCCGCCTCGCTGAGGGCCATGACCTGGGCGGCATTGTCCTGGGTGACGAAGCCGGGGCCCGTGTACACCTGAACGGCCGGCATGACGCCGTAGAGGGCGTACTGCGTCAAGAAAACGATGGGCAGGTACCCTTGCAGGTACTGCTGCTGGTCGATGGCAAGACTCATCTGGCCCGCGTCCAGGGCCTCCAGGATAGCCGGGGACAAGTCAAAGGTGCCGAACTGCACCTGGCCCACTCGCCCCACCGACTCCAGGGCTGCCAGCGTGGGATCCGAACCCACAGGGCCCAGCGTCAGGATGCCCTCCACGTCGGGATTGCGCCGCAGGTAAATCTCGACTGCGTTGCGGATCTCCGTGAAGTCGCCGTGGACGCCCAGCACCTCCACCTGGCCGTCCAGGCCGTCGGCAAAGCCGTCGCACCGCTGGTCCAAGGCCAAGTTGCCCACCTCGTGGTTGACGCACACGGCCTTGGTGACGCCGGCCTCCCGCATCCGCTCGCCCGCGCCCCGGCCCGCCAGGTACTCCTCCTGGCCCACATGCAGCAACGCGCCGAAGTCCCGGCTCACATCGGAACCAGAGTTGATGGAGATGACGGGAATGCCGGCCGCCACCGCGCCACGGATGGAAGCTTCCAGCGCGTCGGGATCAGGAATCGACACCACCAGACCGTGCGGGCGGGCCGCGACGGCCGCGTCGATGAGCTGCGACATCTGGATCATGTCAAAGGTTTCCGGAGCCCGGTATTCGACCCGCACACCCATGTCCCGGGCCGCTTCATCCACGCCCCGGGCCACCACGGACCAGAAGGGGTCCGCGGCGGTGCCGTGGGTCACCACAATGATGCGGATGTCGCCGCGGTTGACGCCCTGCGCGAAGGCCGGCACCACCAGCGCCAGCGCCAGCACCGCGACCAACAGAATCGACAAGATCCTGCGCACGGTTCCCATCCTCCCGGAAAGGTTGATTCAACTCTGCCGACTTCCACTGCATGGAAACTTGTCCCAGCGCTTCGGATGCATCCCCCCCGTCCATGCTCCCACGCCCGCCAAGGGCCCGGGCCCGCGGGCCGCTCAGGGCTCCACGATGACCTTGATGGCCTCCCGGCGCCTCAGGGCATCCAGCGCGCCGGGGAGCGCCTGCAGGGAAACCCGATGGGTGATGAGTTTTTCTAAAGGCAGGACTCCCGCCTCGATGAGGCGGATCGCGTCGGGAAACGTGCCGTCGGCGATGTAGGTGCCCCGCACCTCGATTTCGTTGCGGGTAATCTCCACCTGGGGCACCCGGGCGGTGGCCGTCGCGTCCATGCCAAAGAGCAGCACCTGCCCCTGCCGGCGCACCAGGCGCAAGGCGAGGGCCAACAAGCTGCCTACCGCGTCAATGACCACGTCGGCGCCGCCGCGCGTCACATCCCGCACCGCCTGCTCCACATCGCCCGCGGACGGATCGACCACCAGTTCCGCCCCCGCCTCCCGGGCGAACCGCTGCCGGTAGGGGCTTACCTCCACCGCCACCACCCGCGCGCCCGCAGCCCGGGCCAGCTGGATGAAAAGGAGGCCGGCCGGGCCGGCGCCCAGAACCACCACCCCGTCGCCGGGGCCTATCCTCACTTTACGCGCGCCGTTGACGACGCAGGACAACAGTTCCGCGAAGGCAGCGAGATGGGGCGGAACGGAGGGGTCAATGGGATGGAGCGCCCGCGCGGGGGCGACGCTGTAGGGGGCAAAGCCGCCGTCTTCGAAAATGCCCAGGGTCGTCATGTGCTCGCACATGTGGGCGCGGCCGGAACGGCAGTAGATGCAGGTGCCGCACTTGATGTTCGCGTCCACCACGACCCGGTCGCCGGGTTTCAGATGGGTCACGGCGGGGCCCACTTCCACCACTTCGCCGGTGTACTCGTGGCCCAGGATGGTGTTGGGCGTCGCCGGGTGGCCTGGGGGCACCGAGAGGATGTGCAGGTCGGTGCCGCACACCCCGCAGGCCAGCACCTTGAGGAGCACGTCGTCATCCCGGCGGATGCGGGGCACCGGGACCGTTTTAACAGCCAGCCGTCCTTCCCCGAGGAAGACGGCCGCCTCCATGGTCGCCCCTGCCATGCCCATCCCCCATTGGCCGGCGGCGATCAGCAGCCAAGTGGTGCGCCGTCCTCGGCGGCCACGCCGCCGGGGAATTGTAAGCGGTTACATTTTCGCCCTTTCGACGCCAATCCCCAGACTCCTGCCGCCAATTCCATTCGCTTCTATCTCTTTCGCGTCAAGAGAGGACGGCCGGAGGGGGGCCGGGCGCGGGCCGCCGGCGGACAATTTGGGGCTCAGGCGCTTCTCCTTTAGGGCGAATCCAGGAAAAACCGGCGGATCACGTGGGCGACGCCGGCGTCATCGCCCGCGGGGGCGATGTAGTCGGCCGCGGCCAGCACGTCGGGATGGGCGTTGGCCACCGCCACGCCCAGACCGGCGGCCTGGAGCATGTCCAAATCGTTGGGCGCGTCGCCCACCGCCACCACCTGCTCCAGGGGAATCCCCAAGTGCCGGCACAAGTGGCGCAGCCCCTGCCCCTTTGACGCGTCCGCGGGCAGCATTTCCAAGTAAATGGGATACGATTTCACTAAGTAGACTGGCATCGGATCCCCCAACCGCTGGGCCAAGGCCTGGGCAAACGCGGCAAAGGCGGGCTCGTCCCCGATCATCAGCAGCTTCGTCACCGGTCCGGGGCGCCGGGTGCGGAAGAAGGTCAACAAGTCCCCCACCTCGCGGGCGCTGATGCCGTCCTGGGCCATGTAGGCCTGCACCCGCGGGGTGATGGCCTCGACGAACAGCTGGCCTGCCGAGTACAGGTTGACGTCCATGGGAAACTCCCGCAGCAGAACCAAGGCAGCCTCCACGGCCGCGTCGGGCAAGTGGGCCTGCCACAGGCACTGGCCCGTGCGCGGGTCCACCACCCGGGCTCCGTTGTACAAAATGAGGGGCAGGTCCAGCTCCAGCTCCTCGACAAAGGGCCGCACCGCCCGTTCGATGCGGCCGGTGGCCAGGGTGAACAGCGCCCCTTGCGCCCGCAGCGCCCGGATCGCGGCGGCGTTTTCCGGCAACAGCCGGTGGCGGCTGTCCAGCAGCGTCCCGTCCACATCGCTGACCAACAAGCGATACTGGGTCATCTCAAGCTCCTTCCGATCGAGTTCGTTTCTCAACCAAAGCTAGCGTACCATCGTTTCGAGCCCTGGGCCAGGTGGGCGCGCTCGGGCTGCGGGGATGACTCCGGAAGGGCGCGCAGTGGGGCCACCGGCGCCCTTCTGGCTTTCCGCCCTTGCCGGCGTTCTGCGGGAATTTTCTGTGGGAGTGCTTTTAAAGAGGGGTTCACGCAATGATGTTGAATGTACCCTTCTAATCGGAGAGTGCGAATTGCGCAGTCACGCCCGTTCCCAGCCGGCTTGCGCAGCGGCGCCAGTTCCCGGCCGGCGGCGCCCGGTGCCGGGCGCGATGGGGCATTCTTTTTCCCAAGGGTTGTAAGCGCTTCCGCGCGGCGCTGTCCCGGCAATCCGGGTGCAACAGCACAATACAATCCAAACGAGTAAGGAGGGCGACGGGATTGTCGAAACGGCAACGGCTGATGTGGTGGGCGGTGTGCTTCCTGCTGGGGACCGGGCTGCTCCTGGTGCCGCCGGCGAACGCGCAGGGCACTGTGACGGTCCTCTGCAGCCCCAGCGTCGTCTGGTGCGACGTGATCAAGGACGAGTTTCCCAAGGCCACCGGGATCAATTTGGAGTACATCCGCCTGAGCAGCGGCGAGGGTTTGGCGCGCCTTAGGGCCGAGCGCAACAACCCCACTTTTGACGTGTGGTTCGGAGGCACCGGCGATCCCCACTTTGTGGCCTTCGCGGAAGGTTTGACAGAGTTTTACCGGCCGTCGTCGTGGGACGATCTTATCCCCGCGTTCCGGCAAGTCACCGGCGAGTCGTACCTGCCCCTGTACGCCGGGATCTTGGGCTGGGCCGTCAACGACCAGATGCTGGAAAGCATGGGCCTGCCCATCCCCCGCACGTGGAAGGACTTGACGAACCCCGTGTACCGGGGCCTGGTGGCCATGCCCAACCCCAACACGTCGGGCACCGGCTACACCATGCTGGCCACCATCCTGCAGATCTACGGCGATGAGGAAGGGTGGAAACTGCTGCGGGACCTGCACCTCAACATCGCCCAGTACACCCGGGCGGGCGCGGAGCCGGGGCTCTTGGCGGGCCGCGGCGAGGTGGCCATCGGCGTCACCTTTATGCACGACGCCCTCCACCAGGCCATCCAAGGCTTTCCCGTCAGCGTGCGGGCGCCCGCGGACGGCACGGGATTCGAGATCGGCGGCCTGAGCCTGGTGCGCAACGGCCCCAACCGCGAAGGCGCCATTCGTTTCATCGAGTGGGCCCTGTCGCCCGAGGCCCAGGTGCTGGCCGCGCAACGGGGCGAGTCGTACCAGCTGCCCACCAACGTGCACACGCCCTTGCCGGAGCACGCCCCCCGCTTTGACGAAGTGCGGGTGATCCCCTACGACTTCGCGCACTGGGGCGACCCGGCGGTGCGGGACGCGGTCGTGGGCCGCTGGACCAGCGAGATCTACCCGATGCCGCGGCCCCGCGGGTGATTTGCCAAGACCGTCCGGTGCCCGCCGCGCCCGGGAGCACCGGCGCGGGCGGAGCACCGGTCTGGACGTTGCCTAGGCGGGTGGAGGGGGGGCGCGTCGGCGCCCTTCCCCCACCCCGACGCGGGGGTTGATCCTTTGTCGGCACCGTCGATTCCCCAGCAGCCTGCGTATACGGCGGCGGACCGCGGCCCCTTGGGCGCCGGCTTTTGGTGGGCCCTGCTCATCCTTGCAGCCGGCCTGGGGCTGCCCTGGTCCCGCCAGGGCGTGAACGTGCTGGAGTACGATGCGGCCCGCACCGGACTGCGGCTTGTAGGCGAGGCGTGGCCCATCGCGGCCGCCCTGGCGCTGGCCGGCCTCCTCCTGTTCCTGGGCCGCCCGCCGGTGCCCCACCGGGCCGCGGGCCGGGCCATGGTCCTGGTGGCCGCCGCGGGGGGCGCCGTCACCGCGGGCCACGTGCTGGCCCAGGGCCAGCCCTTCGGCCTGGGTGCCCTGCTGGTGTTCCTCGGCTTCCTGAGCGTGGCGGGTATGGGGCTGTCCTACAGCGGCTGGCTGCGGGTGGAGCCCTTTGCAGGGGGCGCGATCTTATGGTTGGCCGCCTTCATCGCCGTCTTCATCCTTTATCCCCTTGCGGTGGTACTGACCACCAGCGTCTGGGTTAGAGACGAGTTCACGTTGGACGTCTTCCGCCAGACCCTGCGCTCGCCCACCTTTTTCCTGTTTGAAAACCCGTGGACCGAGATCAGCGAGCGCCGCGTCGCGCTCTGGGTGGGCAGTCTCGCGGCGGTGCTGGCCTTCCCGCTTCAGTCCCTTTGGGGCGACATCCCCTTGGCCCGCCAAGCCTTGCGTTCGGTCATCATCGGCCTGGGCGCGTATTGCCTCTCGGCCCTCAGCACCGGCTTCGGCGCCCTGCGCAACAGCGTGCTCCTGGCCTTGAGCGTGGGAGTGCTGTCCACCGCCCTGGGGTTGGCCTTTGCCCTCCTCGCGCAGCGCAGCCGGTTTCCCATCCGCTCCCTGATGGGCCCCTTCTCCACCTTGTCCATGATCACGCCGCCCTTTGTCCTGGGCTTATCCATGATCTACATGTTCGGGCGGCAGGGGCTCATCACCAACCAGCTGCTGGGCTTGTCCACCAACGCGTTTTACGGGCCCCTGGGCGTCGGCGTCGCGCAGGTCCTGGCCTTTACGCCTTTAGCCTACCTGGTGCTGACGGGCGTGGTGCGGTCTCTGGACCCCGCCATGGAGGAAGCGGCCCAGACGCTGCGGGCCTCCCGGTGGCGCCTGTTTCACACGGTGACGTGGCCGCTTTTGCGGCCCGGCGTGGCCAACGCGTTTCTCTTGACGGTCATCGAAAGCTTGGCGGATTTCGGCAACCCCCTCATCCTGGGAGGCGGCGTGCCCTTCCTGCCCACCGAGGTGTTCTTTGCCATCGAGGGGCGCTTCAACCAGCACGAAGCCGCGGTGTACGGCGTGGTGCTCCTGGCCATGACCGTGGGAGTCTTTGTGCTGCAGCATTACTGGCTGCGCCAGGCCTCCTACGTGACGGTGACGGGCAAGCCGTCGGGCGGCAACCCCAGCCCCTTGCCGGGATTCCTGGAATACCCCATGACCGTCGCCTTCGGGCTGTGGACGCTGCTGGGCGTCATGCTGTACGCGTCGGTGTTCTTCGGCAGCTTCGTCAAGCTGTGGGGCTTCAACAACACCTTTACCCTGGAGCATTACGAGGCGCTGCGCACCAGCGGCTTCGGCGTGTTCCTCAACACGGCGCGCCTGGCGGCCCTCGCGGCGGTGCCCTCGGCTCTGGTGGGGTTTCTCATCGCCTACGTGGTGGGGCGCCTGCGCTTTCCGGGCCGATCTCTCGTGGAGTTCACGTCCATGCTGTCCTTTGCCGTGCCGGGCACGGTGATGGGCATCGGCTACGTCCTGGCCTTTCATCACGGACCGCTGCGGCTGACGGGGACGGAGCTCATCATCATCCTGGCATTTGTGTTCCGCAACATGCCCGTGGGCATCCGCAGCGGCCTGGCGGCGCTGCAGCAGATCGACCGGTCTCTGGAGGAAGCCTCCACCACCTTGCGGGCTTCCAACGTCACCACGCTGCGGCGGATCCTGTTCCCGCTCCTGGTGCCCGCGGTGATTTCGGGCTTGATGTTTTCCTTCGTACGGGCCATGACCGCCATCAGCCAGGTCATCTTCCTGGTGACGCCCAGCACCAACCTGGCCACGGTGCTGATCTTGTCCTGGGTGGGCCACGGCAGCATCGGCCGCGGCGCCGCATTGTCGTGCGTCCTCATCGCGGCCATGGCCGTGGTGGTGCTGCTGCTCAACGTGGTGCTGCACCGGACCAACCGCCGCGGGCAGCGCATGGCAACGTACTAAATCGTCGAGGACGGTGGACCTTTCATGACCCAGCCGCTGGCCACGGGAATGGGAGCGCCGGTAAGGCTTGAACACGTCACTAAGCGGTTTGGCCAGGTGGTGGCCGTCAACGACGTGTCTTTGGACATCCCGGCCCAGAAAATGGTGACCTTGCTGGGGCCGTCGGGCTGCGGCAAGACCACTACGCTGCGCATCATCGCGGGGCTGGAGACCGTCAGCGAGGGGCGGGTGTTCATCGGCGACCAGGACGTGACCCACCAGCCGGCCAGCCAGCGGCCCATTACCATGGTGTTCCAGTCGTACGCGCTCTTTCCCCATCTCAACGTGTTTGAGAATGTGGCCTACGGACTGCGCAACCTGCGGGTGGCGGCGGCGGAGATCCGCCGGGCCGTGGCCGAGGCCCTGGAGCAGGTGGGCCTGGCGGGGCTGGAATCCCGGGCGCCTTCGCAGCTGTCGGGAGGCCAGCAGCAGCGGGTGGCCTTGGCCCGGGCTTTGGTCATGCGCCCGCAAGTGCTGCTCCTGGACGAACCCCTCTCCAATCTCGACGCGAAGCTGCGCAAACAGGTGCGCCAGGAGCTCCGGTCCTTGCAGCAGCGGCTGGGCATCACCAGCATCTATGTGACCCACGACCAGTCCGAAGCCCTGGCGCTGTCCGACATCATCGTGGTGATGAAAGACGGCGTCATCCAGCAGATCGGCGGCCCGGAGGAACTGTATACCCGGCCGGCCAACGCCTTCGTGGCCCGCTTCATCGGCGACGCCAATCTGGTGGAAGCCGAGATCCGGGGCGGCACGGTGTGGGTGCAAGGGTACCGGGTGCCGGATCCGCCCGGAGACCGGCGGGACGGGCGCCGCCTCCTCATGGTCCGCCCGGAAGCCATCGCCATGCAGCCGGCCCAGGCCAACGGCCAGGCGCCCGGCGCCCACGGCCTGCCCGGCCGGGTGGTGCATGCCTTCTACCAGGGCATGAGCGCGGAGTACTTGGTGGACACCGACGCGGGCCAACTGATGGTGCTGGACGTCAACCTCGCGGGGCCGGTGCTGCCGCCGGGGACGCCCGTGCAGCTGCAGTTTTCTCCCCGGGGGATGTACGTGCTGCCCGGGATGGCCACCGGGCAACCGGCGGCGGCCTCATGACCCGGACCACCCTGCCGGCGGCCCGGCCAACCGCGGCCCGGGGAAAGGAACAGCAGCACCGAGGCGGAATAAGATTGTTATGTCTGTCACCATCTACGACGTGGCCCGGGAAGCGGGGGTTTCGCTGGCCACCGTTTCCCGCGTCATCAACAACAGCCCATACGTGAAACCGGCCACCCGCCAGCGGGTCCAGGAGACCATGGCCCGCCTGGGCTACGAGCCCAACTTGGTGGCCTCGGCCCTGATGACCAAGCGGACGGGACTCCTGGCCCTGCTGGTGCCGGACATCAGCAACCCCTTTTTTGCCGAGGTGGCGTGGGGCGTAGAGGACGCGGCCGCCCACCTCAACTACAACTGCGTCATTTGCAATGTAGGCGACGACACGGAGAAGCAGGCCCGCTACGTCAGCGTCCTGCGGCGCAAAGGCATTGACGGCATCATCTTTGCCACCGCGGCCCACGATGACCGGCTGGTCCTGAACCTGGAAAAGCGCCGGTACCCCATTACCTTGATGGCCCGGGACGTGCCGTCCGCGGCCGTCAACCGCGTGCTCACCGACGACCAGGCCGGCGCGGCCCTGGCGGCCCGGCACCTGTTGGAGCTGGGGCACCGGCGCATGGCGGTCATCACCGAGCCGGCCCGCATCCACTCCAGCGGCCAGCGCCGGCAAGGCTTTGCCGCCGCGCTGCAGCCCGTGGGCGTGGAGCCCACGGTCATCGAGGCCGATGGCTCTGATATTGCCGCCGGCCTGCGGGCCAGCCAGCACCTGCTGTCCCTCAATCCCCGCCCGACGGCGGTCTTTTGCGCCAACGACATGCTGGCCATCGGCGTG
Source organism: Limnochordales bacterium (assembly GCA_035304545.1). Classification (GTDB taxonomy): domain Bacteria; phylum Bacillota; class Limnochordia; order Limnochordales; family ZCTH02-B6; genus ZCTH02-B6. The sequence goes on along the minus strand of DATGPV010000017.1, from coordinate 86,842 downwards.
CTCCAGGCCGCGGCCGCGGCAGGCGTGCGGGTGCCGCAGGAGCTGTCGGTGGTGGGCTTTGACGGGACCCCGCTGGCCCAGATCGCGAGTCCTCCCTTGACCACCGTGGTGCAGCCTATGCGGGAGATGGGGCGGGTCGCAGTGCAGCTGCTCATCGAATCCTTGCAAAACGGCAAGGAACCCCAGCGGGTGGTGCTGGACCCCTACTTGCACCGGGGCGCTTCCACCGGCCCCGTGCCCCCGGGAGCCGATTGACCGATGGCCGTGTTTGACTACCGGTTTCCCTATCCATCCCAGCGCAGTCCGGTGATGGGGCGCCGGGGCGCGGTGGCCACCAGCCACCCCCTGGCCGCCCAGGTCGGCTTGCGCGTCCTGCAGGAGGGCGGCAACGCCATCGATGCCGCCGTGGCCACGGCCGCGGCCTTGGCCGTGCTGGAGCCCACCGGCAACGGCATCGGCGGCGACGCCTTCGCGCTGGTCTGGGACGGCCAAAGGCTGCACGGGCTCAACGCCTCGGGCCGGGCGCCCCGGGCGTTGACGCCGGCGGTCTTTGCCCGGCAAGGCCTCGCGGAGGTGCCCAAGGACGGCTGGCTGCCGGTGACGGTGCCCGGGGCGGTGTCGGCCTGGGTCGCACTGACCCGCCGCTTCGGGTCCATGCCCCTGGCCCGGCTGTTGGAGCCCGCGGCCCGCTACGCGGAGGAAGGCCATCCCATCCCGCCCGTCATCGCCGGCTACTGGCGGGCCGCGGCCCAGCGCTTTGCCCAGCGGGACGACTGGCGGCAGACCTTCTTGCCGTGGGGCCGGCCGCCGGAGCCGGGGGAGCTTTTCGCATGCCCCGATCAGGCCCGCACGCTGCGCTTGATCGGCGAGTCCGACGGGGAGGCCTTTTACCGGGGCGAGCTGGCCCGGGCCATGGCCCGCTATGCGGAGCAGACGGGGGGCTTCTTGACCGAGGAAGACCTGGCGGCCCACCAGCCCGAGTGGGTCTCGCCCATCCGCACCACCTACCGGGGCTTTGATGTGTGGGAGATCCCGCCCAATGGCCAGGGGCTCGTGGCGCTATTGGCCCTCAACATCTTGGAAGACACAGAACTCCCGTCTCTGCCCCATCTCTCCGCCGCTCAGCTTCACCTAATCATCGAAGCCTTGAAGCTGGCCTTTGCCGACGCCCGCCGCTACATCGCCGACCCGTCGGCGGCCCCCGTGCCCACCGCGGCCCTTTTGTCCAAGGCGTACGCCGCGGAGCGCCGGACCCTCATCGCCCGCGACGCCGCGCTGGCGGAAGCCGCGCCGGGCGTGCCGCGGGACGGGGACACGGTGTACCTTTGCACCGCGGACAGCCAGGGGCGCATGGTCTCCTACATCCAGTCCAACTACATGGGCTTCGGCTCCGGGGTCGTGGTGCCGGGCACCGGCATCGCGCTGCACAACCGGGGCGCCGGGTTTACCCTCGAGGAGGGCCATCCCAACCAGGTGGCCCCCGGCAAACGCCCGTACCACACCATTATCCCCGCCTTCCTGTCCCGGAACGGGGTGCCCCTGGCCGCGTTTGGCGTCATGGGCGGCGACATGCAGCCCCAAGGCCACGTACAGGTGGTCATCGGGATCGTGGACTACGCCTTGAATCCCCAGGCGGCGCTGGACGCGCCCCGGGTGCGGGTAGCCGGCGGGGCCGATGTGCATGTGGAGGCCGCGCTGCCCGCCGACACCGTGCGGCAGCTTTTGCGCCTGGGGCACCGGGTGCGCATGGAAGCCGATGGCGGCCTGTTCGGCGGCGGGCAGATGATCTGGAGAGACCCGGACACCGGCGCATACATCGCCGGCTCTGAGCCCCGCAAAGACGGCCAGGCCGTCGCGTGGTAGCCCGCGGCGGTCACCCGTCGGCCGGAGCCTGCCGGCCGCCGCCTGCCGGCCGCAGCAGTTTGGACACTTGCCGCTCTTCGCCCAACATGCCCTGGGGCCGCACCAGCAACATGATCATGAGCAAGAGCCCGATGAGGACGATGCGCAGGGCGTGGGCCCGGGGCCCAAAGGTCGGCGGCAGCGCCGCCGCCACAAACTCGGTGCCCGACCAGATGACCCAGACCAAGAACGCGCCCAGCATGGCCCCTTTGGAGTTGCCGCTGCCGCCCACGATGAGCATGACCCAGACGAGGAAGGTGGCGTTCATGGGCTCAAAGGCTTCGGGGCTGATGTAGCCCACGAAGTGGGCAAAGAGCGCGCCCGCCACCCCCATGAAGAACGCGCCCAAGACCAGGGCCTGCAGCTTGAAGCGGAAGATGTCCTTGCCCACCGCTTGGGCCACCGCCTCGTCCTCGCGAATCGCCTTGAGCACCCGTCCCCATGGCGAGCGAATGCCCCGCTCGATGGCGAAGTAGACCAGCACCATGGCCGTCAGCACCAGCACGGCGTAAAAGGCGTTGTAGGCGTCGCCAAAGGTGCCCAACAGGGGCTTGGGGATGCCCCCGATGCCCCAGACGCCCGCGGTCAGCCACTGCTCGTTGGTCACCACCAGCCGCAGCGTTTCCGCGATGCCGATGGTGGCAATGGCCAAGTAGTCGCCCCGCAGCCGCAGGGTCGGGATGCCGATCAAGAAGGCCAAAAGCGCCGCCAGCACCCCGCCCGCCAGGACGCCCACGAGGAACGGCTGGCCGAAGCCGCCCAGGTGGGAAAAGTCGGGGCCCTTGGTCATGATGGCCGACGTGTACGCGCCCACCAGGAAGAAGCCGCCGACGCCGATGTTGAACAGCCCCGTGTAGCCCCACTGGACGTTGAGACCCAGGGCGGAGATGGCGTAGATTCCTCCGTATATAAGGAAGAACAGCCCGTAGCCGGCGATGCCGCTCCAGTTCCAGTCCATCAGGCTTTCCCTCCGAACAGGCCCTGGGGCCGCAAGAGCAGCAGGAGCACCATGAGCACAAAGGAAACCGCGGGTTTGTACGCGGTGTTAAAGACCAGGGTGGACAGCTCCTGGGCCAGGGCGATGACCATCCCGCCCGCGATGGCGCCGTAGGGGTTGCCCAAGCCCCCTAAAATGGCCGCCGCGAACAGGGGCAAGAGCATCAGCCAGCCCATCGCGGGCCGCAGCTGCGTGTCCAGCCCCAGCATGATGCCGGCCGCCGCCGCCAAGGCCGCGCCCAGCACCCACGTCCAGATGACCATGCGCTCGGTGTCGATGCCCGACACCGCCGCCAGGTCCATGTTGTCGGCCATGGCCCGCATGGCTTTGCCCAGCTTGGTTTTTTGCAGGAACAGCCACACCGCGACTACAATCACCACGGCCATGACCAAGATCCACACTTGCACGGGGCGGATGCGCAAGCCCCAAAAGACCAGCGACCGCTCCACGCCCCGCTGGTACACCTGCGGCGCCGCGCCCCAAAATAACTGGATGAGGTGGCGCAGCACCAGGGCCACGCCCACCGAAGCAATGAGCAGGATGGCCGGGCTGGTCCGGCGCAGGGGCTTGTAAAAGATCCGGTCGATGGCCACCGCCGCTGCCGCCGTCAGGGCCACCGAGCACACGGCCGACACCCACATGGGCAGGCCGAAGGTGACCCGGAAAAGCAACGCCAAGTAGGCCCCGAGGGCCATCATGTCGCCGTGGGCAAAGTGGGAAAAGCGGAGGATGCGGGCGATGAGCGTCAGTCCGATGGCGCCGAGGGATATGATGCCGCCGTAGATCAGCCCGTAGAGAATCAGTTGTGCCACGTCGCGTTTATCCCCCCAGAAACAGCCGGCCGACCTCTTCGTTTTCCAAAAGCGCCTGCCCGGTGTCGTCGATCCGGTTGCGCCCCATGGTGAGCACGTAGCCCCGGTGGGAGATGGCCAATCCGGCCCGGGCGTTCTGCTCGATCATGAGGACGCTGACGCCCCGCTGGTTGATCTCCACGACCTTTTCCAGCACCAGCTCGGCAAACTTGGGCGAGAGGCCCGCCGTGGGCTCGTCCAGGAGCAGCAGCTTAGGGTCCAGCATCAGCGCCCGGGCCATGGCCACCATCTGCTGCTGCCCGCCGCTCATGGTGCCGGCCTTCTGGCGCCGGCGCTCCTTGAGGATGGGGAACAGTTCGAACATCTCTTCCATCTTGTCTCTGAAGTCCCCGGTGCGGATAAAAGCCCCCATCTCAAGGTTTTCCTCGACGGTCAGGGACGGAAACACGTTGTGGCTTTGGGGAACGTAGCACATCCCGCGCCGCACGATCTGCGCGGGGCCGAGGCCGGTGATGTCTTCGCCTTGAAACACGATGCGCCCGTCCCGCACCGGGACCAGGCCAAAGATGGTCTTCATCAAGGTGGATTTCCCCGCCCCGTTGGGGCCCACCACGCAGACGATTTCCCCCTCCTGGACCGCCAGCTGCACCCCGTGGAGGATGTCGACCTCCGCATACCCGGCCCGCAGGCCGCTGACCTCCAACAGTGCCACGATCTTTGCGTCTCCTTGTCCTAGGGTTGTGCGCTTGGGACGCAGGCCGGCTGCGCCGGGCCGCGGCTGGATCACCGTCAGCGCACGGCATAGGCGCCGCCCAGATAGGCTTCCAGCACTTCCGGGTGCTCGCGCACCTCGTGGGGTTTCCCTTCCACCAGCGGCCGGCCATTGTTCATCACGATAACCCAGTCGCACAGGTCCGCGATGAGATCCATGTTGTGCTCCACCAGCAGAAAGGTCTTGCCCTGATCCCGCAAGGTGCGCACGTAACCCGCCAGCTTTTTCATAAGGGTCGGGTTGACCCCGGCCGCGGGCTCATCCAAGAGGATGAGATCCGGATCGGCCATCAGCACCCGCGCCAATTCCAGCAGCTTTTTCTGGCCGACGGACAAGTTCGCGGCCAGTTCGTCCCGGAGATGAATCAGCTGCACAAACTCCAGCACCTCGACGGCCCGCCGGTAGATCTGCTCCTCCTGCACCCGCACGCGGCCCGGGAGAAACCACGACTGCCACAGGCCTTCGCCCCCCTGGTGCAGGGGCACCAGCATCAAGTTTTCCAGCACCGTCATGAGGCGCAGTTCCCGGGGAATTTGAAACGTCCGGGCGATGCCCTGGCGGAAAATGACGTGGGGCGGCAGATGGTCGATGCGCTGGCCCCGGAAGCGGATCTCGCCCTTGTCGGGCCGGATGAACCCGGTCACCATGTTGAAGGCCGTCGTCTTGCCGGCGCCGTTGGGCCCGATGAGCCCCGTAATCGACCCGGCCCGCACGTCAAAGGAGCAGTCATCCACGGCCCGGATGCCGCCGAATTCCTTGACAAGATTGCGCACTTCCAAGATGGCCTGGGACATGGCTACCCCGTGCCCCCGTATAAAAACGCTCAATTCAACTTCTCTGGCCGAATTGAGCCTGTCTTGGAACAAGTCTATGACTGTTTCTCTGTTGCCCGCACAACTCCTGCTCCCGCCACCGCCCTACGGGGCAATTCGGGCCCAGGCGGGCAGAGACGGGCCCGGGCATTCCCCGGCCATCCCCGGCCAATCCAAATTCTGGACAGGAGGATTCAGGAAATATTCCGTCGAAACATTGGGCTCAGTCGGCCTTTAATCAAAATATACGATTGGGGGGAATAGATGGTGCGAAACATGTCTAGTCTGCGGCAAACCACCGCGTTGGCCCTGGCCTTGGCGGTATTGGTGCTGGGCGGCGCCCTGGGCGCCGCGGCGCAGCAGGCGCCGGTGCGCATCGGCGGCTTGTTCCCCATGACGGGCGACCTGTCGGCCTTCGGCGAGCCCTTCTACAATTCCGCCCTGCTCGCGGTGCAGCAGATCAACGAACAGGGCGGCATCCTGGGCGGCCGCCCCTTGGAGCTGGTGCTGGCCGACACCCAGACCAATCCGACCCAGGGCGTGGCCGCGGCCCAGCGCTTGGTCAACGTGGAGCGGGTGCCCGCCATCATTGGGGCGGCGTCCTCGGGCGTCACCATTCCGGTGGCCACCAGTGTGGCGATCCCCAACCAGGTAGTCATGATCTCCCCGGCGTCCACGTCGCCGCTGTTGACCACCCTGGAGGACAATGACTTCATTTTCCGCACCGTCGTGTCCGACGCGATGCAGGGCATTGTCCTCGGCAAGCTGGCAGCGGACGTGGGCTACCGGCGCGTGGCCACCATCTACGTCAACAACCCCTATGGGCTTGGCCTCGCGCAGGCCTTTGAGGCCAACTTCCGCCAGCACGGCGGCACGGTGACGGCCAATGTGCCCTTTGAGCAGAACCAGGTTTCTTACCGCGGCGAGCTGGACCAGGCATCCCGCGGCAATCCGGAAGCGCTGCTCCTCATCGCGTATCCGGAGAACGGCATCACCATCCTCCGGCAGGCCATCGAGGGCGGCTACTTCGACAAGTTCCTTTTCACCGACGGCATGCAGGCCCCCGACATCATCGACGCCATCGGCGATCCGCTGGAGGGCTCGTGGGGCACGGCGCCGCGGTCGGCGGAGACCGAGGCCACGGCGCTGTTCAACCGGTATTACGAGGAGCGCTTTGGCGAACCGCCGCCGATGCCGTTCATGTTCGAGAGCTACGACGCGGCATTCGCCATCGCGCTGGCCATCGAGAAGGCCGGTGAGGCCACGGGTCCGGCCATCCGCAGCGCCTTGCGGGAGGTAACCAACCCGCCCGGCGAGGTCATCCTGCCCGGCGAGTGGGCCAAGGCCGTGGAGCTCATCCGGGCCGGCCAGGATATCCAGTACGTGGGCGCTTCGGGCCCCGTGGATTTCGACGCCAACGGCGACGTGGCCGTCGCGTCCATCGGCATCTGGACCATCCAAAACGGCCAGATCGAATTCGTGGGGTACGAGGAAGCCCGGGCCGAGGGCTTCTAAGCCACCGGCGCCTTGGGCATCCTGCCCCGGCAGGCAAAAGGAGGCCGGCGGAGCTCCCGCCGGCCTCTTTCCTGCCGCCGTCGGCCTTGTGTCCCCAAGGCGCCGGGCGTCCCGGGCCGCCGCTAGCGCAGGCCCGCGGCTGCAAGCCACCCGTCCACGGTTTCCCTGTTCGCGTCGATCCACTCCCGGGCGTGGCGCGCCAGATCCGCCGCGGAGGTTTCTCCGAGGACGACTTGGCGATAGACCGATTCGTTGACCGCCTCCAGGGGCACCGAAATCTGGCTCATCAGCCGGTACGCCTCCGGGTGCCGCCGCTGGAAGTCCCGGTGGACCAGGATGCCGGCCCGGCCGGGCGGGTACCCGAACTCGTTGCGCGGTTCATCCTCCGCGCCCGGCCACGCGCCCACCGGATCCCGCAGGAAGGTGACCACTTCGGGGTACGGATAGGCGGCCAGCAGCCAGTCGGGCGTCCAGGCCATGAACAGGACGGGCTCCCGGTTGTCCAGGGCGCTTTGGACGGCGATGTTGATCATCTGCTCCGACGCGTCGATCTGCCGGTACAGCCGGTCGAGGCCATAAGCCTGCAGCTTGTACTCGATCTGGTCGTGGCAGGTCCAGCCCACCTCGCAGCCCATGAGATCGCCGTAACCGTCGCCGTCCAGGTCCAACAGGCGGGCGATCTCAGGGTTGTTCAGGTCCTGCACGGTGCGCACGCCGTACTCCTCCGCGAACCAGGTGGGCACGGCCCAGCCCCGCAGCGTGCCGTCGTAGTGCCAGCCGATGACTTCCAGCTGCCCCCGGTAGCCCGCCAGCAGCGATTCTTGGTTGGGGAAGAAGGCGTTGGCAAACACGTCCACCTCTCCCGCAGCAATCATCGCGTAGGTGACGGGCACCGTCAGGTCGGCGATGTCGACCCGGTAGCCCAGGTAGTCTTCCACCAGCACCTTGGTGACCATGGTGGGCAGCCAGTCGCCCGTCCAGTTGGTAAAGGCAAAGGTCAGCGTCTGGCCCGTGCCCGGCAGGCGTTGGGCCGCGGCCGGATCTCCAGCCAGGCCCAGCCCCGCCGCCAGCATCAGGGCCAACATCAGCGGGAGGACCCGCTCCGTCTTGCGCTTCAGCATGCATATCCGCTCCTTTCCTCTGCGGGGGAATTCCGTTCGGGACCGAGGACGCCGCCCGCGTCCTGCCGCGCCGAGCGGCAATTAGGCGGCCCGCCGCCGCTGGCCCCACGTTTGGGACATGCGATCCAAGATCATGGCGATGACCACGATGGCCAGACCGCCTTCAAAGGACCGGCCCAAGTTGACCTGGCTCAGGCCCCGCAGCACTTCCTGCCCCAGCCCGCCCGCGGCGATCATGGCCGACAGGACCGACATGGACAAGGACAGCATGATGGTCTGGTTGATGCCCGCCATGATGCTGGGCATGGCCAAGGGCAGCTGAACCTTGACCAGCATCTGCCACGGGGTCGCGCCAAAGGACTGGGTGGCCTCCACCACTTCCTTGGCCACCTGGCGGATGCCCAAGTTGGTCAAGCGCACCGCCGGCGGCGTGGCAAAGACGAGGGTGGCGAACACCGCCGGCACCTTGCCGATGCCAAAGAACATCAGGGCCGGCACCAGGTATACAAAGGCGGGCATGGTCTGCATCATGTCCAGGATGGGCCGCACCACGGCCTGCACCCGGTCGCTGCGGGCGCACAGGATGCCCACGGGGACGCCGATGGCCACCGCCAGGGTCACCGACGTGACCATCAGGGCCAAGGTGGTCATGGCCCGGTCCCACAGGTGCATGGCACCCACCAGGTAGAGGCCGGCCGCGGACAGGAGGGCCCCCCGCCAGCCTCCCACCCGTCCCATCAGCAAGGCCACCGCGAGGATCACCACGGGCCACGGCAGCCACTGCAGGAAGTCCTCGGTCCCGTTGAGGAACGTGCTGATGACGTGGCGGACGGCGCGAAACACGGGGGCCAAGTTGTCCACCAGCCAGTCGACAACCGCATTCATCCAATTGCCCAAGGGCAGGCGCACGAATTCCACCGCATCAACCTCCTCCCGCGGCCGCGGCCACGGCCGGGCCGTTGGATCGCACCGGGACGGCGCCGCCGTGGGCCGCCCCGTTGCGGACCGTCTCCCGCATCAAGGACGAGAGCACCGTCACCCGCACGATGATGCCCAACAGCCGTTCCCCCTCCACCACCGCGATGGGAAACCGGGCCTGGGCGGCGATGGGGATCAGTTCCTTGAGGGGCGTGTCGGGCGCTACCCGGGGGAAGTCCTGGCGCAGGATGTCCTTGAGGGGCAAGTCCCGCTCCGCGGCCGCCACCGCGTCGTCCACGGTGACGATGCCCGCCACCCGGTCCGGGTCCTGCAGGACAAAGACGCTGGACAGCCCATGGTGGCGCATGACCCGCACCGCGGTGCGGGGCCCCGCGTGCAGCGGGACGACGGTATCGGGCTGGAACATGATCTGCCGGGCCGTGAGCACCCGGGCCGGGTCGATGTCCTGCACGAACTCCGCCACGTAGTCGTCCGCGGGCCGGCGCAGGATCTCCTCGGCCGTCCCGATCTGCCGGATTTCCCCGTCCTTCATCACCGCGATCCGGTCGCCCAGCTTGATGGCCTCGTCCAGGTCGTGGGTGATGAAGATGATGGTCTTCTTGAGCTCCGACTGCAGCCGCAGCAGCTCGTTCTGCATGTCGCGGCGGATCAGCGGATCCAGCGCGCTGAAGGGCTCATCCATCAACAGGATGTCCGGATCGATGGCCAAGGCCCGGGCCAGGCCCACCCGCTGCTGCATGCCGCCGCTCAGCTGCTCCGGCAGGCTGTCCTCCCAACCCGCCAGCCCCACGGCCTGAATGACTTCGCGGGCCCGCTCCCGCCGCCGGGCCGCGTCCACGCCCTGCAGCTCCAGCCCAAAGGCCACGTTGTCCAGGACCGTCCGGTGGGGTAGCAGGGCAAAACGTTGGAAGACCATGGCCATCTTCTGGCGGCGCACCTGCCGCAGCTGGGCGGCGTTCATGGCCGTCAAGTCCTCCCCGTCCACCTCGATGCGGCCGGCGGTAGGCTCAATGAGACGGTTGATGCAGCGCACCAGGGTGGATTTGCCGCTGCCCGACAGGCCCATCACCACGAACACTTCGCCTTCTTGGACGGCGAAGGACACGTCCCGCAAGCCGACGGTGTGGCGGTAGCGGCGCAGCAGCTCCTCCTTGGTCAACCCCTCCTGGCGCAGCCTTTCCAGCGCGCCCTTGGGATTGGGACCAAACAGCTTGTACAGGTTCGTGACCCGCACCTTCACGGCCATGGGTTCACCACTCCTTTCTCCCGGGGGGGTCCCAGAAACGCAACGACGCCCCGGAGAAGGCAATTCTCCGGGGCGCCGCCAGCACAGCACCACAGGCCTTGAACGCTACCTTCTCGCTCTTCAAGCGCTTACGAGGTTAGCTGACGGGCTCGGGTAGAGCGATCCCCTACCATCCGTTGACGCAGGATGGATTCGCCCCGCGAACTTCCAGGTGGGTCCCCCGTTCCCCGCTCCAGCGGGGATTCAGCGCGGCCGTATTCAATTGGCAGTCTCGCTTTGCGGCACTATTTTATATCAAGCCGCCGCCTTGTGCAACCCGCGCCCCGTTTCTGCGTCGCACCAGTGCGAATCGCCTGTATTAGCGGGAAACCGGGTCCCGGCCGGCCGGGCAGCCAACAATAACAAAGGATTTTCGGCCGCGAAGACAGAATAGGTCGTAGGTCTGGCAAGGACCCTAAGTGCGGGGGGCTGCAGCGTGCTGATTCGGGATCAAGCGGGCCGCACGGCGCGGCTGCTGCTTTACTCGGGCATTGTCTGGCTGTTCGTGGCCTTGGCCGCGGGCGTGGGCGCGGTGTTCACGGCTGCCGGAGCGCTCTACATCCAGCTGCCCTTTGGCGCCGCCGGGGTCGGGCTGCTGCAGCCGGTGTTTCTGAACGCGCTCCTCTTTGGCTGGCTGTCCATGGCCGGGCTGGGGGTGGGCCTTTTGGCCATCCAGCGGGCCCACGGGATCACCTTGGCCAGCGAAACCTGGGGCCAACTGGCCGTGTGGCTGTGGAACGGCGCCAACGCCGCGGCGGTGGCCACCCTGCTCATGGGATGGCGGCAAGGGCCTGCCCTCGCGGATTCCCTGTGGCAGATCAAGGCGGTCTGGCTGGCGGCCCTGATGCTGCTCCTTCTCAACGTGGCCCGCACCGCGAGCCGGGCCCGGCAGCCCTTGTACGCCAGCGCCTGGTACGTCCTGGCGGCCCTGACCTGGGCCGTGCCCGTCTACCTCTTGGGCAGCGGCGTCCTGGCGCCCGGCTGGCCTGTGGATGCCCTGGGCGGATTGTTGTATGGGATGTACGCCCAAGGGATGGTGTGGCTGTGGGCGGTGCCCTTGGCCCTGGCCGCAGCCCTGTACGTGGCGCCCGACCTCAGCGGGCAGCCCCTTTACAGCCGCGCCCTGGCGGCGCTGGGCTTGTGGGGGCTGGTCCTGTACGCGGGCACGGGCACCGAGCGGCTGTTGGGCGCGGAGATGCCCCCTTGGCTGCCCGCGTTGGGCGCGAGCCTGGCCGTGCTGACCCTCATCCCGGCCCTGGCCGGCACCGCCAACATCGTGCAGACCATTCGCCCCCGCTGGGACGCCGTGGCGGCCACGCCGCCCGGGCGCGCCTTGATCTGGGGGACGGTACTGCTGCTTTTGGCCGGCCTGCAGGCGGCCCTGCAGCCTTTGAGCGTGGTGCACGGCGCCATCGGGATGACGCAGCTGGCCGTGGCCCCGGCCCTCATCGCCATGCTGGGCGGCGCCACCTTCCTCCTGTTTGCCGGCATCTACCACCTGCTGCCCATGCTGCGGCGGCCGGCGGACCGCCCCGGCACGCCCCTGTACCGGGAACGGGCCGCCCGCTGGCACCTGGGCATCTCGGGCCTGGGCATCGTCCTCTACGTGGTTGGGCTGGGGCTGGGCGGCATCCTGCAGGTGTCGGCCCGGACCGCCTTCGGCGCCGACCTCGCGGGCGTGCTCTGGCCCGCCTTGATGCTCCAGGGGGCCGCCCTGGCCCTGTTCCTGGCCGGCCAGGTCTTCCTGGTGTACACGGTAGCCCGGGCCGCCAGCGCTCCGCAACCGGTCAAGCTGCCCGTCATCATCACCAATCCGTAAAGGGGCGCCCGCCCGGGTCCGTCCGGGCGGGCGCTTTTCCTTGGCCTTGGCGTCCCGGGCCGTCGCTGCGCCGCGGGCCGCGGCCTCGCGCCCGCACCGGAAACCGCGCCTCTACGGCCGGGCCGCTCCCGCAGCGGCCAGGGGCCGCTCGTCCCGGGCGGGCACCGAGCCGGGCTGGGCGTGGCGCGGCTCCACCGCCGCCACCCCCACATCCAGCACGGCCACTTGCCCTTCGGCCAGCCGCGGCAGCGCGTGGGCCAGCGCGGCCGTAAGCTGTTCGTAGGTGTCGACCCGGTAGCCCTCCGCGCCGCAGGCCCTGGCGTAGGCGGCCCAGTCGGGGTTGTGCAGGCGGGTGCCGAAGGGCCGGCGCCCCGTCTGCCGCTGCAGCGACTCTTCTTCCGCGTAGCGGCCGTCCCGCAAAATGATGCAGGCAATGGGCAGCCGGTACTGCACCGCGGTGGCCAGCTCCGGGCTGCTCATGGCAAAGCCGCCGTCCCCGGCGAACACCACCACCTGCCGCGCCGGCTCCGCCAGCTTGGCGCCGATGCCGCCGGGCAACCCAAAGCCCACGGTGCGCCAGTGGCCCGACAGGAGCAGGCGGATGTTGGGCCCCCGGTAAAACCGGCTGAACCAAAAGGCGTTGTTGCCCACGTCCAAGGACACCACGGCGTCGGGCACCAAGTGGCGGGCCACCGCCGCGACCACCGCGGCCGGGTGCAAGGGCCCGTCGGCGGGCGCGGCCATTTGCGCCACCTCCGCGTCCCAGGATCGCCGGGCCTGGCCCGCCCGTTCGGCCCATTCCGGGCGGTAACTGCGGCCCACCGCGTCCAATAGGCGCGGCAGCACCACGGCCGCGTCGCCCCAGATCCCGAGATCGACCGGGAAAGTCAAGCCGATGTGGTGCATGGCGCTGTCGATCTGGATGACCCGGGCGCGGGCCGGCACAAACTCCGGCTGCCACCAGGTGGTGCCCACGGCCAGGATGAGGTCGGCCTGGGCCAGCACGTCGGCGGCCGCTTGGGTGCCAAATTTGCCGATGACGCCCAAGTTCCACGGATGCTCGCTGGGGATGGTGCCCAGGGCCGGCATAGAGTGCACGATGGGTGCCTGCAGGTGCTCGGCCAGGGCCAACAAGGATCCGACGGCCCGACGAGCCCCCAGGCCCGCAAAGAGCACCGGCCGGCTGGCCGACTGCAGCCACGCGGCGGCTTCCTGGATCAGTTCTTCCCGGGTTTCCACCCGTCCGCCAAAATCCCGGGGCGGCAGCTCCACCCGCACCGGACCACAGGGTTCCATCCACATGTTCTTGGGCACGCCGATGCGCACCGGCCGCGACGCGAACACCGCCCGCCGCAGCCCGTGGGTAAAGATGGCGCACGCCTGGGCGCCGTCGGCCAGCGTGTGGTTGAAGGCCGTAGCCTCCCGGTACAAGCTGTCCAAATCCGCATCTTGGGGCCAGTGGGTGCCCATGCGCCGGGTCGGCAGTTGGCCGGTGATCACCAGCAGGGGCACCCGGTCCATGGCGGCGTCGTAGACGCCGTTGAGCATCTGCACCGCGCCCGGGCCCGCGTCGGCCACGCACGCGGCCAGGCGTCCGGTGAGCTTTCCGTAGGCCGAGGCCATCATGGCCGCGCTGCCCTCGTGCCGGCAGACGATAAAGCGGGGAGTGCCCGCCTGGCGCAGCTCCTCCAACAGCGGCAGCAGCGTATCCCCGGGCACGCCAAAGACGGCGTCGATGCCCCACGCCTGCATCTGCCGCACCGCGTACTGGGCCACCGTCATGGGACCGTTCACACCCCATCCCTCCCGCAGGCGTTTCTAGGGAGCCGCCCGTTTGTCACCGCCGTTAGTCTGTCCCGGGAGGGTTTGGGTTACCATGGCCCCAGCAGGAGCCGGACCGCCGGGCGCGGGAAATAGCTAGGGGCGCCAATGGAAACGCAACCGGAGGCGCCCAACGGCAGGAAGCCAACGAAAGGAATCAACACCGGCGAAAGGGTGGAAAGGGTGGCGGAAACGGTCATTGCCGTGGGTTCGACCAATCCCGCCAAGGTGGGCGCGGCGGCGGCCGTGGCCCGGCGCGCGTTTCCGGGGGCCCGGGTGGTGCCGGTGGCGGTGGCCAGCGGGGTAGCGGCCCAACCCATGAGCGCCGCGGAAACCGCGGCCGGCGCCCGCCACAGGGCGCGGGCGGCCCTGGCGGCCGTCCCAGGGGCGGCCTATGGCATCGGGCTGGAGGGGGGTGTGGAGCCGACGGCCGGCGGCGGGGGCGATTTGGTCAACTGCTGCGCCATTGCCGCCCCCGGCGGGCGCGTCAGCGAGGCCTGGGGCGTGCGCTTTCCCCTGCCGCCCCGGGTGGTGGCCCGGCTTTTGGCCGGGGAAGAGCTGGCCCCCGTCATCGATGAGCTGGCCGGCACCCCGGCGGCCAAGGGCCGGCTGGGCGCGGTGGGGATCCTTACAGGGGGGCTGCTCACCCGGGAAGAGCTGTGGGAGCAAGCCATCTTGTGCGCGCTCATCCCCCATCGGCATCCAGAGCTGTATCCCCTGGACACGGACCGGTCTTCGGCCTGATCCTTGCCCCGTCGCGCCCGCCGCGGGCAGCGGGTACAGCCTCGGGCCGGCGCGCCCTTTTCCCTGCTCCTCGCGGGCTCTGACACCTCCGCCAGCTAACGCCGCGGCCAGCGGCGGGCAGCGGTGCCCTTGCGGACGAACACGTCGACGCGCGGTCCGTCGGTGTCCAGCAGCGCCAACCCGCCGCCCGCGCCGGCCGCCGGTGCCTCCCGGGCCTCCAAGCCGGGGGCGATGGCCCGGGCCAGCCGGCGGTAGGCTTCGGCCCCCGGGTGCAGCGGGGCAAAGGCCAGGATGGACTTGCCTGCGGCCGCCGCCTCGGCGAACCGGATGCTGCGGGGCACCGCGCAGTCCACCAGCACCGGCGTCTCGTGGCCAAACTGCTGGACCAGCGCCTCCAGTTCCTGCTGGGCGTGGCGGGTGCGCCGGTCAAAGAGGGTGGGCAAGATGCCGGCGACCACCAGTTGGCTGTTGAGGCGCAGCTGCACCTTGCGCACCATGCGCAGCAGCACCTGGATAGCCCGGGTCGACAAAAACTCGCACGCCACCGGCACCAGCACCGCGTCGGCCGCGGCGAAGGCGTTGACGGTCAAAAGCCCCAGGGACGGCTGGCAGTCCACCAGCACGTAGTCGTACCGGTCCCGCAGGGGGGCCAGCACGCCGCCCAGGCGCCGTTCCCGGGCCACCATGCCCACCAGTTCCATCTCGGCCAGGGACAGGTCGATGCTGGCCGGCAAGAGGTCCGCTCCCAGCGGCGTGGACAGCAGGATCTCCCTGGAGTCGAGGCCTTTGATCAGCGAGTCGTACAAGGACTTGTCCAGAGCGTCGGGATTGTGGCCCGACCACAGGGTGAGGCTGCCCTGGGGGTCCATGTCCAGCATCAGGACCCGGGCACCGGCCTCGCTGAGGGCTGCCGCCAGATTGGCGACGGTGGTGGTTTTCGCGACGCCTCCCTTTTGGTTGGCCACCGCGATGACGCGGCCCATGGCTCCCCTCCTCCCGGCCCTGGCCCCGGGCTCGCGCGCCTGCCGTCCTAGCGGGCTGGCCGTCCGGACGGCGCCTCCGCCTGCGGGCCCGCCAGGGCCTCCTCTTCCTCGAGCAGCTGCTCCCACTGCTCCAAGAGCGCCTCCAGGGTGGCCGTGGCCTCCCGGTGGGCCTGCACCGCGGCCCGGGCCCGCTCTCCGCCGCCATCCGCGTACAGGGCCGGATCGGCCAACGCCTCCTCCCAGCGGCGCTTCTCCGCCTCCCACTGCTCGATTTCCGCCTCGATGGCCCGGAGGCGGGCCGCGAGGCGCCGCCGGGCCGCGGCCTGGGCCCGGTCGGAGCGCCTGGGCACCCCTGCGGCCTGCGGCCCCGCGCCCCGTTCCCCGGGCCCGGCGGTTGTCTGCCCTCGGGCCGCGGGATCCCCGGGCGGCTGCAGGCCCGCCGCGGGGCCGGCGCCGGCCGGGACGCCTGGCGGGTCCTGCTCTCGGGCCGCGGCGTAGGCCGCGTAGGTGCCGTCAAAGGCTTGCACCCGCCCGCCCTGCACCACCCACAGGCTGTCGCAGACGGTGTCCAGGAAATAGCGGTCGTGGGACACCACGATGAGGGTGCCGCCGTAGTCGGCCAACGCCGCCTCCAGCGCGGTGCGGGCAGCGATGTCCAGGTGGTTGGTGGGTTCGTCCAAGAGGAGGAGATTGGGCGCCCGCAGGATGAGCCGGGCCAGGGCCACCCGGGCCCGCTCGCCGCCGCTCAGGCGCCCCACGGGCGCCAGCACGTCGTCGCCGAAAAACAAAAAGCGCGCCAAGTGGCGCCGGGCTTCTTCGGGCGTGAGCCGCTGGACCGCGAGCATGTGGTCCAGGACGCTCATGTCCGGATCCAAGTCGTCCTGCCCCTGGGCAAAGTAGCCTAGGCGCACGCCTTCGCCCGGAATGACCCAGCCTTCGTCGGGTTGGAGCCGGCCGGCGATGAGCCGGAGCAGCGTCGTCTTGCCGCTGCCGTTGGCGCCGATGACGCCGATGCGCTGGCCCCACTCCACCGTCAGATCCACGCCGTCCAGGACCAGGCGCCGGCCAAAGCGCTTGACGACGCCCTGGAGGCGCACCACCTCCCGCCCGCTGCGGCCGGCCGCGCCCCACACCAGGCGTGGTCCCTGGGGCCCCGGGGAGGGCGCCTCCACCGGCTGCAGGCGGGCCAGCTGCTTGGCCCGCCCCCGGGCTTGGCGGGCTTTGACGCCGGCCCGGTAACGCCGCACGAACTCCTCCAGCCGCTGGATCTCCGCCTGCTGCCGCGCGTGCTCCCGCCGGCGCCGCTCCAGCTGCTCGGCCTTCAGCTCCATGGCGCGGCTGTAGGGCCCGGCGTATTCCTCCACCCGGCCGCCCTCCACGTCCCACGTGCGGGTCGTCACCGCGTCCAGGAACCAGCGGTCGTGGGAGACGATGACCACCGCCTGCTTCAGCTGCCGCAGGAAGCTTTCCAGCCATTCGGCGGCAGCCGTGTCCAGGTGGTTGGTGGGCTCGTCCAGGAGGAGCACATCAGGCGCCGCCAGCAAAAGGCGAGCCAGGGCCAGCCGCACCCGCTGGCCGCCGCTCAAAGTGCCCACGGGCCGCTCCAGATCCGCCTCGCGAAAGCCCAGCCCAAAAGCGGCGGCCCGCAGGCGAGCGCCGGCCTGGTAGCCGCCGGCCTGCTCAAAGCGGGCCGACACCCGGGCATACTCCTCCATCACCGCCGCCAGCCGGGCTTCGTCCCCGTGGATGGCCGGGTCCGCCATGGCCTGCTCCAGCTCCCGCAGCCGGGCGGCCAAGGCTTCCACGGCCTCCAGGGCCTGCCGCAGGAAGGCGTGGATAGAGAGGCCCAACTCTGCCGGGGCAAAGCCCACATGCTGCCCCAAGTACCCGACGACCACGGGCCGGGCCGCCTCCCGCCGCCCCCGGTCGGGCTCCAGCTCCCCGGCCAAAACCCGCAGGAGGGTGCTCTTGCCGCACCCGTTGGGGCCCACCACGCCGATCTTGTCGCCTGGGTAGACGGTGACGTTGACCCCGCTCAGCACCGCCCGGGCGCCGTAGTCCTTGCCCGCCTCCGTGAGGCGCAGCAGCACCTTACCGGTCGCCCCTCTGGGCCCGGTCCAGCCCCCGCCGCACGGCCCAGGCGGCGGCTTCGGCCCGGTTGTGCAGCTGCAGCTTGGCCAAGATGTTGCTGACGTAGTTGCGCACCGTCTTTTCGCTGAGGAACAGTTCGCCGGCGATCTCCCGGTTGGTCTTGCCCTCGGCGATGAGCGCCAGGATCCGCTCTTCCTGCTCCGTGAGGGACTCGGGCGCGCCGCGGCCGTCGCCGGCGCCGGCGCCCGTGCCGCCCCGCACCCGCTCCAAGATCTTGCCGGTGACGCCCGGATCCAGCAGCGACTCGCCCCGGGAAACCCGGCGGATGGCGTCCACCAGCTCCTGGGTGCCGATCTGCTTGAGCACGTAGCCGCTGGCCCCCGCCATGACCGACCCGATGACCGCCTCGTCGTCGGAGTAGCTGGTCAGCATGATGACCCGGGTTTCGGGCCAGCGAGACCGGATGGCGCGGCACGCCTCGATGCCGCTGCCGCCGGGCATGCGGATATCCATGACCACCACGTCGGGCCGCGTCTGCTCCACCACCTGTTCCGCCTCCGCGGCCGAGCCCGCCTCGCCCACCACCTGCAAGTCCGCGACCCGGTTGAGGAGGCTCTTGAGTCCCAGCCGCACCACCTCGTGGTCGTCCACAATGACCACCTTAATCGTCTCCACCCGTTCCACCCCTTCGTCCGTTGCTTTGCCGTCCCTGTTCCCCGCCGCGCCCGTCCCCGTCCGCGGCCGCCTGCACCGGGCGCGGCCACCCGCCGCGGGGTTGCCCCCGGGACCGCCGCCGGACCGCAGCCCGCGGCGGGGCCCTCAGCCCATGGCCAGTTCCCGGGGAACCGCCACCGCCACCCGCGTGCCCCGGCCGGGGGCGCTGGTCACCTGCAGCTCGCCGCCCATGAGCTGGGCCCGCTGGCGCATATTGCGGAGCCCGTGGCCGGTCCGGGGCACCGCCTCGCTCATCTGAAAACCGGTGCCGTCGTCACTGACCGTCACCTCCACCCGCTCCGGCGACACGTCGATGCCGATGCGGATGCGGCTGGCCCGGCCGTGGCGCACCGCGTTGGTCAAGGACTCCCGGGTGATCTGCCGCAGGTGATTGAGGACTTCCGGCCGCACCCGGGTCGCGGATTCACCCCGGGCCTCCACCGTCACCGCCACGCCGAAGTCCCGGCGAAACTCGGCCGCGATGCTGGCCAGCGCCTCCTGCAGCGTGCGGCTGTCCTCGATGGGCGAGCGCAGGTTGGTGATGTACTGCCGGATGTCGCGGATGGCTTCATTTAACCTTTCGATGCCAAAGCTGATGCGCTCCCGGCTCTCAGCCGGGTCCTCCTCCAGCTGCTCCGCCGCGGCTTCCAGATTGAGGCCGACGGCGTACAGCGACTGGATGATGCCGTCGTGCAGCTCCCGGGCGATGCGATCCCGCTCCTCCAGCACCGCCTTGACCCGGTCCGCCTCCTCCAGGCGCCGCGCGTGCTCGATGTCAAACATCTCCAGCATGCGGATGACGAATACCGTGATGGCTAGGCCCGCCAAGCCCCGCGGGATTTCGATGGGCAGTCCCGTCAGTTCAAAGAAAATCCGGGTATTGACGTAGCGGGCCAAGAGCACGTCGGCGGGCGGCACCATCAGCCCGTCGGCCGCCGCATACACGGCGAAAGACGCCACCGTCAGCCGCAGCACGCTCATGAGGCGGGGCACTTCCAGCCGCGCGAACTCCTGGGCCTGCCGGCTCAAGGCATAGCACGTTACCAGCGCCCCGGGCAGCGCCAGGAGATAGCGGGCCCACACGTCGCCCGCGTCCAGCCAGCCCGCGGCCAGCTCCACCCGGAAAAGGGGCCCGCCCAGGGTAAACATGAGAAACCAGACGCCGAAGATGCCCCAAGGCAACAGGGGCAAATACCGGTATCGGGCCGGCAGCCCCTCGGCCAGCAGGCGCAGGCCAAACTGGAACAAAAAGGCAAAGGCCACAGCCAGGAGCGTCCCCTGGACGGCCCACAGCACCACGATGCTGTCGGGCGACAGGTACGTGGCTTGAATCGGGATGAACACCTGCCCCCACTCGGCCACGCCGTGCAAAATCCCAAAGGTGCCCAACAGCGGCAGGGCCTGGGCCAGGGTCAGCTCGCTGGGCCGCCGCGAGACCAAGGACAAGGCGAAACCCAGCAGGAAATAGATGAGGCCGTAACCGAACACGACCACGATCTGGTTGGTGCTGAAAAACTCCCGCACCACATCCATCCCGCGGTCCCACACCACCTTTCCGCGTTTTCATTCTATCACAATCGCTAAACCCCGTGCCCCGGCTGCCGGGCCTCCCAGCCGGCCCGCCCGCAGGAGCGCGCCCTCGCTGGCCCCGCTTTCCGGCACCCTCCCTGGGCGCCGCCGGCCGGGGCTCCCCGCCCGGGACCGCGAAAGCGGCGGCCCAGGCCCAGCGCCGGCGGCAGCGGCCGCCACCGCCGGTCCCCGGCCCACTGCCGGGACCCCCGGCCAGGGCGCTATGGTATACTGGGAATAGCGCGGAACACGGAGGGATGCCCCATGGCCAAAGTGCGCAAGGGTCAGGTCAATCCGACCTGTTACGACGAAACCCAAGAGAGCGGCATGCTGCCCATCGTGGCCGCCGACAGCGCCTACGGCGGCCGCGGCCCCAAGCTGACCGCCGTGGTGGTGGACGGCCCGCGGGCGTGGTTTGACGAGGCGGCCCTCCACGGCCGCACCGCGATCGAGCAGGCGGTGCAGTGGGTCAAATCCCCCGAAGAGGTGCCCAACGGCCGCTGGGTCCACCCGGTGTGGGTGTACATTCGCCCGGCGGCAGGCGGCAGCTTCCGCTACTACGGCCTGGTGGCCGTCTCCATGCTCATCGACGAGGAGAAGGGCGTCGGGTGGAAGTCCCTGCCCGAGCACGTCAACCAGCTGTCCAAGTGCATGAACGGCCACGTGGACTTGAGCGCGCTGGACGACCAGGGCCGGGCCGCGCTCCTGCAGGCGCTGCAGCAGTATCCCGACGTGCTGGAAAACTCCTCGGACGAGATAAAGCAGGCCCTGGGCCTCCAGGCCCCCGCCGCGACGCCTGAGGCATAGCCGGGCGTGGCCCGGCCGCAGGTGGGGCATACTGCACCTGCCATGTTGCTGCAACGCGCCTGGTCCCGGGCCGTCTACGCCCGCCGCATCGCCTGGGAAGTGCTCCCGGCCGTGGAGGCGGAGCTGGCCCGCTGGAAGCAGCGCATCGGGCACATTCCCAATCCCGAGCTGCGGCGCCAGGCCTGGGCCAGCATCACCAGCAAGCGGTTTCACTGCGAAGGCGGCAGCGTCTTTGCCGCCCTTCGCCCCCAGTGGGCGCCGACCCTGGTCCGCCTCATCGTGGCCCTGCAGACCATCTCCGACTACCTGGACAACTTGTGCGACCGCAGCGTGTCCATGGACGAAGCCGACTTCCGCCAGCTGCACCACGCCATGCTGGACGCGGTGGACGACACCCGCCCCTTGCACGACTACTACGCGCTGCACCCCAACCGGGACGACGGCGGCTACCTGCAGGCCTTGGTGGCCGAATGCCGGACCTGCCTCCGCCGGCTTCCGGCCTATCCCGTCGTCCGGGACCGGGTGCGGCGCCTGGTGGGCCTCTACAACGACCTGCAAGTGTATAAGCACGGGCCCCTGGAGCGGCGGGAGCCGGCCCTGGCCGCCTGGTTTCACGCCCGGGCCGGCCCGTGGCGAGACCTGTACTGGTGGGAATTTGCCGCGGCCTGCGGCTCCACCCTGGCCGTTTTTGCCCTCTTTGCGGCCGCGGCCCACCCCGGCCTCACCCCGGCAGCCGCGGCCCAACTGGAGGAGGCTTACTTTCCCTGGATCTGCGGGCTGCACATCCTGCTGGACTATTTGATCGATCAGGCCGAAGACGCGGCCGGGGGCGACCTCAACCTGGTGAGCTACTACCCATCGGCTGCCCAGCGCAGGCAGCGCCTGGTGCGCTTCGTCCGGGAGGCCCGGGCCCGGGCCCAAGGCCTGCCGGACCGGGAGTTTCACGAAACCATCGTGCAGGGGCTGCCGGGGCTGTACCTTTCCGACGGCAAGGTGCCCCAACAGCGCCTGGAAGGATTGGCCCTGACCCTGCTCTGCGCCGGCGGCCCCGCCAGCTTTGGCTATTTCCTTTGGTGCCGGCTGCGGCGGCAGCGGGCGCCGGCCAACGCCTAGAACACCCGGGGCGGATTGGGGAAGGTGCTGCGCACCAGGCGCAAGAACGCCCGCACCGGCGGGCTCTGGTGGCGATCCCGGCGCATGATCAGGGACGTAATGCGGCCCAGCTCCTCAAACCCCGCGATGGCCAGCTCTACCAGGCGGCCTTCCCGCAGCTCCTTGGCCACCGCCGACCACGGCTCCATCGCGACGCCAAACCCCGCCATGACCATGGCTTTGACCGCCTCGTGGCTGTCGAACTCCATGATGACGTCGGGCGTGATGCCCGCGGCTTCAAAACTCGCGTCCACATAGGCCCGGAACTTGGAATCCCGCTCGTAGGCGATCATAGGGATGCTGGACAGCTCCCGGGGCGACAGCACCCGCCGCTCGGCCCACGGCGAGCCGGGGCTGGCGATGAGGACGATCCGGTCCCGGAACAGCGGGATGGTGTGGATCAACTCGTGGCTGATGGGCACGGTGACCAGCCCCAGGTCCATCTCGTTGCGGAGAACCATCAGAAGGACCTGGTCGATGGTGCCCGTGCGCACGTGCACCGTCACCAGCGGCTGCTGCTTGGCGAAGGCGCCCAACAGCTCCGGCAGGGTAAACATGGCGACGGTGGAGACCGCGCCGATGGTCAGCCGCCCGTAGCCCGGGGTCGTGAGGTTCTCTAGGGCGCTCTGGCACTCCTCGATGGTGTAGATGATGCGCCGGGCGTAGGAATAGACGATCTCGCCCGCGGGCGTCAGGGCGATCTTGCGCCCCGATCGGGTCAAGAGCGTCGCCTTCATCTCATTTTCAAGGCTCTTGACCTGCTTGGTGACGGCCGGCTGGCTCAGCTTGAGCACTTCCGCGGCCCGGGTGAAGCCGCCCTCGTCGACGACGGTACAAAAGGTGATCAGTTGCTGCAGGAGCACCTGGCCTCCCTCCTCCCTGAAACCGGTGGAAACCGGAACGCCCCGGCAGGCGCCCCGCAAAAGGTGTCGAAGAGATGCATGGCCCCGCCGCGCGGCCGCGGCGAAGCCCAGAAACGGGATTCCGGCCCGGAATCCAAATGATAAATCGAATTCATTGGCATTATACGTCACCGGGGATTAGAATAAAAGTAAGGTAGGCTGGCGAGCTTCGCGTCCGCCATCACGACGAGAGAGGCGTGGGATCATGCAGGAGAGGCGTCTGGCGTCCTGGAAGATCGGGGGCGAGCAGGGGCAGGGGATCGACTCCACCGGCGAGATGCTGGCCACCGTCTGCAACCGTTTGGGCTACTACATTTACGGCTACCGGCAATTCTCCTCCCGGATTAAAGGCGGCCATTCCAACTACAAGATTATGATCGGCACGGAACCCGTCGCGTCCACCTCCAGCGAGCTGGACGTGCTGGTGGCCATCGACCAAGAGACCATCGACCGCAACCACCACGAACTGGTGGAGGGCGGCATCCTGGTGGCCGACGCCCACTTTGAGCCGGTCGTGCCCGAAGGCTGCCCGGCCCGGCTCTTGTCGGTGCCCTTGACCAGGATCGCGCAGGAAGTGGGCAGCCCGGTCATGCGCAACGTGGTGTCCTTGGGCGTGTCCGCCTACATCCTGGGGCTGCCGCTGGAAGCCTTCAAGGAAGTGGTCATGGAGCGCTTTGGCCGCAAGAGCCCGGAGGTGGGCGAGCAAAACGTGGCCGCCCTCGAGCAGGGCTACGCGTATGCCCAGGAGCACCTGCCCGAGCTCGCCTGGCGGCTGGCGCCCGGCGACGGCAAGAAGCGGCTGATCATGATGGGCAATGATGCCGTCGCGCTGGGTGCGGCGGCGGCGGGGTGCCGCTTCTGCGCCGCCTATCCCATCACCCCGGCCTCTGAGGTCATGGAAACCCTGATGGACATCTTGCCCCGCTACGGCGGCGTCGTGGTGCAGGCGGAGGACGAAATCGCCGCCATTACCGCCTGTATCGGCGCGGGCTTCGCCGGCGCCCGGGCCATCACCGCCACGGCGGGGCCGGGCATCTCCTTGATGCAGGAAGCCATCGGCCTGGCCCACACGGCGGAGATCCCCGTGGTCATCGTCGACACCCAGCGGGGCGGCCCCAGCACGGGGATGCCCACCAAGCACGAGCAGAGCGACCTGTGGGCGCTGCTCTTCGGCACCCACGGCGACACGCCCCGCATCGTGCTGACGCCCAGCACCGTCGAAGAGACCTTCTACGCGACGGCTGAGGCCTTCAACTTGGCGGACAAGTACCAGTGCCCGGTCTTTGTGGCCACCGATTTGTCCCTGGCCCTCAACAAGCAGACCGTGGAGGACCTGGACATCCGCCGCATCAAGATCGACCGCGGCGCACTGCTCACCGACGAGGAGATCGCGGCCCAGGCCGAGCCCGACGGGTTCCGCCGCTACCGGATCACCGAATCGGGCATTTCTCCCCGGCCCTTGCCGGGCCAGCCCAAGGGCCAGTACCTGGCCACCGGCGTGGAGCACAACGAGTTCGGCAAGGTTTCCGAGGACCCCAAGAACCGGGTCGCGATGATGGATAAGCGGCTGCGCAAGGTGCCTGCGGATCCGGCCGCGTTGGGCCTCGAAGGGGTCACCTACTCTGGACCGGAAACGCCGGACCTGCTGCTGGTGGGCATCGGCTCCACGGTAGGCCCCTTGAGCGACGCCCGCAAGGCCCTGGAGGCCGAAGGCTACCGTGTCGGGCACGCCCAGATCAAGGTGCTGGCGCCCCTGCCGGTCCAGCAGCTCAGCGAGCTGTTTGCCCGGGCCAAGCGGGTCCTGGTGGCCGAAAACAACGCCCAGGGCCAGCTGGCGGCGTTGATCGAGTACCGGGTGGGCAAGGCCATGCGGGAGCAGGGCCAGCCGGTGCCCCCCATCCACAGCCTGCGCAAGTACGACGGGAACCCCTTCCTGCCCACGGAGATCGTGGCGGAGGCCAAAGAGGTGACGAGCTATGCCCAAGCTGGCTGATTTCAAGACCACCGAAAAGTCCTGGTGGTGCCCGGGGTGCGGGGACTTCGGCGTGCTGGCCGCGCTGCAGAAGGCCCTGGTGGACCTGGGCGTGGAGCCCCACAACGTGGCCATCGTGGCCGGCATCGGGTGCTCCGGCAAGATCGGCAACTACATCAACTGCTACAACTTCCACGTGGTCCACGGGCGAACGCTGCCCACAGCCATGGGGCTGAAGCTCGTCAACCGCGACCTGACGGTCATTGCGGCCGGCGGTGACGGCGACGGCTACGCCATCGGCGGGAACCACTTCCTGCACGCGATCCGGCGCAACGTGGACATCACCTATATCGTCATGGACAACCAGATCTACGGGCTGACCAAGGGCCAAGTGTCGCCCACCAGCGCCGTAGGCTTCAAGACCCGCTCCACGCCCGAGGGCAACATCGAGCGCCCGGTGCGGCCCTTGCAGCTGGCCATCGCCGCCGGGGCCACCTACGTGGCGTCGGGCTTTTCCAGCGACGTGCGGCAGCTGTCCCGGCTCATCGCCGAGGGCATCCAGCACAAGGGCTTTGCCCTGATCAACGTCTACAGCCCGTGCGTCACCTTCAACCGGGTCAACACCTACGACTGGTACAAGGAAGTCCTTCTCAACCTGGACGAGGACGAGGCCTACGATCCCACCGACCGGGGCAAGGCACTGCAGCTGCTCATCGACACCGACGAGCGGGTGCGGGGCCTGGTCTACAAGGCGCCGGACCAGCCTTCCTTCCAGGATCTGTTCCCCGGCTACCGGGAAGAGCCCATCGTGCACCAGGACTGGACCATCCCGGAGGAGGACTTCGCCCAGCTGCTGGAACAGTACCGGTAAGCGGCGCTTCGCGGGCATCCCTCGGGCCTCTCCCCTGCTGAGCACGGGGAGAGGCCCGTTTTTTCTCCGGCGGCCATGGGGGCCACCCCCTGGAGATCCAGGGGGCAACGCGGCGGCCCGATCCAAAAGGCGAATCCCGCTGCGCCCGGGCCCCTCCAGAGGGGCTATAGCCCGGCCACCGCCGCGTACACGGCCAATCCCAGCACCAACAGCCCCACGATGCCCGCAAAGGCTACGGCCGCCCTGAGCATGGGCGGCGGCTGGCCTTTGCTCACCTGCTGGGCCACGGCCCGCAGGACCCCGTAGATCACCAGCTGGAACAAGCCTAAGATAAGAAAGACGACCCAAAGGGGCATGCCGCCACCTCCTGGCCTCATGCTTCCATCCCCGGCCCGGGCGGCAGCCCCTTGAGCAGCCCATGCCCAAGGAGGGGAAGCCCGTGCGCCTGCGGGACGCTCAAAAGATGGTGGACGAATGGATCGGCCAGTTCGAGGAGGGCTACTGGCCCCCCTTGGCCAATCTGGCCCGCCTGGCCGAAGAAGTGGGCGAACTGGCCCGGGAGCTCAACGACCAGTACGGGCCCAAAACGAAAAAACCCGGCGAACCCGCCGGCGACATCGGCCTGGAGCTGGCCGATTGCCTCTTTGTGCTCATCACGCTGGCCAACTCCCTGGGCATCGACTTGGAAGACGCCTTTGCCCGCACCATGGCCAAGTACCGGCAACGGGACGCGGATCGCTGGACCCGCCGCCGCCCGCCGGTCGAGGAACCCGCCCCCTGACGGCCGCCCGCCGGCGGCCTGCCCCCTGGCCCGGCCGCCGGTGGCGGGCCCGCCCTTGGGCCCCTGGCGGACCGCCGTCTATCGCCCGCTGGAAAAGCGGTGCCGGGGCCATTGGGGCGCGGCCGGCCCCGTCTCTTCCACCGGTTCCGCGGCCCGCTTCCGGCCCAGGGCCTGGATAGTGACGGACACGGTTTCCGGAATGGCCTGGATGAGCTCCCGCAGCCGGTGGGCCTCGCCCTCCTCGATCTCGGCCACCACCGCCACGGTGTGGCTCGCGGGGTCGGCTTCCACCCGCACGCAGTGGCCGGGACAGCGAAACCGGCGGGGGATGAGCACCCGCACCGCCGATTCCACTTCCATCTGCCACCCGGGCTGGGCGAGCCAGAGGATAAAGGCGTCCTGCAGGCGGCTCAGAATCCAGGCAAAACTGGGGCCCCACGCCCAAAACAGCCACGTGTTCACGGGCCGCAGCGGCGGCCACCAGTGGCCCGCCAAAATAAACGCGGCGTATCCCAAACCCGCGGCCAACAGCGTGTGGGCGCCCACTTCCCACGGCCCCACCCGCATATAGCGCAGGCGCAGCACGGTCCAGCGCCTAAGGAGGGCATAGGCCGCGCCCGCGCCGGCCATCCCGAAGCCGCTCAACCACAAATAGCGGGCGTACTGGAGGGCCAACCCCCAGCTCTCCCGCAGGACCTGGCCGGCGGCCTCAGGGCCCAGCTGCAGAGCGTAAATGCCCGCGGCGAATCCCGCGGACACCAGATAGATCAAAGGCACCGCGAGGAGCACGGTGAGTCCTGCGGCCGTGCCCGCCGCCGTCGTCAGCCACCAGGGTGCGCAGCCAGCCAGGCCGTCCCGGCGCAGCTGGTCCAAATCCGCGTGCCCCGTGGGCACGAACCGCGCTCCCACGCTCGTCGCCCCCCCAACGCCGCCTGCCGGCCCCTTGGCCCATTATAGATCAATTCCATCCAGACAGAGAGCCTCCCTGCTCCCCGCCCCGGGAAACCCGCCGGCCCAGGGCCTGAAGGAGCGCCCAAGCAAAGGCCTCCGTGAGCTCCACCACGGCCCGTTCCGCGTTTTCCAGCACGTCGGTATGCCAATGGTAGTGGGGAATGCCGCCGTCGTCGCCCGCGGCCAGCAAGGTCAAGACCGGGAAGCCCGCGACCGCGACCGGCAGGGCGTCGGTGGGCAGGAGCAGGTTTTCCAAAGGCGCGATGGCGTCGCTGACCCGGGCCGCCACCCGCCGGGCCAGCGCCACCAGTTCCGGATCGTAGCGGCGGTACACAAGCATGCCCTCTCCCTGGAGATAGCGCAGGCGGCCGCCTCCCACATTGTCCAGGTTGAGAAACACCGTACCCGCTGGCAGGTCCGCGGCAGCCAAGAAGTGGCGCATCCCGCGGGTGCCCGCTTCCTCGCAGCCGGTAAAGAGAAAGAGGGGGTTCAATCCCGGGATGGGCTCCCGAACCCAGCGCCGGGCCAAGGCCAGCGCCACGGCCACGCCCGAGCCGTTGTCGTTGGCGCCCTGGACGTCACGGCCCGTGGCCCAGGCCAGCACCAAGAACGCGCCGGTGGCTGCGAGCCACACCGTGGCCCCATCGGCCACCAGCCCGGCCCACCGGGCCCCGGGAAAGGCCCAGCCCAGCGCCGTGCCCAGGGGCGCCAGGGCCAGGGCCGCGTACACGGTGACAAAAAAGGGGCGCAGCCAAGGGCGGAAAGCCGGCGCAAACAGCCACGTGCCCCGCTGGGTATCATAGTGGGCCGCAATGACCACGGTCGTGCCGGCGGACGGGCCCTCCCCGGCGGCGGACGGAGCGGTGGGGCTGGCCCCGCCCGGCGGCGCGGCCACGGGCGCGCCGGGTTTGAGCTGCGCCACGACGTTTTGCGACGGCCCCTTGGGAAGAAGGAGATCGAAGTTCAGGCGGGCCCCCAGCATCTCCCCCACCAGGGGCACCAGCATTAAGATCATGAGGGCGAGGCCCAGCGGCGGGCTCCACCCGGCCAGCGCCCGGGCCATCAGCACGCCGGCGATGACGGCGGCCGGACCGAGATAAAGGGTGTGGCGCGGGCATCGGAAGGGCTGGATTTCCACCGCGTAGCCCAACGCGGCCAATTGCTCGGACAGCCATGCCGCAGCCCGCCGCTCCCCGTCCGTACCCGATCCGCGCGGCCCCAGGCGGCAGAGGGATTCCAGGTAATGCCAGGCCTCCATGGCGTCACCTCCACGCGAACCTTAGCCGCGCCGGCCCGCTTTCCTCTCGGGCCCGGCATCAGCCGGGGTTTCCGGGTTGTCTTATCGTACATACCTGTCTATTTTCACTTGGCAGGAGATCGTCTGGGTTGGCCGAATAGTAGGAGTCTAGCCGCAGTTCCCTATTTACAACCTTGATCACAAGGGGGACGAGCTGATGCAGAGGTGGATGACAACCGGTCTGATGATGGCCCTGTTGGCGGGGCTCCTCGGCGGTGCGGCCGCAGCCCAGGAGATCGTGGTCGGCCTTAACGCCGAGCTCACGGGGAGCATTCCCGTGGTGGGGCAGTCCAGCCGCAACGGGGCCCAGCTGGCCGTGGACCAGATCAACGCCGCCGGTGGGCTGGAGGTGGGCGGCCGGCGCTACACCATCCGCCTCGTGATCGAAGACAACGAGGACGACGCCGCCTCCGCGGTGGCCGCGACGACCAAACTCATCACCCAAAACCGGGTCGTCGCGGTGGTGGGCCCCAACGCCAGCCGCAACGCGGTGCCGGCGGCGCAGATCGCGGAAAACATGCGCACGCCGCTGATCTCGCCCTGGTCCACCAACCCGGCCACCACCGCCGGCAAGCGCTACGTGTTCCGGGCCGCGTTTATCGACGACTTCCAAGGCCAGGTGGTGGCCGCCTTTGCCAGGGAGCACCTGGGCGCCCAGACGGCCGCGGTGCTCTTTGACATCGCCAGCGAGTACAACAAGGGCATCGCGGAAATCTTCCGGGAATCCTTCCAGGCTCTGGGCGGACGGGTCGTGGCCTGGGAGACGTATACCACCGGCGACCGCGACTTCTCGTCGCAGCTGACCAACATCCGGGCCGCCAACCCTGATGTGCTGTTCTTGCCCAACTACTACAGCGAGGTGCCCCTGCAGGTGCAGCAGGCCCAGCGGCTGGGCATTTCGGCCCACATCATCGGCAGCGACAGCTGGGGCTCGGCGGAGCTCCTGGCCCTGGGCGGCGCGGCCATGGAAGGCTTGTTCTTCACCACCCACTACGCGCCCGACATCGCCACGCCGGCGGCCCGGGAGTTCATCGCGGCCTACGAGGCCCGCTACGGCAGCACGCCCGACGATGTGGCCGCCCTCTCTTACGACTCCATGCAGCTGTTGTTCCATGCGCTGCAGAAGGCCGGCCGGGTGGATCGGGAAGCGGTGCGGGACGCCCTGGCCTCCATCACCGACTTTGAGGGCGTGACGGGCAGCATGCGCTTTGAGGGCACCGGCGATCCCATCAAGAGCGCGGTGGTCATCCAGATCAAAGACGGCCGGTTCACCTATTACACTTCCGTGGCGCCGTAAGGCGGCCGCCTGGGGCCCCGCCTGGGGCCCCACCGCCGGCCGCGGCCCCAGCGGCCCAAGGGCCCACCTCACGGGGCGCCCGGGGCAGGGGGAAGCGGGGTGGGCCGGGTCGCGCACCCGCCCGCCCCCGTCTTGGCCGGCCGCGGCCGGCGCCGGCACATTGGTGGCCGTGGACCAGGGGAGGTCTTGGGTTGGAATTTTGGCTGCAGCAAACGCTTAACGCCCTGCAGCTCGGCAGCATCTACGCCCTGATCGCGCTGGGCTACACGATGGTGTACGGCATCCTGCGGCTGATCAACTTCGCCCACGGCGACATCTTCATGGTCGGCGCCTTCATCGGCCTGGCCGCCGCCCTGTCGCTCCGGCTGCCCATGGTCCCCACTCTGCTGCTGACCATGGCGGCCACCGCCCTGCTGGGCGTGCTGATCGAGCGCCTGGCCTACAAGCCGCTGCGCAACGCGCCCCGGGTGTCCGCGGTCATCACCGCCCTGGGGGTGGGGATTTTCTTAGAGCACTTCGTCCTGGCCACGGTGGGCGCGGAGCCCCGGGCCTTTCCCGCCCTCATCGCGGCCCATCGCTTTGACCTGCCCGGCGGGCTGACCATGTCTTCGGTGCAGCTGCTCATCATCGGCGTCTCCGTGCTGCTTATGATGGCCCTGGACTGGTTTATCCGGGGCACGCTGACGGGCATGGCCATGCGGGCCATCTCGTGGGACCGCTCGGTGGTGCCCCTGATGGGCATCTCGGTGGACAGGATCATCTCCCTCACCTTTGCCCTGGGCTCCGGGCTGGCGGCGGCGGGCGGCGTGCTGTTTGGCCAGGCCTATCCCATCATCGACGCGTACATGGGGATCCTGATCGGGTGGAAAGCCTTCATCGCCGCGGTGGTGGGCGGCATCGGCAACGTCCGGGGCGCGATGCTGGGCGGGTACATCTTGGGCGTGACGGAGATCTACGTGGCCGCGGTGCTGCCCAGCACCTACCGGGATTTCGTCGCCTTCACCCTCCTGCTGCTGCTCTTGGTGTTCCGCCCGACGGGAGTTCTGGGGCGGGTCCAGGCGCAGAAGGTCTAGGCGCAGGCGTAGACGGGCACCGCCCAGACCGGGCGGCAGACGCGGAGGACGGAGAGGGGCAACGGGCACGTGCAACAGGCGAGCTGGACGTCGCGCTGGGCGATGCCGCTGGCGGTGCTGGCCGGCCTTGGCCTCGCCTGGGCGATTCCCCGATACGAACTCATCAACCCTTATTACGAACTGGTCCTGATGTACATCGGGATCAACATCATGCTCACCGTCAGCCTCAATCTGGTCAACGGGCACATGGGCGAGTTCGCCGTGGGCCACGCGGGGTTCATGGCCGTGGGAGCCTATGTGGCGTCGGTGCTCACCGTGCGCCTCATCCCTTGGGACTGGGGGCCCGTGCTGTTTCCCCTGGCCCTCATCGGCGGCGGCACCGGCGCCGGGATCGTGGCCCTTTTGGTGGCCATTCCCTCCTTTCGCACCCGCGGCGACTACCTGGCCATCGTCACCCTGGCCCTGAACATGATCGTGAAGAGCGTCATCGAAAACATCGAGGCCATCGGCGGGCCCCGCGGGTTTCTGGGCATGAACCGGCTGACCACCCTGCCGTGGGTGTACGTGTGGGTCATCGTCACCCTGTGGGCCATCCGCAACTTCATTTACTCCAACCCAGGCCGGGGCGTCCTGGCCATCCGGGAGGATGAGGTGGCGGCGGAGCTGGTGGGGGTGCGCACCCGGGAAGTCAAGGTGCGGGCCTTCATCCTTTCGGCCTTCTTCGCGGGGGTGGCGGGCGGCCTGTTTGCGCACCTGCTGCAGTTTATCCACCCGCGCAACTTTGACATCATCAAATCCACCGAAATCCTGGTCATGGTGTATCTGGGCGGCATCGGCAGCCTGATGGGATCCATCCTGGGCGCCAGCATTTTCACCGTGCTGTTGGAGGCGCTGCGGTTCATGGGCGTGTGGCGCATGGTGCTGGCGCCGCTCCTGCTGGTGCTCCTCATGATCCTGCGGCCCACGGGGATCATGGGCCTGCGGGAATGGCGCGGGCTCATCCCCGCGGACGAGCGCTGGCGCCTGGGGCGGCTGCGGGCGCGCAAAGGGGGCACGGCCGGTGCTGCTGGAGATTAGAGACCTCAACCTCCGCTTCGGCGGGCTGCACGCGGTGCGCAACGTGAACTTGCAGGTGCCCGAAGGCGGCCTGGTGGGGCTCATCGGCCCCAACGGCGCAGGCAAGACCACGGTATTCAACCTGATCACGGGGGTGTACCAGCCGGACAGCGGCGACATCCGCTTCCGGGGCCGGTCGCTGGTGGGCCTGTTGCCCTCGCAGATCGTGGCCCGGGGCGTGGCCCGCACCTTCCAAACCATCCGGCTGTTCAGGGACTTGACGGTGCTGGACAACGTGCGCATCGCCCACTACCAGCGGGCCCGCTACGGCCTGTGGCCCGCGTTCTTGCGCACCGCCCGCGTCCTGGACCGCGAGCAACAGATCACCGAGCGGTCCATGCGGCTGCTGGAAGTGTTTGACCTGGCCGACTTGGCCCTGGAGCCGGCCCGCAGCCTGCCTTACGGCGCCCAGCGCAAGCTGGAGATGGCCCGGGCCCTGGCCACCACCCCCCGGCTGCTGCTCCTGGACGAGCCCGCCGCGGGCATGAACCCGGCGGAAGTGGGACAGCTGGCCGAACTGATCCAGAACATCCGGGATCGCTTCGGCGTCACCGTGCTCCTGATCGAACACCAGATGAAGATGGTGATGAGCATCTGCGAACGCATCACGGTGCTGGACTTTGGCCAGGTCATCGCGGAAGGAACGCCCGAGGACGTGCGCAACAATCCCCGGGTGCTGGAAGCCTACCTGGGCCGGCGGGGGGTGGCCATGGCGTGAGCGGCGAACCGCTCTTGACCCTCCACGACGTGCACGTCGCCTACGGCAACATCCTCGCGGTGCGGGGCATTTCCATGGACGTGCACCGGGGCGAGATCGTTACCCTCATCGGGGCCAACGGCGCGGGCAAGACCACCACCTTGCGGGCCATCTCCCGCCTCGTTCCTGTGGCCCAGGGGCGGATCATTTTTCGGGGCAAGGATCTCAGCCGCTACCCGGCCCACGAGGTGGTGCGCCTCGGCATCTGCCACGTGCCCGAAGGCCGGGGCGTCTTTGCCAACTTGACGGTGCGGGAAAACCTGCTCCTGGCCACCTACAGCCGCCGGGACAAGGACAGCGTCCAGCAGGACCTGGAGCGGGTCTACTCGGTCTTTCCCCGCCTCGCGGAGCGGCGCCACCAGTACGCGGGCACCTTGAGCGGCGGCGAGCAGCAGATGCTGGCCATGGGCCGGGCCCTCATGACCGGCGGCGAGCTGATGCTGTTGGACGAGCCGTCCATGGGTCTCGCGCCCATCCTGGTAGAGGAGATCTTCCGCATCCTGGTGGAAATCAACCGGCAGGGCACGACGCTTTTGTTGGTGGAGCAGAACGCCCGCATGGCCCTGCAGGTGGCCCACCGCGCCTACGTCCTGGAAACCGGATCCATCGCCCTCAGCGGCGAGGCGGCCGCGCTGCTGGACGACCCGCGGGTGCAGGCGGCCTATCTGGGCGCGTGAGCCGCTGTTCCTGGAGACGCCCGCGGGGGCGCTGGGGAACGAGGATGGCGCGGCTGGCTCAGATGCCGGCGAAGTAGCCCACCAGGCGCATGTTGATCTGCTCTTCGGTCAAGCCCGGCAAGAGGTCGTGCTCGACCACCAGGTCGTACAGGCGCTCCATCGGCTCCCGCTTGTCCTGGGCCCGCTGCTTTTTGTCTGCCAGCGCCTCCCAAGCGGCCAGCACGTAGCGGCGGCCGTTGTGCCCGGGATCCTCCAGCGCTTCGGCAAAGAAAGCCCGCAGCTTGGCCACGTCCTCCAGGAAACCGGGGCCAAACCTCCCGCCGGCGTTGTCCGACAAGAGCGCGATCTCGGCCTCGTACATGGGCCGCTGGGTGTTCTTGTCTTTGCCGATCCACGGCGTTTCCAAGATGATGGGCTTGTCCTTGGCCACTTCGTGGTGGACGATGCGGTAGATCGCGTCGAAACCGATGTAGCCGGAACCCACGGGCGCGTGCCGGTCTTTGCGGGCGCCCCGGGGATTCTTGCTGTCATTGATGTGGATGACGGTCAAGCGGTCCAGGCCGATGATGCGGTCAAACTGCTCCATGACGCCGTCGAAATCGTCGATAATGTCGTAGCCGGCGTCGTGGACATGGCACGTGTCCAAGCAGACCCGCAGCCGATCGCTGTGGGCGCACCGTTCGATGATGGCCGCCAGCTCTTCAAAGGAACGGCCGATCTCCGTTCCCTTGCCCGCCATGGTTTCCAGGGCGATGCGGACGCGGCCGTTGACAGTGAGGACCTCGTTCAAGCCCTCCACGATGCGGCCGATGCCGTAGTCGAGATCTTTCTCCACGAAGGCCCCCGGGTGCAGCACGATGTTTTCCACGCCCATGTACGCGGTGCGCTCGATCTCCTGCTGCAAAAACTCCACCGCGAGGCGAAAAGTGTCCCGCTTGGGCGAGGCCAGGTTGATGATGTAAGGCGCATGGACGACGATTTCTTCGATGCCGTGCTCCTTCATGAGGGCCAGGCCCTCGGGCACGTATTGCTCTTCCATAGGCTTGCGCCGGGTGTTTTGCGGGGCGCCGGTGTAGATCATGAAGGTGGTGGCGCCGTAGCTGATGGCCTCTTCCGCCGCGTTGAGCAGGCCTTTGTTGGAGAAGGAGACGTGGGAACCGATCTTCAGCAACGCCGTTACACCTCAGGTACGGGATATTCGGCCGGGCGCCGGGACGTCGGATGCTGGGCGGCCCGGCCGCTGCCGCCGGCCGGTGCTGCGGCCTCTCAAGAAGGGTTCGCATCCCGGGGCCCTTTGGCCTGCCCCGATCTTTCGGCCCGGACCGGCGCCTTCTGCACCGCCCTTGCCCGCAGAGGTTCACGGGTGTCCCGGCGCGGGCCCGTTTGACGCTTCAGGCACCTTCTGGTAGACTGAAGGCGCAACTCAGGGGAGCTCGTGACGGGCTGAGAGGGTGGCGCCAGCCACCGACCCTTTGAACCTGCTCCGGGTAATGCCGGCGTAGGGAGAGTGCGTGACCACCGCCATCACCCCCCGTCACGGAACCTCTAATTTTAAGGTAGGAGGTTCTTTCTTTATGCCGCGCTGCTGGTTCGGTCCCCGTCGTTGGCTGTTGTGCGTGACCGTGGTGCTGGCCGCGCTCCTGGGCGCCGTGTTGGGGGCGGGACTGCCCGCCGGGGCGCAAGCGCAGCGGCTGGTCGTCTACACTTACGACTCCTTCGCCGCCGGGCCGGCCCAGGCCATTAAGGAAGGCTTTGAAGCCCTGCACCCGGGGGTGGAGGTGGTGTTCCTCGCGCCGGGCTCGGCCGGGGAAACCCTGGCCCGCATCATCGCCGAGCTGGACGCGGGCGGCACCGACGCGGACGTGTTCGTGGGCATCAGCGACACCCAACTGCCCCGGGCCATCGACCACGGCGTCTTTATGAAGCTGGATCGCTCGCTGATCCCCAACCTGGACAAGGTGCCCGTCCACCTGGATTTTGACGAGACCGGGCACGTGATCCCCTTTGACCACGGCTACGTCACCATCATCTACGACAGCCGGGTGCTCAGCGAAGAGGAGCTGCCGCAGACGCTGGAGGACCTGACGGACCCCCGCTTCCGCAGCCAGCTCATCGCCATCGACCCCCGCACGTCGTCGGTGGGGCATGCGTTCCTCATGTGGACCATCGCCGAATTCGGCGATCCGGGCTACCTGGAGTTCTGGGAGCGGCTCGCGCCCAGCCTGCTGACGGTAACCGGCGGCTGGTCCGCGGCCTACAGCCAGTACGAAGCCGGCGAGGCACCCATGATGGTGTCCTACTCCACCGACACCGCGGCCGGCGTCTATTACGCGGACAGCGACCACAGCCGCATCCTGACCCCCAAGGGCCAGGCGTACCAGCAGATCGAAGCGGCGGGCATCGTGGCCGGCACCGACGTGCCCGAGCTGGCCCACCGGTTCTTGGACTACCTCCTGTCGGAGGAAGTGCAGGGCCTGATCCCTACCACCAACTGGATGTTCCCGGTGAACCCGGAGGCGCCTCTCCCCGGCTTCTTCGCCAAGTACGCGGTGGTGCCCGAAGAGCCGGTGCGCCTGGACGCCCGGCTCATCGAGGAAAACGAGCAGCGGTGGCTGCGGGAATGGGCGCGGCTCATCACCGGGCTGCGCTGAGCGGGGCGCCGGCCGCGCGCCGCCGCGGATAAGTGGGCTGGCACAGCCCAGGGGCGGGTTTGTCGATGCATCCAAGCGCGGGCAGGGGCATGGGGAGCGCACAACGCCGGCGGCGCCGGCGGGCCCTCCTCTTGCTCCTGCCCGCAGCCGCGTTGCTGACTTTTGTTTTCTACTTGCCCGTGGGCACCGCCCTGCTGGCCGGTTTCCGGGATGAGGCCGGCTACTCGCCGGCCCGCTTTGTCGCCCTGCTGACGGATCCTTACATCCTGGGGCTGCTGCGCTTCACCGCGTGGCAAGCCTTCCTCTCCGCGGCCCTGAGCGTCGCCATCGGGGTGCCCCTGGGGTACCTGTTGGCCAACCGGTCCTTTCCCGGCAAGTCCCTGGCGGCATCGCTGGTGATGGTGCCCTTTGTCATGCCCGCCATCACCGTGGCCCTGGGCTTCCTCATCATGTACGGGGTCAACGGCTGGTTCAACGAGGTCCTCGCGGGCCTGTTCGGTTTCAAGGTGCGGGTGCTGCACACCTTGTGGGCCATCGTGCTGGCCCACGCGTTCTACAACGGCCCGCTGGTGGCCCGCATGACCCAAGGGGCGTGGGAGCGGCTGGATCCGGCGCTGGAAGAAAGCGCCCGCACCCTGGGCGCCGGACCCTTCGCGGTGTTCCGGGACGTGACCTTGCCGGCCGTCATGCCGGGCATCTTGAGCGGCGCGGTACTGGCCTTCATTTACTGCTTCATGAGCTTTCCCATCGTCCTGTCGCTGGGCGGTGCCCGCTACTCCACCCTGGAAGTGGAAATCTTTACCCTGATGCGGGTGCTGCTGGACTACGAAATGGCTGCGGCCCTGGCGGCCCTTCAGGCCTGCGTCTCTCTCCTCTTCGCGTACATCTTCCTGCGCCTGGAGGGGCGCGCGCCTTACCTGTTCGCCTCGGCCCGGGCCCGGCGGGCGCGGCCTGTGGGCGGCCGGATCCGGGATGCATGGCTGTGGGCGCTGCTCGCAGCCCTGACGGTCTTCTTTGTCGGGCCCATGGCCAGCATCGTGGCCCACTCCCTCACGGACCCCGCAGGGGGCGTCACTGCCGGGGCTTACGCGCGGCTGATGACCGCGGGCCACGACTTTCACCTGGGCGCGCCGCCGGTCCGCTCCATCCAAAACAGCCTGCGCTTCGCGGCCCTAGCCGCGGCCATCGCCTTGGTGAGCGGGGCCAGCTTTGTGTATGCCACGGTACGGTTTGTCGGACGGCGCCTGCCCTTTCTGGAAACCCTTTCCCTCGCGCCCATCGCCGTGTCGTCGGTGGCCTTGGCCTACGGCCTGTCGGTGGCCTTCCGGGGGCCGCTGCAGGTTGTCCCCCAGGATTGGCGCATCCCCCTGGTCCACGCGGTGCTGGCCTTTCCCTTCGTCGTCCGGGCGTTCCGGCCCGTGCTGCAGGGCGTGGACGCGCGCCTCGTCGAAGCCGCTCGCCTCTTGGGGGCGGGGCGCTGGCGGGCCTTTGTGGATGTGGAGTTGCCCATGGCCGCCACGGGACTTTTGGTGGCCTTTGCCCTGTCCTTTGGCTTGAGCGTCAGCGAAACCACCGCCACCCTCATGCTGGCCCGGCCGGACCAAGTGACCATGCCCGTCAGCGTGTATCGCTTCTTGGCGGCCCGGGATTTCCGCAGCGCCTCGGCCATGGCGGTGCTGTTGATGGCCGTCACGGGCGGCGTCTTTTGGCTGGCGGAAATGCTGGCCGCGTGGCTGCGGCGGCGGCAAGGGGGAACCGCCCATGCATCGTGAACCGCCGGCGGGAGCGGCGCCCGCGGCCAAAGAGCCAGGTCCGGGCGGCCTGCCCGGCTTGGCGCTGATCGATCTGCACAAGCGCTTCGGCCCGGTGGCCGCCGTGGATGGTGTGAGCCTTGCGGTGGCCGAAGGGGAACTGGTGGCGGTGGTGGGCCCTTCGGGCTGCGGCAAGACGACCCTGCTACGCCTGGTGGCGGGGCTGGAGCAGCCCGACACGGGCCGCGTCTTGATCCAAGGCCGGGACGTGACGGACCTGCCTCCCGAGCGGCGGGACGTGGGCTTTGTCTTTCAGCAGTTTGCCCTGTTTCCCAACATGAGCGTGGCGGGCAATGTGGAGTACGGCCTGAAGCGCCGGGGCATCCCCCGGGCGGAACGGACCCGGCGGGTGCAGGAGATGCTGGCCATGGTCGGCCTGGCGGAGCTGGCCCACCGGCGGCCGGATCAGCTCAGCGCCGGTCAGCAGCAGCGGGTGGCCTTGGCCCGGGCCCTCGCGCCCCGGCCCAGGACCCTGCTCCTGGATGAGCCCTTGTCGGCCTTGGATGCCGCCATCCGGGTGCGGCTCCGGGAGGAGCTGCGGGAAACCCAGCGGCGGCTGGGTATCACCACGCTCCTGGTAACCCATGATCAAGAGGAAGCCCTGGCCATTGCGGACCGGGTGGCGGTGATGCACGCGGGCCGCTTGGAGCAGGTGGGCACGCCGTGGGAGCTGTACGACCGGCCCCAAACAAGGTTTGTGGCCGGGTTCATCGGCCGGGGGAACTTCGTGGACGGCCGGGTGGCCGGGGACGTCATCGACTTTGGGCCCCTGGGCCGTGTGCCCAAGGCGGCCGTCCCCGGCGCCGGCCCGTTGCCCGACGGTCCCGTGCAGGCCCTGGTGCGGCCTGAAGCGGTGGTGCTGCAGTGGCCCGGGGCGCCGGCCGCAGGGGCGGCGCGGGAAGAGGCGGCGGCGGCCCAAGGCCCCGCCGGCTCGGCCCTCGTCGCTGCCGCCGTCATTGTGGATGTCATCTTCGGCGGCGAGCGTTCCCTGGTCCAACTGGCGGTGCACGGCCGCCCGTGGATCGCCGCGGTCTTTGGCGCGGCGGTGCACGCTGCCGTCCGCCACGTGGGCCGCCCCGTCACCTTGCGGGTGCCGCCGGCCGCGCTGCGCCTCCTGCCGCCAGCCTAAAGCTTTCTCGGGGGGTGCCATCCCAATGCCCTCGGGTACGACCCCGGCAGCCCGCCGTTTTGCGGACTACACCGCCCCGCCGCCGGAGCGCCGCGGCCTGGCCGTGGCCACGACGCTGCGCCCCTTTATCCTGGTCACCTACACCGCGGACCCCGCGCGGCTCGCCGCGCGGCTGCCGCCCCGCCTCCGGCCCTTAACCGTGGCACCCGACCCCGACGTGGGCCCGCGGGCCCTGGTGTCGGTGGTGGCCTTTGTCAACACCCGCTTGCGGGCAGCCGCCTTGCCCTGGCCCGCGTTTTCCTTCCCCCAGATCAACTTCCGGTCCTAC
Source organism: Limnochordales bacterium (assembly GCA_035304545.1). Lineage (GTDB taxonomy): Bacteria > Bacillota > Limnochordia > Limnochordales > ZCTH02-B6 > ZCTH02-B6. The sequence goes on along the minus strand of DATGPV010000017.1, from coordinate 47,374 downwards.
GTCGTCGACGCCGCCACCGGCCACCACGGGGTCTGGTTTCTCCATACGATGCTGGGTTCCGCGGTGTACCTAGTGCCGCGGATCTTCTGGCACATGCCGTGGACCCGGGCCCGCATCGGCCTGGAACACCAGCGCGAGGGCGGGACCGTCCGCTGGCACGTCACGGCCGCCGGCCCTGCCGGGCCGGTGCGGCTGGAGCTGGCCCAAGATGGGCAGCATCGCCGCGAGAGCCCCGCGCTGCCGGGTTTTCCGGATCTCGAAACCGGTCTTGTGTCCTTGACCCATGCCTTCCGGGGCTTTTACCGCCGCCGCGACGGCCGCCTGGCCGTCAACTGCGTGTGGCACGGGCCCATCCCGGTCCGGCCGGCCCGGCTCCTGCAGGCGGAGCTGCCCTGGCTGGCCCGGCAGGGCCTGGTGTCCCCTGCGGTCCAATCCCGGCCCTACAGCGTCCTCGTGGCCGACGCCATCGACTTTACCTCCTACTTGCCCCCCACGGTCCTCAGCTGATCCGCCGGCCCCAAAAAGGGCCCCGCGGCCGCAGGCCATGGCCGCCGCCCCGCCGTCCTAGGGAAGGGCGCCACAAGGTGATGGCGCGCCCGCCAGCGAATAGGATGGGCGGGCTGCCGCCCGCCCGGCCGGCCCTGGGCAGGCGGCCATCCCTTGCCGCCTGGGCTGGATTACCCGGAAAGGAGCGGGTCCTTTGGCCTGGTTCGCGCTGTTGGTGGCCGGCCTGCTGGAGGTGGGCTGGGCCACCGCCATGAAGCTGTCCGAAGGCTTCACCCGGGTGGGCCCCACCGTGGCCACCTTTGTGCTCATGATCATCAGCTTTGGCTTGCTAAGCTACGCCATGCGGTTCCTGCCCCTGGGCACCGCCTACGGCGTGTGGACCGGCATCGGCGCGGTGGGCTCGGTGCTGGTCGGCATCCTCTTCATGCACGAGCCCCGCGATCCCGTACGGCTCCTGTGCCTGGGGCTGATCGTGGCCGGGATCATCGGGCTGCGGCTGACCGCTCCCGAGTGAGCGACGGGACAGGGACAAGTACAGGAACAGGAACAGGGAGGAAAAGGCGTGACCCAAGCCGTGCCCTCGCCGGCGGCCGCCCGCCAGGCGGCCCACCGGCTGGTACTTTTTTCTGGCGTCTTGGCCGGACCCGAAGGCCAGGCATTTTTGCGGCTGATGGAGCTTTTAGACCAGCGCCGGGGCGGCTGGACCGACCCCGAGCCGGTCTGGGAAGCCTACGCCCGCCTGTTTCGCCTGCTGGCCGCCGATATTGAGCTGGGCACCGCGGCGCCCGTGGGAGATCCGTGGATCAACTATCTATTGGAGCGGCTGCTGGAGGATGAAAATCCCTTCAGCCGCAAGGCCGCCGTGGCCGGCATGGATGCGATGGGCGCGTCCCTGGTGGAGCAGGCCCGGGAGGATCTGCGCTGGCTGCAGCAGCTGGCCGCGTGGGACGCAACGGCGGTGGCCGGGGCGGTGGCGGCGCTCACGGGCACGCGGCCCGGGGGCTGGGCGGACTTGCGCCCGCGGCCCGCGGGCGAAGCGCCGGATCCGGTGGCGGCCGCGCGCCGGGCGATCAAGGAGCGGTTTGCCGCCGCCTCCGACTGGGGCGCTTGTGTTGAGGACCTCGCCCGCCACTACGCCACCCACGGCACGGGACTGTTTGGCCGCTACCGGGCCTTCCGCTGGGAGCGGGGCGGCCTGGTGCCCGTAGCCCATCCCGATCCGGTGCGGCTGGTGCATCTGCCTGGCTACGAGGGCCATCATCAACGGCTGTTGGCCAACACGGAACGGTTTCTGCAGGGCTTGCCCGCCCACAACGCGCTGCTCTTCGGCCCGGCGGGCACGGGCAAGTCATCGGCGGTCAAAGCCATCGCCAACGAGCTGGCGGGCCGCGGCCTGCGCCTGGTGGAAATCGGGCGGGACGGGCTGGACCAGCTGCCCGCCGCCCTGAACACCCTGGCCCAGCAGGGCAACCGGTTCATCGTCTTCATCGACGATCTTTCCTTCGATGACCACGAGACCGCCTACAAGTCCCTGAAGGCCTGTCTCGAAGGCGGCGCCGCGGCCCGGCCCGCCAACGTGCTGGTGTACGCCACCTCCAACCGCCGCCATCTGGTCCGGGCGCGGGTGGGGGACCGGCCGGGGGCGGCCAGCGACGAGCTGCATCCCCAAGACGCGATGGCGGAAAAACTGTCCTTGGCCGAACGCTTTGGCCTGCGGCTGGCCTTTTACCCTCCGGATCAAGCGTCGTACCTGGACATGGTAGAAAGGCTGGCAGAGCAGGCCGGCCTGGCCATGGACAGGGAAGAGCTGCACCGGCGGGCCCTGGCCTTTGAGCGGGAGCAGGGCGGCCGTTCGGGCCGCACCGCCCGCCGGTTCGTGGACGAGCTGCGGGCGGCCCAAGGGGCGGCGGCCGGGAGGAAGGCGCCGCGCGGTGCAGAAATGGGGCCTGGGACGAGCCATAGCCAATAACGGGTGAGCCATCGGGCCCGCCCGCTGAGCCATCCGGTGGGAGGAACTCGATCGCGATGCGCAGGCGTCCTGGGCTCGCCTTCCGGCCGCGCCGGCGGCGGCGCCCGTTGGTGATTATCCTGCTGGTGCTCTTGGCCCTCCTGGTCATCGGCGCGGCGGCCGTCGTCGGCGGCGGCTACTGGTACTTGAGCCGCTCGGCCCCGCCCCGCCAGGGCACCCTGCACTTGGCCGGGCTCCAGAGCGAAGTGCGGGTCTATTGGGACGAGCGGGGGATCCCCCACATCGAAGCCGCCAACCTCCACGACCTCTTCTTTGCCCAAGGCTACATCACCGCCCAGGACCGGCTGTGGCAGATGGACCTGTTCCGGCGCGTGGCCGCGGGCCGCCTGGCGGAAGTGGCGGGCGAGACCGCGCTGGACCAGGACCGCTTCTTCCGCACCTTGGGCCTGGCCCAGGCGGCCGCGGCCAGCCTGGAGCTCGCGGAGCCCGAAACCTTGGCGATGGTGCAGGCCTACGCGGCCGGCGTCACGGCCTACATCCGGCAGATCCGGGAAAGCGGCCTCCTGCCCATCGAGTTTCGCCTGCTGGGCTATACCCCCGAACCGTGGACGCCCACGGACACGCTGCTGGTGGCCCGCCTCATGGCCTACTACCTCAGCTACAACTGGGCCACCGAGCTTTCCCGCTACATCGCCGGCGAACGGCTGGGCTGGGACGTGCTGCACGAGTACTTGCCCGAGTACCCCGCGGACGCGCCGGCCATCGTCCAGTGGCCGTCCGCGCCCCGCCCGCCCGCGGGCCCGCCGCCGGACGCCACGCCCGCCGGCAATCCGGCCGCCCATCCCGGCGGTCCTCCCGGCACCGCGCCCGGCGAGGCTCCCGCCACCGGGCCCGCGGGCCGGCCGGGAGGCGTGCCGGCGCCCGGCGGCGCCCGGGACGGGGAGGGGGCCCTGGACCCCGGCGGAGCCCCGGACACCGGCGGCGCCGCGGGCACGGACGGCGCCCCATACCCCGGCGCCGCGGCCCGGCGCCGGGCGAGCCTCGCGTCTTTGCTCCGCTTCGCGCTCCCGCCCCACCTGGGCAGCAACAGCTGGGCCCTGGCGGGAAGCCGCACGGCCACCGGCGGCGCGCTGCTGGCCAACGATCCGCACATGCAATACACGGCCCCGGCCCTGTGGCACCAGGTCCACCTGGTGCTGGAAGGCGATCTCAACGTCATCGGCATCACCGTGCCCGGGGTGCCCGGCGTCGTCTTTGGCCGCAACGAGCACATCGCCTGGGCCATTACGTCCCTGGAGGCCGACAGCCAAGACCTCTTCATCCAGCGGCCGAACCCCGACAACCCGCGGGAGTTCCTGTACCAAGGCGCCTACGAGCCCGCCCGGGTCCGCCGGGAGATCATCCACGTGGCCGGTCGGTCTGATCCCGTGGTGATGGAGGTGCTGGAAACCCGGCACGGGCCGGTGCTGAACCCCCTTTTGGACGAGGAGCCCGCGGACGTCCTGTCCCTGGCGTGGACGGCCCTGGGCGGCACCCGGGAGCTCAACGCCCTGCTGCCCCTCATGCGGGCCCGCAATTTCGCCGAGTTCGAGCGGGCCGTGGACCTGTTTGACATGCCTGCGCTGAGCTTCCTGTACGCCGATGCGGCGGGCAATATCGGCTACAAGGCCTCGGGCCTCCTCCCCGTCCGGCCCGCGGGCGACGGCCGGGTACCCCGGCCCGCGTGGACCGGCGAGCACGACTGGCGGGGCACCATCCCCAAGAGCGAACTGCCCCGCAGCTACAACCCGCCCGAAGGGTTCATCATCACCGCCAACAACCTGCCGGCGAGCCCGCCCTACCCCCATTACATCGGCGACGGGCATTTCCCCTGGCGGGCCCAGCGCCTCCGGCAAGTGCTGGCCCAGGCCACCGGCGCCACCGTGGCCGACATGCAGGCGCTGCAGCTGGACCTCACCAACACCCATGCCCAGCGCATGCTGCCCCAACTCCTGGCGGCCCTGGAAACGGCCATTCGCGTCACCGGCGGCCTGGAAACCTTGAGCAGCGCCGAGCGGGAAGCCCTCTCGCTGCTGCAGGAATGGGACTTCGTGGAGCACCCCGAAGCGGCGGCGCCCCTGGTCTGGCACCTGTGGCAGCGGGAGCTGCGCCACACCATCGTGGACCGGGGCCTCGGCGTCCCCCTGCAGGGGATGGGGCTGGTGGACCATCTGTTTTCCCGCATGCCCCCCAGCGAACAGCAGCGGGTGGCCCTGGCCGCGTTTCGGGACGCGGTGGGCGCCGGCGTGGCGCTGCAGGGCACCGAGCCGTCCCGCTGGCAGTGGGGCCGCTGGCACCGGCTTACGGCGTACCACGCGGTGGGCGAGAGCGTGCCCCTGCTGGGGCTGCTCTTCAATGTGGGCGACTGGCCCGTGGGGGGCAGCGACGCGACGCCGCAGGCCATGGGTTTCCACGAGACCAGCGGCCGGGTCGCCTTTGGCGCCGCGTGGCGCACCGTGGTGGATCTGGCCAGCGGGCGCGGCTGGGACATCCTGCTGCCGGGCAACTCCGGCCACGTGCTGAGCCCCCACTACCGGGACCAGGCCGAGCCGTGGCGGGCCGGCCAGCTGATGGAGCAGCAGTGGCGGCCGGATCAGTACCGGCGGTCGCCCCTCTTGCGGCTGTTGCCTCCGTAATGGCAGGACGAGAATGGCAGGATTCGCCGCTCATGCCAGCGAAGTGAAGCATGGGTTCCGGACCGCGCCCCCATGCGTCATCGCGGTGGAAGAGCCGGACCGCCATGAGGAGGATGACGCCATGAAACTGTCCCGGTGGATCGCTTGCGGTTTGCTCGCCGCCCTCCTGGCCGCCTTCGCGCTGCCGGCCGCCGCCTCCGCCCAGGCTGCCCTGGAGCCGGAGGAAGAGTGGGACGTGATCTTCAGCGGCGTGCTGGTCATGCGGGTGCGCTTTGGCCTGGGCGGCTTGTCGTCCCTGGAGCGCCAGCACCTGATTTACCAGCGGCTGCGGGACGCGGTGGACACCTTGGGGCCGGACCTGTCGCCGGACCTGGTGCAGGTCACCGAGGCCGACGGACAGGTCTTCCTGCAGCTAGGGCCCCACGTCATCGCGACGGTGGATGAGGCCCACGCCCGCTACCAGCAGAGCACCCCGCGCGGCCTGGCGGAAGTGTGGGCTGCGAACCTGCGGCGGGCGGTGGAGCGCTACGTCGCCCTGCACTATAACGGCTAAAGCAGCGCCCCACAACGGCAGTCCTTTGTGGGAATGCCTGCACGTGCGGCGCGCGTGCAGGTATTCTTGTGCGCGGACCCCTGGAAACCGTGAAACACTACGTCCAATGGAGGTGTTGTCCCCATGGCCTTTCCCGCCGAACGCACCGGCGACCAGATTTGGGTCGTGCGGGTTGAGTACCTCAACGGCAACCGCCACTTTTTTGGGTTCCAGTCCGAGGACGAGGCGCGCGAGTTCCGCAGCCGCGTCCGGGAAACCGGTTTCGGGCAAATCAAGCGGGCTGTGGACTTTTCGGTGCCCATGTACCGCCTCGTTCCTAAAGAGGAAGAGTGATCCTGCCCGCGCGGGTTTGGGCGCGCCGGAACGGGAACCGGTTCCTATGGCGGCGCCCCGGCCCGCCGAATACCGTACACTGACGGTCGAAAGCCGCCGGCGCCTCTCCTCCTCCTGGTTCGGTGCCACTGAAACGGCCTTTCGGCCGTCTTTCTTTTTGGCCAGCCGCCCCGGGCATGGCCCCTCCCGGCGCCGGACATGCTAGGACGGGAGGTGAGGCCCGTGGCGGACTTCAAAGTGGCCAGCGTCATCGAGCTCATCGGCGAGTCCACCGAAAGCTGGGAGGACGCCGTCAACCACGCCGTGGAAGCCGCTGCCAAGACCGTGCAGCACATCACCGGCGTCGAAGTGCTCAACCTGACGGCGGTGGTGGAGGACGGCCGCGTGACCAAGTACAAAGCCGACGTGCACGTGGCCTTCGGCGTAGACGATGCCCTGCGCCACATTCAGGAACCGGCCCTGGCCACCCAGACGACCCAGCTTTGAGGGCCTTCCGCGGGCGGGGCCGTTTCCAGGGCCCCGCCCGGGCGGCTAATCCGGGAGCTGCACGCGGCGCCCCCCGGCTCCCCGGTCGCCCGCCCGGTGCACCGGGACACCCCAAGGTTTACCTGACCGCCCCGATGGTGTATTTTATAGACAGACTTTTCACGTCCAGAGCCCCCGCGCGCCCGGCGCGGGGCTTGACCGGGGTTAGGGGGACGGGCCCATGGGTGCTGACAGGGAGCCGAGCCCGGGCGCGGCCGCGGCCGATCCCATCATCATCTGCGAAGACGTGCACAAGTGGTACGGCAGCTACCACGCCCTGCGGGGGGTTTCCACCACCGTGCGGCGGGGCGAGAAGATCGTCATCTGCGGCCCGTCGGGTTCGGGCAAATCCACCTTCATCCGCACCATCAACCGCCTGGAGGAGCACCAGCGGGGCCGCATCGTCGTAGACGGCGTCGAGCTCACCCAAGACGTGCGCAACATCGAAGCCATCCGCCGGGAAGTGGGCATGGTCTTCCAGCAGTTCAACCTCTTCCCCCACCTGACCGTGCTGGACAATATCACCTTGGGGCCCATCTGGGTCCGCAAGATGCGCCGCCAGGACGCGGAGGAGCTGGCCATGCAGCTCCTGGAGCGGGTCGGCATCCCCGAGCAGGCCAAGAAGTACCCGGGGCAGCTGTCGGGCGGCCAGCAGCAGCGGGTGGCCATCGCCCGGGCCTTGGCCATGCAGCCCAAGATCATGCTGTTCGACGAGCCCACCAGCGCCCTGGACCCCGAAATGATCAAGGAAGTTCTGGACGTCATGCGGGAGCTGGCCCGCTCGGGGATCACCATGCTGGTGGTCACCCACGAAATGGGCTTCGCCCGGGAAGTGGCCGACCGGATCCTCTTCTTTGACCAGGGCAGCATCGTCGAGGAAGCCGATCCGGAAACCTTTTTCACCAATCCCCGGCACGAGCGCTCACGGCTGTTCCTGTCCCAGATCCTCCACCACTAGCCAAGGCCGCGGGCGGCGGGCGGCCTAGCCGCGCAAGCCGCCCAGGAAATCCAGCAGCGCCGCGTTGAAGGCCTCCGGCGTCTCCATGTTGGGCAGGTGGCCGGCGCCGGGAATGACCGCGAGCCGGCTGTCCTTGATGGCGCCATGCAGCGCCTCCGCGTCCGCGGGCGGCGTGATGGCGTCTTCCTGGCCCACCACCACCAGGGCGGGCACCGCGATGCGGGACAGGTCCGGCCGGCTGTCGGGCCGCGCCGCCAGCCCCCGCAAGGCCGCGGCCACGCCTTCAGGCCGCGCCGCCTCCATCATGGCCCGCACTTCCGCCACCACGGCCGGCCGCTCGCGGTGGGTGGTCGCGCCCACCAGCCGCGGCAGCATGGACTCCACCACCGGGCCCACGCCCTCGGCCTCCACCCGCCGCGCGGTCTCTAGGCGGCCGGCCCGGGCCTCGTCGGTGTCGGGTTCCGCCCGGGTATCGGCCAGCACCAGGGCCCGCAGCCGCTGGGAATGGCGGCGCACGCAGCCAAAGGCCACATAGCCGCCCATAGAAAGGCCCACCAGCACCACAGGCTCGCGGATGCCCAGCTGATCCAGCAGGGCCGTGACGTCATCCGCGCTGCCGTCCATGGTAAAGGGCTCCCTGCCCAACTCCGACTGGCCAAAGCCCCGCAAGTCCACCGCGATGGCCCGCCAGCCGGCCGCCGCCACCGCCTCCACTTGCCGGCGCCACATAGCCTTATGCAGCGGAAACGCGTGCACAAACACCACCGGCGCGCCTTGGCCGACGTCTTCATAGGCCAGGCGCACGCCGCGCACGGTAGCTTCCATACAGAGGTTCACCTCCCGCTCATCCTGCGTCCACATTTTTGCCCAGCCCGCGCCCAATCCTCCCCGCACCGGGCAGTCCTTTCCGCTGCCGCGTTTGCCGTGCCTCACCCCGCAGACCCCCGCGGCCCGCCCGGCAACGCGAGGGTTCAGCCGTATAGAATAGGGCCCGCGGCGGGCGCAGGCACTGCCCGCGGCGGGCCCAGGGCGAGGCATGACCTATGGATGTCCAGGATCGCCCGCCGTCCAGCCGGTGCGTCCTGGGCTGGATCAGTGCTGGGGATGGCCGGCTGCCTGCGCCAACCCCAGCTCCGGCAAGGCGAGGCCGCTGTAGGCCACGGCCTTGTGCTCGCTGACATCCAGGCCGGCCAGCTCCACCTGCTTGGAAACCCGCAGCGGCACGAGCCGACCCACCGCGGCCAACGCGATGCCGGCGACAGTCACCGTCCACAGGAAAGCGGCCCCGACGCCCAACAGCTGCACGCCCAAGAGCTGCCAGCCGCCGCCGTAGAAGAGGCCTCCTTCGGGCGCGAACAGCCCCACCGCCAGCGTCCCCAATACGCCGCAGAAGCCGTGCACCGCGATGGCGCCGACAGGATCATCGACCCGCAGCACCCGCTCCACAAAGGCTGCAGCCGCCGCCATCACCATACCCGCGGCGGTGCCGACGATCAGCGCGGACCAGATCGTGAGCACGTTGGCGCCGGCGGTCACGCTGACCAAGCCCGCCAAGACGCCGTTGAGGGTCATGCCGGCATCGGCTTTGCCCGTGCGCAGCTGCGCCAGCACCATCGCCGCCAGGCCGCCCGCCGCGCCGCCCATCATGGTCGCCGCGATGATGTCCGCGATGGCGGGCGTCGTGCCGTCAAGGGTGGAACCGCCGTTAAAGCCGAACCATCCGAACCACAGCAGCAGCACGCCGATGGTGGCCAGCGGCATGCTGTGGCCGGGCATGGACATCACCTGGCCCTGCGGCCCGTACTTGCCCAGCCGCGGGCCGAGCATGCGGGCGAAGATCAGCCCTCCCCACGCCCCCACGGAGTGCACCACCGTCGAGCCGGCGAAATCCATGAAGCCCATCTGGGCCAGCCACCCGCCGCCCCACACCCAGTGGCCGACGATGGGGTAGATCAAGGCGGTCATGACCAGCGCGAAGGCCAAGTAGGCGTTGAAGTTGACCCGCTCCGCCACGGCGCCGGACACGATGGTGGCGCACGTGGCGGCGAACATGGCCTGGAAGACCCAGAAGGCCATCACCGGGACGCCCGCGTCAAATTGGCTGGCGTTGCCCAGCATGAAGTACGATCCGCCCACAAAGCCCCCTTGGCTTTCGCCGAACATGAGCGCGAAGCCGACCAGGTAGTAGGTGATGACGCCGATCAGCACCGTCACCACGTTTTTCAGCAGGATGTTGACGGTGTTCTTGGCGCGGGTGAACCCGCTCTCCACCATGGCGAACCCCAGGTGCATGAGGAACACCAGGAAGGCCCCCAGCAGCACCCATACCGTACTGATGACCACGTCGTACTGCCCTGCCACGCGAATCCCCCCTGACACTGTCTGCCATATCCTGGCAGCTGCTCGAATGCTTGGTGCATAAATTACCGCCCCATCCGCCTGAAATCAATGGGTGGGCGAGAAAGTATACACCATTCTGGATAGGGCTCGACCGCGTCCCTCGGTTCCGGGCGGCTGCACCCGCCTCAGCGGCCACGTCTACCACGGCGCCGTCATGTTGACTTTTTTTGACTTTCAGTGTAAAATGAGGGTGAAGGTGGAGAAAATCCACACAGGAGGTGGCCATCATGAGGGACCTGGTTCCGAGGAGCTTCGAGTCCCTCTGGCCGTCGTGGCCTGACCTTGAGGACCTGTTCTTCTGGCCCTTCGGGTGGAGGCCTCACGTGCCGGCAGTGGACATCGAGGAAACCGATGACGCCTACATCGTGACCGCTGATCTGCCGGGCTTTGACAAGAACGACATCGAGATCGAGCTGCGCAACAACGTTCTCATCCTGCGGGGCGAAAAGGTGCAGCGCAGCGAAAGGCGTTTCCTGCGCCGGGAGCGCACCGCGAGCATGACCCGGTTTGAACGGCGCTTCACCTTCCCCGGGGAGATCGCCCACGACAAGGTCAAGGCCGAGTTCAACAAGGGCGAACTGGTCATCACCCTGCCCAAGGTTAAAGCGCAGCAGGGCTACAAGATCCAGATCGACTGACCCGTCCGGGCTGCATCGGCACAAGGCACTGCGGGACGGCGGCGGCGACGCCGCCGTCCACGCGTATCGGGTCTCAGTCCGCCGTCGGCGACAGGGCCGCCGCGCAGGCCAGCCCCTGATCTTCAATGGCGGCCAGCCGCGCCGGGCCGATCCCCGGCACCCGCAGCAGGTCAGCAACGGACGCGAAGGGGCGCAGCGCGATCACCCGCTCCGCCAAGGCGGGACCGATGTGGACGATGCGGGTAAGTTCCGCTGCCGGGGCGGAGTTGATGTCCACCTGTCCAGGCCCGCACAAGCCCGGCCCGCCCGGTGCGGCCGGTTCGTCCCCCTCTGAAGCCCAATGGGCCGGCGCCGCCGGCATCGCGCTTTCCGCCACCGGCCCACGGGAGCGCGGCCCGGCCGCGGGCTCTCCCCGCTCAGGCACCACCGTGTAGCGGCGCCCGTCGGTGGTCACCCGGACCGTGCCGTGGACATCCGTGCCGTACACCATCGCCCCGGCCGCGGCCACCCGCGCGAGGGCCTCCGGGTGGGGATGGCCGTAGGAGTTGCCAGCGCCGGCGGAGTAGATGGCCACTTCCGGCGCGACGGCGGCGAGAAACGGCGCCGTGGACGACGTGCGGGAACCGTGGTGCCCCATGTGGAGGACGTGGGCCGAAAGCGGCAGCCCCCGCTCCACCATGGCCGCCTCCGCCGGGGCCTCCGCGTCGCCGGTAAACAGCAGCACCACGTCGCCGTAGAGGATGCGCACCGCAATGGAATCGTTGTTGAGGTCGCCGGTCGCGGACGCGGGATGGACCACTTCCACCCGGGCGCTGCCGACTTGAAAGGCCTCCCCGGCCCGGGGTTCGTGATAGCCGGCGTCGCTGTCCAAGATGGCATCCAGGCAGCGTTCAAAGGTCAGCGACGTGTGGACGTGGCCGGGCAGCCACACTTCTTTCACCGGAAACCGGCCCATGACCGCGGCGCATTGGCCGATGTGGTCCGAGTGGGCATGGGTGCCGATGAACAGGTCGATGGCCTTCACGCCCGCGGCTTCCAGGTAAGGCACCACATCGGCCCGGTCGTGGCGGCCCGCATCAATCAGGATGGTAAAGTCGGGCCCTTGCAGCAAGGTCGCGTCCCCTTGGCCCACGTCCAGGAAGAAAACAACCAGCTCGGCGCCGGCTTGCCCGGCGGCCGCCGGGCCGGCGGCCAGCGCCGCCGCCAGCGCCACAAGCAGGAGGGCCCCTGACAAATACCGCAACCCGCGGTACGGCCCGGTGAAGGAATTGCGCGGTCCCGCGACAAATTGTCCAGTATGGATAAACTTCCTATTCACTCTTCCAACACCCCATCTGTCCGGCTGCTCTCCGTGGCTGCCGCCCTGGGCCGGGCGCGGCCCACCCCTCCCGGGTCAGCCCTGGGCCGACGGCGGTTCGGGGGCAACACCATCGTGCTGTGGGGTGCGGCGGCTCTCGCGGTGTTGGCGGCGCCGGTTCCGGGGATCGCCGGGCCGGCCGCCCCTTTGGCCGCCGCTTCGTCCCCCCCGCCCATCGGCCTGGCCCCGGCCGCGGCCGCAGCGGCCGCGGCCCCGCTGGCGGTGGTCGACCGCATCGTGGACGGCCGCTTCGCGGTGTTTTTGGTGGAGGAAGACGAACAAGAATGGGTGGTCCTCCTCGGGCCGGCCCCGGGATCCGATGGCCTCCCTCAGGTCATGGCCGCAGGCGGGCTCGAGCCCGGCACCTGGGGCCGCTTAGTGCCCGCCGGCGCCGATCCTTCTGCCGGCGGCCCGGCCGTCTACACCTTCCTCCCCGACGCCGCGGCCACCCGCGGGGCCCAGAGCCGCGTGGCGGGCAAGCTGGAGGCGCTGCGGGGGCGGGGCCAATCTGGACCGGACGCGCCCCCGGCGAAACTGGCGGACAAGGCTTCGCCCGCCTCCTGGCCCGTCAGCGCCTCCCCCGCTGCCGCAGGCGGGCCAGCTTGTCGGCAATCCGCTCCTGGGCCTGCCGGGTGGCGGCTTCATCCACTGCCGCCCACACCAGCCGTTCCCCGTCCCATTCCGTTTTGAGCCACGTGCCTTCTCTGGCCGCGGCGGGCAGGGCCGTGCGGGGCACCACCCGCTCCACCTGGCTGTCCCCCACCAGCAGCACCGCCCACTGGCCATCGACCAGGCGGTCCACCACCGCGGGCTCGCCGCGGCTTTCGCCACCGTCCCTGGTCCCCGCGGGCCCGCGGCCACCGCCGCCGCCCCGGCCCTGGCCGGCGCCGCGGGTTTCATGGCCGCCCCGGGCTTCTCCGGCATCCATCGGCATCCCCCCTTTGACCCCGGTCCGGTCCATGCCGCCGCTGGTCCCAGAAGACCCGCCGGCGGGCTGGACCGGCCCATCGGCCCTTGCTGACTTTGGTGCGGCCCCGCGCGGTTCCTGCCGCGCGCGGCCGGGTGTGCCCGCAAGGCGCCATCAGGAATTCCCGCGTCTTGGTGGAATGATCCAAGTCAAAGGGAGGTGGCGTCCATGTTCCTGACACGCGGCGCCCGGGCCCGGGGCGCCATGGCGCGCGGCCGCCGTGTTGTCCCTTTCCCCGCGTCGGCGCTGCTGGTCCTGGCGGCGGCCGTAGCTTGCGCGCGAGCCGCCCCAGCGGCCGCTTTGCCCCAGGTGGCGCTGGAACCCCTCAACGCCGGGTTTACGCAGCCCGTCCACATCGCCAATGCTCCCGGTTTCCCGCAGCACCTGTGGATCGTGGAGCAGACGGGGACCATTAAGATCTACGACCTGGAGGCCGGCGCGCTGCGGCCGGAGCCTTTTCTTTCCGTCAGCAGCCTGGTGTCTACCGGCGGCGAGCGGGGGCTGCTGAGCGTCGCGTTTCACCCGGATTTTGCCGCCAACGGGCGCTTCTTCGTCAACTACACCGACCGGGCCGGCCACACGCAGATCGTGGAATACCGCACCGGGCCCGACCGCTTTGCGGCAGACCCCCAAAGCGCCAGGCCTCTGCTGCAGATCGACCAGCCGGCGGCCAACCACAACGGCGGCACCATGGTGTTTGGCCCCGACGGTTACCTCTACATCGGCACCGGCGACGGCGGCCGGGCCGGCGATCCGTGGGGCAACGCCCAAAACCTCAACACCTTGCTGGGCAAGCTCCTGCGCATTGACGTAGACAGCGGCACCCCCTACGGGATCCCGCCCGACAACCCCTTCGTCGGGCGCCGCAACGCCCGGCCGGAGATTTGGGCCCTGGGCCTGCGCAACCCGTGGAAGTTTTCCTTTGACCGGGCCACGGGGGATTTGTACATCGCGGACGTGGGCCAAAACGCCTGGGAGGAAATCCACTTCCAGCCCGCGGGCAGCCGGGGCGGCCAGAACTACGGGTGGAACCGCATGGAGGGCAGCCGCTGCTACCCCCAAGGCAGCCGCTGCGATCCTTCGGGCTTCATCCTGCCCGTCGCGGAGTACTCCCACCAATGGGGCTGCTCCATCACCGGCGGGTACGTATACCGGGGCACGGCCATCCCGGAGCTGGTGGGCTATTACCTCTTCGCCGACTACTGCAGCGGCCGCATCTGGGCCATGGACACCGGGCCCAAGGCCGCTTACCGGGACGCGCCCGGCCAGCCCGTGGCCCCGTGGCCCTTCGAAGAGCTGCTGCACACGTCCTACCGCATCACGGCCTGGGGCGAGGACGCGGCCGGTGAGCTGTACGTGGCGGATCACGGCGGGCGGGTGTACCGGCTGGTGCCGGCCCCGTGAGGCAGCCCGCCCCTTGATCGCGGCCCCGGGCCGCCTTGCGCCGCGGCCGCGGGCGGGCGCGGGCCCGCGGCGGAAGCGGAACGGGGGAGCCGGCGACCCGAAAGGAGGCAGCGCGATGCGGGTCATCTCCTTGTGCCCCAGCAACACCGAGATCGTCTGCGCCCTGGGTTTCGGCCACCGGCTGGTGGGCGTCGACCGCTGGTCCCTCAAGGACCCGGCGCTGGCCCGGTGCCTGCCGGATCAGGGCCGCGGCGTGGCCGACGTGGGCACGGACCTGCAGATTGACCTGGAGGCCATCGCCGCGCTGAAACCCGATGTGGTGCTGGCCTCCTTGAGCGTGCCCGGCATGGAGCGCAACATCGCCGCGCTGCAGGCCGCGGGGGTGCCCCACGTGGTGGTGGACGGCCACACCCTGGCCGGCGTCCGGCGGGGCATGCTGCAGGTGGCGGAGGCCCTGGGCGCGCCCGCCGCCGGGCAAGCCCTCGCGGCTGCCTTTGACGCGGCGCTGGCCGAGACGGCCAGCCAGGCCCAGGAAGCCCGCCGCCGGCTAAAGGACGCGGGCCGCGACAGGGACATCCCCCGCCGGGCAGCTTGGGAATGGTGGCCCAAACCCGTCATCGTCGCCGGCCGCCGCAGCTGGATCCACGAATTTTTTGCGCTGCTGGGCGTGGAAAATGTGTTTGCCGATATAGATGAGGAGAGCCGGCCGGTGAAGGACGCCGAGGTGCTGCGCCGGGCCCCCGACACGCTGTGCGCCTCCTGGTGCGGATCCGCTGAGAAGCGCATGAGCTTGGCCCGCATCGCCCGCCGTCCCGGCTGGCGCGACTTGCCAGCTTGGCGCGCGCGGCGCATCTTTTTCCTGCCCGAGCGGCTGGTGGGACGCCCTGGGCCCGGCCTTGCCCAGGGCCTAAAGGAGCTGTACGAGATGTTTTACGGCGACCGAGAGGCGGCCATAGCCCGGGCGGCAGCCGCCGCCCGGCTGGACCCCGATGCCGCCGTGTGGCCCGATGACTGAACCTGCGGGGGGCTTTGCCCACGTCCCCTTTCCTCCCGACCTCACGCCGGTGTACGTGGTGGCCCGCCGCAACCGGTTTACCGTGGAAGCCACCCTGAAGCCCGCAGGCGGCACCGTCCTGGCCTTGCACTTGCCCAACTCCGGCCGCATGACGGAACTGCTGCAGCCCGGCACCTTGGGATTGGCCGCGCTGGCTCCCGACGCCGCTTCGCGCCGCACCGCGGGCACCTTGCTCCTGGTCCGCTATGCGAGGCGTTGGGTGTCGGTGGACGCCCGCATGCCCAACCGGCTCTTTGCCCGGTGCCTGGAGGAGGAGGGCCTGCCGCCCTTCCGGGGCTACCCGTCGTGGCGGGCCGAGGTCCGCTGGGGCCAATGCCGCGTGGACTTCCTGCTGGAGGCTCCGGGACGGCCGCCGTGCCTGGTAGAAACCAAGTCGTGCAACCTGGTGGAGGACGGCCTGGCCCTGTTTCCCGACGCCCCCACCACCCGGGGCACCCGGCACCTCCTGGAGCTGGCCGCCGCGGTGCAGGAGGGGTACCGGGCCGCGGTGGTATGGTTTGTGCAGCGGGACGACGCGGCGGCCCTGGCGCCCCACCGGACAGCGGATCCGGATTTTGCCCACGCGCTGGCCCACGCCCGGTCGGCCGGCGTCGAAGCCTACGCCTACCGCTGCCGGGTAGACCCCGGCGGCGTGCGGGTGCTGGGCCCGATTCCCGTGCGGGATCAACCCTAGGAGGAGTTGGCGCGGCGCAGGAGCGAACACCCTGGCGCGCGAAGGACCCCAGTTGGCGGAAGGAGCGGGACGGGTTGGGCCGCAGTCCATCCACGCCCGGCAAGGCCGGGCCGCGCCTGTGGGAAATCGACGCCTTGCGGGGGATGGCCGTCGTCGCGATGGTGTTTTACCACGCGATGTGGGATTTGAGCTTCGCGGGCGTTTACCCCCACGACGTGGGCCAGGGAGGCTGGCGCCTCGTGGCCCGGGGCATCGCCGCCACCTTCTTGCTGCTGGTGGGCGTCAGCATGACGCTGGTGCAAGCCCGCCACCCCGCGGGGGTCCCCTACCGCCGCTGGCTGGAGCGGGGCCTGAAGCTGCTGGGCTGGGGACTCGCCATTAGCCTGGTGACGTGGCCCATTTTTCGCCACCAGTTCATCGCCTTCGGCGTCCTGCATTTTATCGGCACGGCGCTCTTGCTCGCGCCCCTGCTCCTGCGCACAGGGCCCTTCGCGGCGCCGCTGGGCCTCCTGCTGCTTTTGGGCGGCCGGCTGCTGGCCTGCTGCCCGGTGGGCACCTGGTGGCTGCTGCCCCTGGGCCTCAGGCCAGAGGGCTACATTTCCGTGGACTACTTTCCCCTCATCCCCTGGCTGGGGGTGGTCCTCCTGGGCGTGGCGCTGGGGCGGCTCTACGTGGCGGCCCGGGAGCGGGGGCTGGCCGTGCCCTCCCCACCGCCCTCATGGGCCCGGCCCGCGGTGTTCCTGGGCCGCCACTCCCTCATCGTCTACATCCTCCATCAGCCCGTCATCATCGCGATCCTCTTGCTCCTGGGGGTGCGCTTCTTCTAGCTGCGGGAACGCCGCGGTGCCCAAGGCCGTCGGCCACGGGTCCGCGCCGGCGGGCAACAATCCGGCTCAATGGGGAATGCTTAAGCTTGCCGCTCTGAATGCCAGCATCCGCCGGGGAAACGGGGGGATCCGGCCGCCATGCCGGAGCGCGAGCCAGCCGCCACGCCCATCAGCCGCCGCCTGGAAGCCAACGCCGCCGAGATGCGGGCCCGCCTGGGCGTGGGCGTTTCCTTTGACATCATCGAGCGCCCGCTGGAGATCGGCGGCCGCAAGGCGCTCTTCTATTTCGTGGACGGTTTCATTAAGGACAAGGTGACCGCGGACATCTACGCGAGCCTGCAGGAAACCCAGCGGGGCGAGATGGTGCCCAACGTGATCCGCAAGCTCATGGGCCGCCGCATCCCGTACTTTGAAGTGGAAACGGTGGACACCATCGAAAAGGCCGTGGAGTGGGTCATGGCCGGCCCCATGGTGCTGTTTGTCGACGGGGAAGACACGGCCATCGCCATCGACGTGCGGGAGTTCCCCACCCGCAGCATCGAGGAGCCCGATCTGGAGAAGGTGACCCGGGGCTCCCACGAAGGGCTGGCCGAAACTTTGGTGTTCAACACGGCCATGATCCGGCGCCGCCTGAGGGACCCCCGCCTCCGGTTTGAAATCTTCCAAGTCGGCCGCCGCTCCCGCACCGACGTGGCCGTGGGCTACATCGCCGACATCGCCGACCACGGGCTGGTGGACCAGGTCAAGCAGCGCATCCGGGAAGCCAGCGTGGACGCGCTGCCCATGGGCGTCAAGAACCTGGAGGAAATCATCGTCAAGTCGCCGTGGAATCCGCTGCCCAAGGTGCGCTACACCGAGCGGCCCGACGTGGCCATCGCGCACCTGCTGGAGGGCCACATCATCGTTCTGGTGGACTCGACGCCCATGGCCATGATGCTGCCCGTCACCGCGTTTCACTTCTTTGAGCACGCGGAGGAGTTTTTCCAGTCGCCGCCCATCGGCACGTACTTGCGCTGGGTGCGGGCCGCCGCGTTTTTTCTGGCCACGGTGTTGACGCCCCTTTGGCTCGCGCTGTACTTGTCCCGGCCCGCGCTGCCCCAGTGGCTGCAGTTCATCGGCCCCAAGGAGCCCAGCACTGTCCCCGTCTGGCTGCAGCTCTTCATGCTGGAGCTGGGCGTGGACTTGATCCGCATGGCCCTCATCCATACCCCCACGGCCCTGGCCACTTCCTTGGGCATCGTGGGCGCGATCCTCCTGGGCGATTTGGCCGTCTCCGTCGGGCTGTTTGTGCCGGAAACCGTGCTGTACACGGCCGTGGCGGCCATCGGCTACTTCGCCATTCCAAGCCTGGAGTTCGCCTACGCCCTGCGGTTGTACCGCTACGCCCTATTGGCCCTGGCGGCCTTGTTTCAGCTGCCGGGCCTCGGCGCGGGGCTGGCGGCCGGGTTTGTCGTCCTGGCCTTCACCCGCTCGATGAATGTGCCTTATTTGTTCCCCCTCATCCCCTTCCACGGGCCGAGCCTGGCCAAGGCCCTCCTGCGCCTGCCGGTGCCCGCCGTGGGCCAGCGGCCGCCCCTCATCGGCAACCGCCAGTCGGACTTGACCCGCACCGCCGGGGTGCAGACTGCCCACAGCCCCTCCCCCCGCCGCCGTACCCGCAGCCGGCGCCGGCCGCAGCTGGTACTGGGCCCGGCTGAGGACGAATCCTAGGCTTGGCCAATCCCCGGCTCAACCCAGTCCAAAGCCGGTACGCCCTTGCTTCATCGACAATCATTGATTAAGCAACGGGGCTCTGATATCATAATAGTCAGCCAAACCGACAAGGAGGGAGTTGCCTTGGCTGGAACCCCTGGGCTTGTCCAAAACGTGGGCGGCATTGATCGCATCCTCCGCCTGGTGCTGGGCATCGTCCTCATCATCCTGCCGCCCGTGCTGGGGTGGTCGCCGTGGGTGAGCGCCATCGTGGCCGCCGTGGGCGGCATCGTGTTCTTCCAAGGCGTGACCCGGCACTGCCCGCTGTACAGCCGGTTGGGCGTTTCCACCGCCGAGGACGCCCGTTAATGGGCCCCGTTGACCCCCTCCCAGCCCGCTGGTAGGGCCGCCTCGCCCCCGGGACAGGCCGTTCCCGGGGCGAGGCCGAGGGGGCGGGCGGGCCGCCCGCCGTGGCCCTGCCCGCCATGGGGGCGCCGTTGAGGGCGCCGTCAGCGGCCGGCGGCGCTACTTTGCCAACACGGCGTAGCTGGCCAGCTGCACGCCATGGGCGGCGCAGACCTCCCGCACCCGCGGGTCCAGCAGCACCGCCAGCTCCACCTCCCGCTCCTCCACGTACCCCGCCCCCGCCTGGCGCAGGCCTTCGTCGGCGAAACCGGGGTGGACGACCACCTCGCTAATCCCTGGCGGCAGCCGTTCCAGCATGTACAGGAAATTTTCCACGCTGGCGTTGCCGTAAAACCCGTCGATGAAGCAGTCCGGGGCGGGCACCCCTTCCGCGGCCAGCCGCCGGGCTTGGCGGCGCAGCGCGCCCGGGGTCATGTGGGGCAAGAGCCGCATGGCCAGCACAGGGTGGCGCAGGCCAAAACCGATCATCTGGCGCACCGCGGCGTCTTTGAGGGTGCTGGGAAAGCGCAGCACGCCGGCCACCGACGCGGGCACGGGCTGGCGCACCGGCACGCCGTAGTCCTTGGCCAGCTCCCGCACGACGCTGAAAAAGGGCGTGTACAGCACCACCATGTGGTGATGGTAGTCCAGGTGGGTAAAGCGCACGCCGGTGCTCAGCAGCAGCTCGGCCTGGGCCCGCAGTTCCGCCCGCAGCTCCGCCAGGGACATGCGGGGCAGGTGGATGGGGATAGTTTCCACCCCGTAAAAGCGGCCCTGCTCGTCCACCAGCGTCGGCACCTTTTCCGGCGGCAAGACGGGGCGCCCGGCGGTGATGTTCAGGTGCAGGCCGATGGGCAGTTCGGGGCAGGACCGGCGGGCCGCCGCGACCCGCTCCGGCGCCCCGTCCATGTTGATCATGGCCGACGTGGAGGTCACCACGCCCTCCCGCCAGGCCCGCACGATCCCTGCGGTGACGCCGTCGCTCAGGCCAAAGTCGTCGGCGTTGACAATGAGCACCCGCCGCCCCTCCCGGGACGCCTGTGGGGGCATGCCGTCTCCTCCTCCCGCGCTCCCCGCCACCGGTGCGGATGGTCCGTGGGGGTGACGGGAATCCCACCGCCAGCATATCATAGCTCCACCAGGAACGGATTCCTACGTCCTGCCCCGGCGCCCGACAGGGCCGCGCCGCCGCGGGGGAAACACCGCCGGGGAAGAGGGAGAGGAGACCGTGCGCCGCATCAAACAGCGCCTTGTGCTCACCCGGGCCCGGGGCGGGCCCATCATCCGCATCCGGCGCGCCCGCCGCCAGCCGGCTGCGCCCGAACCGGAACCCGACACCACCGCCGCCACCGACACCCCATCCGACCCGGCCGGAGCCGCCGAGGCGCCGGTCGACGCCGTGCCCGAACAGCCTGAACAGCCCGAACAACTCGCTCAGCCCGCACAGCCCGAACAGCCGCCAGCCGAGGAAAGCAGCCAAGGGCTGGGCGACCATCGTCCCCGGCTGCGGGGCTTGCGCACCACCGGCCTCTTCACCGTCCCCGCGGACACCGTCATGCAGCTGGTGGTGGCCATCAGCAGCCTCAGCGAAGACCATCACACCGCCGACCTGTGGATCCGGCGGGTCGACGGCGCCCGGCGGGACACCATCTTCTTCCGCTCCCTGGAGGTGCCCGCCCACAGCGTTCAGCGGGTGACCGTGGACGGCCTCAGCGGCCAGACTGTCGAGATCGACGTGCACTTGTCGTCGGACCTGCTGGTGCCCACGGCCGCCGTAACCCAGTTTTTCCCGGCCGACGGCGCCACCGTCGTCGCGCTCTACAAGTCCGCCGGGGACTTCATCCTAGTCTAGAGCGCCCGCGGCGCCGCCCCCTGCGGCGGGCCGCCGGGCGCGTCCGACCTGTACGAGGAGGGTTCGCCGTGGCTGTGACCCTAACCACCGGCATGTTTCCCGTGGCCCAGCTCCCCGCGGCCCAAGTCGTGACGGTGCGCGTCTTCCTTGCGAACTTGGAAAACCGGCCGCACCGGGGCACCGTCACGGTTTCCCGCCTGAGCGGCACCGGCAAAGAGCGCCTCCGGGTGGAGGAGCTGGAGGTGCCCGGCGAGGACGCCCGCGTGGTGGAACTGCCCAGCGAGGAAGTGGAAGGCCACACCATCGAGGTCACCGTCGCCGTGCCCGTCGATGGCTTTGGCGCGGGCCAGCTGCCCCTGGTCCCCGGAGTAGCGGTGGTATCCCGCTTCACCGGCGACGACTCCACCTCCATCCTGCAGTGGATCTCGTCGGACGGCTTCGTGCCCGTGCCGGTGCCGGAGGCTTCCGCCGCCGCGACGGGCGGCACGGGCTGATCCGGGCTGGCCAGCGCCATGGGGCCGCGGCGATCTGCGCGGAAAGGCAGGAACCGTTTCCGCCGCGGAGAAGATTCCGAACCGGATCAACTTACATAATCATACCGGGAGCAGGAGGGAATCGTCTTGCGAGGTCGGTTGCGGGTTTCCAAAGGCGGATGGGCGCGGCACTGGTGGACAGGCCTTTTGGTGCTGGCCGTCGCCTGGGCGCTGGGCTGCGCCGTGACGGCGCCCGCCGCTGCACAAGCCCCCATCCGGATCGGCTTGCAGGGCCCCATCACGGGTCCGTGGGCCCTGGAAGGCGAGATGGCCGTCAACTCGGTGCAGATCGTGGCGGACCAGATCAACGCCCGGGGCGGCATCCTGGGCCGGCCGGTGGAAATCGTCATCGGCGACGACCAGGGCGAGGTGCGCCAGTCGGCCCTCACCGCCCAGCGCATGGTGGCCGAAGGCGTGGTGGCCGTCATCAGCTCCTACGGCTCCTCCATTACCGAGGCCGCGCAGCTCATCTACGAGGACGCGGGCCTGCTCAACATCGCCTACGGCGCCACCGCGGAAAGCCTGACCCAGCACGGGCACCGCTACTTTTTCCGCACGTCCTTCCGGGATGACCGGCAGGGCGACTTTTTTGCCGAGCTGGTCACCGCCCACCTCAACCTGCAGCGCATCGCCATCGTGCACGACAACTCCACCTTTGCCCGGGGCCTGGCCGAAGCGGCCCGCCGGTCGCTGGCCGGCAAGTCCGGCGTGGAGGTGGTGTTCTACGACGCGATCACCGCGGGCGAGCGGGACTTCACCTCCACCATCAGCCGCATGCGGACGACCAATCCCGAGGTGGTGTACTTTACGGCCTATTATCCTGAAGCGGGGCTGTTTCTGCGGCAGATGCGGGACGCAGGGGTGGACGCGCTCTTTATCGGCGGGAACGCGGCCATCAACGACGAGTTCATCGAGATCGCGGGCTTGAGCGTGGCCGCGGGCTCCCTGGTGACCCAGGAGCCCTTGCCCACCGACTTGGACTATCCTGAGGCCGTGGAGTTCGTCAACGAGTACGTGCGCCGCCACGGCGCGCCGCCCAGCACCCCGTGGCCGGTGTACGCGGCCGACGCGCTCAACGTCATCGCCGCCGCCATCGAGGCCACCGGCTCCACAGACTCCACGGTGCTGGCCGAGTACATCCGCAGCCAGCTCAGCATCAACGGCATCACCGGGCCCATCTCCTTTGAGGACTCGGGCGACCGGGCCGGCGCCATCTACAAGGCCTACAAGGTGGACGACAGCGGCCGCATCGTCGACGCGGGCTACTGAACCCCGCGCGGGCGGGGGCGGCGGGGATGGGGACCCGCCGCCCCCTTGGCCGGCCGGCGCCGCAGGGCCGGGCGCCGCAGGCGCAGCGCCGCTGCCTGCGGGGACCGGCGGGCGGTCTTTCCCGGCCGCTGGGGGCCGCGGATGGCAACATCGTCGGATCGAGGGTCGTCGCTTCGATGGAGATCTTCACCGAACAGCTCATCAACGGTTTGACCCTGGGCTCCATCTACGCCCTCATCGCCCTGGGCTACACCATGGTGTACGGCATCATGCGCCTCATCAACTTCGCCCACGGCGAGCTGTTCATGCTGGGGTCCTACGTCGGTTTCACGCTGCTGGTGTCCCGCTTTGCCGCGGGCAGGGGCCCGGGGCTGTTGGTGCTGGCGGCCGTCGTGCTGGCCGCCATGGTGGCGGTGGCTGCGGCAGGGGTGACCGTGGAGCGGGTGGCCTACCGGCCCCTGCGCCAGTCCCATCGCCTCACCGCCGTGGTGTCGGCGCTGGGCGCCTCCATCTTCCTGCAGAACGCGGCCATGCTGCTGTGGGGCAAGCGGTACCAGGCGTATCCGGTGGAGTACGTGCCCGCCGGGCGGTTTGAACTGTTGGGCGTCCACTTCACCGCCATGCAGCTCATCATCTTGGCCACCGCGCTGGCCCTCATGCTGGCCCTGTACTTTTTCGTCCAGCGCACCACCATCGGCATGGCCATCCGGGCCACAGCCATCGACCACGACACCGCCCGCCTCATGGGCATCGACATCGACCAGATCATCCGCCTCGTTTTCGTCATCGGGCCCGCCCTGGGAGCGGCGGCAGGCGTCATGATCGGGCTGTATTACCGGCAGATCCATTACACCATGGGCTGGGCCTACGGCCTCAAGGCCTTTACCGCCGCCATCATGGGCGGCATCGGCAACATCCCCGGCGCCATGGTGGGCGGCCTGCTCCTGGGCGTGCTGGAGATGCTGGGGGCGGGGTATTTGTCCTCGGCGTGGAAAGACGCCTTCGTGTTCATCATCCTGATCGGTTTGCTCATCTTGCGCCCCCACGGGCTTTTGGGCGAGCGGGTCGCGGAGAAGGTGTGAGGGGAGCAGATGCAGAGGCCCATTTTCCGGTGGATTGTTTACGCTGTCCTGGCCGCGGTCCTCATCGGGTTTCCCCAGGCGGCCAGCCGCTACTGGACCGACGTGGCCGTGTTTTTCGGCATATACGTGCTCCTGGGCCTCAGCCTCAACCTCATCCTGGGCGAAGTGGGCCTGTTCAACATGGGCCACGCGGCCTTTTTCGCCATCGGCGCGTACACCACGTCCACTTTGTCCACCCGGTACGGCGTGCCCCTGGCGTGGCTGTTTCCCGCCAGCGCCATCGCCGCCGGGCTCTTTGCCTACGTGGTCACCCGGCCCATCATCCACCTGCGGGGCGATTACCTCCTCATCGTCACCATCGGACTCAACGAGATCGTCCGCATCGCCCTGATCAACAATCCCTGGAACTTGACCGGCGGGCCCAACGGGCTTCTGGTCATGGATCGCATCACCCTCTTGGGCTGGAGCGCCCGCACCCCGGCAGACTTTTACTATCTCACCTGGGGCGTCGTGGTGCTGGCCGTCATCGCCCTGGTGCGGCTGCAGCGCTCCCGCATCGGGCGGGCGTGGAACTGCGTGCGGGAGGATGAAGTCGCGGCCGCGGCCATGGGCATCGACGTGCGCTGGGCCAAGAGCTTAGCCTTCACGCTGGGGGCAGGCCTGGCGGGGGCCGCGGGGACGCTGTATGCGGCCAAGATCCGCATCATCTCCCCCGACAGCTTCACCTTTTCCGAGTCCGTCATCCTCTTCAGCATCGTGGTGCTGGGGGGCTTGGGATCCATCCCGGGGGTTATCGTGGCCGCCGGCGCGCTCATGGTGCTGCCCGAGATTTTCCGAGACTTTATGGAGTACCGCATGCTGGTGTTCGGCGCCGCCATGATCGTGATGATGATCTTCCGGCCCCAGGGCTTGTGGCCCAGCCGCCGCTGGGTGCGGGAGCTGGAAACAGAAGCCGCGCCCGGGGCGGACAGCAGTGCCAAGCCGCCCGCAGCCCCGGCACCGGCAGGCGAGAGGTAGGCGCCCATGTCCGAGGTGCTGTTGGAAACCCGCAGCCTCACCAAGCGCTTTGGCGGCCTGGTGGCCGTGGCCGACCTGGATTTCCAGGTGCGCCGGGGCACCATCGCCAGCCTCATCGGCCCCAACGGCGCCGGCAAGACGACGGTGTTCAACGTCATCACGGGGATTTACCGGCCCGATGAAGGCAGCGTCTTCTTTGAAGGCCGCGACATCAGCGGCATGAAGCCCCATGCCATCGCGTCCTTGGGGATCGGCCGGACGTTCCAGACCCTGCGCCTCTTTGGCAACTTGAGTTGCCTGGAAAACGTCATGGCTTCCCGCCACAGCCGCTCCCGGGCCGGCGTGCTGGCTTCCATCCTGGGCACGCCCGCCCAGCGGCGGGAAGAGCGGGCCATCCAGGCCGCGGCCGAAGAGCGGCTGCGGCAAGTGGGGCTGTGGGAGCAGCGCCACAGCCTGGCCCGCAGCCTGCCCTACGGGGACCAGCGGCGGCTGGAAATCGCCCGGGCCCTGGCCCTGGACCCCAAGCTGCTGGTGCTGGATGAACCCGCGGCCGGCCTAAACCCCCAAGAGACCGAGGCGCTCATCGGGCTCATCCGCGCCATCCGGGACGAAGGGATCACGGTGCTCCTGATCGAGCACGACATGGACTTGGTCATGGAGGTGTCCGACCACATCACCGTCCTGGACAACGGCCGCAAGATCGGCGAAGGCACGCCCGCGGAAGTCCAGCAAAACCCCCGGGTCATCGAGGCCTACTTGGGCCGCGACGAGGATGATGACCATGGCGCTGCTTGAAGTGGAAAACTTGGCCGTGGCCTACGGCCAGGTGGAGGCGGTCAAGGGCATTTCCTTCACCGTGGACAAAGGCGAAATCTGCGTGCTGTTGGGCGCCAACGGGGCCGGCAAGACCACCACCCTCCGGGCCGTGTCGGGGCTGCTGCCCTCCCGCCGGGGCGTCATCCGCTACGACGGCGTCGACATCACCCGCACCCCTGCCCACCGGATCGTGGCCATGGGCATCGCCCACTCGCCGGAGGGGCGCCGGGTGTTTCCCACCCTGACGGTGGAGGAAAACTTGACCCTGGGCGGCTTCGTCCACCGGCGCCGCCCCGAGGCGGTGGCCCGGGTCAAAGAGCGGGTATATCAGCTCTTTCCGCGGCTGCGGGAACGCCGGCAACAGTTGGCGGGCACCCTGTCGGGCGGCGAGCAGCAGATGCTGGCCATCGGCCGGGCCCTTATGGCCGAACCCAAGCTGCTGCTGCTGGACGAGCCGTCCTTAGGTTTGGCGCCCTTGCTGGTGCGGGAAATTTTCCGCACTATCCAGGAGATCAACCAGGCGGGCGTCTCCATCCTGTTGGTGGAGCAAAACGCCCGCTTGGCCCTGAAGGTGGCCCATCGAGCCTACGTCCTGGAAACCGGCCGCATCGCCCTCTCGGGCACCTCATCCCAACTGCAGCAGGACGAGGGCGTCCGCCGGGCCTACTTGGGCATGCGCGGCGGCTGAGGCCCAAGCCGTCCCCGAAGTCGGTCCGGCTGCGGAGCAGTGCCAGCCGAAGCCGGCGCCGGCTCCGACCCCGGCTCCCGCACGGGCAGCCGCGCCAATACCGTGGTGCCGGCACCAGGCGCACTCTCCACCCGCAGCCGACCGCCCACGTGGATGGCGTGGGCGGTCATCGCGGCCAGGCCAAGGCCCTTGTGGACCTGGGGAGGGTCAAACCCGCGGCCTTCGTCCCGCACCACCAGCTCCAGCTGGTCCTCCTCGACCAGCCGCAGAGAAACCGTGGCCGCCGATGCCTGCCCATGCCGGCGGGCGTTCTGGAGGGCCTCTTCCACAATGCGATAGCAAGCCAGACGGACGGTTTCCGATATGCGCGGGTCTTCCAGCTGGTCCGCGGCCGCCACCTCTTCGGCCGCTTGGACCTGGACCCGGAGCACGTCGGCGTAGCGCCGGGCCAGCGACCGCAAGGCCGGCACCAGCCCCACCCGGATGATGGCGGGGTGCAGGCTGTGGCTCACGGCCCGCACTTCCCGCTCACGGATATCATCGAGCTCCTGCAGGGCCTCCTCCAGCAGGGCGGCTGCGGCGTCGGCGTTCTCCCGCAGCAGCGCGCGGGCTTTGGCCACCCGCTGCCACGCCACCAAAAGCCGCGTCTGGATGCGCCCGTGGAGCAGTTCCGCCACCTCCCGCTTGCGGCGCTCCGCGGCGCGGACCAGCACCGCCAGCCTTTGGATCTGGTGCTGCGCGGCGTGGCGGCGGCCGTTTTCCAGGGCCCTGGCCGCTGCGTCGGCAAACAGCGCCAGCGGCCCCAGCAGCCTCTTGGCCAGCGGCGCGGGGCCCCCGAAGCCCGCCACCGCCAAGACGCCCACGGGACGGTCCCCCGCCCGCATGGGTACCGCGGCGTCGACGGCCACCCGCAGGGAGAATATACCGTCATCGTCCGGCATTTCCAGCCACAGGGGCTCCTGGCCGCCGTGCATCCCGCCCTCTCCGACGCCCTCTTCACCGGCAACACCGGCCGCGCTGCCGTGGACGCAGTAGTGGGGCAGGCGGCCCAGCGCGATCTGGCCCAGCAGGTGGGTCTCCAGGGGAAAAGCCGCCGCGAAGAGCACGATCTCGCCGCGGCTGGTGATGGCCCATTTCCCCTGGACCGTCCCTTGCTCTTGGTCCACGAGGAAAACCGCCGCCCGGTCCACCCCAAAGGCCTGCTGCACACACCGCAGGGTGCGGACCAGCACTTCGTCCATGTCCTGGAGAACGGCCATGTCCTGGGAAAACTGGTGCAGGCGGTGCAGCAAGCGGACCGACAGGCGCGCCTCGTCCAGCAGCTGCGCCCAGCGGGCCGCGGTTTCCGCCAGGAGGACCTCCTCCGCCAGCAGGCCAGCCTGCCGGGCAAAGGCGTCGCACAGCGCTTGGCGCAAGCCGTCCAGCTCCGCCACGTCGAAGTGAAAGGTCAGCGCCCCTAAGACGCTGCCGGTACCTTTTACGGGGGTTACGTAGACGTGCCGTGGCCGGGGCCGGCCGCGCTGACGGCCCGCAGGCGCGTCACGGCCCGCGCCGGTTTCGCCCAAGGGCGCCCACACCGGACGGCCGCGGCGGTACACCAGCCGCGTCCGCTCGTCGTCATCGACGGGAACCGGTGCCGCCGGCTCGCCAAGGGCGCCGGTCCGCTCCGCCTCGGACTTGCAGTTGCGCCGCCCCCGGGATGAGGAGCCGACGGCCAGCACCTCTTGCGCCTGGCCGGCGGCCTTGTCAAAGACGGACAGCTGCACGCGCCGCGCGCCGGCGGCCCGCCGGGCCTGGGACAGCACCTGGCGGAAAGGCTTGGCATTTTCCCGGATCAGCTCCGGCAGATCAACGGCGCCGGCCGGTTTCTCCGGTACCGGGCCCAGGGCTCGTGGGGATCCGAGCTCCCGCGCGGACGACAAGTGCCTTCCCCCTCCCCGCTGCATCCCCGCGGCGGCGGTCGCCGGCAGCTCCCGGCCTTCTTTCCGACACCAACGTTCTGGACGGGCAGTTACCCCTATAGCCATCCCCACGGCGATTTGGTAAAATTTGAATAAATCGGGGGTCGGGAGGATGGCACCGTGGGCGGGCGCTGGCCCAACGGCCCGATGCCGAATCCGGAGAAAAGACTGAGCGTTGTCATTGTTGAAGACGAGGGGCTCTACCGGGACCTGCTGAGAGTCGCCCTGGGCACCTTTGGCAACATCGTAGTGGTGGGCGACTTCGCCGACGCCGAGGCGGCCCTGGCAGAGATCCCTCCCCTGCAGCCCGACGTGGCCATTGTCGACGTTGAGCTGCCCGGTCCCCTCAACGGCGTCCAGTTGGGCGTCAGCCTCTCAAACGTCAACTCCCGCACCTGGCCATCGTGCTCCTCTCCAACCACTGCGACCCGGAATACCTCGCCGCCGTGCCGCGGGAAATGTCCTCAGGGTGGTCTTATCTCTTGAAGAAGTCCGTGACGGACGTAGAGACCCTGGGGCGAGCCATCCAGAGCGCCGGCGCCGGCTTTGTCGTGCTGGATCCACGGCTGGTCAACACGGCGAGGTCCTCCAACCGCATTCTCAGCCGCCTGACGCCGCGCCAGCTGGACATCCTGGCGCTCGTGGCCGAAGGCTACACCAACGCCGCCATCGCCGAACGGCTGCGGTTGGCGGAGAAATCCATTCAAAACCAGTTGAACGCCATTTATCCGCAGCTGGACATCGATCGGTCCAACTCCGCCATCCAGCCCCGGGTGACGGCGGCCCTGGTGTATCTCAAGGAGATGGGCCGGACTTCCCCGCTGGTGCTCAACCGGAGCGCCAGCGGCATCCTGAGCCTCGGGGCGCCGGCCGCGCGGCAAACCGATTGATGCTGACGGCCGGCCCGAGCCGCGGATCGCCCAGGGCGATCCGCCGTTCCACATCGCCGCGGCCGTGGCCGAAGGCGGCGAGGCCCTTTCGCGTCTCCTTGACAACGGGCAACGTAGAGAGCAGAAAGCCCGGCGCTGGTCCCGGAGAGGTGCCAGCGCCGGCTTCCATAGTCGCCCGTTCTGAGCGGCGCCCTCAAAGGGCCCCGGGTCAGGACGCTTCGAAAGAGGACTCCGTCTATGAGGCCCCATCGAAGCAGGATTCCTCAAAAGGAGATCCCCAAGCTGCCCTGTAACTGGTGGCTGCTGCCGTCGACCCGGAACTCGCCTGCATAGGACAAGCTCCAGGTCACCCGCTCGCTGGCCCGGCCGCTCAACCCCAGCGCCGCCACAAACCCGCCGGACTCCACCGGCGTGCCCTTCACGATGAAGTTCCCGCCCGGCGCACCGTTGAACCGCGCCGTCGCCTGCCGCTCCGCTGCGCTGAAGTCGTGCACCCACGCCAGCGACCGTACCAGCTCATGTCGTTCCCGGTGGGCTCCGTCGACCCCAGCTCCAGGCCCAGGAGCCCGCGGACCCACGCCGCGTCATAGGCCTGCACCGTCAGGCCCTCGTTGCCCGCGCCCGTCTCGCGGAAGCCCGCCCGGCGGGTCGTATAGTGCGCCAGGCCCACCACCGGCACCAGCCGCACCTGCTCCGAGCTCCAGGCGGCAAACCGCGCCTCCACCGCCATCACCGTGTCCGAAGTCTCAAAGGCGCCCTGGGCCGTCCGCACCGTGCCGCCGAAGGCCACCCGCCGCTCCGAATCGCTGCGGGCCGAACTGAAGCCCACCACGCCCCGCAGGGTCACCTTGTCCAGCTCCCACTGGCCGTAACCGCCCAGATGCACGCTGCTGCCCCGCACTGCGCTCTGGCGCGCGTCCATGGTCAGGGTTTCCGACAAGAAGCCCGCCAGCAGGCCGGCCCGGGCATTGCCCCGGGCCAGGAGATCGGCGCCCACCGTCAGGCCCCGCAGCTCGATGTCGGACGCCGCGGTGCCCTGCCGATCATTTCCGCGGATGCGGCCCGAGCTGCCCTGGGCCGCCGCCCAGAACCGCCGCCCGGGCTCGGCGCCCTGCGCCAGGCCGTGCTCCACGCCCGCCACAATGGCGTCCAGCCGCCGGGCGGCCAGCGTCGGAAGTGCCGTGTACACCTCGCCCGACAGGCGGTCCAGGGCCGCCTGCGCTTTGGCCTCATCGCCCGGCGCCAGGGTGAAGAGCCACGCGTACAGGTCGTCCAGCTCCGTCCCGGGCTCGTCCTTCACCGCCGTCAGGACGCTGGCCACCGCGGCCTGGTTGCCCGTCTCGGCCGCGCCCTCAAACGGCTTGGTCCCCAGCACGACCTTGATGGAGCCCTCTTCCGCCTGGGCGGCCAGGAACAGGAGCGAGCCCTTCTCTCCGATGGCCACGTTGATCTTGGTCGGATCGAAAACGACGTCGCCTTCCACGATGGTGTAGCTCATGCCGGTCCGATAGACGCCGGGCGCTGGCATGAGCCGCAGCGTCGTGCCGTCCTCAAAGTACGCGGTGCCTGTCACCACCAGCTGGTCGTAGTCCTCGCCCGGCTGCGGATTGTCCGCCGCCCGCACCTCGATGACCAGCTCGGCGTCCTTGCCCTGGTAGTAGTCGACTTCCTTGTCCCCCTCGCCGATATGCAGGATCCCGAAGGAGCTGCCCGGGGAGACGTTGCCGCCTTCGGCCACGGTTTCGCTCAAGGCTTGCCCTCCAGGCGCATGCCCGCCATCAGGTAGGCGATGTTCTCATCGCCGGCCCCCAGCTGGATGTTGCCGTGCACGCTGGAGTCAGCGGCCAGGACCAGATAGCTGTTGCCGTCGCCAAGCCACACGTGGCCCAAGATGTTCCCGTGGTTGATCAGCCAGAAGTCGGCCAGCGTCTCGGCGCCGTTGACGGCAAACCAGCCTTCACCCTGGGCGTTGATGGTGGCGTAGTTCTCGATCCGGCCGAAGCTGTCGTCGGACACCCCGTTCAGATCGACACCCGCCGTCCGCGGGCCGCCCGAAACTGTGATGGTCCCGTTGAGCTTGATTACCGTGCTGGGTTGCAGCGCGCCGTTCTCCCCTTCGGCCTTTTGGCCCGGGAAGTGGCCGTGGACTACGACGCCGTAGGCTTGGCCGTCCTCGCCCGTGGCCGTGGCTACGATGTCGCCGTCTACGTTCAGCGTGCTCTCGGCGCTGAGGCTCACCCAAATCCCCTCGGCCAGGGCCGCCGCCGTGGCCTGCACCGCATCCAGGATCTGCACGTTGGCCGTGCCCCCGACCGACACTTTGAGGGCCGTCGCCGTGGAAGAGCCCGCGTCTTCGCCCGCAGCAGCCGTCGCAGCCACCCCGCCGACGATCTCGACGACCCCGTTGTCGTCGATGTCGACCAAGACTCCCAGCGCTTCTTGGCCGCCCTTGACGTCGACGCCGGCCCCGATCTGGACCGCGCTGTCGTCCTCCCCGTCGACGCTGATGCCCGTCGCGCGGTTGCCCTCAACCTTGACCGTCCCGTTGATGGCGACGGTGCTGCCATCGCCGACGTTTTCGATGTCAACACCCGTCGCCCGGCCGCCGGCCCTCGCCTCTGCCCCTTGCCGGATGGCCACGTCGACCCTCTCGCCGTTGCTGCGAACCTTAACTCCCGTGGCCTTCGCCTCTCCCGACTCGAGATCCGCCACGGCCTGCACGGGCCCGCGGAGCTCCACCGTGCTGCCGTCGCCGCCGGAGACCACCACCCCGTATGCCTTATCGTAACCCAGGGCGGTCACGCTACCTTCGACCAATACAAGCAGCTGCTACGCAAAGGCGTCGCTGAAAGAATCGACCTGGACGCCCGTAGCCCACTGGGCCGCCGAGGGCGCCGCGGCGTCGGGGTCCGCATCCTTGCCCCCGGCGAGTACATTGCCCTCCACCAGCAGCTCGGCGTGATCGCCGTCGACAATCATCCCAATGCCGACCGCCGAGCTGGCGGCCTTCGCGGTGACGTCCGCCACATTCTCCACGCGGCTGTGATGACCCACCGTAATCCACGCGCCTGCCGCCCACCAATCGGCCTCCACCGTGGTGGTGCCGATGCCGGCCACAGTGGTGTAATTGCCGGATGAAACGTGGACACCCAACGCTGTCGAGCCTTTGTCCCGCGCCGTCGCGGTGACGGTGCCGCCCACAGAGAACGTCACATGGCTGTCGCGCTCATAGGGGGACCCCAACCCGGTCAACCGAACTCCACGGGCGAAGCGGCCCCCTTCCACCTCGACGTTGCCGGTCAGGCGAGCCTGGCTGTTTTCCTCCTCGGTGCCCGGGCCGATCGAAATCTGTACACCTTTGGCCAAAGATCCCTGTTCCCGCGCAGTGACTGTCACGTCCCCGATGTCCGATAGGTGGCTGTTCGCCCCGAGCCCGATGCTGACGCCATTAGCTATCCAGCCGGCCTCGACGACGGTCTTGCCGATTTGGTCTACGGTGCTGTTGTTACCGGCCGCGATGAGTACCCCCGCAGCTCCGGACACATCCATCGCCTCTTCATCATCGTGGCGGCCCACGGCGGTCACCGTGCCGGTGACGGCGAAGCGGCTTTCGTTGCCGCCCAACAGGGAGACGCCCGACGCATGGCGCCCGGCCGACACGGTCACGTCAGCCGCCACGTGCGCCTCACCGCCGTCGCCCTTGAATTTCACAAAGACACCGTCGGCGACGGAGGAGAGGGTGTCACCCGTGGCGACGGCCGCCGCCGTCACCTGCACCGTGTCGGCAATGTACACGTAGCTGCCGCCCGCAAGCCACAAGTCGAAACCAATCGCCTGTTCACCGCCCGTCACGGTGAGCTGGCCGTCGTAGATCACCGTGCTCACCTTGGGCTCCTCGTCCTCCGGCCAGGGCCAGGAATAGGCAAAGATAGAAACGCCTTCCGCCCGGCCCGTGGCCTCACCCATGGGCGTACCTTCATCCACGGTGGCAACGTCGATGTTCCCTTCGTGCACAAACGTCACTGGGCCCAGGGGCATTGGCCCCCACATGCTGTCGCCCAGAATGATGCCCCCGGCGAAGGTCTTGCCCCGCACGAAGACGTCGCCCTGGCCGGGGCTGTCCACCGTCCCTATCACCACGGAAGGCTGACCCCCGGCGAAGAGCTTCGGCTGGATCCGGACGCCATGGGCGCCCTGGCTGTTGCTGGTCACGGAAAGCGAATCGTCCAGCTCGATGCGGAAAGCCCCATAGGGATCCGACTCCGGGCGCAGCCATGCATAAATGCCCTTCGCGGTTCCGTAGGCGTTAACCGTGACGGCGTGCTCCAGCTGAACCCGTCCACCGGACGTTCCCCAGAAGGCCATGGCCGCCGCGGCGCCTTCCCCGTTGCTGATGTTCACGCTTCCGGGGAACAGCCGCACCCGGTCGCCCGTCACGGAAATGCCCGAGACGAATGCAGCGGAGTCCGTGTTCTCCACCTTGAAGTCAGAGACAATTACCCCGTCGGCGTAGACATTGAACCCTTTTACAATCGCGCCGTCGACCAGCAGCGATTCCAACACCAGCCCATGCTTCCCATACGGGATTTCGAGGATTTCCTGAGTCGTGTAGTCCCCTTCCTGGAACCTAATCGTTGCACCTGGGGCGGCGTCGTTTATGATGCCCTGAACGTCGTCGGCAGGTTCCACGACGGTCTGCGCCAACGCCGCGCCCGCCGTGAGGCCCAGCGCCAGCAGTACCGCCACCAACAGCCAAGTTCGCCTCGATTTCATGCAGTCCCCGTCCTCCTTCTCTGCCTGCCCTGCGGCATTGATGCGGGATCCCCCCGCCGCTCCGGCCCCTCGGCTGCCAGGCGCGAACGCGGCCGATGTGAATCCCTACAGAACGAAAGCGAAAAATGTCAAGATTACCATACTGCCTGCCATCCCAGCGCGCCAGGGCGAATTCCCCCTCCTTGCGATGCCGATTTCTCCCTCGCTCACGAGGGGTGGGTCCCGAGGCCGCGGGTGCTGGCACCCTGAATCGTCCAAACCCTCCCGCCTCCTGGCCGCTCTCGCGGCCAGCGTCCCCGCGTGCCGGACCTCCCTCGCCGGATCGGTCCGCCCCCGGATGGCCCCCGGTGAGTCCGGGACAGGGCCCCGGCCGGTCCCAGGCCGGCCCCCGGTCGGGGGCGGTACGCATAGCCCCCGCCGGCCGGGGCATACTCCGGGAGAAAGTGGATCTCCACCGACGAGGCTGGCTGCGGGAGGACGCACAGATGCTGGAAGGTCTGGTCAGGCAGGCGCTGGATGAGCTTTTTGACCGCATCGCCAAGATGCAAAGCGCCAAACACCTGTTTATGGTGGACGGGTTTTCCTTGTTGCGCATGGGGGCCATCGGCGAGCGGGCCCGCACCGGCCAGCCCCTCTCGGAACCCTATGGCTCCACCCGCCGCTTCCTGGACTTCAACGAGCTCATGTTCTTGCCCGTGCAGCTGTCCCGGTTTCCGCTGGACAAGCACCAGGACGTCAAAACTGAGGTGGTCATCGGCCGGCACGCGGCCCGGCCCCTGCGGGTTTCCACGCCTATCATGATCACGGGCATGGCCTTTGGCAGCGCGCTGAGCAAGCGGGCCAAGATCGCCGTGGCCAAGGCGTCGGCGCTGGCGGGCACCGCCACCAACTCGGGCGAGT
Source organism: Limnochordales bacterium (assembly GCA_035304545.1). Classification (GTDB taxonomy): domain Bacteria; phylum Bacillota; class Limnochordia; order Limnochordales; family ZCTH02-B6; genus ZCTH02-B6. The sequence continues at coordinate 12,635 of DATGPV010000017.1, read as the reverse complement.
CGGGGTTCATGGCCGAGGAGCGGGAGGCCGCCCGCAAGTACATCGTCCAGTGGAACCGGGGGCGCTGGAGCAACCGCCTGGAGGATCTGCGCCACGTGGACGCCGTGGAGATCCAGGTGGGCCAAGGCGCCGAGGGCAGCCTGGGAAACCGGGTGAAGGCCGAAAACATCCGGGAGGATTTCCGCGCCCATTTGGGCCTGGAACCCGGCCAGGACGCGGTGCGGCCCGCCCGGTTTCGCCACATCGACGACCCGTCGCAGTTTCGCGCCATGGTGGATGAGCTGCGGGAGGCCTCGGGCGGGGCGCCGGTAGGGATCAAGTTCGCGGCCAGCCGCATCGAGGAAGACTGCGAGGTAGCCATCCAGGCGGGCGTGGACTTCATCACCATCGACGGAGCCCAGGGCGGCTCCGGCGGCGGGCGGGAAGTGACCATCAACAACACGGGCGTGCCGCTGGTGTACGCCATTCCCCGGGCCAACCGCTACCTGCACGAGCGGGGCGTGCGGGACCGCATCGACCTCATCGTCACCGGCGGCCTGCGGGATGCGGGCGACTTCATGAAAGCCATGGCCCTGGGCGCCAATGCGGTCTACATCGGCGAGTCAGCCCTTTTGGCTATGATCTACCACCAGCTGGACAAGATGCCGCCGGCCACCAACCCCGCGCAGCTGTTCCTGTACACCGGCGAGTACCAGGATCAGCTGGACATCGACCAGGGCGCCCAGCATCTGGCCAACTTCATCAAGGCGTCCACCACCGAAATGCAGCTCCTTGCTCAGACCCTCGGCAAGAACGATCTGCAGCTGGTCAATATGGATGACATGGTGGCCCTGTCCCGGGAGATGGCCGAGATCACCGGCGTGCAGCTGGCCTACATGCCCCAGGAGATCCGTACGCCGCCGGTGCCGGTCATGGCCAACGGCCAGATCTGAGCCGCGGGGTAATCCGGCGCCTCGCCCATGGCCAGTTCCAGCTATTGGGAAACCCCTCCGGGCCCCCGGCCCCGCGGCCGCAAAAAGGCCACCAACAGCACCAGGCCCAGCGCGCCCACTATCGGATAAAGGGTCCCGATGATTTGGGCAAAGGGAAACAGCCCACCGGCTAAGGCGGCGGCCCCGCCCCCGACGACGGCCGCGGGAAACGGGATCCGGCCCGCCTCGCCCAGCCGGGCGGCGAAGCCAAAGAGCAAGGCCACGGCCGTGGTGTACACTTCGGCCAGCAGGAGGACGCTGTATACCATGGGGCTCCACGGAGGGAGGCTCCTGGCCGCGTACAGCATGGGGATGTCCAGGGCGCCCGCCGCGGGCATAAAGGATGCCACCGCCAGGTGAATCGCCGCCGCCCCCAGGCCCAAGAGCACGCCTCCAAGCGCGCCGCCGGCCACCGCGCTTTCCCGGTCCCGGGCCGCGGCGCCCAAGGGCGCCAAGATGGGAATGGCCAGCACCATGTTGTACGCGACGTAAAAAAGGGCCCCTACCCACCACGGGCCCACCGCGGCCAGCCCGGGATCCCCCGGCCACGCCCAGGCCCCCGCGACCCCGGGACCGCTGGCCAGCGAGTAGCCGGCGATGGCCAGCACCGCCCCGATGAGCAGGGGCGCGAAAAAGGCCAGCGCGCCCACGACGCCCCGCAGGCCCGTCAGCACCGTCAGCGTGCTGGCGCCGCCCATCAAGAGCGCCCCCCATCCCCGGGCCCAACCGTACTGCTCGCGCATGGTGGCCGCGGCCCCGGAAACCATGGCCGCGGCCGTGCCCAGCAAAAAGGCCACCAGCACCCCGTCCACCCAGGGCGCGGCGCGGGGGCCCACGGCCCAGCGGATGAGGGGCCGGTGGGAGGCGGCCTCAAGCTGCCGCCCCAAAAGCAGCACCCGCACGCCAAAGCCGGCGAACAGCACCGCCGCCACCACCAGCCCCGCGAGCCCCGCCCGGCCGTAGGCGGTGAAAAACTGCAGCGTTTCCTGGCCCGAGGCAAACCCCGCGCCCACCACGGTGCCCGCGTAGGCGGTGGCGATGGCCCACGCCCCGGGCCCAGGGCCCAGGGTCCGCGCCGCCTTCACCTCATTCCTCCCCGCCGGATGCCGGCGGGCCGTCTTGATGCCGGGCGAAAAACTCCAGCACCCGCCGGTAGACCGCCACCTCGTTCTCCACCCGGCTGAAGCCGTGGCCCTCGTCCTCCAGCACCATATACTCCACCGGCGTGCCCTGGGCCCGCAGGGCTTCCACGATCTGATCGGACTCCGCCTTCACCACCCGGGGGTCGTTGGCCCCTTGGATGATCAGCATCGGTTTCGTCATGTTGTGCAGGTAGGTGATGGGGCTGTCCTCGGTGAGCTTCTCCTTGTCCCGCTCGGGGTTTCCGATCCACTCATCCATCATGGGCCGCCAGAACTCGGGCACCGAGGCAATAAAGGTAAACAGGTTGGACGGGCCAAAAAGGTCCACGCAGGCCCGCCAGTACTCGGGGTGCCGGCCGTGGAGCAGCAAGGTCATGTACCCGCCGAAGCTGCCGCCCATCAAGAAGATCTTGCCCCGCTGGGCGATGCCCTGCTGGATGAGCCACTCTACCCCGGCCACGCAGTCCAGCCGCGGGCCGTGCCCCCAGTCCCGCTCCACCATCTTCATGAAGCGGGTGCCGTAGCCCGTGCTGCCCCGGAAGTTGGGCGCGAAGACGTGGTAGCCGGCGGCCACCAGCGCCTGAAACAAGCTGCGGTACGCCTTGCGCTCGGCCCACTGCGGACCCCCGTGGGGCCAAAAGACCGTGTAGCCGTTGGCTTTGCCGGGCGCCGGCCGGAACAGCAGGGCTTCGATCTCCAGCCCGTCAAAGGACCGGTAGCGCACCACCTCGGCGTCCCGCAGCGCCTCCGGCGCCACCCCCAGCACCCGGTTGTCGGTGAGTTGCTCCCACTCACCGCCCGGCTGCCGCCGGCTGATATTGAAGGGCACATGGGCGCTGCGCCCCAGCACGTACAAGGTCCCGCTCTTGCCCACCTGAAAATGGTCCACGGTGTCGTAGGGCAGCGGAACTTCCGCCAGCTCTCCCTTCTCCAGATCATACCGGTACAGCCGGTCCCGCACGCCCTGCTGGGCGACGATGTGCAGGGCCCTTCCTTCCCGGTGCACCCACAGCCCGACCATGTCCTGGCCTTCCAGGTGCGCCAGGCGGGTCAGCGCCCCGGTGGACCCGTCAAAGCGGGCCAAGTAGTGGACGTCTTCGCCTTCGTCGGTAAGCAGGTAGACGGTGTCGGCGTCCAAGAACTGGACGGCCACGGTCCGGTGGGGCGCGTCGCTGCGGCGCAAGGGCAGCCGCTGGCCGTCCTTGTGCCAGTACGCGAAGCCCACCGTGTTGGAGTATGACTCGATCGTGACGAAGGCGTCCCCCATGGGGGAAACGGCCGCCAGAAACGTGGTGCCGCCCGCCCCCTGGTGCAGCAGCTCGTCCGCGCCGGTTTCCAGGTCGTATCGCCGGCAATTGAGGAAGGTGGGGTTTCCCTGGGACGTGACGTAATACAGCCAGCGGCCGTCCTCGGACACATCCACTGGGAAAAACTTTTCGCCCGGCTCGTGCCGCAGGGGCACCGGCTGGCCCCCCGCGGCCGGCAGCGCATAGATCTGCCAGTTTTCGTCGCCGTCGTGGTCAAACGCCGCCACCAGCCACCGCCCCGCGGGATCCGGGTGCACGCTGAGGCAGTTTTGGCCCAGGGTGGTCAATGGGTACGGAAACGGGAAGCGCCGCTCCAGATCCAAGGCCCACAAGTTGACCTGGCCGTCCATGTTGCTGCTGAAGATGAGCCGCCGCTCCCCGGCGTCGACGGCGAAGGTTCCGATGCGAAACGTGCGGAAATATTGCTCCACCGGCGGCGGGGAAAAGGTGATGGCCAACGCGGTTCTCTCCTTTCGTGCCCGCAGGCCGCGGCTTGCGGGCGAGTCCGGCCGGGAATTTCTTGCCCTTGGGGAACAGCCCTTGTTCTTCGTACCGGGCAAGCATTTTCCTCCGCCCAAATCGCCGCGGGCGAAAACACGGGGACCTGCAGGACGTGGGCGCCGCCGCTAAGAAACATACGCGTGGCCGGCGGCGGGCTGTACCCGAATCGTGAAGATGCCGCCGCGAGAGGAGAAAGGAGCACGCCATGACCGAGCTGGAAAAAGCCGCCCGTGCCCAACAGCCGCGCCGGGTCGTCATCATGGGCGCTGCGGGGCGGGACTTCCACAACTTCAACGTCGTCTACCGGGACAATCCCGCCTACCGGGTGGTGGCCTTTACGGCCACGCAGATCCCCGACATCGAGGGCCGCGTATACCCCGCGTCCCTCGCGGGGTCGCTGTATCCCGAGGGGATTCCCATCGTGGCCGAGGAGGACCTGCCGGAGCTCATCCGCCGGGAGGCGGTGGACGAAGTCGTGTTCGCCTACAGCGACGTGTCCCACCAATACGTCATGAACCGGGCGTCCATCGCCATGGCCCACGGGGCCGATTTCCGGCTGCTGGGCCCCAAGAGCACCATGCTCAAGGCCCGGGTGCCCGTGGTGGCCGTGGGCGCGGTGCGCACCGGCGCCGGCAAGAGCCAGACCACCCGCAAAGTGGCGGAGATCCTCACGCAGCGGGGCGTGCGGGTGGTGGTGGTGCGCCATCCCATGCCCTACGGCGACTTGACCCAGCAGGTGGTGCAGCGCTTCGCCAGCTACGAGGACCTGGAGCGGCACCGCTGCACCATCGAGGAGCGGGAGGAATACGAGCCCCACATCGACCGGGGCAACGTGGTGTACGCGGGCGTCGACTACGGGCAAATCCTGGAGCAGGCCCAAGCCGAGGCCGACGTCATCCTCTGGGACGGCGGCAACAACGACTTCCCCTTCTACAAGCCCGACCTGCTCATCACCGTCGCCGACCCGCACCGGCCGGGCCATGAGACCACCTACCATCCCGGGGAAACCAACTTCCGCATGGCCGACGTCATTATCGTCAACAAGGTGGACTCGGCGCCCGCGGAGCAGGTGGAAGCGGTGGTGGCCGCCGCCCGGGCCGTCAACCCGCGGGCGGTGGTCATCCAAGCCGCGTCGCCCATCACGGTGGACGAGCCTGACGTCATCCGGGGCAAGCGGGTGGTGGTGGTGGAGGACGGCCCCACCCTCACCCACGGCGGCATGGCCTACGGCGCCGGCGTCATCGCGGCCCGGCAGCTGGGCTGCACCCTGGTGGACCCGCGCCCGTACGCGGTGGGCTCGCTCAAGAAAACCTTTGCCCAATACGGCCACCTGGAAAACCTCGCGCCCGCCATGGGCTACGGCGAAGGGCAGATGCGGGACCTGGAAGCCACCCTCAACGCCACACCCGCCGACGCCGTCATCATCGGCACCCCCATCAACCTGGGGCGGCTCCTCCACCTCAACAAGCCCTTTACCCGGGTCCGCTACGAACTGGAGGAACGGGGGGACATCACCCTCCAGCAGCTGCTGGAGGAACACGTGCTGCGTAAACTTTGAAGGGGGAGGTTGCCGGCATGCGGTTGGACGGCAAGGTCGCGGTGGTAACGGGGGCCGCTTCGGGGATGGGCGAGGCCATCGCCAAGCTCTTTGCCCAAGAAGGCGCCCAGGTCGTCGTCGCCGACCTGGTGGGCGAGGGCGCCCAGCGGGTGGCCGGCGAAATCGGCGCCAGCGGTGGCACCGCCGTCCCGGTGGCGGCCAACGTAGCCGTGGAAGACGACGTGCAGCGGATGATCGACACCGCCGTGCAGCAGTTCGGCACCCTGGACGTGCTGGTCAACAACGCGGGAATTATGGACAACATGGTGCCCGCCCACGAGCTCACCGACCAGCTGTGGGAACGGGTCATGGCCGTCAATGCCACCGGGCCCATGCGGGCCATCCGCAAAGCGCTGCCCATCTTTATGGAAAAGGGCAAAGGGTGCATCATCAACGTCGCGTCCATCGGCGGGCTTCACGGCTCCCGGGCCGGCGCCGCCTACACCGCCTCCAAGCACGCGCTCATCGGCTTGACCAAGAACGTCGCGTTTCAGTACGCGAAGAACGGCATCCGCTGCAACGCCATCGCGCCGGGCGCCGTCGCGACCAATATCGCCGCCACCATCACCAACCCCTCTCCCTTTGGCGCGGAGAAGGCAGGCCTTGGCATGGGGCTGAACCCGCGCATCGGTCAGCCCCACGAGATCGCCACCGCGGCCCTTTATTTGGCGTCCGATGAGGCCAGCTTCGTCAACGGCGCCGTGCTGGTGGTCGACGGCGGCTGGACGGCCTACTGAGGCGGGCGGGGGGCCCGCTCCGGCAGCGCTTGGAGCGGGCCTTCTGGCCGGCGGCCGGCGTGAGGGCCGCGGGCTACCCCACGGCCCCCGCGATGCCGCCGCTGCGCGCCGGCAGCCGGGGCGTGCGCCGCTGCCGCACAAAAACCAGGACCAGCAGGGCGATGCCGAGAAGGTCCGTCCACGGCGCCGAGTAGGTCAACAGCAGCCCGCCGGCGATGAGGGCGATGCGTTCCCACAGCACCGCCGGCCGCAGCAGCCAGCCGCCCAGGCCCGTGGCCAGGGCGATGACGCCCAGGATGGACGTGGCCACCGCGAGGAGGATGCTCCAGGCGTCGCCGATCAGCAGCAAGGCTACGCCCGACGGCGTGAGGCTGAACATGAAGGGCACGATGAAGGCCGGCAGGGCGTAGCGCCACGTGGTCCACATGATCCGGTACGGGTTGCCGCCCGTGATGGCCGACACCGCGAAGCACGCCAGCGCGGTGGGCGGCGACACCTCCGAGAGGACCGAATAGTAGAAGATGAACATGTGGGCGGCGGCCTCGGGCACCCCCATCTCGATCAAGGCCGGCGCCACGATGACCGCGGCCACGATGTAGGAGGCGGTGATGGGCAGCGCCAACCCCAGAATGAGCAGGACGACGGCCGCCAAGATCAGCGTCAGCAGCAGGTTTCCGCCGGCCAGGCCGATGATGATGGACGAGAACTTCAGCCCCAGTCCCGTCAGATTGACCACACCCACGATGATGCCTGCCACCGCCGTCGTCGCGACCACCGACAGCACGCCCCGGGCGCCCATCTCCAGCGCATCCAGCAGCCGCCGGGGCCACAGGGCGGTGTCGGGCCGCAGGAAACTCACCAGCACGGCCAGGGCCATGGACCAGATGACCGCGTAGGCCGCCGTATACCCCAGCATCAAGAACACCACGATGGCAAACAGCGACGTCAGGTGAAACCAGTACTGGCGCAAGAGCTCGCGGATGGGCGTCGTCTGGATTTCCACCTGGCGGGTGCCCAGCCGGGCTGAGTCCACTTCGATGGTGATCAGGATGCAGAGGTAGTACAGGATGGTGGGCACGACCACGTACTTGATCACTTCCAGATAGGACACATTAAGGATCTCGGCGATGATGAAGGACGCCGCGCCCATGATGGGCGGCGAAATGACGGCGCCGATGCCGCCCGCAGACAAGATCGCGCCGGCGGTGACGGGCGTGTAGCCCGCCTGGCGCAGCATGGGCCAGGTGACCGCGCCCAGGGTCACCGCGGTGGCCACCCCGCTGCCCGAAGGCCCCCCCAGCAAGAAGGACCCCACGGTGACGGCCCGGCCGGCCCCCGATCGCCGGCCGCCGGTAAGCCCCAGGGACAGGTCCACGAAAAACTTGCCCGCGCCGGACCCGTCCAGGATGGCGCCGTAAATGGTGAAGAGGATAATGAAGGACGCCGACACGCCCAGGGGAACGCCAAAGATGCCTTCGGTGGACAGGTAGAGCTGCCCGATAAGGCGGGGCAGGTTGTAGCCCCGGTGCTGCCAGAGGCCGGGCAGGTAGGGCCCGAGAAAGGCGTACGCGATGAAAACCAGGGCGATGAGGGGCAGGACGATGCCGGTGGTGCGCCGCGACGCCTCCAGCACCAGGATGACGGTGACGATGCCCCACAGGAGATCGGTGTCCGTAGGCCGCACGATGCGGTAGGCCACTTCCTGGAAGTGCAGCACCATATAGCCCAGGGCCAGGACGCTTACGCCAGCCAGGGCTGCGTCCCAAACGGGCAGGCGCCGCCGGTCCCAGCGGCCGGCCCCCGGGTACAGGAGGAAGATCAAGCACAGGCCAAAGCCCAGGTGCACCGCCCGCAGCTGCTGGGCGGGGATGTAGGCCACGGCGGCCCAAAGGTGAAAAGCGGCCATGGCCACGGCGATGGCCCAGATGACCCGCCGCACCGGGCCTGCCAGCTTGCGGGTGGCCCCTTCGTACTCCTCGATGAGCTCCTCCACCTGCTGATCAGCCAGGCCGGCACCGGCCGGCGGCGTTTCCTCCTGACGGTTCACGCCGTTGTCGTCGTCTTGGTGGTGATGGCCGGAACGGGACACGTCCATGGCACATCCTTCCCCGCGATGGTCTGCCGCGCCGCGCTCCACAGCCAGCGGACCAGGGACGCCGGCTGCCAGTGCAACTCGACCACGTCGCCCAGGGCGGTGAGGGGCACGCAGCCGCGGCCCACGACCAGCGTTCTCTGCCCCACGGGCGTGGCCCGAAGGCGCAGCGGTGCCCCCACGGTGAGCTCCGCCCCGGGCAGCAGCCGAAAGTAGCCGGGCATCGGTTTCAGGCGGCCCTGGGAAAACGCGTAATAGGCAGCGATGCGGTCGGTGATGGAAAGGACCTCCACCACGGCGAAGCCCCCAGGGACAGGAGCCATCCGCTCCTCCACCGCGACGCCGAAAACGGAGTGCCGGTAGCGGATGCCGAAGGTTTCCCCCGGCCACAGGGGCGCCTCGTGGACCTTCTTGGGCCCCGGGCCCGAGGCGTCGTCGGCCCAAGCCTCCAAGACCGGCAGGGGCCTCCACCCCAAGGCCAGCCACCCCGCGACCAGGGCCGCGAACAAAAGCTGCGCCGCGGCGGCCATCCCGCTCGCCCCGCCCCCAGGGACCTCACCGGCCGCCATCAGTCGCCGGGCCAGACGCCCTTCTCCTTGTAGTAGCGGATGGCGCCCGGGTGGTACTCGGCGATCTGCGAGGTGACCGCGCTTTCCAGCGTAAACTGCTCGGCGGCGGGATGGACGGCTTCCAGCTCGTGCTTGTTCTCAAAGATGGCCCGCACGATCTGGTAGGCCAGCTCCTCGTCCATGTCGGCATGTACCATCAGCACGTTGGGCACGCCGACGGTGGGCGTGTCCACCTTCACATCCCCGGCGTAGTACCCTGCCCGAAACCACGCCACCGAGTAGAAGGGCCCGTGCTCCTCCAGCAGCTGGTCGACGATGTCGCCCATGGGGACGATGAAAATGTCGAAACGGGGCGAGTTGGCGATATCGGCCACGGCACCCGTCGGGTACCCGCCCGACCAGAAGAAAGCGTCGATGCGCCCGTCCCGCAGGGCGTCCGCGGACTCGGCCGCGCCCAAGAGCTCCCGCCGGATGTCCCGGTCCGGGTCGATCCCGTAGGCCCGCAGGATGCGCAGGGCCGTCACCTCGGTGCCGCTGCCCGGGGAGCCCGTGGACACCCGCTTGCCCCGCAGATCCGCCACCGTTTGGATGCCCGAATCGACGGTGGTGACCAAATGGTTGAAATTGGGATAGATAGCCGCCAGCACCCGCAAAGGGATGGGGCCCGTCGTGGCGGCGAAGGGGCCTTCACCCCGCACGGCCAGGTACGCCGTATCGGACAGCGCAAAGGCAATGTCCGCGTCCTGGGACTCCAGGAGGTACATGTTGTCCACCGAAGCCGAGGTCACTTCGGCCACAGCATTGACGTTGGGCACGTGCCGGGTCAACAATTCCGCCAGGGCGCCGCCCAGGACGTAGTACACCCCGCCGGTCCCGCCGGTGACGATGCTGAGCTGCCGCACTTGCGCGGCCGCGACTGACCCAAAGAGCAGCGCGCCGAGGATGAGCACCACCAGGGGTGCGAAGCGATGGGTACGCACCGACCTCACCTCGTCCTAAAGAAGTGTCTGGTCCCGCGGCCCGGGCCCGTCGGCGCGGCCTCCTGGAGGCCGACTACCCGAGAGGCTCCGCCCGCCGTGGCCTTCCGCCGGGCCGAAGTTCAATTGTATTGATGCTTCCATATCTCTTTCTACAAGTCCTTCCTAGTCCGACTTCTTTTGCCTGTCCGTCCGATTGCGCTCCAGCACGAAACCGGCCGCCACGCCCGCGCCCCCTTGTGGCAGGCTCTTGTCCCTGCTACATTGATCCTGGAGACGGAGGCTGCACGCATCTGACGACCCCCTTGTTGATTTTCATGGCAACCTTGATCCTAGTGTTGTGGCGGCCGCGGGGCGTGCGGGAAGTGTGGTTCGCCGCGGCAGGCGCCGTCGCGATGCTGGTTTCCGGCGCCGTGGACGGGACCGATGTGCGCTCCGTGTGGACGGAGACCGCGCCCGTGCTGCTCTTTCTGGCCGGCATGCTGGTGGTAGGCTTTGCCGCGGACCGGGCGGGGGTGTTTGTGTGGCTGGCTTACCACACCGCCCGCCTCAGCGGAGGCAGCGGCCGGCGCCTCTTCGTCGGGCTGTACCTGGCCGGAGTGGTGGTGACCATTTGGTTTTCCTTGGACACCACCGCCGTCATCATGGCGCCCATCGTCTACAGCCTAGTGCGTTCCCTGGGCCTGCCGCCGCTGCCCTTCGTGCTGGCCACCACCTACGTGGCCAACACAGCGTCGCTGCTCTTGCCCGTCAGCAACTTGACGAACCTGATCGTCTGGAACCGCTTTGGCATCCCCTTCTGGAGCTTTGCGGCCGCGCTGGCGCTGCCTGCCGCCGCGGCCATCGGCGTCAACCTGCTGCTGTTCTTGTGGCTGTTCCGGCGGGAGATCCCGGAACGGTTTGTCCTGGAACCCGGGGCCTCGCGCCCGCAGGACCTTGACCCGGTCACCAACGCCCCGGGCTGCACGCCGCTGGAAAGCCTGGCGATGGGCCTGGCCCCGCCCGGCACTCGGTTGTTAAAGGAAAGCCTCGCCCTCCTGGCCGGCCTGCTCGCGGCGGTAGCGGCAGCGCCCTTCCTTGGCTGGGAGCTGTGGGCCGTGGCGGTCACCGGCGGGGCGGCCCTGACTGTCCACGGCGTCTGGCGGGGCGCGATGCGCTGGCGAGAGCTGGCCACCGGCATCGCGTGGGACTTGCTGCCCTTTGTGTTTTCCCTGTTCCTCGTCCTGCGGGGCGTGGGCCGGTCGGGACTGACCGAGTTTCTGGCGGCGGTGCTGGTGCCGCCGGCAGGCGGGGAAACTTTGGGCGGGCTTTTGCGCATCGCCGCGGCCACGGCCCTGGGTGCCAACCTCATCAACAACCTGCCCATGGTGCTGGCCGCGGTGGATGCGCTGGCGGGGCCGGCCAGCGCGGGGCAGCTGGGGCTGGCCAGCGTTTACGCCGCCCTGCTGGGCACCAATCTGGGGTCCAATCTAACGGTCATCGGCTCCCTGGCCACGATGCTGGCCTTGTCCATCATCGGCAATAAGGGGCTGCGGATGTCCGGCTGGCTGTACCTTAAGGTCGGCGCGGCAACGGTGCCCCTCCTGCTCGTCGGTTCGGTGCTGGCGCTGTGGCTGAGCGTCCGGCCGTAAGTGTTGCCGACCTACGCGTGCTACCGCCGCGCCGCCCCTCCATCGTAGGGCATCCCTTGACCGGTCCCGCTCGTGCCGGTCTGGGCGTCGTCCGGGAGGTCGCACTCGACACCCATGGGCAAGTCGGCACGCGTGTCATCCAAGCCGCCGGCCGCACCACCGCCAACCCCGCCGTTGCAAGTGCTGCCGGCTGCGCCCCCGCCGGCGCCGCCGGCAGGAGCAGCAGGGGCCTCCGGGAACGGATCGGCCGGCGGAATCGCGCCCCTCGCGTCAGGCCGCAGCGTAATGGTGAGCGTACCCGGCACGAACCTGATTTCGTAGTTCCGATGTCCCAGCGTCCCTTGCAGGATCGCATACTCGCCCGGCCTTTCGCCCGGTTCACGGGTGAGCCTCCCCTGAAGCTGGTCCCCGCGCACCAAGCTGCCCGCCGTGATCCGGTACGTGAGTTCCGGATCGGGCTCGCCCTGCATTTTGCTGTAGGAATCCGCCGTGACCGTGATCGGCCGAGGCGTGATGGTCAGCGTGCCGCCGATGATATCCAGCCGGTAGCCGAGCAGGGCTTCAAAACCGTCCGCGGTGATGGCGTAGGTGCCCACCGGGCTCGTGGCATCGGCTGCCGTCGTCAACGTGCCCTCCGCCAGTACGTCCTCCCAGCGGTCGCCGGAAACCAGCCCCTCCCGGATGAAGGTGAACTCCGGGTTGCCATCGCCGTAAAGCCGCTCTTTGTCCTCAATGGCAATGATGATGGTCGGGGCGTTGGCATACACGAACCGGCTGCCCAAAGTCAGCCCGTAGCCCCGCTTGATGTCGGCCACAGCCTGCTCAACGCCGACGCGGGCATAGTCGGAGGCGAACAAGTTGCCCGGCGAGGCCATTTCGCCCAGATCACTGGTCTTGTGATCTTTGGAAAAGACCAGGTACATGCCGCCGTTATCGGCGTCGATAGTGATGGCGTCGGGGCCGGCTTCGTTCAGAAACCGGTTTCCGGCCGCCAGCACCAGGACGTAGTCGTTCTCGCCTCCGGCCGAGACGGACTCTGCCAGGGTCAGATCCGCCTCGTCGCCGTGGACGATCACCCACAAGGTTTCAGCGGCGGCCAGGCCGTCTACGC
>DATGPV010000016.1:0-2253 GCA_035304545.1 Limnochordales bacterium | reverse complement strand
TCAACGGCGCCCCGCGCGGGGCGCCGTTTTTTGCGAGAGTTAGTGGTGCAGGATTTGCGAGAGGAACAGCCGCGTCCGCTCATGCCGCGGGTTGGTGAAAAAGGTTTCCGGGTCGGCTTCCTCCACGATGTTGCCCTGGTCAAAGAACAAGATCCGGTCCGCCACCTCCCGGGCGAACCCCATCTCGTGGGTGACCACCAGCATGGTCATCCCCGAGTGGGCCAGCTCCCGCATGACGTCCAGCACTTCCTTGATCATCTCGGGGTCCAGGGCGCTGGTGGGCTCGTCAAACAGCATAATCTTGGGCTGCATGGCCAGGGCGCGCGCGATGGCCACCCGTTGCTGCTGGCCGCCGGACAGCTGCCCGGGGTACTTGCGGGCCTGGTCAGGGATGCCGACCCGCTCCAACAGCTGCATGGCCAGTTCCTCCGCGTCCTTGCGCTTCATCTTGCGCACCCAAATCGGGCCGAGGGTGATGTTGTCCAGCACCGTCAGGTGGGGGAACAGGTTGAACTGCTGGAAGACCATCCCCACCTCCCGGCGGATAGCTTCGATGTTGCGCACGTCGTCGGACAGCTCGATGCCGTCCACGATGATGCGTCCCCGGTGATGTTCCTCCAGCCGGTTGATGGTGCGGATAAACGTCGATTTGCCCGAGCCCGACGGCCCGCAAATGACGATCTTTTCGCCCCGGCGCACGGACGTGGTCACGCCCCGCAGGGCGTGGTAGCTGCCGTACCACTTGTGGACGTCTTGGCAGATGATGATCGGGTCCGCCGTCGACTGGCTTTGGGCCGTCCGTTCGGGTGGGGCGTTCATGGGCACGTCCTCCTTATCGCTCGCCCAGGCCCAGCGCTCGCTCCAGCCGGCGGCTGGCGCTGGACATGGAAAAGCTGAATATAAAGTACACCATCGCGACAAAGAGGTAAACCTCCGCCTGCCGTCCGAGCCACGTGGGGTTGGCCAAGACGCTCCTGGCGATCCCCAACAGCTCCAAGAGCCCGACCACGGCTACCAGGGACGTGTCCTTGAGCAGGCTGATGAACTGTCCGACGATGGCGGGCAGCACGGCCCGCAGCGCCTGGGGAAGGACGATGAGCACCAGCGTCTGCACCCCGTTGAGCCCCAACGCGTGGGCGGCTTCGATCTGCCCGCGCGGCACGCCCTGCAGGCCGCCGCGCACGTTTTCGGCCATGTACGCCGCGGAAAACAGCGTGATGCCGATCATGGCCCGCACCACGTGCTCGATCCGGTAGTCGGGCAGGAAGATGGGCAAAAGCACCTGCGCCATAAAGAGGATGGAGATGAGCGGCACGCCCCGCACGCATTCGATGTACGCGGTGCAGACCCAGCGGATGGCGGGCAGGGCGCTGCGCCGGCCCAGGGCCAAAAGGATGCCGAGCGGGAACGAGGCGACGATGCCAACGATGGCCAGGACCAGCGTCAGCGTCATGCCGCCCCACGCGGAGGGACCGACCCGGGGCAGCCAGCTGCTGCCCGCCAGCCCGTGCAGGAGGAGGTAAACCCACGGCACGGAAGCCAGCCACAGCGCCACCAGGACCCGCCGCCACGGGGCCGGGTGCCGGCCATGGAGCCGGCGGCCCAGCCAATATCCGGCCGCGACAGCGGTGCAGACGGCCAACAGCCACCCGCGCACGGCCCCGCCGAGGGGCGCGAGGACCGCGACCAATGCGGTCACCGCCGGGCCCCCGACCCAGCGCCGCGGGGTGCCTGCCCACGTGCCCGCGCTGAGCCCAACGAGGCCCATGACCGTGACGACGGCCGCCCAAAGGCGCCACAGCTGGTCGCGGGGGTAAGTGCCTGTGAGCAGGAGGGTCACATTGGCCGGGATACCGGCCCAATCCGTGTGCCACGCCCAGCTCACGAGCCGCGGCAGCGTGGCGGCCAGGGCGGCCACGGCCACCACCGTCAGCACGCTGTTGTACCACGTGTTAAACAGGTTTTGGCGCATCCACTGGATTGGGCCCGCCGTCCCCGGAACGCGAGGCGGCGGCACCGCCGGCGCGGGCCTCGCCATGCCCACCGGTCCTCCTCTCAGCGTTCCACCAGCCGGAAACGGCGGTTGTACCAGTTCATGATCAGGGCCGTCACGAGGCTAAAGGACAAGTATGCGGCCATGATGAGACCGAACATGGGCAGCGACTGGCCGGTCTGGTTCATGATGGTCACCCCGATGTTGAACATGTCGGGGAAGCCGATGGCAGTTGCGAGGCTTGAGTTTTTGACCAGGTT
>DATGPV010000015.1:0-38501 GCA_035304545.1 Limnochordales bacterium | reverse complement strand
TCCAGGGCCTGCAGGAGTCGGGCTGCCGCGTGGTCTTTGCCTACGGGACCGGGCTCAAGAACGCCGCCGCGTACTGGTCCCAGGAAAGCACCCTGACCCACCCCGAGGACGCCCGCCGAGTCCGGAGCCAGTACTTCTCCTCCGATGACCAGTTGGTGACCATGGCCTTGGCCATCCGCGGAGCGGAGTTCTCGCCGCTGGACATCACCCGCCGGGACATCGAGTTGGCCCGGGAGCTGGGCGTCATTGCGTCCATGCACATCGGCGTGGGCACCAACGGGCCGGCCCAGCGGGCCATCACCCGCATGCACGAGGCCGGATTGCTGGGGCCCGACCTCAACTTCGTGCACGGTACCACCGTCACCGACGATGAGCTGCGCATGGTCGCGGACTCCGGCGGCTCCATCTCCATCTGCCCAGAAGTGGAGATGCAGATGGGCCACGGCTTCCCGCCCATCAACCGGTGCTTGGCGGTGGGGCTGCGGCCGACCTTGGGCGTTGACGTGGTGGTCTCCACCGGCGGCGACATGTTTGCCCAGATGAAGGCGGCCGTCATGGTGGCCCGAGGCCTCGTCAACGACACCTTCCTGCGGCGCAACGAGATGCCGGAGAAGCTGAACCTGCCGGTGGACGAAGTGCTCAAGTTCGCCACCATCGACGGGGCGCGGGCCCTCAAGCTGGACCACAAGGTGGGCTCCCTTACGCCGGGCAAGGAGGCGGACATCGTCTTGTTGCGCACGGACACCATCAACCAGGTGCCCTTGGTCAATCCGGTCGGCACGGTGGTGCTCACGGCCAACACCGCCAACGTGGATACCGTCTTTGTGCGGGGCCAAGCGGTGAAGCGCCACGGGCAGCTGGTGGGGGTGGACATGAACCGGCTCCGCCGCCTCGCCCAGGACTCCCTTGAGTATGTGTTCTCGACTTGGGGCCTGCCGGAGGGGGCTTGGGAGCCCTTGTTCCCCGGCACCACCGACAAGAAGCTCGCTCCGACGGGTTAGGGGGAAAGGGGCATGGATCTGGGTCTCGCGGGACGGACCGTGCTGGTGACCGGCGGCAGCCGCGGCCTAGGCTACGCCATTGCGGAAGGCTTCCTTAAGGAAGGCGCCCGCGTCACCATCTGCGCGCGCGACGCGGCGCAGCTGCAAAGGGCGGCAGAAACCTTGGCCGCGCTGGGCGATATCCACGCGATACCGGCGGACATCGGGCGCGAGGAAGATGTGAGGCGGCTAGTGGCCGCGGTCAAGGAACGGTACGGCGAACTGGATGTGCTGGTGAACAACGCCGGCGGCCTGATGCCGGGCAAGTTTGCGGAGTTCACCGACGAAGCTTGGTTCAACGTGCTCAACGGCAAGCTGCTGGGGGCGTTCCGGGTCACCCGGCACGCCCTCCCCATCATGACCGACCGCGGCCACGGCGCGATCATCAATCTTTCCGGGGAAACCGGCAAACAGCTGTTCCCCAATGCCATCGCCACCGGCGTCGTCAACGCCGCAATGATCGCTTTTACCAAGTACTTGTCCCACGAAGTGGCGCCCCGGGGCATCCGCGTCAACTCCATCTGCCCCGGCGTCATCCGCACGGAGGGCTGGGAGCAGCGGGCGGAACGGATGGGGGCGGCGCAAGGCATGGACCGGGAGACCTTCATCCGCCACCATTGCCAAGTAAACGACATTTATTTGGGGCGTTGGGGGAAACCGGAAGAGGTGGCCAATGCCGTCGTCCTGTTGGCCAGCGACCGGATGTCGTACGTGACCGGCCACACCCTCATGGTGGACGGCGGGCTGTCCAAGTTCATCGCTTGACGGCAAGGGGGGAAAGGACCATGCAACACAATGGCACCGGCGTTCCGCCCACCATGCGGGCCGTGGTCATGGTGGCGCCGAACCGGCTGGAAATGCAGACGGTGGACACGCCCAAACCGGGCCCCATGGAGGTCCTCTGCCGGGTGCGGGCCATCGGCATCTGCGGGACGGACCCGCACATCATCAGCGGCGAGTACATGGGCCGCTGGCCCAAGGCCCTCCCCTTCATCCCCGGGCACGAGTGGGCCGGCGAAGTGGTGGCGCTGGGCCCGGGTGCCGAGGGCATGGGCTGGGCCATCGGCGACCGTGTGGCGGGCACCTCCCACGCGGGATGCGGCTACTGCCGCATGTGCACTTCCGGCCGGTACAACCTCTGCCTCAATTACGGCCGGGAGGACTTGGGCCACCGGCAGTATGGCCACTACACCAACGGCTGCTACGCGGACTACGTGGTGCATTCCATCAAGAGCGTCCACAAGCTGCCACCTTCCCTGTCCTTTGAGGAAGGGGCCCTGCTGGACCCCGCCAGCATCGCACTGCACGCGGTGAAGCAAGGCAAGGTGCACCCTGGGGATACCGTGGTCGTCATCGGGCCCGGCCCCATCGGCGCCCTGTCTTACCTGTGCGCCCGGGCCATCGGCGCGGCCCGCGTCATCGTTGTGGGCCGCGGCCCGCGACTGGAGCTGCTCCGGAAGATGGGGGCGGAGACCGTCGACATCACCCAAGGCGATCCTGTCGCCGCGGTGTTGGAACGCACGGGCATCGGCGCCGACCTGTGCGTGGACGCGGCGGGCACCCCGGAGACCATCCGCTGGTCCTTTGATATGGTCCGCAAGGGCGGCCGGGTGGTGCTGCCGGGCGGCGCCTGGGTGGACGAGGCACCGGTCCCCATCCGGCGGCTTGTTCTCGAGGAGATGGAGGTCTTCGGCTGCCGTGCGAACCGGGGCACCTGCGAGGAAGTCATTCCGCTGATGAGCACCGGTCAGATCGACGTGAAGCCCCTCATCACCCATCGTTTCCCACTGGCTGAGTACCAGCAGGCCCTGGGCACGCTGGTGGACCGCAGCAAAGGGGCGATGAAGGTGATTATGGAGCCGTAGCGGTCGGCAACGGAGGTGGGACCGTGGCCAAGGAGTTTTTCAGGACCGTCCCCGGGGTGCCCGCCCCCATGGGCCCCTACTCCCTGGGCGTCAAAGTCACCGGCACCCTGGTCCTGCTGGCCGGCCAGATTGGGACGGATCCCGAGACGGGTCAACTCGCGCCCGGTGGTGTAGAGGCCCAGGCCCGCCAAACTTTCCGCAACATCCAGCGGGTCCTGGAGGCGACCGGGTCTTCTCTGGACCAAGTGGTCAAACTGACGGTATTTCTGACGGACATGCGGGATCTGCCCACGGTGGCCGCGGTGCGCCGCGAGTTTTGGCAGGGCCCGCATCCGGTGAGCACCACGGTGCAAGTGAGCCAGTTGCCCCATCCGGAGGCGGTCATCGAGGTCGAGGCCGTGGCCATCGCGTAGCCGGTCCGCCCGGCGGCCCACCGGCGCTCCCGCCCAGGACCGCGGCCGGCAGCGGCGCGGGACACCATCCCGGGCCGCTGCCGGACTCCCGCCGGCACCGGCCCGGGATGCACCCCTTCCCTCACACCAACAGCTCGGGCCGGTCGCTGCACACCGCGTCGACACCCAGCTGCCGCAGACCGGCGATGACTTCCGGGCGCTCCTCGTGCCAGATGACCAGGCCCTTGCCCGCGCGGTGGACCTGCGCCACGTCTTCCGGCGTCAGCAGCTGATCCGGGCGGGCGCCGGCCCGCTCCCAGCACAGGTGCAAATAGGTCCCGTCCATGGCCTGCAGCTCGGCCAGCAGCTCTGGGATCGGCCTCACCGGCAGGCCCACCAGCCACGCGACCCGCAGTTCGGGCGCCAGCTGCCGCACGGCCCGCACGTCTTCGGGGCGGGTGGAGCCGATCACAACTCCGTGGGGATAGAAATGCTGCCGCACCGCGGCCACGATGGCGGGGATCGCGGCACCGTCCTTGACGTCCACATAGGCGCCCACGAACTCCTCCCGGCAAAGGGCCAGCGCATCGGCCAACGTCATCAAGCCCTCGTCCCGGGGTTCTCCCGTCACAGGGTCCCGCAGGCGCAACGGCCGCAGTTCCTCCCACGTGTGATCGGCAACGGGTCCCTGGCCAGTGGTGACCCGGTCCAGCACCTCGTCGTGGATGACCACGGGCACGCCGTCCTTGGTCAGGCGCACGTCCAGCTCCACCATGTCCGCGCCCAGCCTGGCCGCGAGCCGCACGGCCGTGGCGCTGTTTTCCGGCCCGTGCGCAGCCGCGCCCCGGTGGCCGATGCGGATCCACCGGCGCTGGCCGGGAGGAATCCGCCGGGCCAGTTCCCCGGCCCACCAGGCGACCCGGTCCGGAATGGCGGCTTCCAGAGCCTCCCAGGGCCGCAGCTGGTCCGGACCGATGTCAAAGCGGCGCCCAAAGGAAAAGGACGGCACAAACCTCCGGCCTTGCAGGTACGTGTGCACCACGCGGTCGGCCAGGGGCGTCTTGCTGGTCAGCCGCCCGGCAAACAGCGGGGTGACCCAAACGCCGCCCACGCCGGCCAGCCGGCTGCACACGAGGGCCACCGCGTCCCGCAGCGGCTCAAAGTCGCCAGGCTGGGCCGCCAGGGCGTGCTTGCCAGGCTTGACGTACACCACCGGGCGAGTGCCCTCCAGCACCGCTCCCCCCGCCTGGCCCAAGCGCAGGTCCCGCCACTCCCCGTGCCAGCTGGCCTCCACCCGCACCGGCCGCCCGCCGGCGTCCACGTACACCCACACATGCTCCAGCTCATACAAGTGCTCGATGTCCCAATCCCACCAGATGGCGTACTCGATGGCCAATGTGATGGGCACGTCGGGTGACAAGGATGCACCGGGCGCCTCCAGCCGAATCTCCCGGGGGAAGGATGGGGAGGGGGCGTTTTCGCGGAAAAGGCGGTATCCGACCGCGTCGGGCAAAAAGGGCTCCCGATCGTCCAGCATCAAGATCGGGGCGTAGCGAGCGGCCAGCTCCAGCTCGTCCTGGACGTGGACCGCGGCAGGCCACTCCGGCGCCTTCAGGGCCGCCACATCAGGTAACAGATCTCCCGCGGACCCGTCGGGCCCCGGCCGGTCCAGCTGCACCGCGGCAGCCAGGGTCTCCTCAGACCGCAGCTTTTCATCAGACCCTTTCCTTTTGTCGGACCCTTCCACCTCCCACGATAACCCATGGGACAGCGTGGCATCAACCCGCTGCGCCGGCGGGCTTCCCACACCCGGCGGTTCTGACGGCGGTTCCGACGACGACTCCGACGGCATCGACGGGACGGCTGCGCGCGACATGGAGCGGACCCCCTTTTCACCCAGCAGCAGCGGGACGGCCGGCGTCGGCATTGACGCCCAGCCGCGCCTCGGTGCGCGCATCAAACAAATGCTGGCGATCCCAATCCCACTGGAGCCACACCCGGGTGCCCGGCCGGATTTCGGTGCCGCCGGGGACCAGGACCCGGATGGGCTGCTGCCCCACCCGCACGTCCACCAGCGTATCCCGGCCCAGGGGCTCCAGCATGAACACTTCGCCCGCGGGCATCCCGTCCACCGGCTCGGGCACCAAGCGAATGTCCTCAGGCCGCACGCCCAGCACCACGGCGTTGCTGGACGACTGTTCCAGCCCCGCCCGGGCCGCCTCGGGCAAGGACACCGACAGGTGGGAATTGACCAGCTGCGGTTTGCCGCCGTCCGGACGGTACTCCATCGGCAGCAAGTTCATGGGCGGATCGCCGATAAAAGAAGCCACAAACAGGTTGGCGGGCCGCTCGTACAGTTCTATGGGCGTGCTCAGCTGTTCGATGAGGCCCGCCCGCATCACGGCCACCCGGTCCGCCATCGTCATGGCTTCCACCTGGTCATGGGTGACCAGGATGGTGGTGATGCCCAGCTGGCGCTGGAGCCGCTTGATCTCGGTGCGGGTTTCGATGCGCAGGCGGGCGTCCAGGTTGCTCAAAGGTTCATCCAGGAGCAAAAGGTCCGGCTCCTTGACCAACGCCCGGCACAAAGCCACCCGCTGCTGCTGCCCGCCCGACAGCTGGGACGGTTTCCGCTGCAGCAGCTCTTCGATCTGCGCGATGCGGGCCACTTCCCGCACCCGCCGGTCCATCTCCTCCCGGCTCACCTTGCGCAGCCGCAAGGGAAACGCGATGTTGTCGTACACGGTCATGTGGGGGTAGAGGGCGTAGCTCTGAAAGACCAGCCCTACGCCCCGCCCTTTGGGCGGCACGTCGTTGACCCTTTGGTCGTCAAAAAAGATGTCGCCGCTAGTGGGCCGGTAGATGCCCGCGAGCATCAGCAAAATGGTCGTCTTGCCGCAGCCGCTGGGCCCCAAAAGGGCCAGCAGCTCCCCGTCTTCGATCTCCAAGTCCACACCCTTGACGGCCTGAACGGTCCCAAAGCTCTTGGTCAGGCGGTGGAGTCGGATGCGGGCCACAATCAGCTGCCCCCCTTCGTGCCGCCGATGGTCACCCTCATCAAGTACTTTTGGGTGAAGATGAAAAACAGGAGCACCGGCGCGATGTAAAACAGAGCAGTGGCCGACAAGAGGCCGTAGTCCAAGAAACGGAAGTCGCCCACAATCGCGTTGATGTAGCTGGACAAAGTCCAGGCGTTCTTGTCCTGGATGAAGGTGATGACGTAGATGTACTCCGACCAGCCGTAGATAAAGGAGAAGATAGAGATGGACGCGATCCCCGGCAGCACCTGGGGCAGCATCACCTTGTACCAGGTTTGGATGCGGGACGCCCCGTCCACCAGCGCCGACATCTCCACGTCCCACGAAATCCCGTCATAAAAGCCCTTCATCACCCAGATTCCCAAAGGCAGCATCAGCGCCGCCTTGACCAAGAACACGCCCGGGATGCTGTTGAGCAGGCCCAGCCACCGCAGCACGTAGTAGGTGGCGATGAGCAGCGTAATGCCGGGAAACGCGTGCAAGACCAAAGTCAAGGCGAGAAACGCGTTGCGCCCTCGAAACTTCATCCGGGAAAGGACGTAGGCCGTGGGCGTCGACACCGCCACCATGGTGATGGTCATGCCGACCGCCAGCCACAAGGTGTTCCAGGTGGTGCGCCACAGGTCCGGGTAATAGGGCGACGGCGGCTCAAACAAGAACCGCCAATGCCTGGTGGTGAAACCGCTGGGCCACACGCCGTGGGCCAGCTCGGTGCTGAAGGAGTTCAAAAGGAGCCATCCGTAGCCCACGGCCAGCGGCAGCGACACCAGGACGAGGAAGGTGTAAACGGCCGCCGTGACGAGGCGCTCCTCGCGGCGCACCGCCTGGGCGTTGTAGCGGCCCGCGGCCGGCTGCGGGCGAGACGGCTCGGCCTGCACCGTCCGGGCCATGTCACATCACCTCGATCTTGGGTTCAGCCATCATTTCGCGGAAGCGGAACACCCGCCAGTACACGATGGACGCCACCGTGCCCAGGATTACCAGGACGATGGACAGCGCGGCGCCGTACCCGAACTCGTAGTTGGCGAAGTACCCGCCAAAGGCCATGTTGTACGCGTAAAGCGACCAGACGGTGGTGGCGAAATAGGGGCCGCCGCCCGTGATGATGAGAATGTATTCATACGACGTCAGCAAGGACAGCGTTTGGTACGCCGTGACAAACAAGAGGGGCCAGCGGATGAGGGGCAAGGTGATGTAGCGCACCTGCTGGGGCCAGGTAGCCCCATCGGCCAAGGCCGCCCACTGGTAGTCCCGGGGGATGGACTTGATGGCCGAATAAAAGATGACCATACCGAAGGAAGCCCCGATGATGCCGTTGGTGACCACGATGGTGGCCATGGGATAGTCGGTCATCCAGTTGACCGGCCGGGCTCCGGTCAAGGCCAGCAGGCCGTTGAGAAGACCCGCCCGGGTAGGATCCAAAATCCACATCCAGATGATGCCGTACACAATGGGCGGGGTAAACCGGGGCAGCAGCCACAGCGCCTGAAACACCCGCCCCACCCGTTCGGGAACGTACGACGTGACCAGCGCCAGCAGCACCGCCAGCCCCACGTTAAAAAAGGCCAAGGTGAGAAACGTGTAGACGATGGTGTTCTGCAAGATCCGGGGCAGCAGGAAGTCTTCGAACATGCGGGCGAAGGTGGCAAAACCCACGAAGTTCCAGCGCAGCCGGAAGTCCATGTCGGTAAAGCTCATGGCCGCCGTCAGCACCGCCGGGATCACGTAAAAGACAACCGTGATGATGAGAGCGGGCAGGAACAGGACAAACAGGGCCACCTTCTGACTGCGGGACACGGCCCATCCCCCCCTACCCGGGTTCCCCCGGGGCCTCGTGGCAGGCCCCGGTCCATCCAGGAGCCTCGTCGCACCCCGGGCCTGATGGGCCCGGTGCGGCCAGCGGAAGGCTGCCGGAGAGCCGCGCCGCCGCCCCGGCAGCTGGAAGGCGCCCGGCGGGGGGCCTGCCCCTAGGGCAGGCCCCCCGTCCGCCCCTCGGGCGATTACTTCACGATCAAGTCGTCGCCCAGCTGGCTGCGCAGCCGGCGCTCTAGCTCCTGCAGCGCCTGCTCTGGCCTGAGCATGCCGGCCTCCACAGCGCCGATGGCCTCATAGAGGGCGCTGTTGTAGAAGCCGGTGGCCTCGTGCGCCGGCAGGAAGATCTGGTCCGGCACCAGCGTGGCCGCCATGGAGAGATAGGTGCTCTCCGCGAAGACCGGGAAAGCGGTCTGGGACCGGCGGATGGCCAGCTTGGCGCCTTCCAGCGCGTGGTTGGTGTTGAGGTCCACAGCCGAGGCCAGCGTGATCAGCAGGGCCGCCAAGTCCTTGTGCTGCGACGCCCGGGTGATCATGTACGCCTGGGGCTGGCCCGCCTGGTTGGGCCGGCCGTCGTCGTTGCCCGCCGGGATCAGCGTGAAGGTGATGTTCTCAAACAGGTAGTCCTCGCTCACGCCCAGATCCCGCTGCCACTCGGCCCAGTTCCACATGCCGCCGGTGATCTGGACGCTCGCGGTACCGTCCACCACCAGGCTGCGGTGCACCGTCGGCCACGCCCAAGAGGTCATGCCGGGCGGGGTCAGGCGTTCCTGTTGGGTCAGGGTCTGGAAGAAGCGCAGGGTCTCCAGCACGGCGTCCCGGTCCAGCACCAGCTTGCCGGTGGCCGGGTCCTCGTACTCCCCGCCATAGGCCACCACAAACTGGAAGAAGTCAGGGCCCGCCGTCGGCCGGTGGAGGATGGGCCACTCGGACACGCCCGCGTCCCGCAGCTGCTTGCCCAGCTCCACCAGGTCCTGAAGGGTGAACTCCTTGTCCCGCACCCGGCGGGGCAGGTCGGCGATGTCCTCATCGGTCCAGCCGAGAGCCTTCAGGTGATCCTTACGGTAGAAGACCATGCGGACCTCGATGTCCTGGGGCACGCCCCAGCGCTGGCCCGCATAGGTCACCGAATCCCACAGGTGCGGGAAGAAGTCCTGGTAGGTCATGTCCCAATAGCGCTCGATGTACGGGTCCATGGGGACGATCCAGCCCGCCGCGGCCCAGGTCGGGATATCCAGGTGGCTGGAGTTGATGATGTCGGGAATCGCATTGGGATCGCCGCTCTCAAAGGCCAGGATGGCGCGGCGCCGGTACGAATCCCAACTCTCGGTCCAGAAGTCGGCCTCTACCTCGACGCGGACGTCGGCGCCGGCCGCCTCCAAGATCTTGTTCAGCCGCTCCGCCGCCAGCTTCAGGTTTTCAGCGCGATAAAACGCCGGCGTGTCGGGCCCGATGGTCCACGCCCGCAGCGTCACCAATTCCTGGGCGTAAACGGCCGAACCCGTCCCGACCAGCGCAAACACGAAAAGGGCAAGCACTATAGACCACGCAAGGCGTCGAAAAGCTAGCACAGTGTCCTCACCCTCCTCCATGGTGTTGCCGTCAGACCTTCCACAGATGGAAAGGCACCTTAGGCACGGAACGGAGCTCGCCCACCTCCTCCCCCCTGCCGGCGTCGGGACAACTCCCCGCCTGGAAGCGCTTTCTTTTTTTCAGGTCGATTCTACCAAAGCCGGCCCGAATCCTCTCGCCCCGCTGGCAGTATTTACAGTGAATTTACATATCGCGCGGCCTTGCCTTGACTGCTGCGCCTCGCTCTGGAGCCCGCGGGCCGTGGCCGACCGCCCCGGCTGGGCCTGTCCGACGCCGCCGCCACCGCACCCGCATGCGCCTGATGCAGGCCATTCTGCGGCGGGGACGGCCACGGGCCGGGCGCGGCTGCAGCGCCACCCCGGCGAAGGCCAACGCTTGGCCGCGGGCGAGGTTTTGGTGGCGCCGTCCTCCGATCCGGGCTGCGCAGAGGGCTACAAGGGTCAATGCAGCCCCCGCCACGCCTCGTTCCACTGGCGCATGCGCTGGGCCAGGGCGGCGAAGTCGCGGGTCTTGGCCACATCCTGCAGCAGCGGGCTGCCGATGCCGACCATGGATACTCCGGCGGCCACCCATTCCGCCAGGTTGTCCAACTGCACGCCTCCCGTGGGGCACCACAGGGCGTGGGGCAGCGGGCCCCGCAGGGCCTTCAAATAGGACGGGCCCAGGAGCGAGGCGGGAAACAGCTTCAGCACATCGGCCCCGGCCGCCAGGGCCTGGGCGGCTTCGGTGGGCGTCATGACGCCCGGCATGGCCGGCACCCCGTAGCGGTGGGCCGTGGCGATGACTTCGGGCACCAGCCCTGCGCTGACGATGTAACGGGCGCCCGCGTCGATGGCGGCCCGGGCGCTGGCCGCGTCCCAAATGGTCCCGGCCCCCACCAGCAGTTCGGGAAACCGCTGGCTCAACGCCTCGATGACCCGGGGGGAGCCGGGCACCGTGGCCGTGATCTCCACCGTGCCCGCGCCGCCCTCGAGCAGCGCCTCGGCCACCCGCAAGGCTAAATCGGCGGAATCGACCCGCACCACGGGCATGACGCCGGTTTCCAGAAGCCGGTTGAGAATGCTGGCCTTCACTGCCGACCGCCTCCTCTGCGTCTTGTCAACGCCTGACTTGTCAGTTTTGCGCCTTGTCAACGCCGGCGTCTTGTCGCCATGTACCCTTTGTCAACCCGTGTACGCCTTGTCAACGCCGGCGTCTTGTCGCCGCCTGCCCCCCTGTCACCGCTCCAGGCCGCCGCCGCCGTGCAGCGCCGCCTGCTCCAGCTCCCTGGGGGACACGGGACAAAAATCGCCCTGAAAGGTGTTCTTCAACGCCATCATGGCGCTGCCGTACCGGACCAGATCCTGCACCGGCCGATCCTGCATCCACGCCCAAAGGACGCCTGCGGCAAAGGCGTCCCCGGCCCCCAGCCGGTCGATGGTGATGACGCCGGCCGGCTGGTCGTGGCTGGCCAGCTCCCCGTCACGCCAGATGACAGCCCGCCACTCCACGGGCGGCGCTCCGGGCGACGGCATCGGGTTGTACACCATCGCCACGGCCCGCAGGCCAAAGCGGCGCGCGAGCCACGGCAACATCTCCTCGGGCGGCAACAGCGGCGCCCCCAACACCCCGACCGCGTCGCTGGCGGACACAAACAGGCAGTCGACGTACTCCATCAGGGGCACCACCGCCTCCCGCGCCTCTTCGGCGGACCAGAGCTTGCGGCGGTAGTTGACATCAAAGGCCACCAGCCGCGCCTTGCCCGCCGCCGTCCTCAGGGCGACCTCTACCCCCGCCGCCGCGGCGGGGCCCAGGGCCGGCGTAATGCCCGACGTCAAGAACACGCTGTCCGCGTCGATGACCGCCTCCCAGTCGTACTCATGCCACGGATAGCGGCTGAAGGCCGACCCGGTCCGATCGTAGGTCACCTGGCCGCTCCGCGGCGGTCCACCGGGTTCGTAGTAAAACACGCCCATGCGGCCTGGAGCCGCGGTGTCCCCCTCCATCTGGACCCCGTAGGCCCGGATCGCCCGCAGCGCCAGCCGGCCCAAGGGGTCGTCGGGCAGGGCGCTGATAAAGCGCACCGCCCAACCCAGGTGGGCCAAGGCCACGGCCACGTTCAGCTCAGCGCCCGCTGGGTGAACGGCAAACCCGCGGGCGGTTTCGATGCGCTGGCCCACCGGCACCGAATAGCGCAGCAGCGCTTCTCCAAACGCGATCAACTTGGGAGAGTCATCCATTTGGGTTACGACCTCCAACACCCGTCGTCCTCCGCGACGGTGGCTTCCCCGGGCACCCGGCTCCTCACCCATGATACACAGCTCGGACCAGAGGAAAAGTCCCATCTTTCACTTTTCCCTGCCAGTCGCGCCTAAGAACCGAGAAGAGCGGCCAGATGGTGGAAGCGGACAAAGGCGAAGTCGGCGCCCACGGGCGGGCGCGGCATCCCTCCCCGACCGGCGGGCGGCAAACGCCCGTAGACGATGGGTTCCGCTCCCGCGCCCGCGGCCCCTGCCACCGCGCTGTCGCCCATTCCCGGGAGCGGGCGTGACGTTTTTCCCATCCCCGGGATGACGTTTTCCACTTTCGAATTGCCCCACTGGTGTGAGAGGCTGGGGTTGGAGGGCAGTCCACCGGCCGGCACCGGCCGGTGTCGCCCGCGGATGGTGTCTTGGGTCTAGAGCGCAAGGGCAACTCGGGAAGGAGGCGGCAGAGATGGAACTCAAGGACAAGGTGGCCATCATTACCGGCGGGGCCGGCGGGATCGGCAAGGCCACGGCCAAGCTGTTCGCCCAAGAAGGCGCCAAGGTGGTCCTGGTCGATCTCCAGATGGAAGCCCTGGAGGCAGCCGCGAAGGAACTGGGTCTCGCGCCGGATCAGTACCTGCTGGTGGCCGCTGACGTCACCAAGGAAGAGGACGTGGCCGGCTACGTCCGGCAGGCCAAGGAAAAGTTTGGCCGCATCGATATCCTCTTCAACAACGCCGGCATCGAGGGCCGGGTGGCGCCCATCGCGGAGCAGCCCGCGGAAAACCTGGACAAAGTGCTGGCCGTCAACGTCAAGGGCGTCTTCTACGGCATGAAGCACGTCCTGCCCGTGATGGTAGAGCAGCAGTCGGGCTCCATCATCAACACCTCATCCATCGCCGGCCAAATCGGCTTTCCGGGGCTGTCGCCCTACGTGGCCTCCAAGCACGCCGTCATCGGATTGACCAAAAACGGCGCGATGGAGTACGCGGACAAGGGCATCCGGGTCAATGCCATCTGCCCGGCGCCCATCGAAACCCGCATGATGCGGTCGGTGGAGGAAGGATCCGCGCCGGGGCGGGCTGAGGAGGCCAAGCGGGCCTTTTCCGAGGCCATCCCGATGAAGCGGTACGGCCTGCCCGAGGAAGTGGCCCAGCTGGTGCTGTTCCTGGCGTCGGACCGCTCCTCGTACATCAACGGTGCGGCCTACCTCATCGACGGCGGTTACGTGGCCCAGTAAACGGCCGCAAGGTTAGCATCCCCCACCGGCGGCGGCTCCCGGCCGGCCCCAGGACCGGCCAGGGGCCGCCGCCCCGCATGGCCCCACCTGTAATGGACATCCGCCCGGCATGGCCCCCACCTGGGCCAGCTACCCGGCTTCGATGCGGTGGGCCCGCTCCAGCCAGTAGCCGATCTTGACCCGGTGCCAGCCGGCCAGCAGGGCGTCCGCCTCGGGATCGCCGGTGTCCACCAACAGGGGCCGTCCCCCCAGGGCCGCGAGTTTCCCCGGCGTGGCCACCACGATGAGGTTTTCCTTGCCGATCCTTTTGACCACCGCGCCGCTAATCTGCTGGTTGCCCCGGCCCAGCAGGTAGCCTTGGCCGCCCACCGGCGTCACGATGAGCTTGCATGGGTACTTTTCCGCCACGTCCAAGAGCTCCCGCTCCGACACGTCCAAGGCCAGAACCCGGCGGTCCTTGACTACGTCCACGCCCAGCAGCGTGCACGGCAAGCCCAATTCTTGCATGATGGCGCGGGTGGTCGTGCCAGGCCCGATAATGTAGCATACACCCGGCTCCATGCCCTCCACCACGTCCTGGGCGATGCCCTGCTGCGCCGCCCCTTCGCTGGCCTCCGTCGGGGCCTTGGGATTTTGGAGGCGGGTCTCGTCCAGCGGCACCTGCAAGTAACCGTACAGGGACGTCTGCAGGACGTCCCGCCGCACCGCCTCTTCGTCGATGTCCATTACTTCCCGCTGGCCCACGGGGAGGGACCCTTCGGTCAAAAAGCGGCGCGCGAGTTCCCCTGCTTGGGCCGGCGAATTGGCGTACACCGGCGAGTGGATCTTGACGCCCGCGGGGATGCCCAGCACCACCTGCTCTTCGCCCACCGCGGCGCAAATGTCCCGGGCGGTGCCATCCCCCCCAGCAAACAGGAGAATCGCCACGCCGCTTTCCACGATGGCCCGGGCCCCAGCGCGGGTGTCCTGGCCAGTCGTAGAAAACGCCCCATCGTCCCGGGTTCCCTGGGGCCGGTAGACCACCTCCGTGGCGAAACCTAGCTGCTGGGCCACCGCTTCCCCCATGGCCCCAGCGCAGGTGACGATGATGAGCTGGTCTTTGATGGGCAAGAGCCTTTCCAGCGCGCGAGCCGCCTTGGCCCCGGCCTCGGGCACCGCGCCCAGCGCCAGCGCCTTTTGCAGCGCTTCGGCGCCGTCGGTACCCTTTAGCCCCACCCGGCCGCCCATGCCCGCGATGGGATTGACGATGAGACCGACCCGTTGCATCGTCCGTCCGCCCCTCTCCCCGTCTGCTTGGTGCACCTATCCTGCCCGCCGCGGGGGCCATCCCGGCTGCAGGGACCAGGGAGGCGCTGTCATCGCGCCTTGACACCCCCTGGGGAATGGTCTAGGCTTGAGGTGACTTTCCGGCGGCGTCCCGTCGGGCGCGGTCCAAAATCCCGTGCAAAGGATTTGGTCAACATCGCTGGCAACGCGGAGCAGCCCAAGGCCAAGCTGATCATCGACGTTTGGGCCGACGCCCTGTGCCCATGGTGCTACATCGGCGAACACCGCCTGGAAAGCGCGGTCCGGCAGTTTGCCCACGCGCATCAGGTGGAACTGCGCATGCACACCTTCCTGCTGGACCCGTCCCTCAGCGACGAGACGAAGCCCACCGCGGAGTACTTGGCCGAGAAGTACAACGTGCCGGTGGAACAGGCCCGGGCCATGGACGCGCGGGCGGCGGAGCAGGCGGCGCTGGACGGGCTGCCCTACACCACCGACCGCCCCGTCCGCAGCACCTGGGACATGCTGCGCCTGGTGCATTTGGGCAACGCGTACGGCTACTCCGTGGGCTGGCGCTATATGCGGGCCATGCAACAAGAGCTGTTTGGCGGCAACCCGGACGCCTTCGCCCACGACACCCTCGTCCGGCTAGGCGAGGAGCTGGGCATCCCCGGCCAGGAGATCCGGGCGGTGCTGGCCAGCGACCGCTTCGCCGACGCCGTTCAGCAGGATCACAACATCGCCGTCCAGATGGGGGCCCGGGGCGTCCCCTTCACGGTCCTGGCCAGGCGGTTTGCCATCCCCGGTGCCACGTCCACCGAACAGTACGCGCAGGTCCTTGAGCATGTGTGGGAGCAGATCCAGGGCGGCGGCGAGACCAACGGCTAAAGGGCCCCGGCGCCCCTCGGGCCCTTCTCCCTAGCCTCCCAACGGCTCCACCACAAACAGCAAATCGCCGGCCTCCACCGTCGTGCCCGGCTCCACCAAGATTTCCCGGACGCGGGCCGGGCCGTTGGCCACCACAGCGATCTCCATCTTCATGGCTTCGATGACGGCCAGCACTTCGTTGCGCTTCACCGTCTGGCCCACTTGCGCGTCCACCTTCAAGATCCGGCCCGGCATGGGGGCGCCGATGTGGGCCGGATCGTTCTTGACGGCCTTGGGGCGCTGGACCACCTTGCTTTCAGCGCCCTCGTCCCGCACCGTCACTTCCCGGTGCTGGCCGTTGAGCTCAAACCAGAGGCTGCGGGTGCCGTCGGGCTGCACCTCGCCGATGGCCGCCAGTTTGATGATGAGGGTCTTGCCTGGCTCGATCTCCACCGCCGTCTGCTCGCCCACGTTGAGGCCGTAGAAAAACACGGGCGTGTCCAAGAGCGACGTGTCGGAATAGGCCCGCCGGTGCTCCAGGAACTCCTTATACACCGATGGGTAGAGGGCGTAGGTGATGAGCTCCCGGGTGGGCTCCCTGCTCCCGCCGCCTGCCTCCTCCCCTGTCGCCTCGGCCAGTTCCCGGGCCAGCGCCTCCCAGTCCACGGGCGGCAGCAGCTGGCCGGGCCGCACCGTGATGGGCTCTTTGCCTTTGAGCACCTTGGCCTGCAGCTCTTTGGGAAACCCGCCCTCGGGTTGCCCCATCATGCCGCTGAAGTAATCGATGACCGAGTCGGGAAAGGTCAATTGGTCGGCCTTCTCCAGCAGGGCCTGCTCATCGGCCAGGTCGTGCTGCACCATGAGCAGGGCCAAGTCGCCCACGGCTTTGGAGGAAGGCGTCACCTTGACGATGTCCCCCAAGATCTGGTTGGCCACCGCGTACATGCGCTTCAAATCTTCCCAGCGGTCAGCCAAGCCCAGGGCCTCCGCCTGCTGCCAGAGGTTGGTGTACTGTCCCCCGGGGATTTCGGTCAAGTACACTTCCGCCGACAGCGCCGTTTGCGGCGTTTCAAAGGCCTGGTAGTAGCTGCGCACGCCCGCCCAGTAGGCGTCCAGCTTTTGCAGGGCCGCGAGGTCAAACCCGGTGCTGCGGGGGTGATGGGCCAGGGCCGCCACGATGCCGTTCATACTCGGTTGGCTGGCGGCGCCCGCCATGGACGCGATGGCCACGTCCACCGCGTCGACCCCCGCCTCCACCGCGGCCAGGATGGTGGCCGCACCGTTGCCGCTGGCGTCGTGGGTGTGCAGGTGCACCGGCAGGCCCGTCTCTTCCTTGAGGGCCTTCACCAGCATGCGGGCCGCGTAGGGCTTAAGCAGGCCCGCCATGTCCTTGATGCCGATGATGTGGGCGCCCCGCCGCTTGAGCTCCTTGGCCAGGCGCACGTAATACTCCAGGTTGTACTTGGTCCGCCGGGGATCTTCGATGTCGCCGGTGTAGCAGATGGCCGCCTCCACCAGCTTGTCTTCGGCGGCGGCGGTTTCCATGGCCACCGTCATGGCCTCGACCCAGTTAAGGGAGTCAAAGATGCGAAACAGATCGATCCCGCTGCGCGCCGCCTCCCGCACAAAGGCCCGCACCACGTTGTCGGGGTAGTTGCGGTACCCCACCGCGTTGGCGCCCCGCAAGAGCATCTGCAGGAGCACCGTGGGCATTTCCCGCCGCAGGATGTCCAGCCGCTCCCACGGGTCCTCCTTGAGGAAACGCAACGCGACATCGAAGGTGGCGCCGCCCCACACTTCCGCGGAAAACAGCCCCGGCATCAGCTTGACGGTGGCGTTGGCGATGCGGGCCAGATCCCGCGTGCGCACCCGGGTGGCCAGCAGCGACTGGTGGGCGTCCCGGAAGGTGGTGTCCGTCAAGAGGAGCCGCTCCTGCTCCAGCATCCAGCGGGCCACCCCCTCAGGCCCCCGCTCTTCCAGCAGCTGCTTGGTCCCGGCCGCGGGCGCCGGCACGCCGCTGGTGTCGGGGACGGGCGCCGGGCGGAAAGCCGGTTTCGGCCGCCGGCCGATCCCCGGTCCGTTGTTGATGCTGGCGTGGCCCACGTAGGCCAACAGGCGGGTACCCCGGTCCCTCACCGGGGGCAGCGTGTACAGCTCCGGATGGGATTCCACAAAGCCCGTGTCCGCCGCGCCGGCCAGGAAGGTGGGGTGGACCACCACGTTCTGCAAGAAGGGAAGGTTGGTCTTGACGCCCCGCACCCGGAACTCCCGCAAGGCCCGCAGCATCTTGCGGGACGCGCCGGCAAAGGTGCGGTCCCACGTGCACACCTTGGCCAGCAGGGAATCGTAGTGGGGCGAGACGTAGGCGCCTTGGTAGCCGGCGCCGTCGTCGACCCGCACGCCAAAGCCCGTGGCTACCCGGTACGCGCTGATGCGCCCGTGATCCGGCACAAACCCATTGGCCGGGTCCTCGGTGGTAACCCGGCACTGGATGGCCACCCCCGAGCGGGTGACCGCGGCTTGATCAGGGAGCGAGATGGGCGCGTCGGCCAGCCGGTGCCCTTGGGCCACCAGGATCTGCGCCTGCACCAAGTCCACCCCGGTGATGAGCTCCGTCACCGTGTGCTCCACTTGGATGCGGGGGTTGACCTCAAGAAAGTAGAAGTTTTCGTCCTCGTCCACCAGGAACTCCACGGTGGCTAGGCCCACGTAGCCCACATGTTTCATCAGCGTCACGGCGGCCTCGCCCATGGCCTGCCGGGTCGCCTCGGACAGGCTGGGCGCCGGGGCGATCTCCACGATCTTTTGGTGGCGCCGCTGGATGGAGCAGTCCCGCTCAAACAAGTGGACCACGTTGCCGTACCGGTCCGCCAAGACCTGCACCTCGATGTGCTTGGGGCGCTCCACCGCCTTCTCGATGTACACGGCGGGATTGCCAAAGGCCGCTTGGGCTTCCGAGCGGGCCCGCTCAAAGGCCGTGGTCAGCTCGTCGTCGTTGAACACCTTGCGCATGCCGCGGCCGCCGCCGCCGGCCACCGCCTTGATCATGACGGGGTAGCCGACGCCGCCGGCAAAGGCCCGGGCGGCGGCCAGGTCGCCCACGGGCCCGTCGGTGGCGGGCACCAGGGGAATGCCCAGCTTGGCCGCGAGGGCCCGGGACGCCACCTTGTCGCCGAACATCTCCAAGTGCTCCGGCGATGGGCCGATGAAGTGGATGCCCGCTTCACCGCACCGCCGGGCGAAGGCGGGGTTTTCGGCAAGAAAGCCGTAGCCGGGATGGATAGCGTCCACGCCCAGGCGCGTGGCCAGCTCCACGATGCCGTCGATGTCCAGGTACGCCTCGACGGGGCCCTTGCCCCGCCCAATTTCGTAGGCTTCGTCGGCCTTGTAGCGGTGCAGCGACAGCTGGTCTTCTTGGGAGTAAATCGCGACGGTGCGGATGTCCAGCTCATTGCAGGCCCGGAAGACCCGGATCGCGATCTCGCCGCGATTGGCCACCATGACTTTCCGAAAGCGCAAGCCCGCTCACCCGTCCTCGCCCATCGGATTTCGATGGAATCGTCCTGGTCCAATTCGGCGCGAAAGCGGCCATGCCTGCTGGCTGCTTTATGCCGTCGAGACCTCGTTGATGAGTTCCTGCGCGGTCTTGAGAAAGGGAAACGCGGGGTCGGCGGCATAAACCCGGGCCAAGTCCCCCTGGGCCGCCGCCCGCTGACCCGTGGCGTGCCTGGCCACCGCCCGCACGCAAAGGCCCAGCAGCAGCACCGGGGTCAAGTCCCGGCGGTGCAAAGGCAGCCGTTTGACGATATCGAGGGCGGCGTCGGGCTGGTCCACGCCCACGCGGGCCAGGGCCAAGAGGGCCAGGAGCCGCGCGTCGACTTCGCTGCGCTCGGGCCTGAGGGAAGCGGCGTGGGGCTCCACGTTGTCGATGACCCACGTGTACTGGCCATGGTCCATGGCCAACTGGGAGGCATCCAGCAGCAGCGCCCGCCGATCGCCGGGCCACAGCTCAAGGGCTTTGGCATAGTGCTGCAGCGCGACGGCCGCCTCCCC
Source organism: Limnochordales bacterium (assembly GCA_035304545.1). Lineage (GTDB taxonomy): Bacteria > Bacillota > Limnochordia > Limnochordales > ZCTH02-B6 > ZCTH02-B6. The sequence continues at coordinate 19,110 of DATGPV010000015.1, read as the reverse complement.
CCGGAAGGCGTAGTACGCCGCGGCCTCCCGCTGTACGGTCCACGACCCGGGCGCCAGCGCGGCCGCCGATCCCACGGCCTCGTCGGCGGACTCGGCCGCGGCGAGGTCGGCCTCCACCCGCCGGCGCGCGGCGCGGATGCGCTTCAAGGCCACATACCCGGGCGCGCGGCACCCCCGCCATGTCATCCACGCCGCTCCGGCGGCCAGGGGCAGGGCCGCCGTGATTCCGCCCGCGGCCAATAGGGCCAAGGCAGCGGCGGCCATCGCCCAGCGGGTCGGCGCCTGGGTTCCCGGCTCCCGCGGCACCTCCCCGCCCTCCGTGTTGAGCCGCACCCCAGGAGCGATCTTCTTGGTGGGCAGCAACCGGTTCGTCAACCCGCGGCCCTCCGTTCGGACCCCCAACCCCTTCATTATCCAACGATACTTGGTTTCACCGCACCAAGGCGGGCTCCCTGCCCCGCGCGGGCAGCCCGTCACCGCCCCGCCGGCGGGACCGCGGGTTTCGGCCCGGCCACGGCATCATGGGCAGCCGGTGCCAACACCGACTTGACGCTGCCGTCCCGCCGCAGCATGGTTTCCCGCTGCATCCACACAATGATGGCCGCCGCCCCTACAAGGAAATACGTGTCCCACGGCTGGGCGTCGGGCCAGATGGGGTTGTTGAACTGGAAGTGGCAGAAGACGTCCGTCAAGAGACTCCCTTGGGTGGCGTTGGCCAAGCCCGTCATGACCACGGAAATGGCGATGACGCCCAAAAAATACGGCGCGAAATCCCACGCGCTTTGGGGCGTGCCGCCGATGAGAAACGCGGGCGCATGCCAGACCGCCCAGATGAAGCCCAGCAGCAGACCCGCCCACAAAGGTGCCATCCGGCGCTGCAGCAAGGGCAAGGCCAGGCCCCGCCAGCCCAGCTCTTCTACGGGCCCCAAGAACAGCGCCTGCAGCAGGGCCGGGAACACTTGGTACCACGGGATGAAAGGGAACGGCTGACCGGCGGTCCCCGCCACGGCCGCACCGGCGTACATAATCGCGGGAATCCCGGCCACCAGAAACAGCCACCACGCCGCCGGGGCCCGCCACAGGGTGAGCCGCCGGAGAAACCGGCCCACCCCCGCGCTGCCGTGCAGCCGCCAGACGCCGATCACGCCGGCGATTCCCGGGGAGTACACGGCGAGAATGAAGAGCGGATGCCCCATGTGGATCTCGCCAAATAGAGCCACGATCTGTTGGGGAAACATGAGCACCAGCAGCGCGAGCCCCCAGGTCAAGCCAAAGGTGATGGCCAGGAACTGCAGCATGGGCTTGCCAATCCCCGCTGCTCCGGCCCCCGAATCCGCCGGCATGGCCCCCACTCCCTTGCGGATATTCATCTTTGCATTAATGATGTTAATATACCAGCTCAACATCTTTTGTGGCAAGGGCCAATAGGGGCTGGACCGCGGGAGGGGACAGCCCCGGCCGGCAAAGGAATTCCGGGCTCCCAAGACGAACTTCCGGCAGCACGCGGGCCTTGGCCGTCGCAGCCCTCACCGCACCAGTTTCCCGCAGCTCGAAACTAATACCAACCGGAGGACGGTACCCGCCCGCTGGGCCCAGCAAGGAGCGGGTCTTTCCCTGGGAGGAGGACCCGCAGAGGGGGCGAGACGCGAGGCCATGTTTATCGACGAAGAAACGGCCGCGGAAAAGTTGGGCGTTTCCGTGGAGGAAGTGAAACGGCTGGTACGGGATGGGGTCCTCCCCGGCCGGCGCACCGAGGAAGGCTGGCGGATTCACGAAAAGTCCGTGGACCAGCTGCGGTCCAAGTACGAAGGCCTGGCGATGCCCATGCCCCGCCCCAAGGCTCCGGTGCTGGCGGCCAGGCCGGCCGCGCCCAGCCGCCTGCCCCTTTCCCGGTTGGTGGTCGGCGTCCTCCGGATCGTTTCGTGGATCAGCCTGCTGCTGGGGTTTGCACTCATCGCCATCGGCGTGCTCCAAAACGATCAGGTGCAGGCCATCCTGGGCGGGGCCGTGGCCTTGGTTTCCATCGCCTTCGTGCTCATCTACGATCTCATGCGGGCGGTATTTGTCCTCCACGCCCGCTTACAGGAGCTGGCGGGCGAAGCCAGCCCCTTTAGGGCCCGGCGCCCCGATTGAGCCCGCTTCGCCGCCGCTAGGCGATCTTGTACACCGCGAGCTCCGCCGCGATCTTGCCGGCGGCCGCCGTGATCAAGCGCGCCACCTGGGGCACCCGGTCATCGGAAAGCCGGCTGGCGGGCCCCGCCACGCTGATGGCCGCCACCGCGCTGCCCTGGTTGCCCAAGATGGGCGCGCCCACGCAGCGCGCGCCCGGCTCGTTTTCCTCGTCGTCCAGGGACCATCCCCGGGCGCGCACCACCTTCAGCTCTTTCAACAGCTGCTCCCGGTCCGTGATGGTGTTGGGGGTCATGGCCGGCAACGCAGGAGGCAGCAGCCTTTGCAAATCCACCTCGGGTCCGGCAAAGGCGAGGAGGGCCTTGCCCAGGGAAGTGCTGTGCGCGGGGCTCCGGGAGCCGATGGTGACGTTCATGCGCATGGCGTAATGGCTTTCCACCATGTCGACGTAGACCACCTCGGCGCCCAGCAGCATGCCCAGGTTCACCGTCTCCCCCAACTCCTCGGCCAGCTCCGTCAACACAGGCCGGGCCACGCGCCGCAGCGCGGCCGACACCGTGTGCCGGCCCGCCAGGCTGGCCGCCGCCAGGCCCAGGGCGTAGCCATCCACGTCCGGCAAGTGCTCCACGTAACCGCGACATTCCAAGGTGTCCAGGATGCGGAACAAGGAGGAGCGGGGCTGCCCGACCCGCTCGGACAGCTCCGCCAAACTGAGGCGTTCGGCGTCCCGCAGGGCCTCCAGCACGTCCAAGGCCTTGCCCACGGCCGCGATGTAGTACCGGCCCGCGGTCCGGGCTGCACCTTTCGGCATGGTGATGTCACCACCCGAAATTTTCCTTCATTTCGCGTTGAGTCTACGCAGTCGCGCCCTGGCTGTCAACCCGCGCCAGGCCCGGCAATGGCCTTTGGGGGGGATTGTAAGCAGCGAAGAAGCAACCGTGACGAGGGAGGGGCGCCGGCGCCTCCCGCCGGGCCCCCCGGCCAGTCAGATCGTGCAGCGGCGAGATGGCCCCGCCCGTCACATAGCCGTATACCCGCCGTCCACCATGATGACGGCGCCGGTGACGTAGGAGGAGAGGTCCGACGCCAGCCACAGATGGGCCTGGGCCACCTCGCGGGGATCGGCAAAGCGGCCCAGCAGGCTGAGCTGCTTGGCATAGGCTGCGGGATCCAGCTTGAAATGCTCCAGGGCGCCCCGCAGCATGGGTGTGTCCACCGCCCCCGGAGCGACCGCGTTGATGCGAATGCCCTGGGGGGAGTAGTCCATGGCCGCCTGCTTGGTGAGGCCGATGACGCCGTGCTTGGCCGCCACGTAGGCCGGAGTGGCCGGCTGCGGGCGCACGCCGCTCACCGACGAGGTGTTGATGATGGAACCGCCGGTGCCCTGTTTCAGCATTTGCCGGATCTCGTATTTCAGGCACAAAGCCACGCCCGTCAGGTCTACGGCGATGACCGCGTTCCAGGCCTGCTCATCCATTTCCGCCAGCGGCTTGTCGTCGGGGCTGCGGGCCGCGTTGTTGAGGGCCACATCCAACCGGCCATAGGTGTCCACCACAAACTGCACCATGGCTTCCACATCAGCCGCCTTGGAGACATCGGCCTTCACAAACGCGCAGGCGCCGCCGGCACCGGCGATCTTCTGCGCCTGCCGGCGCCCCAGCTCCTCGTTGAGGTCCGCGATGACCACTTTGGCGCCCTCCGCCGCAAACAGCTCCGCCGTGGCCGCACCCATCCCCATGGCGCCGCCCGTGATCAAGGCCACTTTGCCATCCAAAAGACCCACTTGCGCCCACCTCCTGGTCTGGTCCTTCCCTGCCGACCGATCTCCTTCCAACATGGATAGTTAATATTTTACACTGTCGAAAGGTTGGTGTATATAGCGGGGTTCGCGGCTGCGGCCCATGCGGCCGGGGGGCAACCAGCCAAAAGGCCAGCTGCGTGACGGGCACGGTCCCGGGGCCGTGAACCATCCGGCGGATCCAGCGCCCGCGCAGGGTGGTCCCCTCCGCGGCCGTCAGCTGCCTGTTCCTGGGCGGCCGTCCGTCCGGCCCGGGCCGGACGGCCCGTAGGGCGAAGGGCTCAACAAGATGAAGCCCGCTGCCAAAACCGGGTACAGCTCCTGAACCCGGATCCAGCCGATGACAAACACGATCAGGCCCACCGCGAGCCGCGGGAGCAGGCCCACCCACCGGTCCAGGGCCCATCCCGCCCCGTGGGCGGCGGCCACGGCGCCCACCACGGGCAGCAGCGGGACCCCCTCGAGCCCCGCGGTCCAGACCCGGGCCAAGCCCGCCAGCAGGATGCCAAGAACCAGCAGTGCCCGCCAGCCCGGATTGGCCGCGAGCCATGCGGCCAACCGTCCTCCGATGACGCTCCACCTCCACCTGGCGCCCGTCCCGCAGCCGTTGCCTGGCGATGGTCCCGGGCGCAGCGTTTTCGTCGCATCCTTGTGACAATATCTTAGCCGCGGCAAGGACCTTTTTGCTAGAATGTTCACGAGCACTGGGCGCGCCGGCAGCACCGGGCGCAGCGCCCACGGCGACGGGCCTGCCGGGCCCGATCATTTCCGACAGCGAGGTGATGGGGTGTGCGGCGGCTCATCGATCTCAGCCACGTGGTGGAGGCGGGCATGCCCATGTATCCCGGCCTGCCCGGCCCGGTCATTTCGGAGCATTTGAGCCGGGAGGCTTCCCGGGCCCACTACGCGGAAGGCACGACGTTCCAAATCGCAAAGATCGAGATGGTAGGCAACACCGGCACGTACATCGACTCCCCCTTTCACCGCTGGCAAGACGGCCCGGACCTGGCGGGGCTTGCGCTGGAGCAGGTGGCGGACCTGGAAGGGATCGTGTTCCGGGCCGACCCGTCGCGACGCGCCATCGGCCCGGATCTGTTTGCCCGGGTGCCGGCGGCCGCGGTGGGCGGCAAAGCGGTGCTGGTGCACACAGGGTGGGCCCGCCACTGGGGCACCGACGCCTACCGCCACGGCCATCCTTTCCTCACCCGCGAGGCCGCCCAGTGGCTCGCGGACGCGGGGGCGGCCCTGGTGGGCATCGATTCCCTCAACATCGACGATACCGCCGACGGGTCGCGCCCGGTCCACTCCATCCTGCTGCGGGCGGGCATCCCCATCATCGAGCACCTGTGCCGGCTCGAGGAGCTGCCCGACACCGGTTTCCGGTTTCACGCGGTGCCGGTAAAGGTGCGAGGCTGCAGCTCCTTCCCGGTGCGGGCCTACGCGGTGGTGGAAACCCGCTAAGGCTCACCCCGGGCAAGTCGCGTTGTGCCTGGACACTGCACGGGCTTTTCGATAAAATAATGGCAAGGTGCTCCATTTCCGCTGGCCGCCCGTTTCTCATCGCCCACTTCAAGAAACGGGAGGCACAGCACTCATGTACACGCCAAAACCAGAAGACCGCTTCACCTTTGGCCTGTGGACGGTGGGCAACCGGGGTCGGGATCCCTTTGGGCTCGAAACGCGCCCGCCGCTGGACCCGGTGGACACCGTGCACATGCTGGCCGAGATCGGCGCGTGGGGCGTCAACCTCCACGACAACGACCTGGTGCCCATCGACGCGACACCCGCGGAGCGGGACGCCATCGTGGCCCGCTTCAAGAAGGCGCTGGACGACACGGGCCTGCAGTTTGTCATGGGCACCGTCAACCTTTTCACCGACCCCATTTTCAAGGACGGCGCCTTCACCAGCAACGTGCCCGAGGTGCGCCGCTACGCCCTGCGCAAGACCATCGAAGCCATCGACTTGTGCCACGAGTTGGGCGGCAAGATCTTCGTCCTCTGGGGCGGCCGGGAAGGCGCGGAAGTCAATGCGGCCCGCAACCCGATGGACGCGGTCAAGCGTTTCCGCGAAGCCGTCAATTACTTGTGCGCGTACGTCCTCGACCAAGGGTACGACATGAAATTCGCCCTGGAGGCCAAGCCCAACGAGCCGCGGGGGGACCTCTACTTTCCCACCACCGGCGCGTACCTGGCCCTGATCCCCACCCTTGACCATCCCGAGATGGTGGGCGTCAACCCCGAGTTCGCCCACGAAACCATGGCGGGCCTGGCGTTCCACCAAATCGTGGCCCAGGCGCTGGAGCTGGGCAAACTCTTCCACATCGACCTCAATGACCAGAAGATCGGGCGCTTTGACCAAGACCTGCGCTTCGCCTCGGAAAACTACAAGGAGTCGTTCTTCCTGGTCAAAGTCCTTGAGGACGGCGGCTACGACGGGCCGCGGCACTTTGACGCCCACGCGTACCGTACCGAAGACCTGGACGGCGTGCGGGAGTTCGCCAAGGGGTGCATGCGCAGCTACCTCATCTTGAAGGAAAAGGTGCGGCAGTTCAACGAGGACCCGGAGATCCAGCAGCTGCTCCGGGAGATCCGGGCCAACGAGCACGAGCCGCTGACCTACGACCGGGTGCGGCCCGGGGAGCTTTTGCCGCCGGACTTTGATCGCCAGGCGTGGGGCGCGAAGGGCTACGCCTACGAGCGCCTGGACCAGCTCCTTTTTGATCTCCTGATGGGCGTGCGGTAAACGGAGGGCTGGCCGGCCCGCCGGCGGGCCTTGCCTCGCTGGCTCCTAGCGGGCGCGCGTTGGCCGCGGCACTGACCGCGGCGGACGGACTGCCGGCGCCGGCGGCCGCTCCCGGCTGGCTGCCCCCAAGCTGGAGGTTGAACCCTTTGGCGTATCTGATTGGCATCGACGTCGGCACTTCGGGGACCAAGACGCTGCTGGCCCGCGCCGACGGGCGCGTGGTGGCCAGCGCGACGGAAGACTACCCGCTCCACGCCCTAAAGCCGGGCTGGGCGGAGCAGGACGCGGCCGACTGGTGGAGGGCGGCGGCCCAGGGCATCCGCCGCGTGCTGCACGAGTCGGGCGTGAAGCCCGGGGAGATCGCGGGCATCGGCGTCACGGGGCAAATGCACAGCTCGGTGCTGCTGGACGCCGCGGGCCAAGTGATCCGCCCGCCCATCCTTTGGTGCGACGTGCGTACGGCGGCGGAATGCCGCCAGATCGAAGCCGCCGTGGGCGGCCGCGCCCGCCTCATCGAGCTGACGGGCAACCCCGCCCTGGAAGGCTTCACCGCGCCCAAACTGCTTTGGCTGCGCAACCACGAAAGGGCGAGCTACGACCGCATCAGAACGGTCATGCTGCCCAAAGACTACATCCGCTACCGGCTGACGGGCGAAATCGCCACCGACGTGTCCGACGCGGCGGGAACGCTGCTGTACGATGTGCGGCAGCGGCAATGGTCCACCCCCGTGGTGGAAAGCCTGGGACTGGATCCGGCGTGGCTGCCGCCGGTGGCCGAGTCCGCGGAGGTGGTGGGGAAGGTGACCGACGCCGCGGCCGCGGAAACCGGGCTCAAGGCGGGCACGCCCGTGGTGGCGGGCGGCGCCGACAACACGTGCGGCGCCATCGGGGCCGGCGTCGTCAAGCCCGGGCAGGCCCTGGTCAGCATCGGCTCTTCGGGCGTCGTCTTTGTGCCCACCGCCGGGCCCCAGCTCCACCCCGACGGCATCGTCCACACCTTCGTCCATTCGGTGCCCGACACGTGGTACGTCATGGGCGTCACCCTGGCCGCAGGGCTGTCCCTGCGATGGGTGCGGGACGAGCTGGGGCCCCTGGAGCACGCCGCCGCCCGCTTGACCGGCGCGAGCGCCTACGACCTGCTCTCGGCCCAGGCCCAGCAGGCGCCGCCGGGCTCGGGAGGGGTGTTCTTCCTCCCCTACTTGAGCGGAGAGCGCACGCCCCACGCGGACGCCAACGCCCGGGGCGTCTGGTTTGGCCTGTCCGCCAGCCACACCCGGGCCCACCTGCTCCGCTCGGTCTTTGAGGGCATCACCTTCTCCCTGCGGGACGCGCTGGACGCCATCCGCGCCATGGGCGTGCCGGTCCAAGAGGTGCGCCTGGTGGGCGGCGGGGCCAAGAGCGCCTTTTGGCACCAGCTGACGGCGGACATCTTGAACGTGGCCGTGGCCCGCATGCAGATGGACGAGGGACCGGGGTTTGGCGCGCTGCTCTTGGCGGGCGTGGGCAGCGGCGTGTACCGGGACATTTTCCAGGCCACCGAGCAGACGGTGCGGCTGCGGGACGCGGTCCAGCCCGACCCCGCAGCGGCGCGGCAGTACGAGGAGCGGTTTCGCTTTTACCAGTCGCTCTACCCGGCGCTCCAGCACGCTTTCGCGGAGGTCAGCCGGTGGCAATCCTGACCCGGCCGGGCCGGCGGGCAACCCGCCTTCTCCGGCGGCACCCGCCGGCCCCGGCGGCCGGTTGCCGGGCCTCCTCACCGGCCGCCCCGACCTGTGCCAAACCCAGCGGCTCCTTCACGCCGTCGCCACGGTGATGGATGTGAACAGCCGCTGGCGCTGTCCGGGCTGCAGCTCCCGCAGCCCCGTCAGCGCGGCCGGCAGCTCCAGGTTGGGGGCGTTGGCGATCCACGTGTAAGGCTCGGGGCATACAAACCCGCTGCGCCCGTCGGCGGTGTAGACGTACCAATGCCGGAAGTTCTCGTCGACGGCATAGCGGACCACTAGGCGCGCCGGCCCCGCGGTGTACGTCACCGTCGCGGCGCTGGGCTTCGCCTCTTCCCCCACAAAAAACGCCTCGTCCAAGGCCACGCCCGCCAGGTCCATGCCCCGGGCCAGCTCGTCTCGGAAAGGAAAGTCCTCCAGCTGGCCCGTGGGCACCATCCTTTCGTCCAGGCGCCAGCGTTGGGCCACGTCCAGGGAGAACCGGGCGCCGTCAGGCAGCGCGAAGGCCGTGTGAAATCCAAAACCGTAGGGAAACGGCTCGTCCCCGGCGTTGTGCACTTCGGCTTCCTTGAGGAGGGTGCCGCCCTCCAGGGCAAAGCGCAGCGTGAGGACAAATTCGTGGGGAAACTGGCGCAGGATGGCCGCGCGATCCGCGTGCCGGGCCACGTCAAAGCGGGTTTCCACCACCGGCCGCCCCGCGGCGTCTACCCCCGCCCGCACCACGTCCCACGGGCGCATGTAGACGAACCCGTGGATGTGGTTGCCGCGCTCGGGTTCATTAATGTCCAACCGGTACTCCCGCCCCCGGTACACAAACCGCCCGCCGGCGATGCGGTTGGGCGGAAACAGCACCGGCACGCCATAGAGCACGGGGCCAAAGCCCTGCCAGAAAGCGTCCGGCAACGGGGGCACCCGCAGAACCTCGGTTCCCGTCGGCTCATGCACCAGGGAAATCAAATTGGACCCCCACGCCGGCACCACGACGAAGCTCAGCTGGCCGTTGCTGGCCCGGATGGCCGGCTGCCCCAAGAACGTGGTTTCCTCCACCCAAGCGCCCATGGTCACCCCCGCCCGTCGTCGAATTTTCCTGAGTGGCCGCTGCCCGTCCCTTCCACGGCGGCGGAAACGGCTCCTGCCGCCAGCCGGGCCGTGCGCGGGTTTTCCTCCAGCCACAAAATGCCGGTGACGCCCCGGGGATAGTACTTGCTGCCGATGATGTGGCCCGCGAGGATCTGGTCGCTCCAGCTCCACACCGACAGCTCCGGGTGGGTCAGCCACGCCACGTGGGCCGCGTCGGCCCGGGCTCCCGCGTCATCCCACGGCCGGCCCAAGAGGCGCCGGGCCACAAACTGGCACAAATAAATCTTGCTCAGCCACGAATTGTCGCTGGTGGACGAGATTTTCCACCCGCCGTCGGGAAAGAGGCAGACGCCTTCCGTCAGCACCGCATCCAGGTGCCGCGCCAGGGCCCGCACGTAATGCCCGTAGGGCCCGTCGGCCTGCACCGCGTCGGCCCGGCCGGAAAAGTACGGAAAGACCAGGCCCTCGATGGCGGGGATAATCTTGGACCGGCTGCCCGGCCCGTCGCCCTGGCCGATGATGGCAGGAATGGTCCCGTCGGCCTGCACGTGGCGCAGCATGGTGGCCGCGGCCCGCCGGGCCTGTTGGGCCGCGGCCGCGGCCAGATCCGGCCGCCCGCCCTGGGCGAAGATCTTTTCCAGGACCACGTAAGCGGCCCACAGCTTGCCGCCCACATACAAGTTGCCCCGGGCCTGGGCCAGCGAGGGATCCAGGCTGTCGTAGGTGGTCGTCTCCGACCCGCCCGCCACCCGGGCCGAATCGAGGCCCATGAGCCCCGTGCGCCGGGCAGGATCCGGGTGGTCCCGGTGGACCATGCTCTCAAAGCACTGCACCAGCACGTCAAACCGCTCCGCGAGCCATCGCCGGTCCCCCGCCTGCTCCACGTACAGCGCCGCGGTCAGCACCCAGTTGACCAGCTGCTCCTGGGTCATGTACGAAAAGCAGCCGTGCAGGCCGCTCAACTCGTAGGAAGACTGGCCGGGCGGCTTGACCACGTTGGCGATGCCCATGTCGTGGGTAAAGCTGATGCCGCCGGGATAGTCCGTGCCGTCTCCGGGAAACCGGACGGTGTCCGTGTAGCTGAAGCGCTCCAGGTACATGTCCAGCACGTTGCGCACGGTCCAGGGGTTCATGCGCAACTCAAAGAAGGACTGATCGACGGTGAGGTCCAGGGTGTTCATCATGCGGTATTCGCCTTCGTTGACCACCCAGAAGGGCTCGCCGCCCGCATCCAACAGCTGCGTCGCGCCGTAGTAGCTGCGGATGGCATGGGTCAGCATAAACCGCTGCTCGGCCGAAAGATGATCCGCCTCATCCAGCAGCCGGTTTCCCTCCAGGCACGCCCGCTTGAGGTCGTCAAAGCGCTCCAGCGCATAGGCGGCCACCGCCTCCACGCTGTCAAACCAGCGGGTGTAAAGGTAGCACGCATCCAAGCCCGCGGTGACGACGCCGCCCCGGTAGAAGCAGACCGCAAAGCGGAAGGTGCGGATCTCGCCCGGCGGCACGTCCGCCACCAGGCCGGCGACGGAGCCCAGGCCAAAGTGCCGGTTTTCGGGGCTGGGCGAGGTGATGACGGTTTCGATGTGAAACCGGACGGCGGCTTGGACCCCTGGGTCCTGGGACGCGATGGCCGTCAGCCGCCCTTGCCCGATGCCCACGATGTGCCGGTCCGGGTCGTCCCAGGTGCGCATGGCGCTGTAGGGGTCGCTGCCCTCGTAGCCAAAAAAGGCCCTGCGGGGCCGGGTTCCCCGCCGGTTGTCCACGGTCAGTTCCGCCAGCACCGCCGGCACCAGCACTTCCTTGAGCTCTTCGTCGGCGGCTTGGGCGGGGTCCGGGATGGGCCGCACGGGCGAGTAGATCGTAAAGCTGAAATCGCCGGTGCGCCAGGTGTCGGTGGTCAGGCGAAAGTCCCGCTGGATGCGCTCTTTCGCGATGGATACCACCCGGGCGGGCCGCTGGGCGATGGCGCCGGTGCGGGCCACGTCAAAGCGGGCGGCCTCGTCCAGCTCCGGCAGGGCAAAGAAAGGCAGCGCCTCAAACAGCCCCGGCTGCTCCACCGACTCCGCGCCGATGTACACGTTCTTGCGGGGCGACTGCCCCAACTCCAGATCCAGCCCCCCGCCCGGCCCCGGAAAGCCCAGGGTAAAGCTGGCAAAGGCGCCGATGGGCGAATGGTGCGCGTTGAAAAACATATTGCCCGGCACCGTAGGGCCCGGTGCCGGGCCCGCGTGGTTGGCCACGGATCGTGTCACCCTTTCGTAGGTCCCGCGAGCTGCACCTCATCCCTTGATCGCGCCCGCGGTCATCCCCTCGATGATGCGGTCGCTGAGGAGCAGGTAGGCGAAAAACAGCGGCAGGAAGCTCAGCATGAGCGTCGCGCCGATGGCGCCCCAGTTGGTGGTGTACTGCCCCACGAAGTTTTGAATCCCCACGGTCAGCGTCTTGTACTTGTCCGAGCTGATGAAGGTGTTGACAAAGACGAACTCGTTCCAGTTGTAGATGGTGTTGATGATGGCCGTGGTGGCCAACACCGGCGTCGTGGTGGGCAGCGTCACCCGCAGGTAGATCTGGTGGATGGACGCGCCGTCCATCACCGCGGCCTCCTCCAGCTCCCGGGGCAGCGACTGGTAAAAGCCCAGGCAAATCATGACGGTGACGGGCAGGTTAAAGGCGGTGTAGGTGATGATGAGGGACAGCGGGTGGTCGATGAGGCCCAGGGCCATGTAAGTGCGAAACAGCGGGATCAGCGCCGAGTGCACCGGGATCATGAGGCCCAGCATGATCAGGCCCAGCACCGTGTTGCTCAGCCGCCAGCGCATGCGGGTCAGGGCAAAGGTGGCCATGCTGCCGATGATGACCGTCAGCGCCACCGCCGCGCCCGTTACCAGGACGCTGTTCCAAAAGTACTGGCTCACCTTGCCCGTGGTCCACGCGGCCACGTAGTTTTCCCATTTGGGCGGCGCGGGCAGCGCGAAGGGCGACTTGCCAAAGATCTCCGTGTTGTCCTTGAGGGAAAACAAGAGCAGCCAGACCAGCGGATACAGCTGAAACACAGCCACGGCGCCCAAGAAGGCGTACATGAAACCCCGGGCGATGCGGTACAGCGGCCCGCCCGCCAAGGGCCCCAGCCTCCCCAAACCCGCCGCGGCCCCCCGGCCCCGGATCATCGAGCCCGCGAGGGTAGGGCTTGTGGCGCTCGCCTTAGTTGCGCTCACGTTGCCATCACCTCGCCGCCTTCCGCCCCCATGGCTCCCCTCGCGCACCCCGATGGCCCCCCGCTCACGCCTCCGCACTGGCATCCGCTCGCGTCAGGCGGCGGATGAAGAAGGCCGCCGCCAGCGCGATGACCAAGAGCGCGAAGCCGATGGCGCTGCCATAGCCGAAATTGAACTCCCGAAAGGCCTTGCGGTACATGTAGGAGGCCATCACTTCGCTGGCCTGGTTGGGCCCGCCGCCCGTCATGACGTAGATGAGGTCAAAGTACTTGAGGGACCCCACCACCGCGAGCACTACCGTGGCTTTGATGACATTCATGATGAGCGGCACTTTGACAAAGAGCGCCGCCTGCCACGCCGACGCCCCGTCGATGCGGGCCGCCTCCAGGAGCTCGTTGGGCACGCCCTTTAGGGCGGCAAAATAGATGAGGATGTAGAAACCGGCGTACTGCCACAAGATGGGGATGAAAATCGAGTACAAGACCAGATTGGTGTCCGCCAGCCACAAAACGGGCCGCTCCACCAGGCCCACGGCCATGAGAAAGTTGTTGAGGATGCCCAGCCGCGGATGGTACACCCGGGACCACAGCTGCGCGATGGCCACCGTCGAAAGCAAGAGCGGCAGCGCGTACACCTTGCGGAAAAAGTCCGCACCCTTGATTCTCTCCGTCAGCACCAGGGCCGTGGCCAGGTACCCCGCCAGCGCGGCGGTGGAGAACACCGCCAGCAGCACCGAATTCTTGACCGCCCGCCAAAAGATAGGGTCCACCAGCAGGCGGCGGTAGTTGTCCAGGCCGATGAAGCGCATCTCGCCGATGCCGTCCCACTCCATGAAGCCGTAATAGCCAGTAAAAGCAATGGGGATGTAGATGAGGCCCAGGACCAGCACCAGCGCCGGGGAGATGTACAGCAGGATAGCCCACGGATTGGCAAACACCTTGTTCACAACGGCTCAGCCCTTTCGGTGCCAAGAACCCCGCCGGCACCGGCCGTCCCGGTGCAGCGGCAGCGGGAGGGAAAGCCCCGCGCGATCTGCCCGGGGCCTTCCCCGCCTTGCCCTTACCGGCCGCCGCGGATGGCCTGGTCGTGGGCTTGCGCGAACTCCTCCGGCGTCACCTCAAGGCCAAACAAGGCCTGGATCTGGTTCAAGTGCACCTGGGCCGCAGCCGGGGTCAGCTGCACGTCCGCGTACAGCGTAATGCTGGTGGCCGACGCCAGCTCGTCCAGCACGTCCAGGTACATCTGGGGAAGCTGGACCTGGGACGTATCCACGATGGTGCCCGGGATGACGCCCGCCTCCACCACCGCCCGCTGGCCCCACTGCTGGACGAAGTACTTGGCAAAGGCCTCCGCCTTGTCCTTGACAGCCGAGTTGGCGTTGATAAACAGCGCCACGCCCGGACCGCCCACCCAGCCGGTGTCGGGTCCCGCGCCGCCCTCCACCACCGGGAAGCGGAAGAACCCGATACTGTCCCGGAACTCCTGCGAAACGGTTTCGTCGGTGGTAAACTGGGGCAGCTCCCAGGAGCCGATGAGCCACATGGCCGCCTGCTCGGTCAGAAACTCCGCCTTGGCCTCTTGGTTGGCCAGGGCGTTGTAGCCGAGGCTGAAGGCGTCCATGCGCACCAGCCGCTGGATTTCCTCCGCCGCCCGGATGAGCCCCGGATGCGTGAAGGGGATGCGCCCGTTGATGGCGTCGTTGACCACATCGGGCCCGGCGATGCGGTCGGCCAGGTACATGTACCACAACGACCCCGTCCAGCGCTCGCCGTTGCCCAGGGCGATGGGCGTAACGCCGTTGCGGGCCAGGGTTTCCACCACGTGCAAGAACTCCTGGTACGTCCTGGGCACCTCCAGGCCAAACTGGGCGAAGATGCGCTTGTTGTAAAAGATGGGCGCCACGTTGAGCTCCAGCGGCAGGCCGTAGGTGACGCCGTCGATGGAAAAGGCCTGCAAGGTGCCGCTGACAAACTGCTCCCGCAGCCCGTCCTGGTCCAGCAGCCCGTCCAAGGGCGCGAACTGGCCCGCCTGGACAAAGGGGGTCATGTAGCCGGCCGCCCACGTGAAGCCGACGTCGGGCAACTGGTTGGACGCGGCCAGCACCGTGATCTTGTCCTTGTACTGCTCGTTGGGCAGCGCCTCCACCTCGACAAAGGCATCGGGATGCTCCGACATGAACTGCGCGATGATCTCGTTGACGATGAGGTTGTGCTGACGTGCCTCGCCCGAAGGCCACAGGTGCATGAACTTCACCGTGCCCACCTGGGCGAGGGCGGACTCGGCCGCCCCGGCCAAACCGACGGGAAACACCATGGCCGCTGCCAAAAGCAGCAAGTACGCCCGCTTGAGCATTTCCAAACCTCCCGCCCGCAAAGTTTGTGCTCCCTTTCCGCCGATTCCGCCCACTCCGTCAGCTAACAGTATAGCCATGAGGCAATAGGCCTCAAGGTTGCTGTCATTAGGGAAAATCCCGTGATTTTTGGATAGCAGGTGGCGCATGCCCCGGGCCCGGTACCGGCCGGGGGTCATGCCGACCCGGTTGCGGAAAAGCTCGCTGAAATACTTGGCCGTGCCGTACCCCGCCATGCGGGCCACTTCTTCAATGGACAGCGACGTGCTCAGCAACAGCTGCTTGGCCAGGGCCAGGCGCTTGCGGGTGACGAAGTCGCTGAAGGTTAGGCCGGTTTCCTGCTTGAAAAGGACGCTGAAGTAGCTGGGGTTCAAGTGGACCAGGCGGGCCACATGCTGGAGGGAAATCGGGCGGGAAAAGTTTTCTTCGATATATTGGACGGCCTTCTTGATGGGGTCCGAGAGCCTCCGCCAGTCCACGTAGGGCCCGCCCGCGCCGTCGGCCACCAGCGCCCCAGGCATACGCGACGGCCCGCCCGCCGCCGCTCCAGAGCCCGATCCGGCCGGCGATCCAGGGCCCGCACCGGCCGCCGTCCGCACGCTGGCCGCCAAGGTCTTGTCCTGCCCCGGAAGCCGCGCGTGCCCCCGCCACAGCGTCCCGCCCAGGCCGCCGCCCGCATCCTGCCCCAGGGTTTCCTCCATCGCGTGCAAGAGGGGCGCCATGTCCGACAGTTTCATCAAGAAGTTGACCGCGCCCAGCCGGGCCTGCTCCCCTGCCGCCAGCCCCTCCCGCTCCGAGAGCATGAGGATGAAAGGATGGCTCCCATGCCGCCGCGCCAGCTCCACCAGGCGCAAGCCCGCCTTCTCGGAAACCGGAATCAACACGCGCCGTTCCCCCTCTCCCCTGGACTCGCCGCCCCGCCGCCTCCGTGGAGGGCCAACGGAGCTTGGCAACAGGACACTGGCCAGAGTTGACGACGTTCACGGCCTCACGGCGCGTCTTGGAGTCCCCCATGGCGGAAAAGCGCATCCGGTGTTCCTTGTACACCGGACAGTTGACCAGACCAAACGACAAAGCGAACACGGGAAAGGTGACGGGGATCGGCGGTGGTTAGGCTGCTGCTCAAGGCCTGCGAGTCAGTCGGTTGCTGCAGTTGGCACAGTTGGGTTCGCTCGGCCCCGACGCGATTCCTGCCGCCGTCGCCGCGGGACTTGGACAGCGACTCCCTCGGGCCCTTGACAGACTTCCGACACCCAAGCGCCACCCAAAGGGGAGGCTGCGGCAGCGCTCTGCCCATCGCTGGTCGGCGGAGGTCTCTACCACGGCCGCTTTCCCTCCCGCATGGTCGCCGGGCTGAGGGCGAGGCGGGCGATAGGCTTCACCCGCCTTCGCGGCCATCCGTCCCGCCGCGGCGGGTCGATGAGGGCCTCAGAGCGCCTCGCCGCACGTCTCGGGAGGCGCTGCTTCTTCCAGCTCAGACAGCATGCGGAGAAAGGTCTGCACGTCTACAATGGCAACTCCCAACTCCCTCGCCCGCCGGGCCTTGCCACTGAGACTGTCGGTGTCGGCGGCGACCACAAGTTTGGTGAAGCGGCTGACGCCGCTGGTAACCCGGAGTCCAGCCCGCTGACTGCGCGCTTCCAGCTGAGCACGACTCACGCCCGAAGGTTCCCCGGTAAAGGCAATCCTGTCGCCCGGCTGCAGTCGAAATCCGCCGACCTTGTGAGCTGGGAGTCCGTCCGTTGTTTCTGTTTCTCGAGCGGCCGCGGCTTCCCGCAGGGCTGCTTCGACTTCGTGTTGAGCAAGCCCCAGCAGGTGAGCCACCTTGTGCAGATCGGCCCTCTCCTGGGCCGTAACGATGCCATCGGCGAGTGCCTGAACACACAGAGCTCGGACGTACAGGCGGTGAAGCGCTAAGGCATCCTGACGGGAGAGGCCAAGCGAGGTGGCAATGCTGACCAGCTCATTGGCTTCGTGGCGGCTTATGTGGCGGTTCAGCAATGCCCGATCTAAAGCGTCGATATATGGCGCGATTTCGTCATGGACGATGGGTTTCGGGGCCCGAGCGGATAGCCGCGCGAGAAAATGTTCCGGTGATCCCCTTCTGTGCCGACCCCGGGACAAGCTACGGCCTGCACCTCCGGGCCATCGAGGCCATTGTCCCCGCAGGGCCCTGTCAATGATCGGCCGCCAGCGGCGTTCGAACAAGCCGCCATCCCGTTTCATGTAGTGCGTCAACAACGCGGCGGTCGCCTGTGCGTCGACCAAGGCCTGGTGGGTCTGGCGCAATGGATAGCCGATGAGCTCACAGCAAGCCGCCAGCGAACGTTCCCGCGCAGCTAAGTAATATGGCGCCATCTGCATAGTGCACAAGCCGGATTTGGCGTCCACAGGAACGTGTACCCCGAGCCTGTGGTATTCCGCGGTGAGAAATCCTGCCTCAAAAGGCCAGTTATGGGCGACAGGCACCCTCCCCTCCAGCAGCTCGGATAGCTCTCCGGCAATGTCCTGAAAGAGGGGGGCGTCTACCAAGTCGGCTGCCGTCAGCCCGTGCACGTCGGTCGCGCCCACATCGCGC
This sequence comes from Limnochordales bacterium, assembly GCA_035304545.1. Classification (GTDB taxonomy): domain Bacteria; phylum Bacillota; class Limnochordia; order Limnochordales; family ZCTH02-B6; genus ZCTH02-B6. Next base: position 1,495 of record DATGPV010000015.1, on the reverse strand, counting down.
TGGGGGTTGACGAGGGTGTCCCAACTGTGCACCACACGGCCGTCCCCGTTCACGACGACCACAGCCACCTCGACAACCCGATGCTGGTGGGCTGGCGACAGGCCGGTTGTTTCGACGTCAATGACCGCAAACTCCGGCATCCGCTCTCCCCCTCTCAGTACGCGCCGGCAGCAGGGTTTCCTCGCAGGTCATCGAGAAACTCGGACCCCGGTTGGACACCGGCCACCAACAACCGGTCTCTGGCCCGTGTACATGCGACGTAAAGCAGATGCCTTTCGGTGGTATACACTTCCTCCAACTCGGCTTCGTCGGCGACGGCCTCGATGCGGTCCTGGTCAGGTATGACCTCGTCGTCGGAGGCCATGACGGCAACCGCCCGGTACTCCAATCCCTTACCAAGGTGCATCGTGCTCACGGAAACCGCGTCCGAGGCCAGCTGCATGTGTTCATCCAGCAGAACGTACGGCATCCCTGCTTCTTGCACTGCTCGTACCGCCCGGTCCAGTTCCGCGTGCGAGCGTACGAAGACCCCCATTTCCCGTGGGCCGATACCGTCTGCGCTACAGTTTGCCAGCCACTTGGCGACCAAATCAATCTCTTCCTCTTGATCGGCCGCCACCAAGATGACCGGAGGAGGCCCGTTGAAGACGGAGATGGTGCCCCGCCGGCGCTCCACGTTGCCGTCCAGGTCCGACATTGCATCGTCCAGCAGCCGGTCGGCATGGGTCCGAATTTGATGGGATGTACGGTAGTTCACTCGCAACGTCCTGGAACGCCCGCGAATGTCAACCCCCAGTGCCAGCCAGGAGAAAGGATGCTGAAAGATTCGCTGGCCCAGGTCGCCTGTAAAGAAGAGCCCATCCGGGCGCGAAGCCCCCAGGGCGGCCAAGAAGCGGAGCTCCGCCACGCCTACGTCCTGCGCCTCATCGACGACGACAAAATCGTAAGGAGATCGGCCCGACGCCCGGATTGTGTCGGCCACCCGGCTGAACATTTCTGCGCGAGTTGCCAGTTTTCGCTCCTTCAGTTCGGCCCGGACCCGTTCGAACACGGCCCAGAGGGCCGCTCGGTGACTTTCCGACAGGCGCCGCCGTCGGCCGACACGCACGATGTCGCGATACTCTTCCCATGTGTGGAGCTGCCACGCGTCGACCACCGTCTCCCATTCCCGCAGCACAAACTCCTCGGGGAACCCGTGGTCGGGGCGAGCGGCGGCGGCGTGCCGGACCAGTTGCTGCACCTGCTGGGGGGTAGCCACCCGCTCGGTCCACTCGTGCAGCGCGAACAGACGCGTACCCACCGCCTCCATCGAGTGGACTTCGATGCGCTCGGCCACCCGTGGCTCGTTGCCAATGAGGCGATGAAGCTTGACGCGCAAAAGATGGGCTAAGATGTCCGAAAACGTCGTCAGCAAGACCCTGGCATCGGAATACCTGCGGGCCAAGTGAACGGCCCGGTGGAGCGCGACGACGGTCTTGCCGGTCCCGGCGCTGCC
>DATGPV010000014.1:0-42354 GCA_035304545.1 Limnochordales bacterium | reverse complement strand
CAACGTATAACCGTTTTCCGGTGCGTATAGCGGAGGGGAAACACCCGTTCCCATTCCGAACACGGCCGTTAAGCCCTCCAGCGCCGATGGTACTGCCCGGGCAACCGGGTGGGAGAGTAGGTCCGTGCCGGAAAACTTTTTCAGCCCGGCACCGCTGCGGCGGTGCCGGGCTTCTTTATCGCGCCTGCCGTGGGCTAGTTGAACACGAGGAAGGTACGCGCCGGTGCTTCCCCGAGTCGGGTGGGACCGTGTTGAGCCAGGCGCCTGCCGGCTTCGGCCGGGCTCAAACCGGCTCCCCGCCCAGGCCTGACCCTTGGCATCGTGACCCGCGTCATGGTACGATCTCGTAATGGTGAGGTGATCGTCTATGGCCGGGCACTCCAAATGGGCCAACATCCGGCACAAGAAGGAAAAGGAAGACGCTCGCCGGGGCAAGCTTTTCACCAAGTTGTCACGCCAAATCACTGTGGCGGCGCGCGAGGGCGGGCCTGACCCTGCAGCCAACAGCCGGCTGCGCTTGGCCATCGACAAGGCGCGGGCCGTAAACATGCCCATGGAGAACATCGAGCGGGCCATCAAACGGGGCACGGGCGAGCTGGAAGGCGCCAGCTATGAGGAACTGGTCTACGAGGGGTACGGACCGGGCGGGGTCGCGATCATGCTGGAGATCATGACCGACAACCGCAACCGGACGGCCAGCGAAGTACGGCACCTGTTCTCTCGCTACGGAGGCAATTTGGGCGAGAGCGGCTGCGTGGCGTGGATGTTCGAGCGGCGGGGGCTGGTCACCTTGGACCGCAGCGCCGTCGCGGACGAGGATGAGCTGCTTTTGGTGGCCGCGGAGGCGGGGGCCGACGACGTCACCACCCATGAGGACCACATCGAAGTGCAGACCGATCCCGCCCTGCTGGAACAGGTCAAGGAGCACTTGAGCCAGGCGGGCTACACCGTCGCGTCGGCTCAAGTGGCCATGGTGCCCAAGACGTCGGTCGCGGTGGCCGGCGACGACGCGGAGCGGCTCATGAAGCTGCTCAGCGCGCTGGAGGACCACGACGACGTGCAGGAAGTCTACGCCAACTTTGACGTCCCCGACGAAGTGCTGCAAACCCTCGAGGTGTAGTCCGCGGTGCCGGCGGGGAAGTCCCCGCAGCGGCTGCCCGCGGTTTCATCGCGGTTATCCCCCGTGGCTGGCGGCCTTGCCCGGGTGCCATTGGCTAAATTCCCCTCGCGCGGGAAAGGGTAGTAGAAAACCCTGCGCGCGACGGGGGGATGCGCCATGACCCGTGTCCATCGCTGGTGGGTGGTCGCGGCGGCCTGTGTGGCCTTCGCCGCCGGTTTCCTAATGGCCCACGCGACCGGCAGGCCCACCCCGGTCCCGCCCGAGGGGGCGCTGGAGGCGGCTGACGAGCCGCCCTGCCAGCCCGGGGACGGCCGGTACGTAGGCTTGCACGCCGGCAAGGTGGCGGTCTTTGAGGGGGCGCCCGGCGGCTGCCACCGGTTGGTGGAGGAGAAGCCCATCGACGCCGGGGACTTGCCCGCGTTCCAGCGGCGGGAGCTGGAAGCGGGCATCCCCTTTGGCGATGACGCGGAGTTGTTCCAGATCATCGAGGGCCTGGTGGGGCCGTGACCTTCGGCAGGAAAGCCCGGAACAGGTAGCGAAAGCCGGACGAGGCCATATCTGGGAGGGCGTTCCTGTGAGGATTCTGGGCATCGACCCGGGGACGGCGGTGACGGGGTTTGGCGTTATCGAAGACGGCCGCCCCCCCCGGGCGCTGGAGTACGGCGCGATCCGCACCCCGGCGGGGATGCAAGAAGCCCAGCGCCTGGCGCGGATCCATGCCCGGGTCCAAGAGCTCATCACGGCCCTGTCCCCCGACGTGCTCGCCGTGGAGCAGGTCTTCTTTAACAAGAATATCCAAAGTGCCCTGGCTGTAGGCCAAGCCCGGGGCGTGGTGCTGCTGTGCGCTGCCCAAAGGGGCATCCCTGTCCACGAGTACACGCCCCTGGAAATCAAGCTGGCCGTCACCGGTCAAGGCCGGGCCGACAAGCGGCAGGTGGGGTATATGATCCGAACCCTGCTGGGCCTGGAAGCCGTGCCGCGGCCCGATGACGTGGCCGATGCCCTGGCGGTGGCCGTGACGTGCCTGCAGACCTTGACGACCCAGCGCCGTTGGCAGATGGGGACGGGGCGGGGGGTGCCGGGATGATCGGCATGCTTCGGGGCCGGCTGTGGCAGCGGGGTGCCGACTGGGTCATTGTGGATGTGGGCGGTGTCGGATACCGGGTGTCGGTGCCTGCGGGCACCATGGCGGGCTTGCCAGCGGTCGGGGAAGAGCTGGTCCTCCACACCTACACCTACGTGCGGGAAGACACCCTCGCCCTGTTTGGGTTTGCCTCCGAAGACGAGCTAAAGCTGTTTGAAGAGCTGATGACCGTTTCGGGCGTCGGGCCGCGGCTCGCGCTGACCGCCTTGTCCACTTTGAACCCGGACAGGTTGCGCCGGGCCGTGCTGGACGAAGACGTGGCCGCCCTGGTCCGCATTCCGGGCGTAGGCCGCAAGACCGCCCAGCGGCTCATCTTGGAGTTGAAGGGCCGCCTCAGCCGGGATGGGCTGCCCAGCGCGGGCGCGCCCGTCGACGACGGCGCCGCTGCAGACGCCCTGGCGGCCTTAGTGAGCTTGGGCTACAGCCAGGCCGAAGCGGCCCAAGCCCTCCGGGCTGCGACCCAGGAACTGGATGGCCAGGCGGCGGACACGGCGGCCTTGGTGCGGGCGGCCCTGCGGCACTTGGCCGGCTAGAGAGGGGAGCCACGTGAGCGGGCAGGACGAACGGATCGTGACCGGACGGCGGCGGGCCGAGGACGCGGAGATCGAGGCGGGTCTCCGGCCCCGGCGGCTGTCGGCCTACATCGGCCAGGAACAGATCAAGGAAAACTTGGCCATTTTCATCCAAGCGGCCAAGGAGCGCCGGGAAGCCCTCGATCACGTGCTGCTGTACGGCCCGCCGGGCTTGGGCAAGACGACCTTGGCGGGGGTCATCGCCCACGAGTTGGGCGTTGGGTTTCGCATGACGTCAGGGCCCGCCATCGAGCGGCAGGGGGACCTGGTGGCCATCTTGACCAACCTGGAGCCCCGGGACGTCTTGTTTATCGACGAGATCCACCGCCTCAACCGTACGGTGGAGGAAGTGCTCTACCCGGCCATGGAGGATTTTGCGGTGGACATCGTCATCGGCAAGGGCCCCAGCGCCCGTTCCCTCCGGTTGGAACTGCCGCCCTTTACGCTTATCGGGGCCACCACCCGCGCCGGCATGCTGACCGGACCCTTGCGGGACCGCTTTGGGGTTCTGTTCCGCCTGGAGTATTACAGCCACAGCGATCTGATGGCCATCGTGCAGCGGGCGGCAGGGGTGCTGGGGGTGGAGCTGTCCCCGGAAGGCGCGGCCGAGATCGCCCGCCGGTCCCGGGGAACGCCCCGCATCGCCAACCGCCTGCTGAAGCGGGTGCGGGATTTTGCCCAAGTGCGGGCCGACGGGGTCATCACCGGCGAGGTGGCCCGGGAAGCCTTGGCCATGCTGGACGTGGACGACTTGGGTCTGGACAGAACCGACCGGGCCCTTCTGTTGACCATCATCGACAAGTTTGACGGCGGGCCGGTGGGCGTGGAGACGCTGGCCGCCGCCACTGGCGAAGAAGTGGAAACCATTGAGGATGTGTACGAGCCGTACCTGATGCAGCTGGGCTACTTGGAGCGTACGCCCCGGGGACGCCGGGTCACAGGCTTGGCTTACCGGCACCTGGGCCGGTCCCCGGCCGGCGCGGCCCAGCGGGGGCTGTTCGAGGAGGCGTGAGCGGTGGAGCTGAGCGGTCTGGGGAGGCTGCTCATATTCCTGGGCTTGGTGCTGGCCGCAGCGGGCGTGCTGCTGGTGCTGGTGGGCCGGGTGCCGGGGCTCGGGCGCCTGCCCGGGGACATCTTGATCCAGCGGGGGAACTTTACCTTCTACTTTCCCCTGGCCACCTCGCTCCTTATCAGCCTGTTGCTGACGCTCATCCTGTATTTGCTCCGGCGCTGAGGATGTGAGGAGGCAGCCGGGTGGGACTGTACAAGGCCGAGGGCGTGGTGCTGCGCACCCGCAACCTGGGCGAAGCCGACAAAATCGTCACCTTCTTCACCCATGACCGGGGCAAGGTGGAAGCCGTGGCCCGGGGGGTGCGGCGGCCCCGGAGCCGCCTTTTGGGCCCGACTCAGTTGTTCACCTACGGGCGGTACCTGTTCTTTGAGGGCAAGAGCCTGGACACCGTCAGCCAGGGGGAGATCATCGACTCTTTTCGGCCGCTGCGGGAAGACCTGGACCGCATGGCCCACGCCAGCTACGCGGCGGAGTTGGTGGACCGATCCACCGAAGAGGGCGATCGCCACGAGGGCTTGTTCCCGCTGCTGGTGGCGGTGCTGCGGCTGTTGGCCGCCGGCGATGAGCTGGCCTTGGTGATGCGGTACTTTGAGCTGCACCTCCTGGAGGAGCTGGGCTACCGGCCCCACTTGGCCGGGTGCGTCCGCTGTGGGCAGCAGCGGGCGCCGCGGTTTAGCCTTGAGCTGGGGGGGCTGGTGTGCCAGCGGTGCGGCGAAGCCGACCCCGCGGCGGTGCCGCTGGGCGAGGAGGCCATCCACGTGCTGCGCTATCTCCAGCGGGCTCAGCCGGAGCGGCTGGGGGTGCTGCGGCCCTCGGCCGCGGCCATGGCGGAGCTGGAGGCGGTGCTGCCGCCCTTTTGCGCGGCCCGCATCGGGCAGCCCTTGCGGGCCATGGACTTTTTGCTGTCCCTGCGGGCGGGCGGGCCGTGAGGCTGTACATTGACAGGGACGGGGCCGTTTTGCTAGAAGTTTCAATGTACGCGCGGCGGCCCGGCCACGGGGGCGCCGCGCAGGCGGAAGCGCGGGAGGTTCGGGCGTGAATTTCCAAGAGATGATCTTCGCGCTGGAGGCGTATTGGGCCCAGCGGGGCTGTGTGATCCTCCAGCCCTACGACGTAGAAGTGGGTGCCGGCACCATGCACCCGGCCACCTTCTTGCGGGTGCTGGGGCCCGAGCCGTGGAACACGGGCTATGTACAGCCGTCCCGCCGGCCCACCGATGGGCGGTACGGCGAGAACCCCAACCGCCTGCAGCATTACTATCAATACCAGGTCATTATGAAACCGTCGCCCGCGGACATCCAGGATATTTACCTGGACAGCCTGCGGGCCATCGGGATCGATCCCGACCGCCACGACGTGCGGTTTGTGGAGGACGACTGGGAATCGCCCACGCTGGGGGCGTGGGGGCTGGGCTGGGAAGTGTGGCTGGACGGGATGGAGATCACCCAGTTCACGTATTTCCAGCAGTGCGGCGGCATCGATCTCAAGCCGGTGAGCGTGGAGATCACCTACGGCCTGGAGCGCCTGGCCATGTATCTGCAAGGGGTTGACAACGTCTACGACGTGGTGTGGGTGGACGGCATCACCTACGGCGATGTGTTCCACCAAAATGAGGTGGAGCAGTCCCGCTACAACTTCGAAGCCGCCGACACCGGGCTTTTGTTTCAGCTCTTTGAGGCCCACGAGGGGGAGGCCGCCCGCCTCGCGGCCCAGGACTTGGTGCTGCCCGCGTACGACCAGGTGCTTAAGTGCTCCCACATCTTCAACCTGCTGGACGCGCGGGGCGCCATCAGCGTCACCGAGCGAACCAAGTACATCGGGCGCGTGCGGCACCTGGCCCGGGACGTGGCCCAGCGCTACATCCAGCAGCGGGAGCGGCTGGGCTTCCCGCTTTTGCGCCAGGGCGCGGAGGTGGCCCGCCCATGAGCCGGGACTTGCTGCTGGAGGTGGGGACCGAGGAAATCCCCGCCCGGTTTCTGGACCTGGTGCTGCCCCAACTGGAGGAGGCCGCTCGGGCCCAGCTTAAGGAGCTGCGCATCAGCTTTGCCGGAGTCAAGGTGTACGGCACGCCCCGCCGGCTAGCGCTGGTGGTGGAGGGCTTGCCCGAGCGCCAGGCCGACCTGGTGCGGGAGGTCAAAGGGCCCGCCCGGGCCGTCGCGTTCGACGAACACGGGCAGCCGACCCGGGCCGCGCAAGGGTTCGCCCGCAGCCAGGGGGTGGCGGTGGAAGACTTGCAGGTGCGGGAAACGGAGCAGGGCACCTACGTCTTCGCGGTGTTGCGGGAGGCGGGCCGCCCGGTGGCCGACGTTCTGGTGGAGTGGCTGCCGCGCTTGGTGGCCGGCTTGCATTTTCCGAAGTCCATGCGCTGGGGCACGGGGGATCTGCGGTTTGCCCGGCCGATTCGCTGGCTGGTGGCGCTGCTGGGCGATGAGGTGCTGCCGGTGGAGCTGGAGGGGCTCCAGGCGGGCCGCACCACCCGGGGCCACCGGTTTCTGGCGCCGGAGCCCATTCCGCTGGCGTCGCCTGCCGAGTATGTGGACCGGTTGCGGGAAGCTTATGTCCTGGTGGATCCCGCCGAGAGGCGGCAAGCGGTGCTGGAGCAGGTGCGGCAGGCCGCGGCCCAGCACGGCGCCCGGGCCATCGAAGACCCCGCGTTGGTGGCGGAAGTGACCAATCTGGTGGAGTACCCCGCGGCGGTGGTGGGCGCCTTTGACCCGGCCTACTTGCAGCTTCCCCGGGAAGTGCTCATCACGCCCATGCGGGAGCACCAGCGGTACTTTCCGCTGGTGGACGACGCCGGCCGCCTGCTGCCCCGCTTTGTGGCCGTGAGCAACGGACCGCGGGCCGACATGGACCTGGTCCGCCGGGGCAATGAAAAGGTTCTGGCGGCCCGGCTGGCCGATGCCCGCTTCTTCTACGAGGAGGACCGCCGCCAGCCCTTGGCCGCGTACGTGGAGCGGCTGCGGGAGGTGGTGTTCCAGGAGCAGCTGGGCACCGTCCACGAGAAGATGGAACGCATCCGGGACTTGACCGGATGGCTGGCCGACGCGGTGGGCGCCGACGAGACCACCCGCCGGACGGCGGTGCGGGCCGCCGAGCTGGCCAAGGCGGACTTGGTGACCCAGATGGTGTACGAGTTCCCGGAGCTGCAGGGCGTTATGGGGCGTGAGTACGCGCTGCTGTCGGGGGAGGGCGACGGGGTGGCCCAAGCCATCTACGAACATTACCTGCCCCGGCACGCGGGGGACGAGCTGCCCGCCAGCCTCGCCGGCAGCCTCGTCAGCGTCGCGGACAAGCTGGACACCATCGTGGGCTGCTTTGGCGCCGGCCTGATCCCTACCGGATCCCAGGACCCCTACGGCCTGCGCCGGCAAGCCCTGGGGGTGCTGCGTATCGCGGTGGGGCTGCCCGGGGGGTTTGACTTGGCCACCGCTTTGGCCCAGGCCAAGGAGGGCTACGGCGCGCGCCTGGAAACCGAGACCGACGCCTTGGTGGAGCGTATCATGGAGTTTTTCCGGCAGCGGCTGCGGGGGCTCATGCAGGAGGAGGGCCTGCGCCACGACATCGTCGAGGCGGTGCTGGCCGTGGGCTTCAGCGATGTGGCCGGCGCGTTCCAGCGGGCCCGGGCCCTGGCCCAGTTCAGCCAGTCCGACGCTTTCGAGGCGCTGATCACGGCCTACCAGCGGGCGGCCAACCTGGCGCAGAAGGGCGACACGGACCAGGTGGAGGAGGCAGCCCTCACCCACCCGGCCGAGCAGGCCCTCTACGCTGCCCTGCAGGAAGTGGGGGATCAGGTGGAGGCGCTGGTGGCGGCGGCCGACTACGGCGGGGCCCTGGGCCTTTTGGCCACCTTGCGGCCCCACGTGGACCGGCTGTTTGAGGAAGTGCTGGTGATGGCGCCTGAACCCGCGGTGCGCCGCAACCGGCTGGCCCTGCTGCGCCGGCTGGTGGCGTTGTGTCATCACGTCGCGGATTTGGGGCTCATTGTGGCGTAGCAACGGAACCGCAAAGGAGGTCGATCAGGACGTGAGCAAGCGGGTGTATTTCTTCGGCGGCGGAACGGCCGAAGGCAGCGGCGAAATGCGGGAGCTGCTGGGCGGCAAAGGCGCCAACTTGGCGGAGATGACTCGGCTGGGCATCCCGGTGCCGCCCGGGTTCACCATCACGACGGAGATGTGCATCGCCTACTTTGAGTCGGGCAAGCAGTGGCCCGAAGGGCTGGCCGAGGAGATCGAGGCCAACCTGAGGCGGGTGGAGGAGGTCATGGGCGCGCGCTTCGGTGACCCCGACAACCCGCTGCTGTTGTCGGTGCGCTCGGGAGCCCGGGTGTCCATGCCCGGGATGATGGACACCGTCCTCAACCTGGGCCTCAACGACGACACCGTGCAGGGGTTGATCAAGCGCACCGGCAACCCGCGTTTCGCTTGGGACAGCTACCGCCGCTTTGTCCACATGTACGGCGACGTGGTGCTGGGCGTGCCCCACGAACAGTTCGAAGCCCTGATCGACCGGATGAAACAGGAAAAGGGCGTCACCCAGGACATGGATTTGGACGCCGACGACTTGCAGCGCCTGACCCAGCAATACAAGCAGCTGGTGGAAGAAAGGACGGGCAAGCCCTTCCCCAGCGATCCCATGGAGCAGCTGCGGGGGGCCATCAACGCCGTCTTTGAGTCGTGGTATACCCCCCGGGCGGTGCGCTACCGGGAGCTGCACGATATCCCCAACGATTGGGGCACCGCCGTCAACGTGCAGGCCATGGTGTTTGGCAACATGGGTGAAACGTCGGCCACGGGCGTCGCGTTTACCCGCAATCCCGCCACGGGCGAGAAGGAGTTCTACGGCGAGTTCCTGATCAACGCCCAGGGCGAGGACGTGGTGGCCGGGATCCGTACTCCGGAGCCCATCAGCCGGCTCAAGGAACTGATGCCCGAGGTGTACGCGCAGCTGGAGGACATTTACCAGCGGCTGGAGCAGCACTACAAAGAAATGCAGGACATCGAGTTCACCATCCAAGAGGGTCGCCTGTACATGCTCCAGACCCGGACGGGCAAGCGCACGGCCCAGGCCGCCATCCGCATTGCGGTGGACATGGTGGACGAAGGCCTCATCGACGAACGTACCGCGCTCAAGCGGGTGCCCGCGGGGCAGCTGGACCAGCTGCTGCACAAGCAGATCGACCCCAAGGAGAAGGTGGACGTGCTGACCACGGGCCTGCCGGCCTCGCCGGGGGCGGCGGTGGGCCGCATCGTCTTCACCGCGGACGATGCCGAGGCGTGGGCGGCCCGGGGCGAGGACGTGATCCTGGTGCGGCGGGAGACGTCGCCCGAGGATATCGGCGGCATGCACGCGGCGGTGGGAATCCTCACGTCCCGGGGCGGCATGACCTCCCACGCGGCGGTGGTGGCCCGGGGGATGGGCAAGTGCTGCGTGGCGGGCGCGTCGGAGCTGCGGGTGGACGAGGAAAAGAAGCAGTTGACCATCAACGGGCGCGTGTTCAAGGAAGGAGACTGGCTGACCATCAACGGCAGCACCGGCCAGGTAATTGCCGGCCAGGTGAAGCTGGTGGAGCCCGAGCTGTCGGGCTACTTTGCCCGGCTGATGGAGTGGGCCGACAAGTACCGCGCCTTGCGGGTGCGCACCAACGCCGACACGCCCGCGGACGCGGCCCGGGCCCGGGAGTTCGGCGCGGAAGGCATCGGCCTGTGCCGGACCGAGCATATGTTCTTTGGCGATGACCGCATCCGGGCCATGCGGGAGATGATCCTGGCCCCCGACGCCGACGCCCGGCGCCGGGCTCTAGACAAGCTGCTGCCATACCAGCGGGAAGACTTCTACGAAATCTTCAAGGTGATGGACGGGTTGCCGGTCACCATTCGCCTCCTGGACCCGCCCTTGCACGAGTTCCTGCCCCATGAGGAGGGGGCCATGCGGGCGGTGGCCGCGGATTTGGGCGTATCCGTGGACGACGTGCGCGCCAAGGTGGCCAGCCTGCAGGAATTTAACCCCATGCTGGGCCATCGAGGCTGCCGCTTGGCCATCACGTATCCCGAGATCTACGAGGTGCAAACCCAGGCCATCTTTGAGGCCGCGGCCCGCCTCAAGGCCGAGGGCGGCAACCCCATCCCGGAGGTCATGATCCCTTTGGTGGGCACGGTGCAGGAACTCAAGATCCTCAAGGAGCGCATCCGGAGGGTGGCCGACGGGGTGCTGGCGGCAAAGGGCGTTTCGGTGCCCTACACCATCGGCACCATGATCGAGGTGCCCCGGGCCGCGCTGCTGGCCGACAAGATCGCCCAAGAGGCCGACTTCTTCTCCTTTGGCACCAACGACCTGACCCAGATGACCTTTGGATTCAGCCGGGACGATATGGGGACGTTCCTGCCTGATTACCTGGAGCAGGGCATCCTGGAGAAGGACCCCTTCATCACCCTGGATCAGGCGGGCGTAGGCCAGCTGGTGGAGCTGGGCACCCAGCGGGGCCGCCAAGGCAACCCGCACCTCAAGATCGGCATCTGCGGCGAGCACGGCGGCGATCCCGACTCGGTGGTGTTCTGCCACAAGGTGGGCATGGACTACGTCAGCTGTTCCCCCTACCGGGTGCCCATCGCCCGGCTGGCGGCGGCCCAGGCCAACATCGACATGCCCCGGGCCTGAGGGCGGGGGCTGCGACACCGCTCCCGGGGCGGCAACGCGCGAGCGGCCGCCCCGGGATTTTCCGGCACCGCGCGGGCGGGTGGCCTTCCCCGGCCGGGGAGGGCGCGCCCGCCCGCGCGCGGGCAGGAACGCGCGCTCGGACGCCGAAGCCTAGCGCGGGAGTGGACGCCGTGGCGCTGCGCATCGGCCCTGAAGTTATCCAAGAAATCCGCAGCCGCATCGACATCGTCGATGTGGTGGGACAATATGTGCACCTGCGGCCCCGGGGCCGCAATTTGGTGGGCCTGTGCCCGTTTCACGCGGAAAAGACGCCATCCTTTACCGTAAGCCCCGAGAAGCAGCTGTTTCACTGCTTTGGATGCCAGACCGGCGGCGATGTATTCGCCTTCTTGATGAAGCGGACGGGCATGGGGTTTGTGGAGGCCGTGGAACATCTGGCCCAGCAGGCAGGCATCGATGTGGCGCGGCTGGCCCCTTCGCCGGCCGACGCGGCCCGGGAACGGCAGCGGCGGCGGTTATTGGAGGTGCACCGGCTGGCGGCGGAGTTTTTCCGGGCCATGCTGCGGGATCCGGCGGGGCGGGGGGCCCGGGCGTACCTGGCTCGGCGCGGGATCAGCCCCGCCATGGTGGAGCGGTTTCAGCTGGGCTGGGCTCCGGCCGGCGACGGGCTGCAGCGGTTTTTGTCCCAAGCGGGGATCGGGCAAGACGAAGCCCTGGCAGCGGGGCTCCTGGTGCCGGGGCGGGACGGGCGGCCGCCTTTTCCCCGGTTTCGGGAGCGGCTCATGTTTCCCATCTGCGACCACGCGGGCCGCATCATCGGTTTCGGCGGGCGGCTGCTCGCGGAGCGGTCCGGCGCGCCCAAGTACCTGAATTCGCCGGAGACGCCCCTTTTCAGCAAGGGGCGGGTCTTGTACGGCCTGCATTTGGCCCGGGAAAGCGCGCGGCGGACGGGCACCGTGGTGGTGGTGGAAGGGTATACGGACTGCATCAGCTTGTGTCAGCACGGGGTGCCCTACGTGGTGGCGTCTTTGGGCACAGCCTTCACCGAAGCCCAAGCCCAGGCCTTGGCGCGCGTGGCCCAGCGGGTCGTCATCGCCTTTGACGCGGACGCGGCCGGGGAAGCCGCGGCCCGGCGTACCTTGGACATCCTGCGGGCCGCGGGCTTGCGGGTGGCGGTGATGGCCTTGCCGCCGGGGCAAGACCCCGACGAGTTTGCCCGCTCCCATGGGCAGGCGGGCCTGGAAGCGGCCATCGCCCGGGCGGTGCCTTTGATCGAGTACAAGCTGGAGCAAGTGCTCCGGGGCGCGCCGGCGTGGCGGGTAGAGGACAAGGCCCGGGCGGTGGAGGCGGCCTTGCGGATCATCGCTGAAGCCGAAAGCGCCGTGGAGCGGGAAGGCTATATGGAAATGGTGGCCCACAGGCTGGGCCTGGCCGTGGACACGGTGCGGGCGGAGATGGCCCGCTGGCAGGCCCGGGGGGCCCGGAACGGGGCCCTGCGTCATAGATCGGGAAAAATCCGCCATAATAATAGAGGTTTTCTTGGACAGCAAGGCGAACAGACATCCCGCGGCCCGCGCGCGCTGGCCGCCGATGGGCGGGCCAGTGCAGGAGATCGCCTGGCCGGTGCCGAACAAGTGGTCCTTCGGCATATTCTGGCAGGCGGAGGCTCGGCGGCACCGTGGCTGGCCTTGGACAACGCCGCCGTGTGGTCCAGCCCGGTGGTGGCGGGTGCTGCCCGGCTGTTGGCCGACTGGCTGACGGGGCCGCGGCAGGAACCGGTCCAGTGGCTGGCCCGCCTGCCCCAAAGCCCCGAAGCCGATTGGCTGCGGGCCTTATGGGCGCAAGACGGGCTGGCGGAAGTGCCGTGGGAGGACGCGGGCCGCCGGCTCCGGCAGGAAAGGATACGGCGGCGTATCGAAGGACTGGAACGGCAACTGACGGCACTGGAGGCGGACGGGGGAGACGACGCCGGCAGGCTGATGCGGCTGCTGGTCGAGTATAAAAGGTTAAGGAGCGACCTGCTTGAGGTATGAACGTGCAGGTACGGAAGGGGGGAGCGGACAGTGACGGAACGGGACGGCCACACGCCCAATCTCTCGGACCTGGACAGCATCAATGAACTGGTACAGCGGGGGAAAAAGCGCGGCGCGCTCACCTACCGGGAGATCATGGACGTGTTGCAGGACGTGGAGCTCTCCCCGGAGCAGATCGACGAGGTGTACGAGCGCCTGGCCAGCCAGGGCATCGATGTCATCCCCGACGGCGGGGACGCGGACGCGTTCGCCGATGAGGGCGAAGAGTCCACCAACGGCGTGTCCGACTTGGGCACGCTGGACCTGAGCGTCCCCGAAGGCATCGGCCTGGATGACCCGGTGCGCATGTACCTCAAAGAAATCGGCCGCGTGCCGCTGCTCTCGGCCGAGGAAGAGGTGGAGCTGGCCAAGCGCATTGAGCAGGGGGATGAGGAGGCCAAGCGCCGCTTGGCTGAGGCCAACCTGCGCCTCGTGGTCAGCATCGCCAAGCGCTACGTGGGGCGGGGCATGCTCTTTTTGGACCTGATTCAGGAGGGCAACTTGGGCCTGCTCAAGGCGGTGGAAAAGTTTGACTACCGCAAGGGCTTCAAGTTCAGCACCTACGCCACTTGGTGGATCCGGCAGGCCATCACCCGGGCCATCGCGGACCAGGCGCGGACCATCCGCATCCCGGTGCACATGGTCGAAACCATCAACAAGCTGGTGCGGGTATCCCGCCAGCTCCTGCAGGAGCTGGGCCGGGAGCCGACGCCGGCGGAAATCGCCGAGCGGATGGGCTTGCCGGAAGAGCGGGTGCGGGAAATCCTCAAGATCGCCCAAGAGCCCGTGTCCTTGGAAACGCCCATCGGGGAAGAGGAAGACAGCCATCTGGGCGACTTTATCGAAGACCAGGACGCGCCCGCGCCGGCCGAAGCCGCGTCCTACCTAATGCTCAAGGAGCAGTTGGAGGACGTGCTGGATACGCTGACGCCTCGGGAGGAGAAGGTGCTGCGCTTGCGCTTTGGCTTGGACGACGGCCGCGCCCGCACCCTGGAAGAGGTGGGGCAGGTATTTGGCGTCACCCGGGAGCGGATCCGCCAGATCGAAGCCAAGGCCTTGCGCAAACTGCGCCATCCCAGCCGCAGCAAGAAGCTTAAGGACTTTCTCGACTGACGCGCCCTTCGCGGGCGCCCTTTGACAGAGCCGGCGGGGGAACCCTATAATGAGATTGCGGTGAACCCGCCGGGCAGTCACGCCCTGCCCTGCGTTCCTCGGTAGCTCAATGGTAGAGCGCCCGGCTGTTAACCGGGTGGTTGCAGGTTCGAGTCCTGCCCGAGGAGCCAGTTGACCGGGCCCATAGCTCAACGGTTAGAGCAGCGGACTCATAATCCGTTGGTTGCAGGTTCGAGTCCTGCTGGGCCCACCACGCCAAGCCCACCGGAGAAGGGCGATGCCGGATTCCGGTGGGCTTGCCGCTGGCAATACCCCCTGTGCAGCGTTCCCCATGGGACCAACCGACCTGGCGGCCGTGTTCCCACGTGCGGACGCGGCGGGCTTTTCCAGGCCCGGTGCGGGCAGGCGCGGACGGAAGGAGGCGGCGGATGGCCGAGCGGACGAAGTCGAGTGTGGAGCTGGCCTACATCGTTGCCCCCCGCCAGATCAACCTCATCGGCCATCGGTTGGAGGACCTTCCCCGCGACGCGCTGACGGGCACCACCCTGCTGCTCCGGGGAGAGACCCATCAGCTGTTTTTGGCCTGTGCCAATGAGCAGGTGGCCGGGCAGGTCCGCATGCGGCTGCGGGAGTTTTTCGACACGCAAGTGCGGGAACTGCCCGGCGCCACCTTGGAAGACACGTTGATGTCGGGATTTGATCGCATCATCCCCGGCGACGCCTTTCCCGTTTGGCGGGAGCGGGGTTGGGAAGGCGGCATGACCTTTGCGGAGGCCCTGCGCTGGGCGGAAGGGCGGCATCGCGCCGCGGCAGCCGACGGGGCCGACCGGGAAAAGCCCTCGGAAGGGCCGCCAGACATTTGACAGCAGCTCGGCGCCGCGATACAATGTGTGAGGAATTCGTTGTCCAGTGCCCCCATCGTCTAGCGGCCTAGGACACCGCCCTTTCAAGGCGGCGGCACGGGTTCGAATCCCGTTGGGGGTACCAGGTTTTGGCAAGCCGCGCTGCGCCGATGCGCTTTGCAGCGCGGCTTTTTCCTTCTGTGCCCGGGGCGGGAAGGCGAGGCGGAAGCGTGGCAGCCACAACCGGGAGGCACGGCCATTGGCTGGTGCTCTTGGCGGCGGTCTTGTGGGGTACCACGGGCACGGCGCAGGCCCTGGCGCCGGCGGACGCATCGCCCTTCGCGGTGGGGGCGGCGCGGGTCTTCATCGGTGGCACCGCCTTGCTGCTCATCGCTTGGCGCCGGCGCCAGCTGCGGGGCCGGACTTGGCACCGGGGGGCCGCGGTGGCCGCGGCCGCAGCGGTGGCCGCGTATCAAGTGTGCTTTTTTGCCGGCGTGGCCGCCACGGGGGTGGCCACGGGGACCTTGGTGGCCATCGGCAGCGCGCCGGTGTTCGCGGGCCTTCTGGGCTGGGGGGTGGCCGGCGAGCGGCCGGGCCGCCCGTGGGTGCTGGCCACGGCCTTGGCGGTGGCCGGCTGTGGGCTGCTGGTGGGCGACGGCGGCCAGTGGCACCTGGACCGGGCCGGTGTCGCGTTGAGCCTAGGCGCGGGCGCGGCTTACGCCATCTACACCGTGGCCAGCAAGCGCCTGCTGTCCACCGTGCCGCCGGAAGCCACCGTGGCCGTGGCCTTCTTCGGCGGGGCTTTATTGTTGGTCCCGGCGATGTTTTGGACCCAGTGGGGCTGGCTGCTGGAGCCCCGGGGCCTGGGCGCGGCCCTGCACCTTGGCCTGGTGGCCACCGCGGGCGCGTACTTGCTGTTTGGCCGGGGCCTGCAGGCCGTGCCGGCGGCCACGGCCACCACCTTGTCCCTGGCGGAACCCTTGACCGCGGGCATCCTGGGCGTGGTGCTGTTGGGCGAACGGATGGGGGTGGGCGCGCTGTTCGGCAGCGGATTGATCTTGGCTGGGCTGGCGGTCTTGGCTGCGGCTGACCGCCCCCCGGGCCGGGCGCCCGGCCCCAGCCCGGCGCCCCGGGCTTCCCACGGCTCCGGGACAGCGTCCAGCGCTGCCCGCGAGGGATGTGCCCGGGCAGCCCCGGGAGGCCCGGGATCTCGTGCGGTGAGGTGAAACGCGAGAGGCATGAGCCGATCACCATGGGCATGGCAGCCGCAGGGGACCACGGTGGTGGTGGGACCGCCCGAGAGGGCGCCCGATGTGGAGATGGCCGTGCCCGGATCCAAGAGCGTCACCAATCGTGCCCTCATCATGGCCGCGCTGGCGACGGGCCCGTCGCGCCTGGAGGGGATTTTGCGCAGCGATGACAGCTACTGGTGTGTGGAAGCCCTGCGCGCCTTGGGCGTCCCCGTGGAGGTGGACGGCACCGCGGTCGCGGTGAGCGGCTGCGGCGGGCGCTGGCCCCGGGCCACGGGCCGCCTGTACGTGGGCTCGGCGGGGACCCTGGCCCGCTTCCTGCCCGGGGCCATTGCCGCCGCGGCCACGGGCCCGTGGGAACTGGACGGCAGCCCGCAGTTGCGGGGACGGCCCATCGCTCCCCTGGTCCAGGCTTTGCGGGAACTGGGCGCCAACATCAGCTACGGCGCCGCGGAGGGGCAGCTGCCCCTCCTCATCCGCCCGGGGCTTCGGGGCGGGGGAGTGGCCCTATCCGGGCGGGTATCCAGCCAGTTCACCAGCGGCGTTTTGCTGGCGGCACCCTACGCCCGCGCGCCGGTTGAGTTGAACGTGGCGGATGATCTGGTGCAGCCCGAATACGTGGGGCTGACCATCCAAATGATGCAAGCCTTTGGCGCCGACGTGGAAGCCGTCCAGGGCTGGACCCGGGTGCAGGTGCGGCCCCGGCCCTATGCCGGCCGCACCATGACCTTGGAGGCCGACGCCTCTACCGCGTGCTATTTCCTCACCGCCGCCGCGCTGACGGGGGGCCGCGTTCGCGTGACCAACGTGGGCTACGATTCCTTGCAGCCCGACGCGCGCTTTGTGGACGTACTGGAGCGCATGGGCTGCCGGGTCCATCGCAGTGGGTCGTACCTGGAAGTGGTGGGCCCGCCGCGCCTGGTGGGCGGTTTCACCGCGGACATGCGCCCCATGTCGGATCAGGCTTTGACCTTGGGGGCGGCGGCGGTGTTTGCCGATGCGCCCATTACCGTCACCGGCGTACCGCACATCCGCCGCCACGAGTCGGACCGCATTGGGGTGTTTGTCCGCGAGATGGGCCGGCTGGGGGTGCGGGTGGACGAGCACGAAGACGGCTTCACGGTGTACCCGGGACAGCCCGAGCCCCGGGCCGCGGTCCTGGATCCCCATGACGACCACCGGCAGGCCATGGCCTTTGCCCTGTTGGGCACCCGCGTGCCCGGGATTCAAATCGGCGATCCCGGATGCGTGTCCAAGACGTGTCCGGAGTATTTCCAGCTGCTGGCGCGGCTCGGGGTGTCCGTGGCCTACCAGTAATCCCCGGGCCCGGTCCCGGGCCCGGGGCGGACAGCCTTCGGCGTAACCTTCTGGAGGAACCGCCTGCTTCGGTGACGAAATACGACGAGTATTGTGTCAGTCGGCCCGGGTGCACCCGGGCGGGCGGGGCGCGATATCATGGAGTGAGCGGTCACGCCTGTCCCGGGGCGACGGCCCACGGGCGATGGGAGGCGGTGTACGGTGGGCCAGCGCTTGTGCGAAGTATGCCGAAAGCCCATCCCGCCGGAGCGTTTGGAGGCGTTGCCCCAGACCCGCCGTTGCGTCGAATGCGCGCGGGCCAAGGGGTCCGACGTCACCGCGCGTCGGGTCGGTATCGGGATGGACATTGACACCTACAAGGATCTCTTGGGAGCTACCCGCAGCTGACAGCAGACGACGCCTCCCGCGGGGAAGGGGCCGCGGCGGTGGGCGGGCTACCCTTCCGTGGGCACGACTTCCTCTGTGACCCAGCGCAAGTAGGCGGGATTGCCGCCCACCACGGAAAAGGCCGTGACGGCCGGCACCGAGTAGGAGTGCAGCTCCCGGACGGCCTCCACCAGCTCCTCCAAGACCGCCGCGCGGGTCTTGAGAAACAGGAGCGCCTCACCGTCTTCCACCAAGCGCCCTTCCCACCAGTACACCGACCGGATGGCGGGGACCACATTGGCACAGGCGGCCAGCCGCCGTTCCACCAAAGCGCGGCCGAGGCGCAGGGCTTCGGCTTCATCGGACGTGGTGATGTAAACCAGCAGATGATCCGACGGGTGGGGGTCCGGGCGGTGCTCGGACACGTCCGTCATCCTCCTTCCCAAAGGTGGGCGGGACGCCCGCCTGCCGGGCGCGGCATCAGCCGCGCTCGGCAAGCGGGACGAAACGCAGGTCCTGGGGACCGGCGTACTCGGCGCGCGGCCGGATGAGCCGGTTGTCCGCGTACTGTTCCAGCACGTGGGCAGCCCAGCCGGACACACGGCTGAAGGCAAAGATGGGCGTGAACAGATCGGTGGGGATGCCCATCAGGTAGTAGGTGGAGGCGGAATAGAAGTCCACGTTGGGATACAAGCCCTTGCGCTCGTACATGAGCTCTTCGAGCCGCCGGGACATCTCGTACCAGCGGGTCTCGCCCCGCAGCTGGCTCATCTGCTGCGAGAACTGGCGCAGGAAGTCGGCCCGCGGGTCGCCGGTCTTGTAGACCCGGTGGCCAAAGCCCATGATGCGCTGCTTGTTGGCCAGCGCCTCCGTGAGCCACGGCTCCACCCGTTCGGGATCGCCGATCTCCAAGAGGGTGCGCATGACCTGTTCGTTCGCGCCGCCGTGCAGGGGTCCCTTGAGGGCGCCGATGGCCCCGGTGATGGCCGAGTAGATGTCGGACAGGGTGGAGGCGGTCACCCGCGCCGTAAAGGTCGAGGCGTTGAGCTCGTGGTCCGCGTGCAGGATGAGGCAGGCATCAAAGATGTTGGTTTCCACCTCATCGGGTTCGCTGCCCCGGAGCATGAGGAGGAAATTGGCCGCCAGGCCCAGATCCGCCCGGGGCGGCACCGGCTCTTGGCCTTCCCGCAGGCGCGCGTGGTAGGCGATGATCATGGGGACCCGGGCCAAGATGCGCAGGGCCTTGCGCCGGTTGGCTTCCTGGTCGTGAATGCCCGCGTCGGGGTCCACCACGCCCAGCGCCGAAACCGCGGTGCGCAGCACCGCCATGGGCTCGGCGTTCCGGGGAAACGAGCGGAGCAGGTCCACCAGTTCCCGGGGCAGGTCCTGGGCGTCGGCGATCTGGCGGCGAAAGGCGCTGAGCTGGTCCTGGGTCGGCAGCTGCCCGTGCCACAGGAGGTATACAACTTCTTCGAAAGTAGCTTTGCCGATGAATTCTCCGATGTCGTAGCCGCGGTAGACCAGCCGCCGTCGCTGGCCGTCGATGAAGCAGATCTCCGACCGTAGGGCGACGATGTCTTCGAGGCCGGCCTTGAAAGTGGTCATCTCCCCGACTCCTTTCGCTGGACAACCCATCGATTTCGTCTGATTTCTTCGGTATGGCGGGTCTGCTTCCCTCTTTTCCCAGCCCCCCGGTGCGTGGTGGAATCGGCTCTCACAGCCATCGGACAGAGGCAGGGCCGGGATCTGCACCCGGCCCTGTAGTGCCTGCTGCCGTGAAGTTGCCGGCCGTGGGCGGCTGCCCGCGCCGCGGGATCAGCCCACCGAGCCTTCCATTTCCAGCTGGATAAGCCGGTTGAGCTCCACCGCGTACTCCATGGGCAGCTCCTTGGTGAAGGGCTCCAGGAACCCTTGCACCACCATCATGGTGGCCTCGTCCTCGGTGAGACCGCGGCTCATGAGGTAGAAGAGCTGGTCTTCCCGCACCTTGCTGACGGTGGCTTCGTGCTCGATGGCCACGTCCTCGTGGAGGATGTCCATGTACGGAATGGTTTCCGCTTTGGAGTGGTCATCGAACAGGAGCGCGTCGCACTTCACCGTGCAGCGGGAGTGGGCCGCGTTAGGGTTGACCCGCACCAGGCCCCGGTACGTGGTCCGGCCGCCGTTCTTGGAGATGGACTTGGAGGTGACGGTGGACGACGTGTAGGGGGCGTTGTGTACCACCTTGGCGCCCGCGTCCTGGTGCTGGCCCTTGCCCGCGAAGGCGATGGACAAGATGTCGCCCCGCGCGCCCTTGCCCATGAGAAACACGGCCGGGTACTTCATGGTCACCTTGCTGCCGATGTTGCCGTCGACCCACTCCACGGTGGCGTCTTCGTAGGCCACGGCCCGCTTGGTCACCAAGTTGTAGACGTTGTGGGACCAGTTCTGGATGGTGGTGTACCGGACCCGGCTGCCCTTGAGTGCGATGATCTCCACCACCGCCGCGTGCAGCGAGTCCGTGGAGTAGATGGGCGCCGTGCACCCTTCCACATAGTGGACGAAGCTGCCTTCGTCGGCGATGATAAGGGTGCGCTCAAACTGCCCCACGTTTTCCGCGTTGATCCGGAAGTAAGCCTGCAGCGGGATCTCCACCCGCGCCCCCGGCGGGACGTAAATGAAGGAGCCGCCGCTCCAGACGGCCGAGTTGAGGGCAGCGAACTTGTTGTCGCTGGGCGGCACCACGGTGCCAAAGTACTTGCGCACCAGGTCCGGGTACTCCCGCACCGCGGTGTCGGTGTCGCAGAAGATGACGCCCTGCTTGGCCAGGTCTTCCCGGATGCTGTGGTAGACGACCTCGGACTCGTACTGGGCCGTTACCCCGGCCAGGAACTTGCGCTCCGCCTCCGGAATGCCCAAGCGCTCGAAGGTTTCCTTGATGTATTCGGGCACCTCGTCCCAGGTGCGCCCCTTCTTTTCCGTCGGCCGCACGTAGTAGTGGATGTTGTCGAAGTCGATGGCCGACAAGTCCGCGCCCCAGGTGGGCATGGGCTTCTTGAGAAACGTCTCCAGCGACTTGAGGCGGAACTCCCGCATCCAGTCGGGCTCGCCCTTCATCGCGGAGATTTCCTCAACAAGCTGGCGGGAAAGCCCCTTGCCAGACTTGAATACGTACTGTTCCGGATCGCGAAAGCCGTAACGGTACTCCTGATCGATGTCGATTACGGGCTTTGCCATCCTTGCTTCCCCCTTTCGTCCGGCGATCCATACCTATTATATCTTACCACCCGCCCAGCGCAAGCGCAGGCCAGGCCTGGGTCCCGCCTGAGCCGGGCCTTGGGGTTGGGGCCCGCGTCCAGACACCGGCGCCCCGGCCGCGACCGGCGGCTCCCGCCGGCACGCTCTGGGTGGGGCCTGTGGCACTGATGGGCGGATTATTCCCAAAAAAAGCGCGCGCCGGCAGGGAGGAATTGGGAGCCGGCTCCCGAATTCCCCCGGTACGAGTGGGGGGAAGTGGGGGAAAGTGGGGGAGACTGGAGCCGCATGTTCCTGGGCGAGTTTCAACACGCTCTGGACGATAAGGGCCGGCTCACCATCCCGGCCAAGTTTCGCGAAGGGCTGGGCCCGCGCTTCATCGTGACCCGCGGGCTGGATCACTGCCTGTTCGTGTATCCCCCGGCCGAGTGGCAAGAGCTGGAGGCGCGGCTCAAGTCTCTCCCCCTGACCAAAGCCGACGCCCGGGCCTTCGTGCGCTTTCTGTTCTCGGGGGCGTGCGAGTGCGAACCGGACCGGCAAGGCCGCATCATGCTGCCCCCCGGCCTGCGGCAGTACGCAGGGCTGGAGAAAGAGGCGGTCGTGATCGGTGTGTCGACCCGGGTGGAGATCTGGGCAGCGGAGCGTTGGGCCGGATACGTGGCCCAGGCCGGCGAGTCTTTTGGGGAGATCGCCGAGAACCTGGAAGGCTTGGGGCTGTAGAGGCCGAGGTGGGACCGGTGGGTCACGTACCGGTAATGGTGGACCAGGTGGTCGAGATCTTGCAGCCGGCGCCGGGGCAAGTGCTGGTGGACTGCACGGTGGGCGGGGGCGGACACGCCCGGGCCCTCTTGCCCCTCCTGTTGCCGGGCGGGCGGCTGTTGGGCATCGATCGGGACCCGCGCACTTTGGCTACCGCCCGCGCCGCCCTGGCGCCCTACGGCGACGCGGTCATCTTGGTCCACGGCGATTTTCGCGACCTCAAGGCCATCCTGGCCCGGTATGGCCTGCGCCGGGTCCACGGCGTCCTGTTCGACCTGGGCGTGTCGTCTTTCCAACTGGATGAGGCGGAACGGGGCTTTACCTTCCGCGCCGACGCTCCGCTGGACATGCGCATGGATCCCCAGTCCCCGGTGACCGCGGCCCAGTTGGTCAATACCTTGCCCGCGGCGGAGCTCACCCGCATATTGCGGGAGTACGGCGAGGAGCGCTGGGCCAGCCGCATCGCCGCCACCATCGTCCGGGTCCGGGAACGGCAACCCCTGACCACTACGGGACAGCTGGTGGAGGTGGTCAAGCAGGCCATCCCAGCCGCCGCTCGCCGGCGGGGCCGGCACCCGGCCCGCCGCACCTTTCAAGCCTTGCGCATCGCGGTCAACGACGAGCTCAACGCCTTACGGGCCGGTCTGCGGGCTGCTGTGGAGGCGCTCAAGCCCGGCGGCCGCGTCGTGGTGATCAGCTTTCACTCGCTGGAAGACCGGATTGTTAAGCAGACTTTTGCCGACCTGGCCGCGGGCTGCCGCTGCCCGCCGGAGCTGCCCGAATGCCGCTGCGGCCGGGAGGCGGCCGTGCGGGTGTTGACCCGCAAGCCCTTGGTGCCGACAGAAGCGGAGATCCAGTCCAACCCCCGGGCGCGCAGCGCCCGGCTGCGGGCTGCCCAACGGCTCGTTCTAGGGGAAAAGGAGGAGGAATAGCATTGGTACCAGCGTTGAAGATGCCCGACCCGCCGTCGTGGCCCCAATGGGATGAGCCGGTCAGCCCCTCTGCGGGGGAGCCGCAGACGCAGCGCCGCCCGCGGCCCCGCACCGTCAACCCCTTTGTCCTGCTGCCCGTCTTGGGTCTGCTGGTGCTGGCGGCCGGAATGGGCTTCATCGCCCAACGGGTGCACGTCATGGCCATGGGCTACCAGCTGCGGGAGCTGCAGGAGGAACTGGCCCGGGTGCAGGAGGAGCATCGCCGCCTGCAGGTGGAGGTGGTGCGGGCCCGCACGCCCCAACGCATCGAGGCCCTGGCCCGGACCCGGCTGCAGATGGTGGACCCGGGACGGCCCGCCACTGTGGTGCTGACGCCCGGCGCGGCGGCAGAAACCGCCGGGCTTCCCGCACCCGTCCAGCTGGAGCCCACCCTCGCCCAGCGCATGGCTGCGGTGGGCGATTGGTTGCTGGCCCGCTTCACCGTCGCGGCGGAGGCGGGGGCTCGGGACCGGTAAAGGCCTGGCCGAACCCGGCGCAGCCGGCGGCCGCGGCAGGCCCCCAGTTCTGGCCATCCCCGGGCCGCCGCGGCGCGGGGCGCGGTACCGCGATCCGGTGGGTCCCCGGGGGTGAGCGCCTTGCGGCTGGCCCCGCGCGTGTTGCGCCAGCGCATCGTCGTGGTCTTTCTCACGGCCTTGGGGGCCGCCCTGCTTCTCGCGTCCCGCTTGGCGTACCTGCAAGTCTTGCACCACCAGCATTACACCGACTTGGCCCTGGAGCAGCGCCTGCGGGGGGTGCCCGCGGATCCGCTGCGGGGCAGCGTGTACGAC
Organism: Limnochordales bacterium; assembly: GCA_035304545.1. GTDB lineage: Bacteria > Bacillota > Limnochordia > Limnochordales > ZCTH02-B6 > ZCTH02-B6. The sequence goes on along the minus strand of DATGPV010000014.1, from coordinate 19,077 downwards.
CGCAATGGCCTGGAGCTGGCCATCAGCGTCAGCTCCGATGCGGTGTACGTGCGGCCCGCGGAAATCCGGGATCCCCACGCCACCGCGGCCGCTTTGGCCCAACTCTTGGGGCTGGACTTTGAGGGAGTCTTGGACCGGGTCCAGCAGCGCCAGGCGGAAGTCTGGATCTCCCGCCGCGTCACCCAAGACGACGCCCGGAAGGTGCGGGCCGCGGCCTTGCCCGGCGTCTACGTGGCCCAGCGCACCGCGCGGGTGTACCCCCACGGATCCTTGGCTGCCCACGTGCTGGGCATGGTGGGCGTGGACAACCAAGGCCTCGAAGGCCTTGAGCTGCAGTACGACCAGCTGCTGCGGGGGGTGCCCGGCCGGGAACTGGCCGAACGGGACGCGCGCGGCCGTCTCATTCCCCACGGGGTGGTGGACTACGTGCCTCCCCGGGACGGGTACGGCCTGGTGCTCACCATCGACGCGACCTTGCAGGCCGTGGCCGAGCGGGAGCTGGAGCGGGCCTGCATCGCCACCTTGTCCCAGTTTTGCATGACGCTCTGGATGAATCCCAAGACCGGCGAGATCCTGGCCTTGGCCCTTTACCCCAGCTTTGATCCTAACGCCCCCGGCGACTCCCCGGCCGAGGTGCGCCGCAACCGGGCGGTGACGGACCAGTTTGAGCCTGGGTCCATCTTCAAGATCGTGACGGCGGTGGCCGCGCTGGAAGAAGGCGTCGTGACCCCTGGCGAGGCGTTTTTCGATGCGGGGTTCATCGAAATTGGCGGCGGCCGCGTCCACTGCTGGCGGGGCGGCGGCCACGGCAGCCTCACCTTCGCGCGGGCGGTGGAGGTTTCCTGCAATCCGGTGTTTGCCGAGCTGGGGGGCCTGCGCCTGGGTCCGGCCCGGTTTTATCCTTACCTAGAGGCCTTTGGCTTTGGCCAACGCCTGGGCGTGGACTATCCCGGCGAGGCCCGGGGGCTCATTCCAGTGCCGGGCCAGGTGCGCCACGGAGAGGTCTTGCGCTGGGCCAACGTCGGGTTTGGGCAGGGCGTGGCGGTGACGCCGCTCCAGATGGTGTCTGCGCTGGCCACCATCGCCAACGACGGTGTCCGCATGCGTCCGCAGTTGGTGGCCGGCGTCGTCGATCCCGTCACCGGCCAGGTGCAGCCCATTCGCCCCCAACCGGTGCAGCGGGTGATTTCCGCCGCAACGGCCCGGACCTTTCTCGCCATGCTGCGGGAAACGGTGGTCAACGGTTCCGGCAGCAACGCCGACATTCCCGGCTACTTGGTGGGGGGCAAGACGGGTACGGCCCAGGTGGCCGAAGGCGGCATTTACACCGAGAAGCGCCTCGCCTCCTTCGTGGGAGTGGCGCCGGTGGACGACCCGCGGCTGGTTGGCATCGTAATGCTTTTTGACCTGAAACCCCGCCCCGCGTACGGGGGCGTGCATGCCGCGCCTGTGTGGCGGGCCATCGCCCAGGAGGCCCTGCCTTACCTGGGCGTGGTGCCCCGGGCTGAGGGGGCGGGAGCCGGCGGCGCCGGCCAGGATCCCCAGGACGGCCGCGTCCGGGTGCCCAACGTGCAAAACTTGCCCGTCACCGACGCGGAGGCTGCCCTGCGCGCGGCGGGACTGCGGCCGGTGTTGAGCGGCACCGGCACCTACGTGCTGGACCAGACACCCGTGGCCGGTGCCCGGGTCCCCCCTGGCACCCAGGTGGTGCTGGAGTTCTACGAAGTGCCCGATCACTGGCAGGGAGAAACCACCGTTCCCAGCGTGCTGGGGCTCTCGCCCCGGGAGGCCGCCGCCCTGTTGGCCGAGGCGGGGCTGGTGCTGGAAATGCAGGGCACCGGCGTGGCTGCGGCCCAGGCGCCCGCAGCCGGCCAGCGGGTGCTGCGGGGCACCCGGGTGCGGGTCGACTTTGGCCCGGCGGATTGACAAGGGGCTCGACCACTCCGGCGGCGGGCCCGCGCGGGGCCTGCGGCCTCGTGTTGGGGACCGGCGGGCCCGGGCCGCTGGGGCAGGCCGCCCGCAGGGCCGGCGGGAAAATAAAGGCCCAGGTGGAAGGAAACACTCAAGCCGGCGCCGTATTCGCGAAGGACGTGTCAGGAGGTCGTCATGGAGCTGCGCGCGCTGCTGGCCCAACTGCCCCAGCATTCCCTGCTGCAGGGGGATGCGGCCCTGGACATCCAGGGCATCGCCTACGATTCCCGGGAAGTGCGCCCCGGGGATCTGTTCGTCTGCTGGCAAGGGCTGCGCTTTGACGGCCACGCCTTTGCCGCCGAGGCTGTGGGGCGGGGCGCGGTGGCCGTGGTCGCGGAGCGGCCCATTCCCGGCCTCGCGGGCGCCGCGGCCGGCGCTGGGGCCCAAGCGGGGGCGGGAAGCCCCGTCGCGCAGGTGGTGGTGCCCGACGGGCGCGAAGCCCTGGCCCGGATGTCGGCGGCCTTTTACGGCTTTCCCTCCCGGCGCCTTCGATTGATTGGCGTCACGGGCACCAACGGCAAGACCACCACCACGCACCTCATCAAGGCGGTGCTGGAAGAGGCCGGGCACAAGGTGGGCCTCATCGGCACCATCCGTCACCTCATCGGTGACGAAGTGCTGGAGTCCCACCGCACAACGCCCGAGTCCCTGGACCTGCAACGGCTGCTGTTTCACATGGCCGAGCGGGGCATCGACTACGCGGTGATGGAAGTGTCCTCCCACGCCCTGGCCCTGCGCCGCACGGTGGGCACCGAGTTTGATGTGGGCGTCTTCACCAATGTCACCCGGGATCACCTGGACTTCCACGGGACCTTTGCCGACTACGTCGACGCCAAGGCCCGTCTGTTCGCGTCGCTGGACCCGGCGGGCCACAAGCCCCGCAAGGCCGCCGTCATCAACATGGACGATCCCCAGGCGGGCGCCATGGCGGACCGGTGCCGGGTGCCGGTGGTGGGCTACGCCATTGACCACCCCGCCGATGTGCAGGCCACGGAGGTGCTGGTGCGGCCCGCGGGCGTCCGGTACCGGGCCAGCACCCCGGCGGGTCAGCTGCCGCTGCACTTGCAGCTGACGGGCCGCTTCAACGTCCACAATTCCCTGGCGGCGGTGGCCGTAGCATGGCACGAAGGGGTGCCCCTGGCCGCCGTCCGCTCCGCCCTCGAGAAGGTGCCCGGCGTGCCGGGACGACTGGAGCGCGTGGATCGAGGTCAGGACTTCACGGTGTTGGTGGACTACGCCCACACCCCCGACAGTCTGGAGAACGTGCTGCACACCTGCCGGGGGTTCGCCGCAGGCCGGGTGCTGGTAGTTTTTGGCTGCGGCGGCGACCGGGACCCCGGCAAGCGGCCCCTTATGGGCCAGGTGGCCGCCCGGTTGGCCGATGTGGTCATCATCACGTCCGACAATCCCCGCAGCGAGGATCCCGCAGCCATCTGCCGGGCGGTGGAGGCGGGGGTCCTGGCCGCGGGCGGTGCGCCCGGCGGCCACCACGTCATCGTGGAGCGGCGGGAGGCCATCCGCGCCGCCATCCAGCTGGCCCAGCCCGGCGACATCGTCCTCATCGCCGGCAAAGGCCACGAAACGTACCAGGTTTTTGGCGACCGCACTGTGCACTTCGACGATCGCGAGGAAGCGGCCCACGCCCTAAAGGAGCGGTTTGGCGATGGAACCGCTGCCCGTTGAAGCCGTGGCCCAGGCCGTCGGCGGCACCATCGCCGCGGGGGATCCCCGGGCTGTGGTGCACGGCGTGTCCACCGACAGCCGCACGGTGGAGCCGGGCCAGCTGTTTATCCCATTGGCAGGGCCCAGGTTTGACGGCCATGACTTTGTGCCCATGGCCGCAGCCCGGGGCGCGGCGGCCGCCCTTATCCAGAGGGGGCGGCCCCTGCCGCCGCTAGGGGACCGGGCCGTCATCGTCGTGGACGACCCCTTGGCGGCCCTGCACCGTCTGGCCCGCTGGTACCGGGATCGGCTGCCGGCCCGGGTGGTGGCGGTGACGGGCAGCAACGGCAAGACCACCACCAAGGACATGGCGGCCGCCATCTTGTCCGCGCGGTGGGCGACCCGCAAGTCCGAGGGCAACTACAACAACGAGGTGGGCCTGCCGCTGGCCATCCTGGCCGCGCCGGCGGACGTGGAGGCCCTGGTGCTGGAGATGGGCATGCGGGGACCGGGGCAAATCCGGCAGTTGGCCGCCATCGCGCGCCCTGACGTGGGCGTCGTGACCAACGTAGGGCCGGTGCACCTGGAACTTTTGGGCAGTTTGGAGCGGATTGCGTTGGCCAAACAGGAGCTGGTGGAGGCACTGCCCCGGGACGGCTGGGCGGTGCTCAACGGCGACGATCCCCGTGTGCGGGCCATGGCCCGGCGGTGTGCCGGGCAAGTGCTGCTGTACGGCGTGGAAACCGGGAGCAAGGCCCCGGGGGCCGGTCTGGATCTGTGGGCCTCCGCCGTCGAAAGCCGTGGGCTGGACGGGATCGCTTTTACCCTGCACTGGCAGGGCCAATCGGCCCGGGTGACGGTGCCGGTCCCCGGCCGGCACCAGGTCTACAACGCGCTGGCCGCGGCCGGTGCCGCCTTGGCCCTGGGCGGCGATCTGGAGGGGGTAGTGCAGGGCTTGGCGGCCTTTGCCCACCACGCCTCTGCCATGCGCCTGGAAATCCGGCGCCGGGCCGACGGCGTGCGGGTGATCAACGACGCTTACAATGCGAGCCCCGCATCCATGGCCGCGGCTTTGGTCCTATTGCGGGAAGTCCACGGGGCCCGGCGGGTGGCCGTCCTGGGTGATATGCTGGAGCTGGGGCCGTGGAGCGAGGCGGCCCATGAGGAGGTGGGGCGCCAGGCGGCCGAGGCCGGGGTGGACTGGCTGGTGGCTGTTGGCCAGTGGCGGGCGACGGTGATCGCGGCCGCGGTGGCGGCCGGCTTGCCGGCAGAACGGACCGCGGCCTGCCCCGACGCGGCGGCCGCGGCCGACCGGGTGGCGGCGCTGGTGGAGCCGGGCGATGTGGTCCTCATCAAGGCCTCCCGGGGTCTCGCGCTGGAGCGGGTAGCCCAGCGGCTGCTGGGCGACGGGGAGGAAGGGCCGCGGTGACCACCATCATCTACCCGGCGGCCTTTGCCTTCGCCGTCGCCTTTGTGCTGGGCCGGCCCCTCATCGGGTGGCTGCAGCGGCTGCGGGCAGGCCAGGTCGTCCGCCAGCACGGTCCCAAGACCCACCTCAAGAAGGCAGGCACGCCCACCATGGGCGGTCTCCTGATCATGGCGGGGGCGGTGGCGGCCACCGCGGCCTTCACGTCGGACTTGCGGGCCGTGGCGCCGCTGCTGGTGGCCCTGGTCGGCTTTGGCGCCATCGGCATCCTCGACGACGTGGCCAAGCTCATGGCCCGGCGGTCCCTGGGCCTCAAGGCCCGGCAGAAGTTGGTGCTGCAGTTGGTGCTCGCGCTGATCGTGGGCTGGGCAGCCCTGGAGCGGATCGGTCCCCATGTGCGGGTGCCCTTTGTGGAGGGCTGGTGGACGGTGCCCGAAGGGCTTTACTGGCTTTTGGCCGTAGGCACCATGGTGGGCACCGCCAACGCGGTCAACATCACTGACGGCTTGGACGGCCTGGCCGCGGGAGCCGCCGCGGTGGCGGCCCTGACCATGGGGGCCATCGCGCTGGTGTTGGGCTTCCCCGATGTGGCGGTGTTCGCCGCCGCGGTGGGCGGCGCGTGCCTGGGATTTGCGTGGTTCAACGCGCACCCGGCCCAGGTGATCATGGGAGATACCGGCAGCATGGCCCTGGGGGGTGCGTTGGGGGCGGTGGCCCTCATGTCGGGCACCCCTCTCCTCCTGGCGATTGTGGGGGGCCTTTTTGTGGTGGAAACGCTGTCGGTCATCGTGCAGGTCGCGTACTTTCGGTGGACGGGAGGCCGGCGCATCCTGCGCATGAGCCCGCTGCACCACCATTTTGAACTGGGCGGGTGGGCCGAGCCCCAAGTGGTCATCCGGTTTTGGCTGGTGTGCCTGGCCTTTGCGGCCGCCGGTCTCTTGAGCTTGCGTTGACGTCTTAGCCGCCGGGCCCGCTTCATACAATTTGGACGCGACGCCCTGCCGGAGGTGGAGTGGTGCGGTCCGCTCCCGGTCGACCCGATGTGCTCATCTTTGCCGCGGTGGTGGCCCTCTTGGCCATCGGCATCATGATGGTGATGAGCGCGGCCAGCGTCACCGGCTTTATCCAGTACGGCGACCCCTACTACCACCTCAAGCGGCAGCTGGTGTGGGCGCTGGTGGGCCTGGCGGCCATGGCGGTCCTGGCCCACATCGACTACCGGTTTTACCGCCTGCTCACCGTGCCCCTGCTGCTGGTAGCCTTCGTAGGGCTGGTGGTGGTGCTGTTTGTCGGGGCCGAGATCGGCGGGGCCCGGCGCTGGATCGGCTTGGGTGCGTTCAACGTGCAGCCCTCGGAAGTCATGAAAGTCGCGCTGGTCAACTACCTGGCCGCCCACGCGGCCGCCCGCCGCGGGGAGATGGCCGATTTCGTGCGGGGTTTCCTGCCGCCCTTGTTGGTGCTTGGGGCCGCCTTTGGGCTGGTGCTCTTGGAGCCGGACTTTGGCACCGGGGTGGCCATGGCCGTCACTGCGTTCATCGTCCTGTTTGCCGCGGGGGTCAACCTGTGGCACCTGGCGGGGGTGGCGCTGGCCAGCGTGCCGGCTTTGGCCCTTTTGATCTACCAGGAACCCTATCGCCTGCGGCGGTTCATGGCCTTCCTTGATCCGTGGGCCGATCGCATGGACGCGGGCTGGAACGTCATCCAGTCGCTCCTGGCCATCGGCTCCGGCGGCCTCTTTGGCCTGGGCTTGGGCGAAGGACGGCAAAAGTACTTGTACGTGCCCGAACAGCACACGGACTTTATTTTCGCCATTCTTGGGGAGGAGTTGGGTTTCGTGGGGACGACCACGGTGGTGGCCCTGTTCTTGCTCCTCGCGTGGCGGGGCTACCGGGCGGCGCTGCGGGCGCCCGATGTTTATGGCTGCCTGTTGGCCGTGGGCATCACCACCATGATCGTGTTTCAAGCGTTGCTGAACATCGGCGTCGTGACCGGATCTCTGCCGGCCACCGGGATCACGCTGCCGTTCATCAGCTTTGGCGGCTCCTCGCTGGTGGTCACCTTGAGCGCCGCCGGGATACTGCTCAACATTTCCCGCCACGGCACCCGGGCCTGAGATGCGGGTCTTGATCGCGGCCGGCGGCACAGGCGGTCACATTTACCCGGGAATCACCATTGCGCAGACCCTCCAGGAACGGAGGCCCGACGTGGACATCCTGTTTGTGGGAACGGCCCGGGGATTGGAAGCAGACTTGGTGCCCCGGGCCGGTTTTGTCTTCGCGCCCATCCCCGCCCACTACTTGCGCCGGCGGGTGTCCCTGGACGTGCTGCGCACCGTGGGCACGGCCTTCCGAGGGGTGATGGAAGCCCGCCGCATCGTCCGGCGGTTTCGCCCCCACGTGGCCGTGGGCACCGGCGGCTACGTGGCGGGCCCCGTCATGGCCGCGGCGCTGCTCGCGCGGGTGCCGGTGGTGCTGCAGGAGCAAAACGCGTATCCCGGCCTGACCAATCGGCTGCTGAGCCGCTGGGCGGCCCTGGTGGCCCTGGGGCAGCCCGAAGCCGCCCAGCACTTGAGCCTGCGTGCCCGCACGGTGATCACCGGCAACCCCATCCGCCGGGACGTGGTCACCCGCACCCGGGCGGAAGGGCGGGAGGCGCTGGGTCTGGATGCCCAGCGCCCGACGCTGCTGGTGTTCGGCGGCAGCCAAGGGACGCGCACCATCAACGAGGCGCTGCTGGAGGCGGCACCGGACCTGATGGAACGGCTGGGCGTGCAGATCCTGCACCAGACGGGCCGGGCGGGGTTCGCCGCGGTGACGGCGGCGGCCCGGCAGCGATGGGCCGGGCGCGGGGCGGCCCAGCCGGCAGTGGAGCGAGGCCCGGAACACGTGGTGTTGGGGCGCTGGCACCTGGTGCCCTTTATTCATGACATGCCGGCGGCCTATGCCGCCGCCGACTTGGTGGTGTGCCGGGCGGGGGCCATTACCCTCGCGGAAATCACCGCGCGGGGCCTGCCGGCGGTGTTGGTGCCTTACCCCTACGCCGCCGAAGGGCACCAAGAGGCCAACGCCCGGGCGCTGGCCGAGGCGGGGGCCGCCGTGGTGGTGCGGGATCAGGAACTGAACGGCGCCACTTTGGCCCAGGCCGTCAGCGGGATGCTGGCGGATCCCCATCGCCTGGAGCGCATGGCCGCGGCCAGCCGGCGCTTGGGCCGCCCCGATGCCGCGGCGGCCATCGCGGCCTTGATTGAAGAAGTGGCGGGCCGGTAGGGCCGGACACGGCCCGCACCAGGGCCGCCTCCCCAGGCCCTGCAGCCTGGGATCGGGGACAGGCCCGGCTGTCCGGTGGCAAGAACAGGGGTTTTTGGGCATGCATAGAATGAAGTACTCGCTTGCGCCCGCCCCCAACCCTGGCCCGGCAGCGCAGAAAGGGGACGCAGCATGCGGCAGCGGAAAATGCACTTCATCGGCATCGGCGGCGCGGGCATGAGCGGCTTGGCCCAGATCCTTCTGGCCCAAGGCGTCGCGGTGTCCGGTTCCGACCTGTCCGCGTCGGCGGCCACCCGCCGCCTGCGGGCCCTGGGCGCGCGCGTCTACATCGGCCATCGCGCGTCCCACGTCCACCAGGAAGCGCCGGACACAGTGGTCATCTCCAGCGCCGTGCCCCCGGGCAACCCGGAACTGGTGGCGGCCCGGGAGCGGCGCATCCCGGTGGTGACCCGCGGGGAGCTGCTGGCCCGCCTGATGGAGGAGCGGGTAGGCATCGCGGTCGCGGGGACCCACGGCAAAACCACCACCACCTCCATGATCGCGCTGAGCCTGGAGCGGGCGGGCCTCGATCCCACCATCGCCATCGGCGGGGAGCTGCACGATATCGGCAGCAACGCGAAACTGGGCCACGGGCCCTACTTCGTGGCCGAAGCCGATGAGAGCGACCGGTCCTTTTTGCACTTGCGCCCCCGCATCGCGGTGGTGACCAACATCGAAGCCGACCACCTGGAGAACTACGGGTCGACGGCCGACATCGTGCAGGCCTTCCGCCAGTTCGTGGGCCAGGTGCCCGCTGACGGCCTGGTAGTCTTGGGCATCGACAACGCCCACGCGGCCGGCTTGGCCCCGCTGCCGTGCCGCCATGTGACCTACGCCTTGGAGCGGCCGGCGGACTACACGGTGCGGGACGTGCGCCTGGCGGGCATGGGCAGCCGGTCCGTGGTGCTGGAACGGGGCACGCCTTTGGGGGAGCTGGAACTCCGGGTGCCTGGCCTGCATAACATAGCTAATGCGCTTGCCGCCGTGGCCGTGGGGCGCCACTTGGGCATCGAGTTTCCCGCGCTGGCGCGGGCCTTGGCGGGATTTCGGGGCGCGAAACGCCGCTTTGAAATATTGGGCGAGGAGCGGGGCATTCTGGTCATCGACGACTACGCCCACCACCCTACGGAGATCCGCGCCACCCTGGCCGCGGCGCGGCCCTTGTACCGGCGGGTGGTGGCGGTGTTCCAGCCCCACCGGTACACCCGCACCCAGTATTTCTGGCGGGAGCTGGCCGAGAGTTTCGGCGACGCGGACTGTCTCGTCCTGACCGATATATACGCGGCGCTGGAGCAGCCCATACCCGGGGTGACCATTGAGCGGATGTACGCCGCCGCCCGGGCGGCTGGGGGCGATAAGGTCCACCTGGTGCGGGACAAAGAAGCTATCCCCGGGTATCTTTTGGCCCTCACCCGGCCGGGGGACGTGGTGATCACCTTGGGCGCCGGCGATGTGCGCCGGGTGGGCGAGCAATTTCTGGCGCTGCTCCGGGCCGGAGAGGCCATGGTGGCCCATCTCACCGGGCCCGGCGGGCCGCGGGCCCAGCAACCCGCGAACCGGCGTCCGGGCGGGGGGCCCGCGGGGTGAAGGCGTGGGCAAAGACCTTGGCCCGCCGGCTTAAGGGCGAGGTCCGCTGGCACGAGCCCCTGCGCCGCCACACCAGCTTCCGCATCGGCGGCCCCGCCGACCTTTTCGTGGTCCCCCGATCGGTGGAGGACGTGGCGGCCGTCCAAGAGCTGGCCGCCCGGGCCGGCATTCCGGTCACGGTTATCGGGGGCGGCAGCAACTTACTGGTGGCCGATGAAGGCGTACGGGGCGTGGTGATGCGCATCGGCCGGGGCCTGGATCGGGTGGTGTGGGACGGTCCGCGGGTCATGGTGGAGGCAGGAGCCCCCTTGCCGCGGCTGGCCAAAGAGGCGGCCCAGCGGGGCTTCTCGGGGCTGGAGTTTGCGGGCGGCATTCCGGGCACCGTGGGAGGGGCCCTGGTCATGAATGCCGGCGCCCACGACGGCTGCATGGCCTACGTCGTCCGGCGGGTGCTGGCGGTGGGAGCGGCGGGCGATCTGGTGGAGCTGGACGGCGAGGAGATGGAGTTCACCTACCGCAGCAGCCGCCTTCAGCGAGAGCAGGGGCTGGTGGCCGTCCAGGCGGAGCTGGTGCTCGCGCCGGGCGATCCCGAGGAGGTTCGGGCCAAGATGCGGGCCTATTTGGAACGGCGGCGGCGGACCCAGCCCTTGGGCACCAAGAACGCCGGCAGCATCTTCAAGAACCCGCCCGGCGACTTCGCGGGCCGCCTTCTGGAACTGGCGGGCTGCAAGGGGATGGCGGTGGGGGACGCGGTGGTGTCGCCCCTCCACGCCAACTTTATCATCAACCGCGGCGCCGCCACGGCCGCGGATGTGCGGCGCCTCATCGACCGCATGCGGTCCCGGGTGCAGCAGGAGTTTGGCGTCGAGCTGGAGCTGGAAGTGGGGTTGCTGGGCTTCGCCTGAAGCGGGGTGTGGCGGTTGGCAGGGTTATGGATCCGGGGCGGGCGGCCGCTTCACGGTACAGTGCGGGTGTCGGGCGCGAAGAACGCGGTGCTCAAGATGATGGCCGCCGCCTTGATGACCAGCGGGCGCTGCGTCATCCGCCATGTGCCGGCTATCCGGGACGTGGACACCATGATCGCCCTCATGCGCTGGCTGGGCGCCGGCGTCAGTTGGGATGCGCAAGGGAACTTGTGCATCGACGCCTCGGGGGTGGACGGCGTGGAGGCGCCGGAGCAGCTGGTGCGCCGGATGCGGGCGTCGGTGCTGGTCATGGGGCCCCTGTTGGCCCGCTTTGGCCGGGTGCGGGTGGCCTTGCCCGGCGGCTGCGCCATCGGCCCGCGGCCCATCGAGCTGCACCTGCGGGGCCTGCGGCAACTGGGCGCCACCATCACCGAAGAGCGGGGCTTTGTGGAGGCCCGGGCCCGGCGCCTGCTGGGCGCCGAGATCCACCTGGACTACCCCAGCGTGGGGGCCACGGAAAACCTGATGATGGCCGCATGCCTGGCCCAGGGCACCACGGTCATCCGCAATCCCGCCCGGGAGCCGGAAATCGCGGACCTGCAACTGTTTCTCAACAAGATGGGCGCCCGGGTGCGGGGGGCGGGGACCGACGCGATCTACATCCAAGGCGTCGACGGCCTGGCCGGTGCGGTGCACGAGCCCATCCCCGATCGCATCGAGGCGGGCACCTTCATGGTGGCGGCTGCCCTGACCCGGGGCGATGTGGTGCTGCAAAACGTCATCCCCGCCCACGTAGAAGCTGTGGCGGCCAAGCTGCGGGAGGTGGGCGCGGCGGTGGAAGAGGCGGGCCCGGGGGCCCTGCGGGTCCGGGCCGACCAGCGGCCCCGCCCGGTCTACCTGCGCACCCAGCCGTATCCCGGCTTTCCCACCGATATGCAGCCGCAGTTTATGGCTCTCCTCTCCGTAGCGGCGGGCGCCAGCATCATCAGCGAAACCGTCTATACTAGCCGCATGAAGCACGCCGACGAGCTGCGGCGTATGGGCGCCGATATCGTGGTGGACGGTCAGGTGGCCATCGTCCGGGGGGTGCGCCGGTTGACGGGTGCCCTGGTGGAGGCCTCGGATCTGCGGGCGGGGGCGGCACTGATCCTGGCCGGGCTCAGCGCGGAAGGGGAGACGGTGGTGGAGGGCCTCCACCACGTGGACCGGGGCTACGAGGCCATCGAGGCCAAGCTGCAGCAGCTGGGCGCCGCGGTGCGGCGGCTGGCGGAGGACGTGCCCGTGGCTGACGGCCGGCCGCTGGTGCGGGCCTGACGACCCTTGCTCCTGGGACAAACTGGGTGATATACTGAACCGGGAACACCACTGGCACACGGAAGGGACCGGGGCCCCATGCTCAAGCACCCCGAGCGGGTCCGCGTGGGGGCGGCCCTGCTGGCTCTCCTTGCCGTCATCGGCCTTTACGCGTTCTTCCAATCCCCCTTTTTTGCCATCACCGAGGTGCGGGTCGTGGGAGCTGCCCGGCTTGCGCCGGAAACCCTCATCGAGCGCGCCCAGGTCCGCCTGGGCGACAACGTGCTTCACGTGGACCTGCAGGCCGTGGCCAGCCGGTTGGCCAGCCACCCGCGCATCCAACACGCGGCGGTGGTGCGCCAGCTGCCGGGTGTGCTGGAGATCACGGTGACCGAGTACGAGCCGGTGGCGCTGGTGTTGGACGACGACGGGCCGGTGGGCCTGGCCGCCGACGGGACGCGGGTGCCCCTAGTGGCGGACGAAGGCGACGGCCTGCCGGCGCTGCTGGACGTGCCCCCTGAGCTGGTGCCGGTAGCCTTGGAGGCAGCGGCCCTGGTGCCGGCCCCGCTGCGCAGTGGGGTGGCCGCCGTCGGCTTTGCGCCGGCTACGGGGCTGTGGCTGGCCACGCGGTCCGGCACCCAGATTCTCCTGGGCGATGGCCAAGACTTGGAACGCAAGTTGGCCATTGCCCTGGAACTGCTGGCGGACGACTACACCCTCATCGATGTGCGCTTTCCCCGCAGGCCCGTGGTGCGATCGCAATAGTCCGAAAAAACCTAGGGGGCCGTCCCGGGACCGCAGGGAATCCCCTTCACGCTGTGGAATAGACACGGAAGCGGTCCAGGTGGGAGGGAGCTCACCGTGGCCAGACGACGCATCGTAGGCGGCCTGGATGTGGGTACGACCAAGATCTGCGCCTGCATCGGCGAGGAGACCGCCGACGGCGGGGTGGCCGTCATCGGGGTCGGGGTCAGCCCGTCTCGCGGCTTGCGACGGGGCGTCGTCGTCGATTTGGAGGCCACCGCCCGGGCCATCCAGGAGGCCGCGGCCGCCGCCGCGGGCATGGCTGGCACCCCCCTGGAAAGCGTGTACGTCAACGTGTCAGGACCCCACATCGCGTCCCTGAACTCCTCGGGGGTCATCGCGATCTCCGGCGCCCAGGGGGAGATCACGGCCGCGGACGCGGAGCGGGTGCTGCTGGCGGCGCGGGCGGTGAAGCTCCCCCAGGACCGGGAACTGTTGCACGTTCTGCCCCGGGAGTACGTGGTGGACGGCTACCAGGGTATCCGGGATCCCGTGGGAATGACGGGCGGGCGCCTGGAAGCCATCGTGCACATTGTCACCGCCGCGGCCTCCCACACGCAAAACCTGCTCAAGGCGGTGCAGCGGGCGGGCCTGGAGGTGGCGGGCCTGGTGCTGCCCGCCCTCGCGGTGGCCGAGGCGGTGCTGGAGCCCGCCGAGCGGGAAATGGGTGCGGCCCTGGTGGACATCGGCGGCGGGACTACCGATGTGGCCGTTTTTCTTGACGGGCAGGTGGCCCACACGGCCGTGCTGCCCATTTCGGCCCACCATGTGACCAGCGACATCGCGGTAGGGCTAAAGATTCCCGTGGCCCAGGCGGAGCAGATCAAGCTCGAGCACGGCGCGGCCTTGCCGGCTCTGGCGGCCGCCCGCCAGGCCGGGGCGCCCCGGTGGAGCGACAGCCGCCTCAGCCTGGCGGACATCATCCCGCCCCGCATCGAAGAGCTGCTGCAGATGGTGGCGCATGAAATCCGGACGGCCACCGGCGGGGAGCCCCTCCAGGGCGGCGTGGTGCTCACGGGCGGCGGGGCCCTGATGCCCGGCATGGCGGACGCGGTCCAGGAGCAGTTGGGGCTGCCGGCCCGCTTGGGCGTGCCCCACAAGGCGGCCGGGCTGGTGGATGTGGTGGACAGCCCCTTGTACAGCACCGCGGTGGGCTTGGTGCACTACGGCTTACGGCAGAGCGGGCCGGCCGCGGCTGCCGGCGCCAATGGCGCCCCCTGGAGCCGGCTGGTGGAGCGCATCAAACGGTGGCTGAGCGAAATTCTTTGAGGCAGAGGGTGCGGGAACAGCACCCGAGGGAGGCACGGGCCATGTTTGAGTTGGAAGAAGTCCAGGGTCAATTCGCCCGCATCAAGGTCGTCGGCGTGGGCGGCGGCGGCCAAAACGCGGTGAACCGGATGATCGAGGCCGGGCTGCAGGGGGTGGAATTCGCCGCCCTCAACACCGATGCCCAGGCCTTGATGATGTCCAACGCCCCCTTTAAGCTGCAGCTGGGCGAAAAGCTGACCCGGGGTCTTGGCGCCGGCTCCAATCCCGAGATCGGCCAGAAGGCGGCCGAGGAGAGCCGGGAGGAGATCCGCAGCCTGCTGGAGGGCGCGGACATGGTGTTCATCACCGCCGGCATGGGCGGCGGCACCGGCACCGGCGGCACGCCCGTCGTGGCCGAGGTGGCCCGGGAAGTCAGCGCGCTGACGGTGGGCGTGGTAACCAAACCCTTCTCCTTCGAGGGGCGCCGCCGGCAGCAGCAGGCCGAGCAGGGCATCGAGGCGCTGAGGGACAAGGTGGACACCCTCATCGTCATCCCCAATGACCGCCTGCTGCAGGTAGCGGAAAAGAAGACGTCCATCCTGGAGGCTTTCCGCCTGGCCGATGATGTCCTCCGCCAGGGCGTGCAGGGCATTTCCGACCTCATCACCGTGCCGGGCCTCATCAACCTGGACTTTGCCGACGTGCGCACCATCATGGCCAACGCCGGCTCCGCGCTGATGGGCATCGGCGTGGCCAGCGGCGAGGAGCGGGCCATTAAAGCGGCCAAGATGGCCATCTCCAGCCCCCTCTTGGAGGCCTCCATCGAAGGCGCCCGGGGCATCCTGCTCAACATCACCGGCAGCTCCAACCTGGGGCTCTTTGAGGTCAACGACGCGGCCGGGATCATCGCCGAGGCGGCGGATCCCGAGGCCAACATCATCTTTGGCGCGGTCATCGATGAGCAGCTGCGGGATGAGGTGCGGGTGACCGTCATCGCCACGGGCTTTGACGGGGGCCGGGGCAACGGCCGGCGCCGGAGCTTCCAGGAGCTGGAGCTCAAGCCCTTTGCCACCGACGAGCTGGACATCCCCGCGTTCCTGCGGCGGCGTTCCTCCTAGGAGATCCCTTCCATGCGCTGCATCTCGCGGCGCAGTTTTTTGAGGATGCGTTTCTCCAGGCGGGAAATGTAAGACTGGGAAATGCCCAGCAAGTCGGCTACCTCCTTTTGGGTCTTCTCGCGCCCGTTGTTGAGGCCGAAGCGCAGCTCCATGATGCGTTTCTCCCGGCCCGACAGGCGCTCCATGGCCATGCTCAGCAGCGTCCGGTCCACCTCGTCCTCCAGGCGCCGGGTCACGTCGCTTTCCACGCCGATGACGTCGGAGAGCAAAAGCTCATTCCCGTCCCAGTCGGTGTTGAGGGGTTCGTCAAAGGACACCTCGGCCCGGGTCTTGCTGTTGCGCCGCAGGTACATGAGGATTTCGTTCTCGATGCATCGGGAGGCGTAGGTGGCCAGCTTGATGTTCTTTCCCGGGTCAAAGGTGTTCACGGCCTTGATCAGGCCGATGGTGCCGATGGACACCAGGTCCTCGATGGCGATGCCGGTGTTCTCGAACTTGCGGGCGATGTAGACCACCAGGCGCAGGTTGCGTTCGATGAGGGGGCCCCGCACCGAGCCGTCGCCGGCCTCCAGGCGCTGGATGAGGGCGGCTTCTTCGGCGGGCGTCAAGGGCGGCGGCAGCACCTCGCTGCTGCCCACATACAGGATCCGCGGCGGCAGCCATCGCCGGGCCAGCAGGCGGATGAGCCACAACCGCAGCATGAGCCTATACCTGAGAACGGCGGGTAACATCGGCGGCTGGCGACCTCCCCGAAGCCAGATTGGCGACCGTCCCCGTCGCGGCCGGGGCCGGCTGGACCAGATCAGGATGCAGCAAAGCTTGGTATGTCCCCTCGGGGTCCAGGGGCCCCGGGCATAGGCCGAGGATGCACGGGCCTACCGGGATGGGCCGGCCGTCCACGAAGACCCGCACCTCGTCGGGCCGGAAACCTACCAGCAGGCCGTGCTCCCGGCCGATGGACGCGAAGGGGATAACCCGGAAGCGGGCTGACCACTGCGCCGACGCCAGCAGGCGGCTCACCGCCGCCAGATCCCCGGTTTCCATGGCGGCCACCGCCGGCTGGAGGGAGTCCGGCAATAGCTCCCGCACCGTCTGCCCCTCCACCACGACTACGGGCGTGCCGGACAACGGGTCCCGCAGCCGATTTCCCGTATCCACCAAGGCCGGCACCCGGCGCACCTGGTCCCCAAAGCGAATCTCCAGCGGCATGTGGTAGAGTTGCTGCCAGATGCGCCGCTGCACGACGCCCCAGCCCACCTCGGCCACCAGCAGGATCACGCCGCCGGCGGCCAAGAACCCCGCCAAGGCATCGGGTTGCCCCGGGGTGCCCAGGAGAAAGGCGGCCGCCATGCCGGCACCGGCCGCGACGAAGCCGACACCGTAGAAGTGGGCGGCCACCGCCAAGAGGCGCCGGGGCCGCAAGGGGCCAAAGGCCACCAGCAGCATGCCCGCGGACACCGACAGCACCACGGGCACCCACCGCCAGAAGCCAAAGTAGGGCACCAGGCCCGCCTGGGCCAGCACGTACAGCAGAAAGTAGCCGGTGCCCAAGAGCGCCGCGGCCATCACCCGCCCCCGAGTGGTGGCGCTTTTGGTTACCTCCGCGGTGGCCCACAGCAGCAGGCAGTCGAAGACAAAGTTGGCGGCCAGCTGCAGGATGAGCACGTCCATCCAGATGACGGTCGTCGCGGCGGGGATCGCTTTTCCCTCCTCGGGGGCAGGGTACTGCGCCAATTGTCCGGCTTGTGTGCACATCTTATTACCAAGGTTGGTCCCGGATTCCTTCCACGGTTTCCCTTAGTGAAGAGCGCCCGGAATAGGGCGGCTTTGCCCCTGGCAATACTGAGAGAAGCAAGGTGCAGGCCGCGAGGAGGTCCCGGGCCATGAACAAGGTGGAGATCTGCGGCGTCAACACCGCGAAATTGCCGGTCTTGTCGGGAGAGCGCATGCGGGAGCTGTTGGCCCGGGTGCGGGAAGGCGACAAGGAGGCGCGGGCCGAGCTCATCCAAGGCAACTTGCGCCTGGTCCTCAGCGTCATCCAGCGGTTCAACAACCGGGGCGAAAACGTCGACGACCTGTTTCAAGTGGGTTGCATCGGGCTGATGAAGGCCATCGACAACTTTGACCTGAGCCAAAACGTCAAGTTCTCCACCTACGCGGTCCCCATGATCATCGGTGAAATCCGTCGCTACCTGCGGGACAACAACCCCATCCGGGTCAGCCGCAGCTTGCGGGACATCGCGTACAAGGCGCTGCAGGTGCGGGACTCTCTGGTCAACCGCTACAATGCCGAGCCCACCATCAGCCAAATTGCCCAGGAGATGGGCTTGCCCCGGGAGGAAGTGGTCTACGCCCTGGACGCGATCCAAGAGCCCATTTCCCTGTTTGAGCCCATCTACCACGACGGCGGGGATCCCATCTTTGTCATGGACCAGATCAGCGATGAGCGCTCCTTGGACAGCACCTGGATCGAGGGCATCTCCATCCGGGAAGCCATGGCCCGCTTGAGCGAACGGGAGAAGCTCATCCTCACCAAGCGCTTCTTTGACGGCCGCACCCAGATGGAGGTGGCCGAGGAAATCGGCATCTCCCAAGCCCAGGTGTCCCGGCTGGAAAAGGCGGCCCTGAAGCATCTGCGGCGCTACATGTCGGGGTGAACGGCGGTGATGGGATGTCGGCAAGCTCCAGAGGCCTCGGCGCCGCCGGTGGGTGCCGGGGCCGTCCGGCGGTGGACGGGAGGCGGACGGTGATGGGGGCCATGGCCCGCCGCGGCGTGCTGGTGGCCTTGGTGGCTGCCCTCACGCTGCTGGCCCTTTTGGCCTGGCGCTGGGCCAAGCCCCACGTGCTGCACGCGTACGAGGCGGTGCCCGTGGTGCGCCTGCACGTGGTGGCCCACAGCGACGCGCCCCGGGACCAGGATATGAAGTTGGCGGTGCGGGACGCGGTGCTGCCCTTGATCCTGCAGCTGGCCGCGGACGCTCCTTCGCCGGACGCCGCCCACCAGCGGCTGCTGGCGGCCGGCGATGAGATCGCCCGGGCGGCCCGGGCGGTGGTGGCCGAATGGGGCGCCCCCTACCCGGTCACCGTGGCGGGGCAGTGGGACGCGGTCGGCGAACCGGTGGCCGTGCGCATCGTCATCGGCGAAGGCCGGGGCCGCAACTGGTTTTGCGTGCTGTTCCCGCCCTTGTGCTTTGCCGAGGGCGCGGGGGCGGTGCAGCCGGCGCCCCGGGCCCGGGCTGCGCCAGCGACGGCCGATGAGCCGCCCCTGTCGGACGTCCCCGAACCCTACCCGCCTGCCGCCGGGCCCGTGCGGGTAGCCTTGCGCTGGCTGGAGAGCGGGGCCGACCCGTCACTCCCGCTCGACGGCGTCGGGCAGGTGGACCAGGATGACGTCCACACCGATCTTGCGCACGCGCTTCCACGGGATGGCCACATCGGGCCGGCGGCCGAATAGCGTCAAGAGGCGCCGGCCCTCCCCCGGCACCAGCAGGGCCCGGATGCGGCCCGTGTCCACGTCCACGTCCACGTCGTAGACGTAGCCCAGCTTGCGGCCGTCGACGATGTTGACCACGTCCAGCAGCCGCAGCTCGGAAGCGCGCACGAGCACGGGCCTGTTTCCCCCCTTCAGGCTACTATATTCCCGTGCACCCGCGGCCACCACGGCGGGCGCCTCGCGCGCCCAGGGCCCAACCTGCCGCCCCGCGTTGGGTGTATAATGGTAAAGAACGAAGGGAGGGGCCGGGGTGCGCTGCCCGTAC
>DATGPV010000013.1:0-26464 GCA_035304545.1 Limnochordales bacterium | reverse complement strand
CCCCGATCACAGGATACCCCAATCGCCCACCGGCCACGAGATGCGCTGGTCGTCCACGGGCACCGCCTCCCGGAGAACAGGGCTTTGCCCCGGCCCCGCACCCCGCCGCCCGGAACTCCGGCCTCCGCGTTGAACCTTTTTCCGCACATCGTCGTCCGATGAACATAGGCGAAGGGGTTGGCCGGGTCTGTCCGGGGCCGGCGGGCCGGCGACCGGTCTCTGGACGCGGCCAAAGACAGTATGTTACATTAAAGAGTGGCAGGCCTGCCAGAAGCCCATCTTTCGCTCAACTGCATACTCTGCCGGCTTCAGGAGGGAGTGCAGAATGCGTGTCGCCAACGCGCCAGCAGGCTGCACCTTCCGCTCTTTGCCGCTGAACGGGTGCAGCCGCCGCTGTCGCCCCGTCGTTGCCGTCGTCCTCGCGTCGCTGGTCATGCTGGCAGCAGCCCCGGGAGCGTGGGCGGCCGTCACGCTGAGCACCGAGTTTCCGGGCATCGCGGTGGAGCCCGGCGAAACCCGCTCCATTTCCCTCAACCTGCGCAACTACGATGAAACCGGACAAACCGTTGAACTGGCCGTCGTCGAGGCGCCGCCCGAGTGGGATGTGCGCCTGGTGGCTCGGGGAAGCCAAGTGCACCGGGCCTACGTCGCGCCCCGGGAAGGGGACCGGCCGGGCAGCGCGTTCTTGAACGTGGACGTGACGGTCCCGGCCGACGCGGAGCCCGGCGACTACCCCGTGGTGCTGCGGGCGGGCACCGAGCGGCTTGAGCTCAGCTTGCGGGTCACCGAGGGCCGGGGGCCGGGCCAGGTGGAGCTGACGACCCAATACCCGCGCCTTATAGGTCCCAGCGGGGCCGAGTTCCAGTTCCCCATCACCTTGGCCAACCGCACGGGCGAAGATCAAACCTTCCAGCTGCTGGCCCAGGCGCCACCGGGCTGGCGGGTACAGATCACGCCCCGCTTTGAACAGCGGCAGGTGGCCAGCATTGGGGTCAACGCGGGCGCGACCCAGCAGCTGGAAGTGCGGGTCACCCCGTCGCCGCTGGCCGAAGCCGGCGAATACTCCATCGTGGTGGGAGCCCTGGCGCCGGGCTTTGAAGCGAGCCTGACCTTGACCACGGAGATCATCGGCACCTTTGACATGGGCCTCACCACCCCCACGGGGCGGCTCAATGCGGACGCCACCGCGGGCCGGGACAGCCCCTTCACCGTCGTGGTGGAAAACCGGGGCAGCGCGGCCTTGCGCAACATCACCCTGTCCAGCGCGGCGCCGCCCAACTGGACCGTGACCTTCTCGCCCGACCGCATCGAGCAGCTGGCCCCCGGGGAAACCGCCACGGTCACCGTGACGCTGCGCCCCCACGAGCGGGCGGTGGCCGGCGATTACGCGGTGAGCATCTCGGCCCGCTCCCCGGAAACTATGGCGTCCAGCACCTTCCGGGTAGCCGTGCGCACCCCCACCGTGTGGGGCTGGGTCGGCGTCGGCCTGGCGGTGGTGGTGATCGCGGGCCTCTTCGGAACGTTCCGGGTGTACGGGCGGCGCTGAAGGGGGCGATGGCACGATGAACACCTTTGCGTCATCCCCATCTTCGGCTCCAGCGCCGGAGGCGCCGGCCGCGTCCGCCGACGGCGCCCGCGCCTGGGGGGAGACCGCCCAAGCTCCCGCGGCGCCGTTGGTCAACGGCCAGGTGCGGCCGCCCGTCATTGAGGCCCGGGGCTTGAGCAAACGCTACGGCCAGCACTGGGCGGTGCGGGATCTGGACCTGCAGATCCACGAAGGTGAGATTTTCGGGCTGCTGGGGCCCAACGGAGCGGGCAAGACCACCACGATCCTCATGCTCTTGGGGCTGACCGATCCCACGTCGGGCACGGCGCGGGTCTTGGGCCGGGACCCGTGGCGGGAAGCCCTGGCGGTGAAAGCCTCGGTGGGCTACTTGCCCGAAAACGTGGGGTTTTACGACGACCTCACGGGGCGGAAAAACTTGCTGTACACCGCCCGGCTCAACGGCCTGCCCGAGGCCGAGGCCCGGGAACGCATCCAAGAGCTGCTGGAAACGGTGGGCCTGGCCCACGCGGCGGACCGGCCGGTGCGGGTCTACTCCCGGGGCATGCGCCAGCGGCTGGGGCTGGCCGACGTGCTGGTCAAGTCGCCCCGCATCGTCATCTTGGACGAACCGACCCTGGGCATTGACCCCGCGGGCATCCGGGAGATCCTGGACCTCATCGCCCGCCTGGCCCGGGAAGAGCGGGTCACCATCCTTATTTCCTCCCACCTGCTGCACCAGGTGCAGCAGATCTGCCACCGGGTAGGAATTTTCGTGGGCGGCCGCCTCATCGCCCACGGATCCGTGGGCCAACTGTCCCAGCAGCTGGCGGGCGGCGCGCCCCTGGTGGTGGACGTGGAGGTGGAAGCCAAAGCCGACACGGCCCGGGCCCGGGAGCTGCTGCAGCGGGTGGAGGGAGTCAGCGGCGTGGACACAGAGCCGGAGGCCGGACGGCTGCAAGTCCGCTGCAGCCGCGACGTGCGGGCCGCGCTGGCCCGGAC
Organism: Limnochordales bacterium; assembly: GCA_035304545.1. Taxonomy (GTDB): domain Bacteria; phylum Bacillota; class Limnochordia; order Limnochordales; family ZCTH02-B6; genus ZCTH02-B6. The sequence goes on along the minus strand of DATGPV010000013.1, from coordinate 23,919 downwards.
CTTGCTGGAGAACGGGATCGGCCTGGTGGGCTTGGCGGTGCACACCTACGGGCTCGACGACATCTACCATCGGTACTTCCAGGGAGGTGACGCCGGTGAGCAGCGTGGCGGCAACGCGATCCGACGCCCCGCGTGAGGGGGAAAGCGGCGCGCGGGGGCGGCCGGGCTGGGGTGCGCCGGGCCTTGTGGCCGTGTACCGCAAGGAGCTGGCCGACCACGTCAGCGGCTGGCGCTTCCTGGTCCTGTCGGGGCTCGTCATCGTGACGGGGATCGCCGCCGCGTACGTGGCCGCGCAGACCTTGAGCGACACCTTGGCAGCCGCGGGCGAGCTGGACCCCTTTGTGTTCCTGCGCCTTTACACCACCGGCAGCGGCTCCCTGCCGCCCTTCACCTTCTTTGTGGCCATCCTGGCGCCCCTGTTGGGCATTGCCCTGGGATTTGACGGCATCAACGGCGAGCGCAGCCGGGGGACCTTAAGCCGGCTGGTGAGCCAGCCCATCCACCGGGACGCGATCATCAACGGCAAGTTCCTGGCCGGCCTGGCCGTCATCAGCCTGATGCTGGCGGCTCTGGTGGTGCTGGTGGGCGCGCTGGGCCTGCAGCTGTTGGGCTTGGCGCCGACCCTGGAGGAGTTTCTCCGCCTGGCCGCGTTTTGCGGGGTGAGCATCGTCTACGTAGCCTTTTGGCTGAGCTTGGCCCTGCTCTGCTCCACCCTGCTGCGGCAGACGGTGGCCTCGGCCTTGACGGCCCTGGCCCTGTGGCTGTTTTTCAGCCTGTTCGCGGGGCTTCTTTTTGGGCTTATCGCGGATGCGGTGGCACCCGTCACCGACCCGTTGGACCCGGCGCAGGTGCTGCGGCACACCGCCTGGGAGGCAAACCTGGGGCGCCTGTCGCCGACGATTTTGTACCAGGAGGCCGTGCAGACGCTGCTCAACCCCCAGGTGCGCAGCCTGGGGCCCCTTCTCTTGGAGCAGGTGGTGGGCGCGGTGGCGGGCGCCCCACTGCCCTTGGGCCAGAGCCTGCTCTTGATCTGGCCCCACCTGACGGCGCTGCTGGCCTTGACCATCGTCTGCTTTGCCGCCGCGTACATCGCGTTTATGCGGCAGGAAATCCGGGCGTGGTAGGGCCGGGTGCAAGCACCGGAAGGCAGCGCCCGGGCTACTGGGCAGGAGGTGATCAGCCTTCCGGCTCGGGCTCGGCCGGCAGGGAGCTGGTGAGCACCGTTTCCCATCCGGCGCCGCTTTGGCGCTGGGTCACCAGTCTGTCCCCCACCAGCCGCAGGCGCCACTGGCCATTGGGGCTCTCCCAATGGCCGTTTTCTTTGAGGGCGCGGTAGATGCGGCTCACGGCCAGCTGCAGGGGCCGGTGGGCGGCACCTGGCATGAGGGTGGCGGCCACATGGCGCCGCACTTCCGCCCGCAGTCCGTCCGCGCCCCGCGGCCGGGCGGACCGTGCTGCGGCGGGGGCAGGTTCGCCCCGCGGGCCCTGCTCCTTCACGGCTGCCGCACCCGGCGGCCCGGCCGCCGGTACAGGGTGTGGTCGTATTGGATCTTGTGGAAAAACCGCAGCACGCCGTCGACGATCATGTGGGCCGCCCGGTGGGACCGCCGCTCCAGGTGCGGATTGGCCGGCACCCCCAGCTCTTCCATGCCCTCAAGAAACACCGTCGCGTACAATACCACGTCTCCCAAGGGCGGCACGCCGGCCGGCAGATCCGGCAGGGCCAGGGGGGCGCGGCTGGGCACCACGTAACCGATGGCCTCCTCGGGCCCCGCCTTGGGGGCAATGACGATGAGGAAGCTGTTGGCCCACTGCTGGCCATGCTCCGCCCACCGCTGGGCCAAGTTGCCCGTGTGCAGCGGCGCTTCCAAGGTGCCGAACACATGGGGGTGGTACTCGGCCAGCGCTTCGCCCACCGGCTCCACCAAAAAGCCGCTGGGCTTTTCCGGATCGCCAAAGCAGAGGATGGCCAGATCCTTCTTGCGGCTGTCTTGGTAGGCGGTGAAAATTTCTCGTCCGATGGCCCAATCGGACGTCCACTTGCTGGCGTCAATGGCCACCGTCCTGTGCCTCGCTTTCGTGTAGGAATCGGCCCCGCCGGCGGGGAAATGCTGTCCCCGAATGCTGTCCCCGGAGGGGCCTGGGCACCGGCGGGCACCGATGCGGGCTCCGCCCGCGCGCGGCCACAACGGGCCCCCGGTGGACCACTTGGCAGGGGAGACCCCATGGTCAGCTACAAACAGTTCCGGCGCATGGCCAACCGCCTCTACCGCCGCATCCCGCCCGAGTTTCTCAAAGAGCTCAACGGCGGCATCAACATCCTCGAAGAAGCCGAGCAGCGGGATCCCGACCTGCCCGACGTGTATATCATGGGCGAGTACATCGAGGATCCCTACGGCCTGGGCCGGCTCATCGTCCTCTACTACGGCTCCTTCCGGCAAGTGCTGGGCGACAGCCCCCCGGATGTGTGGGAGGCGGAGCTGTGGGAAACGATGCTGCACGAGCTCCGCCATCACCTGGAGTCCCTGGCCGGCGTGGACGACCTGGAGATGGAGGACATCCGGCAGCTGGCGGAATTCCGCCGCTGGGCCGCGGCCCATGGCTACCAGGGCGACGAAGGGGAGGAGGACCCGCAGGATCCGGCCCGTGGCGGACGCTAGCGGGTCATGACCGGCCCCGGACCTCCCGCCCCAGCTGCCGCATGAGGCGCACCGGCTTGGTGGCCACCCGCCGGGGTACCGACCAAAGGACGCCGGGCCCGTCCCGGCGCACTTCGTGCCAAAAGCGCAACGGCTTGGTGAGGACCCGGGCGGGCAGCCGCGCCACCGCCGGGTTACGCAGGCCCCGCACCACCCGACCGGGCACGCCGGCCGCCGACCGCAGGGTGCCCAGCACCGGGACCGGCACCGGCCAGCCGACCCGCGGTCCCGCGACGACGCTCACCGCTGCCCGGGGCGGCGGCGGCGCCACCGGCAGCCACAACTCCGCGAGGAGCCTGCGGACCAGGGCCGCCCCATCGGCCGCCGCGGCGGCGTCGGCTCCAGCCAGGGGATCCGCGGCCGCGGCGCCTACGCCGTCCAACAGGCGCTGCCGCAAAAAAGTGCCCAGGCGCGCCGACTCGCCGGCCCTTTCCCCTTCCAGCCACTCCCGGGGAAGCCGCCCGTAGAAGGGGCAGCGCACCTGCTGGGCCGCCTGCTCGTAGGCCGCCAGCAGCGGCTGCGGTGGGCCGCCGCAAAACTCCAGCAGCACCGGCCCCTGGCCCCGGGCGAGGGCGTCAAGGAGGGCGCCCGCGCGGGCCGCGCCCAACGGCGCCGCGACCACCAGCGGCACCCGATGCCGGGCCGCTGCCGCCATGAGCAGGCCCAAGTGGCCCGGCTGGCCGTCGTAGGACCAGCGTACCGCCGCCCAGCCCCCGGCCGGATGGGCGCGGGCGCGGGACAGGAGGCGGTACGCGTCGGCCAGACGCTGGCCCGCGTCCACCACCAGCGCGACGGGGATTTCACCCGCGAGCCGCTGGGCCAGCGCGTCCTGCGCCTGCTGCAGGTCCAGCTCCACGGCGTGGGCGCCGGCCGCCGCCAGCATCCGCACCGCCTGGGCAAGACCGCTGGCCGGCACTCCCGCCGGCACCCGGCCCACCACCAGCAGCGGGGCGCCGCCGCCGATGACGTAGGGCCCCAGGGCGATCCGGGCGCTGCGCCGCTGGGGCAGGGACACCGTGCGCCCGCACCCGCGGCAAGCGGTTTCCACCACGCCCTCCTGGTCGAGGCGCACCTCGTGGGGCTGCTCGCCCTGGCACGCCGGACAATGGAGGACCGACACCAACCGCCCTTCGGCCAAGCCCGCACTGGTCATCGGGATCCCCCCTGTGGGCGCCTGTGCCTTTAGCGTATCCAACGCGTTCGGCACCGTGGCGGGCGTCTCCTCCCCACCACAACTCACGGCCGGACCGCGGCCCGGCGGCTTTCCCGCATGAGCCGCCGGCAGGCCGCGACGATGTCTTCCGCCTGGGGCACCGCGGCCCGCTCCAGCTGGGGGTTGTAGGGGATGGGCACGTCCTTGCCGCCCAAGCGCACCACCGGCGCGTCCAGGAAATCAAAGGCTTCGCTTTCCACGATGGTGCCTACGATCTCGCCGCCGAAACCGGCAAATTTGTTGGCCTCGTGCACCACCACGGCCCGGCCCGTTTTGCACACTGACGCCACGATGGTGTCGGCATCCAGGGGCCGCAGGCTGCGCAGGTCGATGACTTCCACGGAGATGCCTTCCTCGGCCAGCCGGTCCGCCGCCTCCAGGCTCCGCAGCACCATGATGGAGCTGGCGATGACGGTGACGTCGGTGCCCGCCCGCCGCACCTGGGCCTGGCCGATGGGCACCGTGTAATCGCCCTCGGGCACCGGCCCTTTGGTCCGGTACAAGAGCTTATGCTCAAAGACCACCACGGGGTTGTCGTCCCGGATTGCGCTCTTGAGCAGTCCCTTGGCGTCGTAGGGCGTGGCCGGCGCCAGCACCTTGAGGCCGGGGATGTGCATAAACCAGGTTTCCAGGCTCTGGGAATGCTGCGCCGCCGCGCCGGTGCCCGAACCGGCGGGGGTGCGCACCACCATGGGCACCCGGGCTTTGCCGCCGAACATGTAGCGCATCTTGGCCGCCTGGTTGACCAGCTGATCGGCCCCGATGGTGAGGAAATCGGAGAACTGGATCTCGGCCACAGGCCGCATCCCCACCACCGCCGCGCCGGCCGCGGTGCCGATGATGGCCGCCTCCGACAGGGGCGTATCCATCACCCGCTCAGGACCAAACTCGTCCACCAGGCCCAAGGTCACGCCAAAGGCGCCGCCGTAGACGCCGATGTCTTCGCCCATGATAAACACCCGCGGGTCCCGCCGCATCTCCTCGGCCAGGGCTTCCCGCACCGCTTCGGCATAGGTGATCTCCCGCACCGGTTTCTCCTCCTACGCATAGACGCCTTCGGCCAAGGCCGACACGTCGGGGTCCGGCTGCTGCTCGGCAAATTCGATGGCAGCCTGGATCTCCTCCCGCACCTCTTGCGCGATGCGCTCCACATCGGCCGCGGACAGCACCCCGGCCGCCACCAGCTGCTCCTCAAACCGGCGGATGGGACAGCGCTGCTTCCAGGCTTCGATCTCCTCCCGGGTGCGGTAGCGGTTGGCGTCGCTCTTGGAGTGGCCCCGCCAGCGGTAGGTGCGGGCTTCCAGGAGCGTGGGGCCGCCGCCGCTGCGGGCCCGGTCCACGGCTTCCCGCACCGCCGCGTACACGGCCAGCACGTCGTTGCCGTCCACCGTCTTGCCAGGGATGCCGTAGGCCGCCGCGCGGGCCGCGATGTCGGGGTTGCCCAGGCCCCGCCGCACCGGCATGGACATGGCGTACTGGTTGTTTTCGCACAAGTACACCACGGGCAGCTGGAAGACGGCGGCAAAGTTTACCGCCTCGTGAAACGCGCCCTGGGCCACGGCGCCGTCGCCGAAAAAGCACAGCACCACCCGGGAAAGTCCCATCTTGCGGCAGGCGAGGGCCGCGCCGGTGGCGATGGGGATGCCGCCTCCCACGATGCCGTTGGCGCCCAGGTTGCCTGCGTCCACGTCGGCGATGTGCATGGAGCCGCCCCGGCCGCGGCAGTAGCCGGTTTCCTTGCCCCGCAGTTCCGCCATCATGAGGGGGATGGAAGCGCCCTTGGCGATGGAGTGGCCGTGGCCCCGGTGGGTGCTGGTGATGTAGTCGTCGGGCTCGAGGGCCTCGACGGCCCCCACCGCGACGGCCTCCTGGCCGATGTAGAGGTGAAAGGTCCCCCAGATGCGGCCGGCTTGGTAGAGCCGGTCCACTTCTTCTTCGAAATGGCGGATGCGCCGCATCTGCCGGTACATGTGCACCAGCCGCTCCGGCGCCAGCCCCAAGCGTTCGGTTTGCACCGCCAAAGCGTCGGCCATGCCCGTCTCCTCCCTTGGGCCAGCCGGCTACAAGAGCAGCTGCGCCGGCTCTTCGCCCAACTGCTTGATGCGCTGCAGAAAGGCCGCCGCGGGCGCGCCGTCCACTACCCGGTGGTCAAAGGAGAGGCTGAGGGCCATCATGGCCCGCACCCGCACTTTGCCCCGGCGCACCACGGGCTTCTGCACGATGCGCCCCACGCCCAAAATGGCCGTCTGGGGCGGGTTGATAATGGGCGTAAACCCATCGATGTCATAGGGCCCCAAGTTGGTGATGGTGAAGGTGCCGCCCTCCACGTCCTCCAGGGACAGCTGGCCTTCCCGGGCCGCCGCCACCAGGCGGTGGCGCTCCCGGGCGATGTCCCCCAGGCGCCGGCGGGCAGCGCTGCGGATGACCGGCACCACCAGGCCCTCGTTCACCGCCACCGCCAGGCCCACGTGCACCTCCGGCTCCAGCACCAGCTCGTCGCCTTCCAGCCGGGCGTTGAGGAGGGGATGCTCCGTGAGGGCCCGGGCGGCCATGTACACCAAGAGATCCGTGTAGGTGACACCGGTGCCGCCCTGGCGCCGGTGGGCGGCGTCCAGCTGTTCCCGCAGGCGCACCAGCTCGGTCACGTCCGCCTCCGTATGCAGCGTCACGTGGGGCGCGGTAAAGGCGCTCTGGGCCATGCGCTGACCGATGACCCGGCGCATGGCCGAGAGGGGCAGGCGCTGGGCGGCGCCCGCGGCCGGCAGGCCCGGCTCCCTGGCCGCGGCCGGCGGCGTCCCCGCCCGGGACGGAGCGGAAGGCGGCGCCGCAGGCGGTGCCGGGGTGATCGGCGACGCCAAAGGCGCGGCCTGCACCGCGTGCGGGGCCGGTCCGGGGACCGGGGCGGCGGCGCCGGCCGGGCCCAAGGCCACGGCCGCCGGACCCCCTGCTGCCAGGGCACCGTGGCGAGCGGCAAACTCCTCCACATCGGCCCGGGTCACCCGTCCCTTGGGGCCGGTGCCGGCGATGGCCGCAAGATCCAGTCCCCATGCCGCCGCCAATCGCCGGGCCACGGGCGTGGCCCGCACTTTCTCCCCCGCCGGCGGAGCCGCCTGGGCCCTGCTTGTGCCGGGCCCCGGCCCGACGCCGGGCGAGGCGCCGCCGGCTGAGGCACCGCCGGGCGTCGGGGCATGGCCGGCGGCGCCGGCCTCCGCCCCGCCCGACCGGCCGGCAGCAGGGGCGGCCCCCGTCGAGGACACCCCCAAGGCCGCCCCATCGGCGCGGTCAGCCGCCAGCAGGCCGCTGATGTCCTCGTCGGCGCCGGCGATGACGGCAATGGGCGTGTTGATGGGCACCGTCTCGCCCACGGGCACCAAAATCTTGCGCAGCACGCCGCTCGCGGGCGCGTCCACCTCGATGTCCACCTTATCGGTGAGCACGCTCAACAGGGGCTCGCCCTCCGCCACCGAATCCCCCTCGGCCTTAAACCAGGCGTGGACCGTCCCTTCCTCCATCGTCATGCCCAGCTTGGGCATGGTCACCAGCGTCGCCACACCCGCACCCTCCTACGATGCCACGGCAGCCCGCTTGGGCGGCGCTGTCCGCTCCATGGACTGCTGCAGCCGCCAGAGGCTGACCAAGGTGGACCCTTCATCCAGCTCCACGTCGTCTAAGGTAATGACCGCGTCCACGGCCACGTCCCGGACCAGCGTCGCGCCGGAACCGGCCAACCCCAGCGGCAGCGCCCGCATGGCCGCGGCCTCCGCGGCCGCCATGATGCGCCCGTACACGGTGAAACCGCCGATGCCGTCCAGGCGCTGGCCCGCCTTCAGAGGCTGCTTGGCCACGGCCACGGTTTCCGCGTGGTGGCCCGTCTGCACAATGGTCGGCAAGCGGTCCAGGGCCGCCCGGGCTACGCTCGCGGCCGTCTCCAGGCTGCACAAGTGAAAGGGCCGGTGGAGCAGGAAGTAGGGCCCTTCGCCCATGCCCAGATAGTGCATTTCCCGGCGCACCTCGGGCTGGTCGCTGTAGACCACCACAAACACTCCCGGCGCGATCCCGCGGGCGTAATCGACCACGCCCGTGCGGGAGAGCAGGCCGCCCGCGGCCCGGGGCCGGAACAGGCGCACCAGGTCGTCCCAGCCGCCCGCGGGGCCGTGCATGCCCGGCCGGTCGGGCACGAGGCCGGTAGCATTGGCCAGGATGGTCATTTCGATCATGGTCTTGCTGCCGTCCACAAAGGACGCGAGCATGCGGGGATTCATGCCCCGGGCCCGCGCCCGCTCGGCCACCGAATCAGGGGTGGCCCGCACATCCAGCGGGTTGTTCTTGCCCTTGCCCGCGGCCACCACTTGGAAACCGAGCCCGTCGGCGAAGTCGTACAGCTCCTTGCACGCGGCGGGCTCATCGCCCGCGGCGCCCGTATAGACCACCCCGGCCATGGACGCCCAGCGGTGCAGCAGGCGCCCCACCGTGGCATCGGCCTCTGCGTTGAGCATCACCACGTGCTTGCGCTGGGTGATGGCGGCCAGCGCCAGAGCGGCCCCCGCTTCCGGGCTGCCCGTGGCCTCCACTACCACGTCCACATCGGGCAATTCCAGGGCCAGATGGGCGTCGGACAAGGCGGCCACTCGCCCGGCCGCCACGCTGTCGCGGGCTTCGGCCACCGTGCGGGGCTGCGCGATGGCATCGTCGGGCAGCCCTGCGGCCCGGCAGGCCTGCACCGCCCGCTCGGGCACCACGTCAGCCACGGCCACCACCCGGATCCCGCGGATGCCCGCGGCTTGGGCCACTAGACCCCGGCCCATCTGGCCGGCGCCGATGACGGCCACCCGCACCGGGCGCCCTTGCGCTTCCAACTCCTGCAGCCGTTGATTGTATCCCAACATGGCCCATCGCTGCCTCCACCCCGGTTACTTTCGTTCCGCGCGCGGAACAAAAGTAACCAACAGATCGCTTTCGGCCCCAGGCGGCCGACACCTGCCCGGGCCGTTTTCCTCCTCGTCAATCCGGTCTAGGATTGGCCCGCGGCATTGCCCGCCGCCCGGGATTCGGCGCTCCGCCGGTACTCTTCCAGCACCGCCCAGCTCTTCTCCGCGTTGGGCGCCTTGAGGGCTTCCATGGCTGCCGCCCGGGCTTCGTCGCGGCGCAGGGCCCGCACCAGCCGCTTCACCCGGGCCACGTGGGCCGGCGCGACGCTCAACTCCTGGGCCCCCATGCCCACCAAAAACGCGGCCAGCGGCGGATCGGCGGCCATCTCCCCGCACACCGTGGCCCAGCGGCCCGTCCTTTGTGCCGCCTCCAGCACCTGCGCGACGGTGGCCAGCACCGCCGGCGCGGTGGGCCGGTACCAGCGGGACACCTTGGGGTTGCCCCGGTCCACGCCCAGGAGATATTGGATGAGATCGTTGGTGCCGACGCTGAAAAAGTCCACCCACGGCACGAACCTGTCCAAGGCCAGCGCAGCGGCAGGTGTCTCCACCATCATCCCCACCCGCGCCGCCCGGGCCACCGGCCGGCCCTGGGCGACCAACTCCTCGCGGGCCTCCTCCAACAGCTCCCGGGCCCGCTCCACCTCTTCGGGGTCCGAGACCATCGGGAACATTACCCACAGTTCCCCGGTTGTAGCCTGCCACAAGGCCCGCAGCTGGGTCTTAAAGACGTCGGGCCGATCGAGGCAATAGCGGATGCCCCGCCACCCCAAAAAGGGATTGGGCTCCGGGTGAATGCCCAGGGCGGGGGCCGGCTTGTCGCCGCCCACATCCACGGTGCGAAACACCACCGGCCGGTCGCCCAACGCGGCCACCACCCGGCGGTAGGCGTTGACCTGCTCCTCCTCCGAAGGCGGCGCCGATCGGTTCATGAACAGAAACTCGGTGCGAAAAAGGCCTACCCCGTCGGCGCCCATCCGGGCCGCCAGCAGCGCCTCATCGGTGACGGAGATGTTGGCCGCCACCACGATGGGGTGGCCGTCGCCCGTGGCGGCCGGCGCGGGATCGGGGCGCGCCTCCTCCACCGTCACCTGGACCGCGGCCTGCCGACGGCGGTAGCGCTCCACGGTGGCCGCGTCCGGCCGCAGGATCACTTCCCCCGCGGTGCCGTCCACGATGACCAGGTCGCCCGCCTGCACCCGGTCCCGCAACGGTCCGGTGCCCCACACCGCCGGCAGCCGCCGGGCCCGGGCCAAGATGGCGGCATGGGACATGGCGCCGCCCCCTTCGGTGACGATGCCCGCGGCAGCGCCCAAATCCACCTCCGCGGTCTGGGACGGGGTAATGTCCGCGGCCACGATGACCCACGGGCCGCCCGCCGGCGGGCGGGGCGGCGCCGCCCCGGACAGCGCCCGGACCAGGCGCCAGCCCACATCCCGCACGTCCCCGGCCCGCAGCCGGAAATACTCATCGTCCATGGTTTCAAAGATGGCCGCCAGGTCCTCAATGACGGCCAGCACCGCCTCCTGGGCAAAGCTGCCCGCTGCGATGCGCTGCTGCACCGGGTCCGCCAGGGCGGGGTCTTCCAAGATCAGCTGGTGGGCATCAAAGACGGCCGCCTCGTCCCGGAGCCCTTCGCGGGCCAGCCGCGCCTTTACGTTGGCCAGCTGCTGCCGCACCCGGTCCCGGGCCGCGAGAAATCGTTGCCATTCCGCCCCCGCGTCGTGGACCGCCGGGGCCGGGCCGGCCGGTTCCACCGGTTCCTGCCAGACCCACGCCACGCCGATGCCGATGCCCGGCGAGCCGCCCGTGCCCCGGATGACCTGGTTGTCCGTCCGGTGGTGCGCCGGTTGGGACGCCTGCTTATTGACCCCCATGGCCCTCGCCCAGCCCCGTGCGGATGAGTTGTGCCAGGGCTGCCACGGCCTCCGGCGCGTCCGGCCCTTCCGCCCGCACCCGCACTTCCGTGCCCGGCTTCACCGCCATGGACAAGACGGCCAGGATGCTCTTCGCGTCCGCCGACCGCTCGCCCGCGATGATGGAGACGTGGGACTGGAATTTGCGCGCCTCCTGCACCAGCAAGGCCGCGGGCCGGGCGTGCAGCCCGCTGGGATTCACGACCCGCACCACGGTTTCCATAACGGCTGCTTCGGTCATGGCCGCTCCCCCTGCCCGCCGGCGGCCCGGGTCGCCTCAGCGCCGGGCGCCGCTTCGATGGTCAACACCGCGCCGGGCGCCAGGCTCGGGATGGGCCGCGCCTCCACGCACACGTCGCCCTGCAGCTCGGGCTGGTGCTGGCCATTGAACCGGATGACTACGTGGCCCAGTTCCCGCAAGTGGTCATTGGCCAGCTCGCCCACGGCGGTAATCCGGAAAGGCTGGCCGTCCAGCCGCAGGATGTCGCCCACGGCGCACGGCCCGTTCCACACTTCGGTGCGGTGCACCAGCGAAATGGCCGCCAGCTCCGGCGGCGCGTTTTCGCCGAAAAGCACCAGCATGCCCGCTTGGGCAAAGGCCGGCACCTCCTCACCCACTTGCGTCACCACACCGCACCAGCGCACCTGTCGATCCATGCCCACCTCAACCCCTGAAAGCCTTCTGAAACCCTTCGGTGCCCCGGGCGCGCCGGGTTTGGGCCCTCGACGCCCCGGAGCGCGCTCTTATCTCCCCACGCCCACGGCCTGCTGCCCGGCCCGGCCGTCCGGGGCCGGCGCGGGGATCCCCAGCGCCGGCCGGACGTTATGCGTACAAGCCAAAGCTGAACAAGTAGGCGATGATCACCGAGGCCGGCCCGGTGATCAGGCGGGAGATCAGCACCGCAGGCACGCCGTCTTCGATGGTCTCCGGTTGGGCCTCGCCCAAGGTGAGGCCGACAGGGACGAAGTCGCAGCCCACCTGCGGGTTGATGGCAAACAGGGCGGGCAGCGCCAGCTGCGGCGGGATATTGCCGCGGCCGATCTCCACGCCTACCAGCACGCCGATGACCTGCGCGATGACGGCTCCCGGCCCCAGCACCGGCGAGAGGAAGGGCAGCGCGCAGACGACGGAGATGAAGAACAGCCCCGGCAGGGTGCCGGCCAAGGGGGTCATCACGTTGGCGATGGCCTCACCGATCCCCGACGCGAGGATAATGCCGATGAGGGTGGCCACGAAGGCCATAAAGGGAAGGATGTTGCGCAGCACCTGCTCGACGGTTTCCCGGCCGGCCTGGTAGAAAATGCCCACCACGCCGCCCATGCTGCGGCCGATGCGGGTAATCGCGGCGCTGAAACCGCCCGCGCCAGCGCTGGCCGGAGCCGCAGCGCCCGCCGCGCCGGGCATGGCCCCGGCGCCCGCGGCTGCCCCTGCCCCGCCGGCGGTGACCGCCGCCCCCGCCACGGCCGCGGCACCGGCCCCGGGGCCCGCGGCCGCCTGGACCGCAGCCGCCCAGCCGCCGGCGGCCCCCGCCGCCTCGTGTCCGGACCCGCCCGCCGCGGGTGCAGCGGCCGGCGCCGCGCCCACCGCCGGGCCCTCCAGGACAAACACGTTCTGGGGCGTCACGCCCGACACGAAGTTGTCGGTGCGGATGTACTGCATCAGGGGCCCCGACGGAAAGGTGGGGGTGACGTCCACCGTCAGCACGCCAAGCCGCGGATAGACGCCGCAGCGGGCCGTGCCGCCGCAGTCGATGACGACGCAGGCCATCTTTTCTGGCGGCACCGGGTTCTTAAAGGCGTCCACCACCGGCGCGCCGGTGAGCTCCGCGATGGTCTGGGCCACGGGGTGGATGCCGCCGCCGGTGATGCAGGCGATGACGTTCCTCTCTTCCGTAGGCGTGATGGTGAGCGGACCGCCCCACCCGCCGGGCCCGTGTTCGACACGCACCGTCTTGAACGAGGTCATGGCCTTGCACCTCCTCCTAGCGGCTCAAGCCCGTGGCCGCGCCCGGCTGCGCCTGGGCCTGGCGCCGGGCCATCATCTGCGCGGTGATGAGCTCGGTCACCACGCCCCGCATAAAGATGACCACCAGGCCGACGAGGAAGTAGCGGATGGCCAGCGGGCCCAAAGACAGCCCCAGCTGCTGGATCCCCTGGGCGATGCCCAGCCAGACGAAGAGCTCCGCCGGGTTGGCATGGGGAAACAAGCCGGTAATGGGATGCACAAAGGACACCGCCGCGTCGTAGAAGGCCGGCTTATACCGCTCGGGCAAGAACTTGCCAAAGGTGTAGGCCATGGGGTTGGTCAGGAAAAACACGGCGATGACGGGCAGCACCGTATAGCGCAAGATCATGTTGCTGCTCATGCGCACCGCCCAGCGGTCCACCCGCTCCTGTCCGATGATCTTGATCAGCGCGTTGACCGCGGTGATCAAGCAGATGAGCACGGGCAAGATGCCCCCGGCCAGGCTGAGGAACACCTGGCCCCCTTCCTGAAACAGGCCGATAAACCATTCTGCGGCATTGGCCAGGACTTCCACCCTTCACACTCCCCTCCCCGCCGTACTCGCCGGACGAAGTTCCTGATCCGTTTCCGCTGCACGTCCCATTTCCGCCAGGATCCGGTCCAGCGCCTCCCGGGTGGCCTGCTTAAGGGCTTCACCTCCTTCCCAGGCCCCTTGGTCCAGGCGCCGGGCCAGCTCCTCCACAGGGACGCCTTCCACGCCTTCATAGGCCTCAAGCCGGGCCAGCACGCTCCAGCCCAGCAGGCGGTACCCTTCCACCAGGCGCCCGCCGGTGTCGGCCACCAGGATGACCACGGCGCCGGGCCGGGCGAAGCGCCGGTACGTGCCCACGCCCAGAAACCCGGAGCGGCGGCGGCGCCCGATGTCCGCCACCTTCTGCCGCAGCTCGCGGATTTGGCGGTAGGCCAAGAGCGACTGCACACCCCAGGCCAAAGCCAAGAACAATGCCAGCCACGACCACGGCACGCCGCTCTCCTCCTCCCCCACGCGGCGCCGCCGGCGACAACCGGCGCAGCCCGCAGGCCCCGGCTTCTGCCTCAGCTCACTGGCCGGCGAACAGGCGGGCCACCTGCAGCAAGACCCACGTCAGCGGATTGGCCCCGTCGCCGATGCTGGAGATCTCCGTCGCGCCCGCCGGGATCTCAAACTGCGCGGCAATGGCCGCGGCCGTATGCAAGGACGCCACGTGGGTGGACATCAACAGCCCCACGGCGATGGCGACCATGCCGATGAGCACCGAGCGGAAGACGTTGCCCCGCACCACCGGCGCGATCATGCAGACGACAAAGGGAATGGTGGCCAGATCCCCAAAGGGCAGCAGCCGGTTTCCGGGCACGATCACGGCCAGGAGCAGCGTGATGGGCACCAGGATAAGCGCGGTCGCGATGGACGCCGGGTGGCCCACCGCGATGGCCGAGTCCAGGCCGATGTAAAAGTCCCGGCCTTGGAAGCGCTGCTTCAGAAACTCCCGGGCCGCCTCGCTCACGGGCATGAGCCCCTCCATCAAGATGCGGACCATGCGGGGCATGAGCAGCATTACCGCCGCCATGCTGACGCCCAGCTGGAGCACAGCCTTGACGTCGTAGCCCGCCAGCAAACCGAGGACGACGCCCAGGAACAGCCCCAGCATGACCGGATCGCCAAAGACGCCCAGCCGCTGCTGAATTTTGTCGGTGTCCAGCTCGATGTCCCGCAAGACGGGGATGCGGTCGATGAGGGCGTTGAGGGGCAGCGCGATGGGCACGTACGCGGCCGAAAGCCCGTGGGGCAGCGAAATGCCGGGAAGGCCGTAAAACTCCTGCACCTGCTTGGCGGTCCAGTCCCCCAGTTTGAGGACGATGGCGGCGTTGATGGCCGCGGCCGCCACCCCCAGCCACAGCTGGCCGGTGGCGGCGGTGACCAGGGCTCCGGTAAAGGCGAAGTGCCAATAGTTCCACAGGTCGATGTTCAAGGTTTGGGTCGTGCGGGTCACCAGCATGACCAAGTTGACCAGCAGCCCCACCGGGATGACCACGGCCCCCACCTGGGACGCGAAGGCAATGGCCGCGGCCGCGGGCCAGCCCACGTCCAGCACGTTCAGCTGGATGCCGAAGCGCTCCACCATGGCCTGGGCCGCCGGCCCCAGGCTGCCCGTCAGCAATCCGATCACCAGGCCGATGCCGACAAAACCCACGCCGATGGTAACCCCCGCGCGAAAGGCCCGGCCGAGGCTCAACCCAAAGACCAGGCCCAGCACCAGCACGATGAGGGGCAGCATCACCGACGCGCCCAAGTCGAGGATAAACTGGATGACCGACATCCCCGCACCCCCCTTTGGCTGCCCGTCCCCACGCCTACTGCCCGGTCAGCGCCGTGAGAATCTCGCGCACCACATCCTCTTCCCCGATGCCCGTCAAGAAGCCGATGGCGTTCACGACCGGCACCGAAACCTTGGCCGAAATGGGCGTGGTGGCCACGATGAGGCTTGCGCCGGGCGCGTAGGCCGGCACCTCAACGGCCTTGCACTGCACGATATCCACGTCGATGCCGGCCCTCCGGCAGGCCTCGCGGACCTTCTCGGCCACCACGGTGGACGTGGCGATGCCGGTGCCGCAGGCCACCACGATGCGCCTGCTTTGCATCTGCGCACCTCCCGCCTGTCTTGGCCCAACGCCGATGCGTATCCGTCAGCCCCCGCCGGCCACCGGCGCGAGGAGAGCGGCCGCTTCCGCCGGCTCCCGGGCGGCTTTGAGCCGCAGGAGCGTCCCTTCGTCCCGGATCAACTCCACCAACTGTTGCAGCACCCGCAAATGGCTCGCGGCCTCCTGCAGGGCCAGCATAAAGACCAGTTCCACGGACACCGTCGCGCCGGGATTGCCCATCTCGCGAAAGGCCACGGGGCGCGCCAGTTTGGCGAAACCGATGGCGGGCGCGAGCACCAGGTCGGGGTCGCCGTGGGGAATAGCCACCCCCGCTCCCCGGGCGGGCAAACCTGTGGGCGACGCCTGCTCCCGTTGCCAGACCGCGGGCCCGAACTCGGCCCGCACCAGGCCCTGGGCCGCCAGGCGATCGGCCAGTGCCAGGATGACTTGCTCCGCCGAATTGGCTTCCAGGCCTAAGTCCAGCAGTTCCAGCCGCATGGCCCACCCCGTTAACATTTGATTTCAGGAATATCATATGTTCATCGCGACAATTCTACGATGTTATCGGAACTCCTCCTTGGCAATAATCTTTAACGTCGTTTTCCGACGACTGTGCCTACAAAATGCGGGGTTGCCGCGGGGCCGTGCAAGGGCTAGGCGCGCGCCAGCACTTCCCGGGCGGCCGCTTCGTCGGTGACCAGCACGTCCACGTAGCCGCCCCGCAGGGCGCCGAGAATGGCATGCACTTTGCGCAGGCCGCCGGCAAACGCGATGACTTGGGGGATCTCCTTGAGGTCCTCCAGGGGCAGGGCGATGACCCGGTCCGCGAGGGATGAGCGGATGGGGCGGCCGTCGCCATCGAAGTGGCGTCCTAGGATGTCCCCCACCGCGCCCCGCCGCACCGCTTCCTCCATCTCGGCGGCGGTCAGCGCGCCCCAGCGGACCAGGGAATTGGCGGGGCTCACGTCGCCGATGCCCACCAGCGCCTTGGTCACCGAGGCCCCGGCCCGCAGCGTCTGCGCGATGCGGTGATCCGACAGCAAGGCGTCGCGGATGGCCGCGGTGTCCACGAAGGCGGGCGTGTAGAGCATTTGCGCCTGGCCGTGGAGCTTTTCCGCCACGACCCGGGCGATGTCCAGCGGGTTGATGAGGCCGCCCGCATTCAGGCCGCCCATGAGCTGGACCACGGTGACGCCTTCCACGGGCATGGGCCGCAAATGGCGGGCCACTTCCCGCAGGGTCACCCCCCAGGCGGTGCCGATGCTGTCGCCAGGCGCCAGGGCGCGCTCGAGGAACATGGCGCCAAACTGGCCCAGCGCCTCCCGGATCTGCTCCTCGGTTTCCGAGGACGGGACGATGACGGCTTCCTGCAGGCCAAAGCGGCGCCGCAGCTGCTCCTCCAGCTCGACGTAGCGCAGGGACGGGTGGTCGACGCGGATCTGCACGATGCCCTCTTCCCGGGCCCTGGCCAGAAGCCGCAGCACCTTGACCCGGGATAGGCCGAGGCGGTCGCCGATTTCTTGTTGGGTCAACCCCTGGTGGTAGTACATCCACGCGATGCGGGCCATGAGGGCCCGCTCCTGTTCGTGGGCGAAGACGGGCACCGGTTCACCCCTCCCGCCATTCTCCGCCACCGCCAGAGGCCGCGCCCCTCGCTCTCCGCCGCCGGTCCCTACCGCCGGTCCCGGGCCAGGCGGGCGCGCCGCTCCTTGAGCGCCTCCACCGCCCCCGGCGGCGCGGACACCGAGCCGATGGGCCGGTCGTTGCTGGATCCGGGGCCATGGAAATCGGTGCCCCCCGTGATCACCAGGTCGTACTTGGCCGCCAGCTCCAGGAAGCGCCGGGTGTCCGCGGGGGTATGTTCGGGATAGTAGCACTCCAGCCCTTGCAGGCCCGCGGCCACGAGCTCGGGAATGATCCCCTCGTCCTCCATGCGGCCCGGATGGGCCAGCACCGGCACGCCGCCCGCATCCAGCACCGCCCGCACGGCTTCCACGGGGCTGAAGGGCTCGTGGGGCACGTAAGCCGGCCCGCCGGCGTGCAAGTACCGGCGAAAGGCTTCTTCCACCGACGCCACGCAGCCTGCCTCCACCAGCGCCCGGGCCACGTGGGGCCGGGTGATCGCTCCCCCTTGGGCGATGCGCTCCACCTGGTCAAAGGTGATCGCGCAGCCCAAGGCCTGCAGGCGCTGCACCATGGCTTGCCCCCGCCGGACCCGTGCGCCCCGCCGGTGGGCCAACAGCCCTTGAAACCGCTGGTCGTCCAAGGGAATGTAGTAGCCCAGGATGTGCACTTCGCCCCGGGAACGGTCGGTGTTGAGCTCCACCCCCGGGATGAGCTCCACGCCCAAGGCGGCCGCGGCCGCCATGGCTTCGGCTACCCCGTCGGTGGTGTCATGGTCGGTCAGGGCCAGGGCCGTGACGCCGGCCGCGTGGGCCGCCCGGACCACGGCCGCCGGGGACAAGGTGCCGTCGGAGGCGCTGGAGTGGACGTGCAGATCGATGGACAAAGGAAATCCCTTCCTCAGGTCCGCAGGCAGGTTAGCCCTTTTGGGTGAGGATATCCTGGAAACCCTTGATGTGTTCGGCCTGCAGGGGCTGCTCCGTCTCCACGAAAATGCGGTGCAGGTTGCCCAGCATGCGCACGAGGATGGCCCGGGGCTTGAGGGGTTTCAAGAAATGCTCCCGAAAAGGGTACCCCATGGCCCGCACGTGGCGGATGCAGTCTTCCCGGGTCAGCAGCCGGCCCCGGTGAAACGGGTCGATCCAGATGGTTTCTTCGTTATCGGAGTAGCGCACCAGGAAGTGGCCCGGCAGTCCCACGCCCTGCAGGGGCAAGCCCAGCCGCTGGCCCACCAGCAGGTAGATGACGGACAAGGTAATGGGGATGCCCCGCTTGCGGTCGATGACCCGGTTGAGGCAGCTGTTGTCGGGGTCGTAGTAGCGCACGTCGTCGCCCTGCAGGCCCGCCTTCTCGAACAGCTGCATGTTGAGCAGCCCGATGGTGCGGTACATGCTCATGTCGGGGTCCAGATTGGCGGCCACCGCCGCGGCCTGCTCGTCCAGCCACCGCCGGTAGGGCGTCATGTCCACTTCGGGGTAGCGGTACTTGGCCACGAGAAAGGCGCCGGTTTCCAGGTCCAGGGCGGTGTCGGGCTGGCTGGCCAGCAGGGCCCAGCGCCGGTTGAGATCGGCCAGCCGCAGTTCCTCCAAGAACAGGCGGGCCCGGCCCCGGATGAGGGGGTCCGCGTCGCTCACCGCGTTCTTGAGGTGCGGCAACACGTCCTCCACCTCGGCCTCCAGGAGCTTTTCCCGGGCAAAGGTGGCCGTGCGCATATCGGAATCCCCCATCAGCCGGATGAGGGCTTGGATGTCCTCCCCCGTCAAGCGTCGCATGGCAGTCCTCCTACTCTAGGGCACGCCCCCGCCGCCGTCGCCGTCGGGCACCAGCAGGCGGGCCAAAGGGATGCCCGTCAAGCGGGCGAAGCTGCGCGCCAAACGCCGGACCGTCGGGGACAGGCGAAATTCGATGGTGATCACCGACAACCGGATCGCCTCGCAGTCCACAGCGTCTGTCATTGTTCTATTTTCTACAACGTGCCCCTCAGACCTGCCCCAGGACGCGGGCCCAAGGGCAGGAAACGCCCCCGCAGCCCCGTATATTGCACTCATGGCGGCCCGAGGAGGGGGGCCAGGCCCCATGAGCAAGAGCGCCATGCCATCCGCCGTCCATCCGAGCGTCCTCGCGCGCCTCGCGGCCATCGTAGGCCCCCAGTACGTGTTGACGGGCGCCAGCGCCACGCTGGTGTACGACTGCGACGGGTACACCTTGGAGCGCCAGTCGCCGGCCGCGGTAGTGCTGCCCGGCAGCGGGGCGGAAGTCGCGCAGGTGGTGCGGGTCCTGCACGAGGCGGGGATCCCCTTCGTCCCCCGCGGCGCGGGCACGAGCCTAAGCGGCGCCGCCGTGCCGTCGCCCGAGGCGGTGGTCATCTCCCTCGCCCGCATGAACCGGATCCTGGAAGTGGACCTGCGCAACCGCCGGGCCGTGGTGGAGCCCGGCGTGGTCAACGCCTGGATCACCCGGGCGGTCGCGCCCCAGGGGTACCAGTACGCCCCCGACCCGTCCAGCCAGGGCGCCTGCACCATCGGCGGCAACGTGGGCACCAACGCGGGAGGACCCCACACCCTCAAATACGGCGTGACCGTCAATCACATTCTTGGTCTTGAACTGGTGCTGCCCGACGGCCAGGTGGTGGCCATGGGCGGCCCGGTGGAGGACTTGCCCGGCTACGACCTGGTGGGGCTAGTGACAGGCCATGAGGGGACGCTGGGCATCGTCACAAAGATCGTGGTGCGCCTGGTGCGGGAGCCCGAGGGCTGCCGCACCTTGCTGGCCGTGTTTGACAGCGTCGACGACGCGACCCGCACCGTGTCTCAGATCATTGAGGAGGGCATCGTGCCGGCCGCCCTGGAAATGATGGACAACCTGGTCATCCAGGCGGTGGAGGAAGCCTTTCAATTTGGGTTTCCCACCGATGCGGCCGCGGTGCTGATCATCGAGGTGGATGGCCTGGAAGCCGGCCTGGACGAGCAGGCCGGCGCGGCCGCCCGCATCTGCCGCGCCAACCGCGCCCGGGAGATCCGCGCCGCCCGCACCGAGGACGAGCGCCGGCGGCTGTGGGCCGCCCGCAAGAAGGCCTTTGGCGCCCTGGGGCGCCTCGCGCCCAGCTACGTCACCCAGGACGGCGTCGTGCCCCGCACCCGCCTGCCGGAGATCCTGGCCTTCATCGGCGAAGTGGGGCGCCGTTACCGCTTGCGCATCGCCAACGTGTTTCACGCGGGCGACGGCAACATCCACCCCATCCTGCTCTACGACGAGCGGGACCCCGATGAAGTGCGCCGGGTGATCCTGGCCTCGGACGAGATCCTGAACGCGTGCATCGACATGGGCGGCTCGGTCACCGGCGAGCACGGCGTCGGCATCGAGAAGGTGCGGCACATGGAGCGCATGTTTGCCCCCGCGGATCTGGAAGCCATGCTGGACGTGCGGGCGGTGTTCAACCCCAAGGGGCTCTGCAACCCCGGCAAGATCTTTCCCAGCCCCGGCGGCTGCGTGGAACTGCAGCGGCCCCGCCGGGCCGCGCCCGCGTGAGCGTCGCGAGTCGGCAGGCGCGAAGCCGCGGGAGACCGGCCCAGGACCGAAAATCGAGGAGGCACAACGTTGGCGGAAGCGGGACCCGTGGCGTCCATCCTGCAGCCCCTCATGGCCGCGGCCGGCGCCCAGCATGTGCGCCCTGCGGACCCCACCGCGGACGCCATCGACGGCGTGGTGCCCCGGCTGGTGGTGGCGCCCCCCGACGAGGCGTCCCTGGCCCGGGTGCTGGCCCACTGCCACCGGCACCGGCTGGCGGTGGCCCCCCGGGGCGGCGGCACCCAGCTGGGCCTGGGGGGCATGCCCGAACGCCTGGACATCCTCCTGGACGTGGGGGGCCTTGCCCGCATCGTGCACTACGAGCCGGCGGACCTGACGGTGACGGTGCAGGCGGGGATGCGCCTGGGAGACCTGCAGGCGGAGCTGGGCCGGCACGGCCAGTTCTTGCCCGTGGACCCGCCGGCGGGCGACGGAGCCACCATCGGCGGGCTGCTGGCCACCGCCGCCAGCGGGCCGTTGCGGACCGGCTTTGGCCACCTGCGGGACCGGCTGCTGGGCATGCGGGTGGTGCGGGCCGACGGGCGCGTGGTGCGCTCCGGCGGCCGGGTGGTCAAGAACGTGGCCGGCTACGATATGGGCCGCCTGCACACCGGCGCCCTGGGCACGCTGGGGGTCATCGTGGAAGCCACCTTTAAGGTGCAGCCGCGGCCGCCCGCCTGGGGCGCCGTCCGGGTCCAGCTGGACGCATCCGGCGAAGGGGCGGGCATGGCGCCGTCGGGGGCCAGCGCCGCGCCCGCGGCCGGCGCCCCGCCCCTGGACGCCGACCTGCTGGAAGCGCTCCTGGCCGCCCTGTTGGATGCGCCGGCCCAGCCCGTCATGCTGGAAGTCCTGGGCCCGCCGGCGCAGCTGCTGGTGGGCTTCGCGGGCACCCAGGGCGAGGTGGCCTTCGCCGTCCAGCAGGCGTGCCGCATGGCCGCCGCCGTGGCGGACGCGTCCGGGGCCCGGGCCCGGACCGCTGCTGCCGTCAAGGCCGAGCCGGTGCCGTGGCCAAAGGCCCACGGGCAGGCGCTGGCCGCCCACCGGGGCTCGTTGCCGTCGCTGACGGTGCGCCTCCACGGGCCCAGCGACCGGGTGGCCGCGGTGATCGCGCAAGTGGGCGCGGACGCGGCGGCCGCCGGTGTGCCTTGGGCCTACGCCGCCCACGCCGCGGCGGGCGTCGTCCGGGTGCACCTGGGCCAGGGGCCCGCGGAAACGCATCAGAGCCTGATCCAGCGCTGGCTCGCCCTGTGCGGGCAATGGGGCGGCAATCTGGTGGTGGAGGCCGCCCCGGCGGCGCTAAAGCCCTCGCTGCCCGTCTGGGGCCAACCGCCCTCGACCCTGTTTCTCATGCGGGCACTTAAGGACAAGTTCGACCCCCACCGGATTTTGAATCCGGGGCGCTTTGTGGGCGGGATCTGAGCCCGAGCGCGGGCCCGGACCGCGGCACCGCAGCGGGACCAGCGCGAGGGCAAAGCCAACTGCGAGGAGGAACCCCTTGTGGCCGGTAAGCATGGGGCGCCCAAGCCGGCGCCGGCAGCCGCCATCCCCATGGACCAGCTGCTGCGATGCGTCCACTGCGGCCTGTGCACCTCGGTGTGCCCCACCTACCTGGAGCTGGGCAGCGAAGCCGATTCGCCCCGGGGCCGCATCTACCTGATGCGGGCCGTCGCGGAGGGGCGCCTGGCGTGGACCGCGGACGTGCTGGAGCACCTGGACTCGTGCCTGGAGTGCCGGGCGTGCGAAACCGCCTGCCCCGCCGGGGTGGCCTACGGGCAGCTGCTGGAAGCGGCCCGGGCCGACATCGCGCAGACCTACCGCCGTCCGTGGCGGGAGCGGCTGCTTTTCGGCCTGTTCCGGGACGCCCTTTTTCCTTACCCCGGGCGGCTCAAGGCTGCCCTGGCGCCGGTGCGCATCGGCGGAGGCCTTCTGCGCCGGCTCGCGGGGCTGCTGCCCCGGGACGTGCGCCACATGCTGGCCCTGCTGCCGCCCCGGCTGGACACCGACGCGCCCCCGCTGCCCGCGGTCATCCCCCCGCAAGGGGAGCGGCGCTTCCGGGTGGCGTTCCTGGCCGGCTGCGTGGGCCAGGTCCTCTTTCAACCCGCCAACTGGGCCACGGTGCGGGTGCTGGCCGCCAACGGCTGCGAGGTGTTCATCCCCCCCGGGCAAGGCTGCTGCGGAGCCCTGCACCTCCACTCCGGCGCGGTGGAAACCGCCCGCCGGCTGGCCCGGCGCAACGTGGACGCCTTTGACCTGGACGGCGTGGATGCCATCATCACCAACGCGGCCGGCTGCGGGTCCACCCTGAAGGAGTACGGCCAGCTGCTGGCCGGTGATCCCGTGTACGAGGAGCGCGCGGCCCGCTTTGCCCGGCGGGTGCGGGACGTGACGGAGTTTCTGGCCGCCATTGACCTGGTGCCTCCCACCCGTCCCGTGCGCCGGGTGGTGGCCTACCACGACGCCTGCCACCTGGCCCACGGGCAGGGCGTCCGGGTGGAGCCCCGCCGGCTCTTGGCCGCGATCCCGGAGCTAAAGCTTGTGGAACTGCGGGACAGCGACCACTGCTGCGGCAGCGCGGGGCTGTACAACATCCTGCAGCCGGAGATGGCGGCGCGCCTCTTGGACAAGAAGATGGCCGCGATCCGGGAAACCGGCGCGGACACCGTGGCCGCCGGCAACCCCGGCTGCGTGATGCAGATCGCGAAGGGAGTGCGGGAACAGGGCCTGGCCATCGACGTGCGCCACCCGGTGGAGCTGCTGGCGGAAGCCTACGGGTTGTAGCGGAACGGAGGGAACAGCGTGACCGTCACCGATTTGTTCTGGCTATTCCTCATCTTCAGCTGGTTTGTCCCCGTCTGGCAGCGCTGGCGGGTCCTCTCCGCCCGCCAGGCCATCCTGCGCCTCCTGCAGCGGGAGCGGGGCTCCCGGATCATCACCCTCATCCATCGGCAGGAATCCATGAGCCTGCTGGGTTTCCTCACCCGCCGGTTTATCGACATCGAAGACTCCGAGCAAGTCCTGCGGGCCATCCGCAGCACGCCCAAGGACGTGCCCATCGACATCATCCTGCACACCCCTGGCGGCCTCGTGCTGGCCTCAGAGCAGATCGCACGGGCCCTGAAAAAGCACCCCGCCCGCACGGCGGTGTTCATCCCCCACTACGCCATGTCCGGCGGCACCATGATCGCGTTGGCGGCCGACGAGATCTGGATGGACGAAAACGCGGTCGTCGGGCCCATCGACCCGCAGTTGGGCGGGTATCCTGCGGCGTCCATCCTCAAGGTCGTTGAGGAGAAATCCAAGGACCAAGTCGATGACGAGACGCTGATCA
>DATGPV010000012.1:0-45645 GCA_035304545.1 Limnochordales bacterium | reverse complement strand
TACGACTCCCTCGGGCGGCGGCATGACGTCATAGTGAACTTTGTAAAGGTCGACGACAATCGCTGGCAGTGGCGGGCGTACCGGAACGGCGACTACACCGGTTACCGAGGTGTTATTCGCTTCACTGACACCGGCGAGTTCCGTACCGCCACGGCCACCCAAGTCCAATTTGACCCCGGCGGTGGGGCCGCGCAAGTCGTGTTCAACATCGATTTCTCTCGACTGACTCAATACTCCAGCGAGACCGAACTCAGCGTCCGCAGCCAGAACGGCTTCCCGCCGGGCGCCTTGGAGGAGATCCGTATCGACGCGAGCGGGATCATCACCGGGATCTTCTCCAACGGCTTGACCCAGACGCTGGCCCAGGTGGCCGTGGCCACGTTCGCCAACCCCGGCGGGCTGGAGCAGGCGGGAGAGACGTTGTTCCGCGCGTCGCACAACTCGGGCTTGCCCCGCACGGGCCCTCCGGGCACCGGCGACCGGGGCGTCATTGCGCCGGGCAACGTGGAGATGTCCAACGTGGACCTGTCCGAGGAATTCACGTCCATGATCATCACCCAGCGCGGGTTCCAGGCCAACTCCCGCATCATCACCACGTCCGACGAGATGCTGCAGGAATTGGTAAACTTGAAGCGGTAAGTGCCCGTTGAGTGGTGATGGTGGACCCCCGGGCCGGCTGTGGACCGGCCCGGGGCCGCAGTGGGGTGGACGCATGGACCTGACGACCGTTCTCGGCATCTTCATCGGCGTGGCCTCCATGATGTGGGCCATTCTCAGCGGGAGCGACTGGCGGCTGTTTTGGGACGTCCCTTCCTGGTTCATCGTCCTGGGCGGCACCCTGGCCGCGACCTTGGTCAGCCATTCCCGCGAACAGGTGCGCAACCTGCCGGCGGTGTTGCGGGCGGCCTTCCTGGACAGGCGCCAGACGCCGGAAGAAGTTATCCCCCTCATGGTCCGCTTTGCGGAGAAGGCCCGCCGGGAAGGCCTGCTGGCCATGGAGGAGGAGGCCGAAACGCTGGACGATCCCTTCCTGCGCAAGGGCATCCAGCTGGCCGTGGACGGCATGGATCCCGAGGTCGTGCGCAACGTGCTGGAAACCGAAATGGAATTTCTGGCCGAGCGGCACGCGGGCGGCCAGCGCATGTTCCAGAACATGGGCAGCTTCAGTCCGGCCTTTGGCATGATCGGGACCGTCATCGGGCTGATCAAGATGCTGGCCAATCTGTCGGATCCGGATCAGATTGGTTCCGGCCTGGCGGTGGCCCTCATCACCACCTTCTACGGCGCTCTCCTGGCCAACCTGGTGTTCCTGCCCATCGCCAACAAGCTGCAGGCGAAAACCACTCAGGAGCTCTTGGTCCGGGCCTTGGTGGTGGAGGGAATTCTTGCCATTCAGGCAGGGGACAATCCGCGCATAGTCGAAGAGAAGCTGCAGGCGTTCCTGTCGCGGTCCCGCAAGCAGGAAGGGCCTGCGGCGCCGCTTGAGGAAGGGGTCGCGTCGTCCGATGCCGCCTAGACCGCTGTCGGGCCGATCCCGCCGGCTGCCAGGCGGCAGTGTCCCGAAGGCCAGCGCCCCTTGGCTCATCACCTATTCGGACATGGTGACGCTGCTGCTGGCCTTCTTTGTGTTGCTGTTCGCCTTCTCGGAGGTGGACGTGCAGCGGTTTCGGGCCATTTTGTCCGCCTTTCAGGCATCCATCGGCGTGCTGGACGGCGGGCGCACGGTGATGGAAATGCGGCCCGACATGATGGGCAGCGGCGCCTGGGACCTGCGGGACGTGGACTTTTACCGGCCGGAGCTGGAGGCGCAGCTGCGGGCCGTCTACACCCAGGTGCAGGACTTTGTGCAGGAGCGGGGCCTGGACATTGCGCTCACGGTAGAGCTGGAAGAGCGGGGCGTGACGCTGCGGTTCCAGGAGGGGGTCCTGTTTGACCTGGGCCGGGCCGACATTAAGCCCGAGGCGCGGCGGTTCCTGGACGAGATTTCGTCACTGTTGGCGGCGCTGCCAAATCCGATCCGGATCGAAGGACACACCGACAACCTGCCCATTCGCACGGAGCGGTTTCCATCCAACTGGGAACTGAGCACCGCCCGCGCCACCAACGTCACCCGCTACCTCATCGAACAGCACGGCTTGGACCCCCACCGGCTGTCGGCGGCGGGATACGGCGAGTACCGGCCCCTGGTGGACAACGACACGCCGGAAAACCGGGCCCGCAACCGGCGGGTGGACATCGTGCTGCTGCGCCTAGACCTGGGGGAATAGGCCGGCAGGCAGGGCAAGGGCCGCCGGCCCAAGAAGGAGTGCATGGTGTTGGCCCGCAATCGGGTGGACGTACGGAACGCCATTATCCTCATCGCACTGGTCATTCTCCTGGCGGCCGGAACCGCCTACTCGGTGTACACGTTTATGGGCCTATCCTTCGGCCGCCCGGTGGGAGGCTTCGCGGACCGGGACCGGGCGGTGGGCACCGGGCCGCTGGTGGACGTGGGCACCTTCACCGTCAACCTGGTGGCCGGCGACAAGCCTTCGGCAAGGTTCATGCGCACCGGCATCGTCCTGGAGGTGGATTCGGAGCAGACCCAGCGCCGCGTGGAAGAGCGGATGGCTCCGGTGCGGGACCGCATCATCGATGTGCTGCGCCAGGAAACGATGGAGTCCATCCACGGCAGCGAGGGGCTGCAGCGGCTCAAGCAGAAGCTGCGGACGGCCGCCAACGAGGTGATGCCCGAGGGTGCCGTGGTAGACGTGTACTTCGTCGACCTGGTGGTCCAGTGACCTTGGGATGAGCGGGTGGTGGCCGCATCATGAGGGACCTGTTGACCCAGCGTGGGCAGCGCACGCCCACCGTGAAACGGTATGACTTCCGGCGGCCCGACAAGTTTTCCAAGGACCAGCTGCGCACGCTGCAGATTATTCACGAAAGTTTCGCCCGGGGCATGGCCACCCACCTGTCCGGGTATATGCGGACTATGGTGGAGGGCGAAGTGCTGTCGGTGAGCCAGACGTCTTACGACGAGTTCATCCGATCGCTGCCCAATCCGACCCTTATCGCGGTGTTGTCCTTTCCGCCCCTGGAGGGAAGCGGGCTCATTGAGATCCCGCCCGACGTGAGCTTTGTCATCATCGACCGGCTGCTGGGCGGGCCGGGGACGGTGCCGCCCCGCCTGCGGGAGCTGACGGAGATCGAGCAGACGGTCATGCGCCGGGTGCTCAACCGGGCCGTCAGCGCCTTTGGCGAGGCATGGGAAAACCTGGTACCCATAGAACCTCGCCTGGAGCGGCTGGAAGTCAACCCGCAGTTTGTGCAGCTGGTGCCGCCCCAGGACATGGTCATCGTGGTGGTGGTGCGGGTCCATTGGCGGGGCATGGAGGGGCGCATCAACATCTGCATTCCCCATGCGGCCCTGGAGCCCGTCGCGCCCCGGCTGACCGCGCACTACCTTTTCGGCAGCGCGCACACGCCCGAGGCGGGCCGCCACGTGGAGGAGCTCAAGCGGCGGGTGGCCGCCATGAGCGTGCCGGTCACCGTCACCCTGGGCCATGCCCGGGTCACCGTGGGGGAGCTGCTGGAGCTCGCGCCCGGGGATGTGGTGCGGTTGGAAACCCGGGTGGGCGACGATCTGCCGGTGCGCATCGGGGACAAGACCAAGTTTTGGGGCCGCCCCGGCCGGGTAGGCAGCCGGCTGGCCGTGGAAATCACCGAGGTGGTCGATCCGAAAGGGGAGGACACCGATGAATGATCACATTCTCTCCCAAGAGGAGATCGACGCGCTGTTAAAAGGGACCCAGGCTGGGGACGAACAGGCGCCCAGCCAGGAAGCGGCGGCTCCCGGCCAAGGCGAACCGTTGCTCGAATTGTTCCAGCGGGCTTTGGAGCGGCTTATGCCCCTGATTCCTTCCTTGGCGGGCAAGCCGTTGCACACCCCGGTGGTGGAAATCCAGTGGATGTCCTGGGGTGATCTGCGGGAACAGCTGGAGGCGCCCTTGGCGGCCCGCTGGGATTTCCACGGCGCCATCCAGGGGGTGCAGATCAGCCTGGTGGACGGGCCCAACCGGGCCCTCCTGCCCATCCTCGCGCCGGCGGAGGAATCGGTGGCTTTCCTCAATAAGCTGGCGCTGGCCCTGGCCACCGCCATGGAGCAGGAGCTGGGAGCGTCTTTGAGGCCGGAGATGAGCGGCTACCAGGAAGTGGACCTGTCCCAGCCCAATGCGGTGCCGCTGCGGGACGACGAGCAGTGCGCGGCCATTCAGCTGAGGCTCCAGGGCGATGGCGGCCAGTTGGCATGGTGGGAAGTGCTGCCGGCCGACGTGGCCCAGCAGATGGCGGAGCGGGCCGCGGCCCGGGCTGCCGCGGCGGCGTCCGCGCCCGCGGCCGCCAAGCCCGCAGCCTCCAGCACGCCGGTCACGGTAGCCCCGGCTCAGTTTGCGCCCTTGCAGACCCACTCCGCCGCCGGCACGCCGGCCAATATCAACCTCATCCTGGACGTGCCGCTGCAGGTGACGGTGGAGCTGGGGCGGCGCCGGATGCTCATCCGGGAAGTGCTGGAGCTGGGCAAGGGATCCCTCATCGAGCTGGACAAGCTGGCGGGCGAACCGGTGGACGTGTTCGTCAATGGCAAGCTCATTGCGAAAGGGGAAGTCGTCGTCATTGACGAAAACTTCGGGGTGAAGGTGACGAGCATCGTCAGTCCCGCCGAGCGGGTGCAGAACCTGCAGTAGGAGCGGCACCCATGGATCCGTCCCGCCTTGAACTGGTGTCCGTCGCATGGCGCATACTGGTCGTCTTTCTCCTGCTGTTTGCAGGAGTGTACGGCCTGCGGCGCTGGATGGGCGGATTGGTGGGCGCGGGCCCGTCGCGCGGGCGGATGCGGATCGTGGACAGCCTGCCCGTGGGGCCGCAGCGCCATCTGTTCGTGGTGGAAGTGGAGGGGCGCCAATTTCTCATCGGCGCCACGCCGCAGGCGTTGACGTTCCTGACCGAAATCGGCCGCGGGTCCCCCACGGGCTCCGGGGAGGATGCGGCCAGTTGAAGCGCTGGGCAGCAGGACTGGGCGCCGCCGGACTGGCGGTGCTGGTAGGAGGGGCGGCGCGCGCCCAGGGGGCGGGGATTCCCTTTCCCCGCATCGAGCTGGGCATCGCGGGGGCCGAAGGGCCCGCCGACGTGGCCCTGACGCTGCAAATCCTGGCCCTGCTCACGGTGCTGACCCTGGCCCCGGCCATTTTGGTCATGCTCACTTCCTTTACCCGCATCGTGGTGGTGCTGTCCTTTGTCCGCAGCGCGCTGGCGCTGCAGCAGATGCCGCCCAACCAAGTGATCATCGGACTTGCCCTGTTCTTGACTTTTTTCACCATGGCGCCCACATGGCAAGCGGTGTTTGAGCAGGGCCTGCAGCCGTACTTGGCGGGGGAGCTGTCCCAGGAGGAGACGCTGGAGCGGGTGAGCGCGCCCTTGCGGTCTTTTATGCTGCAGCATACCCGGGAGCGGGACTTGGAGCTGTTTGTGGAGCTGGCGGGCGTGCCCCGGCCCGAGACCGAGGCCGACGTGCCCACCTACGTGCTCATTCCCGCCTTTGTCATCAGCGAGCTGCGGACCGCGTTTCAGTTGGGCTTCATTTTATTCATCCCCTTTTTGGTCATCGACATGGTGGTGGCCAGCACCCTCATGTCCATGGGAATGTTGATGCTGCCGCCGGTGATGATATCCTTGCCCTTCAAGGTCCTGCTCTTTGTCATGGTGGACGGCTGGCATTTGATCACCCGGTCGCTGCTGGTGAGTTTTCAGTAGGCGTTGGGAGGAGGCGACGGCATGAGCGACGCCACGGTGGTGGATCTGGGCCGGGAAGCCCTGGTCACCGTGCTGCTGGTGGCGGGGCCCATGCTGGGCCTCGGGTTGCTGGTGGGCCTGGTGGTCAGCGTGCTCCAGGCCACCACCCAAATCCAAGAACAGACCTTGACCTTCATCCCCAAGATCTTGGCAGTGCTGGGCGCGGCCATTTTGTTTGGCCCCTGGATGCTGAGGGTGATGACAGAGTTTGCCACCCGGCTTTTGGGGAACATGCACCAATTCGTCGGCTAAAGCCCCGGCTGGGGTTGTCGGGTTTCGGCGCGGCGGGGACGTGCGCGGCCTAGGGGAAGCGACGCGTGAGGGACGACATGGATGTGGTCCTGGTTCGAGCCGGCACAACTGCAGCAGTTTCTCTTCGTACTGATGCGGGTGACCGCCATGCTGATGGCGCTGCCCCTCTTTGGCGGCCCGGGCGTGCCTGTCCACCTCAAGGTCGGCCTGGGCGCCCTCACGGCCCTGCTGCTGTTGCCCGTCGTCGATCCCGCTCCCGCCGTCGCGCACCTGGGCGACCTGCTGGTCATCATCGCCCAAGAGGTCTTCGTCGGCCTGTCCATGGGCTTCGTCGTGGCCTTGACGTTTTTTGCCCTGCAGGTGGCGGGGCACTTGATGGACATGCCCATCGGCTTCGGCATGGTCAACGTCCTGGATCCCCACTTCGGCGGCCAAATCCCCATTCTCGGCCAGTTTTACAATGCGCTGGCGACGCTCATCTTCTTCACCATCAACGGCCACCACGGGCTGCTGCGGGCCCTGGCCGCGAGCTACAACGTGATCCCCTTGGGGGGCGCGGCCTGGCACGGGGGGCTCGTGGCGGTCATCGTGCAGGCGGTGGGCGGCATGTTCGCGTTGGGGGTGCGCATCGCCGCGCCCGTCATCGCCGCCGCCTTCTTGACCGACGTGGCCCTGGGCATTGTCAGCCGGGCGGTGCCCCAGATCAACGTGTTCATCACGGGGTATCCCATCAAGATCGCGGTGGGCATTGCCGCTTTAGCCGTCGCGCTGCCGGTGTACGTCGCGCTGCTGGCCGCGGTGTTTGGCGATCAGGGCGAGATGATGCGGCGGTTGTGGCAGTTCCTGACTGCCCTCTGATTTTTTCGCTGCAGCGTTTTGCCCAGGAAAAGACCGAGGCGCCGACGCCCCGCCGCCGGGAGCAGGCCCGCCGCCGGGGCCAGGTGGCCCGCACCGGCGAGCTGGGCACCGCCATGGTGCTCCTCGCAGGCTTTGGCTTGGCCTGGGCCTTGGCGGGCCATGGGGCCCGGACGCTGATGGCCCTGACCCGGCATTACTTGGATCTGGCCGCCACGTGGCAGCCGGGTGCGGAGTCTATTCGAGGGTTGTTCGTGCATGTGGTGCTCCAGGCGGCCTTGCTGGTGGCGCCCCTAATGGTGGTGGCGGGGATCGTGGGCGCGTTCAGCCAGATCGTGCAGGTGGGCTTTGTGGTGTCGGCGGAGCCCCTGCAGCCCCGCTGGGACCGCATCAACCCCATCGCCGGCCTGCAGCGCCTTTTTTCCCGGCGGGCCCTGGTGGACCTGTTCCGGTCGCTGGCCAAGGTGGCCGTGGTGGGTTGGATCGCGTACCGGGAGTTGCGGGGCGCCATGGCCATGCTGCCGGCCTTGGTGGACGTGCCCTTGGCCGACGCGGTGGCCATGGTGGGGCAAGTGGTGTTGCGCACCGGGCTGTGGATCGGCTTGGCGCTCTTGGTCATCGCCGGGGCCGACTACCTGTTCCAGCGCACCGAGCACGAGCGCCAGCTGCGCATGACCCGGCAAGAGCTCAAAGAAGAGCTCAAGCAGGTCGAAGGCGACCCCCAGCTCCGGGCCAGGATCCGGCAGCGCCAGCGGCAGCTGGCCTCCCGGCGCATGATGCAGGCGGTGCCCACCGCGGATGTGGTCGTCACCAACCCGGTCCATCTCGCGGTGGCCCTCAAGTACGATGCGGCCACCATGGAGGCGCCGGTGGTGGTGGCCAAGGGGGCCGGGCTCATCGCCCGCCGCATCCGGGAAGTGGCCGAAGCCCACGGCGTGCCCTTGGTGGAGGATGTGTGGCTGGCCCGGGCCCTCTACGAAGGCGTTGAGATCGGCAGCCCCATCCCGGTGGAGCTGTACCGGGCCGTTGCGGACGTGCTGGCCTTTGTCTACCGCATGCGGGCCCGCAGGAGGTGACCGGCGTGAGCAGCCAATCCCGGCCGGCAATATGGGAAGCCGCGCTGCGCCACGGGGATGTCACCATCGTGGTGGCCGTGGTGCTGATCCTGGTCATGATGGTGGTGCCCCTGCCCACGGGCCTGATCGACCTGCTGCTGGCGGTGAACATCAGCCTGGCACTGCTGGTGCTCATGCTGACGATGAACGTGCGCCATCCCTTGGACTTTTCCGTCTTTCCCGCGCTGCTGTTGGTGCTCACCTTGTTCCGGTTGGCCCTCAACGTCAGCACGACCCGCCTCATCCTGCTGCAGGCCGATGCGGGCAGCATCATCCGGGCCTTCGGTCACTTTGTGGTGGGCGGCAACTACGTGGTCGGCTTCGTGGTGTTCCTCATCCTGGTCATCATCCAGTTTATCGTCATCACCCGGGGCGCGGAGCGGGTGGCCGAAGTGGCGGCCCGCTTCACCCTGGACGCGATGCCGGGCAAGCAGATGAGCATCGACGCGGACCTCAACGCGGGCCTGATCACCGAGGATGAGGCCCGTCGGCGCCGGCAGGACATCCAGCGGGAAGCCGACTTTTACGGGGCCATGGACGGCGCCAGCAAGTTCGTCAAGGGGGACGCCATCGCGGCGCTGGTCATTACCGCCGTCAACATCTTGGGCGGGTTTGCCGTAGGGGTAGGCCAGCGGGGCATGGGGTGGGGAGAAGCGCTGCAGCGCTACACGCTGCTTACCGTGGGCGACGGCCTGGTGAGCCAAATCCCCGCCCTGCTTATCGCCACGGCGACGGGCAT
The DNA here is from genome assembly GCA_035304545.1 of Limnochordales bacterium. Lineage (GTDB taxonomy): Bacteria > Bacillota > Limnochordia > Limnochordales > ZCTH02-B6 > ZCTH02-B6. The sequence continues at coordinate 36,855 of DATGPV010000012.1, read as the reverse complement.
CATCATTACCCGGGCTGCCTCGGAAGCCAGCCTGGGCCGGGACGTCACCGGGCAGCTGGTGGCTGAGCCCAGGATTATGCTGGTGGCCGCGGCCATTTTGCTGGCCTTTGCCCTGCTGCCGGGCTTGCCCGCCGTACCCTTCCTGGTCCTGTCCGCCATGGTGGGGGGGCTGGGCTTGCTGTCCCGCCAGGAACAGCGGGTGCAGCCGCCGCCGCCCCCGGAGCCCGCGGCCGAGCGCCGCCCCGAAAGCGTCCTGGGCCTGCTCCACGTAGATCCTATGGAGCTGGAGATCGGCTACGGGCTCATCCCCCTGGTGGATACCGAGCAGGGGGGCGACGTGCTGGAGCGGGTCAGCATGATCCGGCGGCAGATGGCCCTGGAGCTGGGCATCGTCGTGCCCAGCATCCGGATCCGAGACAACATGGAGCTGGACGCCAACGCCTATGTCGTCCGCATCAAGGGCGTGGAGGTCGGCCGGGGCCAGCTGATGCCCACCCACTACCTGGCCATGGACAGCGGCGCCACCGCCAAAATCCAAGGCATCGAAACCCGGGAACCGGCCTTTGGGCTGCCGGCCCTGTGGATCGCCCCCAGCGAGCGGGCCGCGGCGGAGCAGGCGGGCTACACGGTGGTGGACGCGTCGGCGGTGCTGGCCACGCACCTCACGGAGATCATCCGCCGCCACGCCGCGGACCTCTTGGGGCGCCAGGAAACCCGCACCCTCCTGGACAAGGTGAAGGAGGAATTTCCTGCCGTCGTCGAGGAATTGGTTCCAGAGCTCCTCAGCGTCGGCGAGGTGCAGCGGGTGCTGCAAAACTTGCTGCGGGAAGGGGTGCCCATCCGCAACCTGGTGGTCATCTTGGAGGTGCTGGCCGACGCCGCCCGGACCACCCGCGATGTGGCGTTGCTGACCGAGGCGGTGCGGGAAGGGCTGGCGCCCCAGATCTCCCAGCTTTACACCGGCGAAGACGGCGTGCTGCCGGCATTGACGCTGGACCCGGCCCTGGAAGAGGAACTGCGGGAGGCGCTGACCGACGGGCAGACGCTGGCCTGGGCACCTCCGCGGGCCCAGCGGTTCTTGGACCGGCTGGCCCGGGCCTACGAAGCGGCCCTCACCCGGGGCCAGAGCCCGGTGCTGCTTTGTCCGCCGGGATTGCGCCGCCCCTTGCGGCAGCTGACCATGCGCTCCCTGCCGCGGCTGCCGGTGCTGGCCTACAGTGAGGTGGCGGCCGGAGTGGAGGTCCGGGCCGTGGGGATGGTGACGCTCAACGGTGCGGATTAAACGGTACGTGGCCAACACCATGCAGCAGGCCATCGCCCGGGTCAAGGCCGACTTTGGCGACGAGGCGGTCATCCTGCACACCCGTCGTTACCGCCGGGGCCTTTTTGGATTGTTGGGCAAGCCCAGGGTGGAAGTCATCGCCGCGGTGGAGCCCCAGCGCACCCCGGCGGCCCGGCGTCAGCGGGAGCTGGAGAAGGCCCGGGAGACCACCTTGCAGGCCCTGGAGTCCCTCCAGGAAGAAGTGCGGGCCCTCAAGCGCATGCTGGGCGAACAGGTGCCGGCGGGGCCCAAGGTGCCCCACGGTGTGGCCCAGGCCCTGGCGCGCCTGCGGGAGCAGGACTTGCCCGAAGAGGAGTGCCAAGCCCTCACCCAGCCGCTGGCGGCACCCGAGCTGGTGAAACAGGCCGAGGATCCCCGTTGGGTATGGGGGCAGCTGGCGGCTCAGCTGGCTGCGGCCATCCCCACGGTGCCGCCCTGGGACTTTTCCCGAACGCCGATGGTGGTGCCCCTGGTGGGGCCTACGGGGGTGGGCAAGACCACCACCATCGCCAAGCTCGCGGCCAACTTTGCCATGCTGGCCAAAAAGTCCGTGGGGCTGGTCACGGTGGACACGTACCGCATTGCGGCCGTGGAGCAGCTGCGGGCCTACGCGAACATCATGGGCTTGGAGCTCTTGGTAGCCTATACCCCCGATGAGCTGCGCCGGGCGGTGGCCGCGATGGCGGACCGGGACTTGATCCTCATTGACACGGCCGGGCGCAGCCAGCACCACGCGATGCACATGGCCGAGCTGCGGGCCTTCCTGGAGGTGCTGCCCGAGCCCGAAGTGCACCTGGTGATCAGCGCGACGACCCGCCGCCAGGACATGGAGCAGATCGTGGATCGGTTTCAGGCCACGGGGTTTGAGCGCCTCATCATTACCAAGCTGGACGAAACCCGGGTATACGGATCACTGTACATGGCGCCGCGCCTGGCGGGCAAGCCGCTGGCCTACCTGACCACAGGCCAGAGCGTGCCCGACGACATCGAGGTGGCCTACGGGGAGCAGGTGGCTCAGCTGATCTTGGGGGATGCGCCATGAAGGATCAAGCCCAGATGCTGAGGGAGATGGCCCAGGCCCACCGGGCCGCGGCGCGGGGCGCGCGGGTCATCGCGGTAACCAGCGGCAAAGGCGGCGTGGGCAAGACCAACCTGGCGGTCAACTTGGGGGTGGCCCTGGTCCAGCAGGGGAAGCGGGTCGCCCTGCTGGACGCGGACCTCGGCCTGGCCAATGTGGACTTGGTGTTGGGCATCGATCCCCAGTACACCTTGAGCGACGTGGTGTACGGGGAGCGGGCGCTGGCCGAAGTCATCGTACAGGGGCCCGCGGGCCTGCAGGTGGTGGCGGGCGGCTCGGGCGTCTATGAGCTGGCCAACTTGAGCCAATGGCGGTTGGAGCGTTTCCTGCGGGCTTTGGAAACGTTGGATGCCTCGCTGGACGTGCTTCTGCTGGATACCGGCGCCGGCATCGGGCGGCAGGTCCTGTCCTTTGCTTTGGCCAGCCGGGAGCTGGTGGTGGTGACGACGCCGGAGCCGCCGGCCATGGCCGACGCCTACTCCATCATCAAGCTGGTGGCGGTCCGCTGTCCCGAGGCCCGCCTCTGGGTGGTGGTCAACATGGTGCCCTCCCATCGAGAGGGCGAGGCGGTGTTCCAGCGGCTGGCCACCGTGGCCCAGCGGTTTCTGGGCGTGCGCCCCGAGTATTTGGGCAGCCTGCCGCGGGATGAAGCCGTGGTGCGGGCGGTGCAGCGCCAGGAGCCCTTTGTGCTGGCCTTTCCCCACGCCCCGGCTTCCCGGGCGGTGGCGGCCATCGCTTCGCGGCTCTTGGGCTTGCCCAAGCCCGACACCGGCGGTGTAGCCACCATGCTGCAGCGAATCCTGCGTTTCATTCGCTGACGCCATGGAAGGAAGGGTGAGTCGATGAAACGGCGGCGGAGTCCCCTGTCCATTGGCGTCCGCGTGCGGATTGCCCGGGCCGACGACCCGGAAGCGGGGAGCTACAGCACGCGGGTGGAAGAAATCGACGACGAGCGCATCGTGGTGCAGGCGCCCGTGGTGCAGCGGCAGCCGGTGGTCCTGCCGGCGGGTACGCCCGTGGAACTGGAATTTGCCAGGACAGAGTCGCCCGCCGAAGGATACTACCGGGCGGAAACGACGGTGCTGGGCCGCTCCGAGGGGCCGGTGCCCTTGCTGTACCTGCAGATGCCCGAAAAGTGGCACCGCCAGCAGCTGCGGCAATACTTCCGGGTACGGGCGGCGCTGGGCGCCCAGGTGCGTCCCTTGGGCACCGAGGGTCCGTGGCTGGTGACCCAGACCCGGAACATCAGCGGCGGGGGCTGTCAGTTGTTGACCCCGCGCCCGCTGGAAACGGGCGCGGCGGTGGAGGGGGCCGTGAAGCTGCCCGAGCAGCGAATCGCGTTCAAGGGGGTTGTCCGCTGGGTCGAGCAACTGGAACAAGGCCAGGGCGGGCAGTGGGTGGCAGGAATTGAATTTACGGAGATCGATGAGCGGGACCGGGACGCGGTGATTCGCTTCGCGTTCCGGCGGCAAATCGAGCTTCGTTTGAAAGGGATGGCGTGAGTGCAGCCGGGCGGGTCGGAGATCGATAAGCTGTGGGCGGAGTACCGCACCCACCGGAGCCAGGCGGCCCGGGAGCAGCTCATCATCCACTACGCGCCCCTGGTCAAGTACGTGGCCGGGCGCGTGGCCGTCGGTCTGCCTTCCACCATCGACACCGACGATCTGGTAGGCTACGGCATTTTTGGCCTGGTGGACGCCATTGAGAAATTTGAACCCGAGCGGGGAGTCAAGTTTGAGACCTACGCCATCGCCCGCATCCGGGGGGCCATGATCGACGGCTTGCGGGCCAACGACTGGGTGCCCCGCAGCGTCCGCCAAAAGGCCCGTCACCTGGAGCAGACGGTGGCCCGCTTGGAGGCCGAGCTGGGCCGGTCGGCCACCGAGGAAGAGATCCGGTCTGCCCTCAATATGGACGCCAAGCAGTATGCGGCCCTGCTGACGGAGCTGCGGGCGGCAGCACTGGTGTCCCTGGAAGAGCTTTGGGGCAACGATCCCGATCAGGACAACCCATTGAGCCTGGGCCAGATGCTGGAGGACGCGGCGGCGGAAGAGCCGGGCGCCGCCCTGGAGGCGGAGGAAGTGGAGCGCTTCCTGGGGCAGGTTATCGAATCCTTGCCCGAGCGGGAACGGCTGGTGGTGACCTTGTACTACTACGAGGGCTTGACGCTCAAGGAGATCGGGCGAGTGCTGGGCGTTTCCGAATCCCGGGTGTGCCAGTTGCACACCAAGGCCTTGGTGCGGCTGCGGGCCCGCCTATTGCGCTACCGCGACGCGCTGGTGAGTTGACCGGGATCTTGTGCCCAGCGTACAATTGGTAAAAGATCCGCGGCGGTCGAAGGTGGCGGGGAGGGAAGGCCATGGGTGTGAATTTTCCTGATCTGCAGGTGCTGTTGCCCCGGGTGACGGAAATGGGCCGCCTCCCGACGGCGGGCCAGCAGGTGGACGCCCAACAGCAGTCCCTGGCCATGGCGGCCCAGGTAGAGGCTGAGCGGGACCGGCGGCGGGTCACCCGGACCGGTGACACCGCCCGGGGGACCGCGCCGCGGCAGGCCGCGGTGCGCCGCGACCGGTCGGACGGTGGATCACCGGTCCACGACAAGCTGGGCCGGCACTTGGACGTGCGCGGGTAGGCGGCGCCCTGATGGCAGCGTGGGCGTTGGCGGCGGCGCTGGCGGCCATGGGGCTGGCCGGCGCCGCCCTCATCAGTACCCTGCGGCTGCGGCGGGCCCTGGAGCGCTCTGGGCGTTTGCCCCGCGACGAGGCCGAGCTGCTGCGGGACGCTTGGCTGGAGGAAATCGACGCCCGGGGCCAAGCGGTGCTGGCCCGCATTGCCGCCGCGGAAGAGAACTGGCGCAGAGGGCGGGAGACGCCGCTGGCCCCCCGGGGGCCAGTCCCCGGGGAGACCGCCCCAGGACCGCCGCCTGCGGAAGGCCCTGGGCCCAGGGATGGACGTGCCTTGGCGGACCCGGCGGCGGTGGACGGCGTGCCCTCAGCGTCCGCCGCCCGCGGGCCCGGCTCCGGAGGCGCGGCCGCTGTGGCGGGGCAGGTGCGGGAACTGGCTGCGCAAGGGATGGACCCCACCGGCATCGCCCAGCGGCTGGGCATCGGCCGGGGCGAAGTCGAGCTGATCCTCGGCCTCCCAGAACCAGATCGTGGTTGATGAGCCCGCGGGCCTGTGCTATACTACCCGTTGGTGTGACCACGCACGCCTGTGGACCCGGCCGCGGGTGCCGGCTTTCCGGTTGCGGCGGGGGATGAAAGAGGCGGAGGAAAAACCAGGAGGAAGGGGGTGGAGATGTGGCCGTCATCTCCATGAAGCAGCTTTTGGAGGCGGGCGTCCATTTTGGCCACCAGACCCGCCGCTGGAACCCCAAGATGAAGCCCTACATCTTCACCGAGCGCAACGGCATCTACATCATTGATTTGCAGAAGACCGTGCGCAAGGTGGAGGAAGCGTACCGCTTTGTCCGAGATCTGGCCCAGCAGGGCGGGACGCTGCTGTTTGTGGGCACCAAGAAGCAAGCCCACAACACCGTGCGGGAAGAGGCCGAGCGCTGCGGGATGTTTTACGTCAACGAGCGCTGGCTGGGCGGGATGCTGACCAACTTCCAGACCATCAAGTCCCGCATCCAGCGCCTCAAGGAGCTGGAGCAGATGGAAACCGACGGCTCCTTTGAGCGGCTGCCCAAGAAGGAAGTCATGCAGCTGCGCAAGGAGAAGGACAAGCTCCAGCGCTACCTGGGCGGCATCCGAGAGATGGAGCGCCTGCCCGACGCGGTATTCATCATCGACCCGCGCAAGGAAAAGATTGCGGTGCACGAAGCCAAGAAGCTGGGCATTCCCATCATCGCGATCGTGGACACCAACTGCGACCCCGACGACATCGACTACGTCATCCCCGGCAACGACGACGCGATCCGGGCCGTGCGGCTTCTGACCAGCAAGATGGCGGACGCGGTGCTCGAGGGCAAGGAGGGCCGCCAGGAAGCCGAAGCCGCGGCGGAGGCGGAGGATGAAACCGCCGAACTCGTCGAGGTCTGATCCTGAGGAGGAGCACACGCTGATGGCGCAGATTACGCCACAAATGGTCAAGGAGCTGCGGGAGCGCACCCAGGCCGGCATGATGGACTGCAAGCGGGCCCTGGAGGCTACCGGCGGCGACATGGAGAAGGCCGTCGCCTACTTGCGGGAAAAGGGCTTGGCTGCGGCAGCGAAGAAGGCTGGCCGGGTCGCGGCGGAAGGTTTGGTGGAGGCGTACATCCATCCCGGCGGGCGGGTCGGCGTGCTCATCGAGGTGAACTGCGAAACCGACTTCGTCGCCCGCACCGACGACTTTCGCCAGTTGGCCCGCGACTTGGCCATGCAAGTGGCGGCGTCGCGCCCCCTCTACGTTTCCCGGGAGGATGTGCCGGCGGCTGTTCTGGAGGAGGAGCGCCGGATCTACCGGGCCGCCGCCCTCAACGAGGGCAAGCCCGAACACGTGGTCGACAAGATCGTCGAGGGCCGCCTCGAGAAGTTCTTCAAGGAAGTTTGCCTGCTGGAACAGCCCTTTATCAAGGATCCGGATCGCACCGTGAACGACCTGATCCAAGAGAAGATCGCGTCCATGGGCGAAAACATCACGGTGCGGCGTTTTGCCCGCTTTGAGCGGGGCGAGTCCGTCGCACAGGAGCCGGCCCAAGAGGAGTGACCCGGGGAGAGCCCTTGGCGGCTCTCCCCTTTTGCTGACCGTGATCCCTTTCGCCGCAGGGATCAGAGGATGCGCCGCGGGCGCGGGCCGCCGCTCGGCCGGGGGGGTGACCCGCTCGCGGGATTGGCGCGCCTTCTGAGAGGAATCGTGGGGCGGAGCAAGAAACACTCTGAGGAGCGTCACGGGAGCATGAAGCCACAACCCGTCTACCGCCGGGTCATCCTCAAGCTCAGCGGCGAGGCCCTGGCGGGCAACGCCGGTTTCGGCTTGGAGCTGGACGTCATCAACCTCATTGCCCGCCAGGTGCGGGCGGTGCACGAACTGGGCGTGCAGGTGGGCATCGTCGTAGGCGGCGGCAACATCTGGCGGGGCGCCACCGGCAGCCACCAGGGGATGGACCGGGCGACGGCCGACTACATGGGGATGTTGGCTACGGTCATCAACGCCCTCGCCCTGCAGGACGCGCTCGAAAAGATCGGTGTCGAAACCCGAGTCCTGACCGCCATCGAGATGCGGCAGATCGCCGAGCCCTACATCCGTCGGCGGGCCATCCGCCACCTGGAGAAAGGGCGGGTAGTCATCTTCGCGTCGGGTACCGGCAACCCGTACTTCACCACCGACACCACCGCGGCGCTGCGGGCGGCGGAGATCGAGGCCGAGGTCATCCTCATGGCCAAGCGGGGCGTGGACGGCGTCTACGACTCGGATCCCCGCACCAACCCGGACGCGCAGAAGCTGGACTTCATCCCGTACATTGACGTGCTCAACCGCGGCCTGGGCGTCATGGACGCCACGGCCACATCGCTGTGCATGGATAATAAGATCCCCATCATCGTGTTCGACTTCAACCAGCCGGAGAACATTGTCAAAGCCTGCTTGGGCGAGCGGGTGGGCACGAAAGTGGGAAGCGAGGGTGAGAGCCATGGATGAGCAGGTTCGGGCGCTGCTGCAGGAGGCCGAGGAAAAGATGAAGCAGGCCGTCCAGGCCGCCCGCCGGGAGCTGGCCACCATTCGCACCGGCCGGGCCAATCCCGCGCTCCTGGACCGCATCACCGTCGACTACTACGGCACCCCGACACCCATCAACCAGTTGGCGTCCATAAGCGTCCCCGAGGCGCGCCTCCTGGTCATCCAGCCTTGGGACAAGAACGCCCTGAAAGACATTGAGAAGGCCATCCTCAAGTCGGACCTGGGGCTGGTGCCCACCTCCGACGGCAACGTGCTGCGCATCCAGGTCCCGCAGCTCACCGAGGAGCGGCGCAAGGAACTGGCCCGTATCGCCCGCAAGGAGACCGAAGATAAGCGGGTGGCGGTGCGCAACGTGCGGCGGGACGTCAACGAGGCCATCAAGAAGCTGGAAAAGGAAGGCAAGCTGCCCGAGGACGCGGCCCGGCGGGCCCAGCAGCAGGTGCAGGAGCTCACCGATCGGTACATCCAAGAGATCGATAACTTGTTGGCAGCCAAGGAAAAGGAGATCCTGGAAGTGTGACTGCCCTGGGGCCGTCGGGCGGCGCTGGGCGTCTAGCGGCATCCGGGGTGCTTCCTATCCCGGACGTGCTGGCGTGGGAACTGGGGGAGGCCTTGGCCGCCCTGGCCGCGCGGGGGTGCCCCGTGCGGGTGATGCCCGCGGGCTCGCCGGCTGCCGGCGGCGCACCCCGTTGGCGGGTGGTGCGCCAAGGGACCGGGTCCCGCGGCGAGGTGGTACTGTTGGCGGTGCCGGAAGTGCCGGGACGCGTGGAAGCGGGGCCCCCCGGCCATGCCGGCTGGGAATCGAGGGACTAGCACAATGCACAAACTCCCCGGGTCGTATACAGGCACCGGCGCCGATCGGACGCGGCTCAACGGCGCCAGTGAGGAGCAACTGTTGGCGGCCATCGACCGGCAGCGCCTCCCGGTACACGTAGCCATCATCATGGACGGCAACGGGCGGTGGGCCACCCACCGTTCGCTGCCCCGGGTCGAGGGCCACCGGGCGGGCGTGGGGGCCCTGCGGCAGACGGTGGAGGCCTGCGGCCAGCTGGGCATCCGCTATCTGACCGTATACGCCTTTTCCACGGAAAACTGGGAGCGGCCGGAGCAGGAAGTGGGCTTCTTGATGGACCTGCTCCGCAACGTGCTGGAGCAAGAGTTGCCGCGCCTGCGGGAGCACGGCGTGGGCCTGCGGGTCATCGGCGACATCAGCCGCCTGCCCGAACGGGTGCGCTGCCGGCTGACCGAGGCATTGGCGGCGCCGCGTCCCGAAGAAAAGCTGACCTTGTGCGTGGCGCTCAACTACGGTGGGCGCTGGGAAATCGCCCGGGCGGCCCGGCTGTTGGCCCAGGATGTCCTCTCGGCCAAGCTGCGGCCGGAAGACATCGATGAGGCCACCTTTGCGGCCTACCTGAACACGGCCGGCATCCCCGATCCGGACCTGGTCATCCGCACCGGCGGGGAGCACCGGATCTCCAACTTCCTCCTGTGGCAGCTGGCCTATGCCGAGCTGTGGATTACCCCCATCTACTGGCCGGATTTTCAACGCATCCATCTGTATGAGGCGATTTTGGACTACCAGCGGCGCCAGCGGCGGTTTGGCCGCATTTAGGGAGGCGGCGGCGTGCGGGCCCGGGTGTTGACCGCGCTGCTGGGCGGCCCCCTCTTGGTGGCGGCCGCGGTGGCCGGCCACCTGTGGTGGGCGGCGGTGGTGGGCCTTTTGACCGCGGTGGGCTTGGCCGAGTGGTACGGGCTGGCCCGCCGCGGTCTAGGCGTGCCCCTGCCCGCGGACGCTTTGTTCGGCGGCGGTCTATTGGTGCTGGTCGTGGCGTACATTGCCGCGGAGGCGCCGGTGGTCGTGCCCGGTTTCGGTTTGGGCGCGGTGGTGTTTGCCGTGGTGCTCTATGCCCTCGCGCGGGCCGCGTCCATGCCGGTGCGCCGACCCTTGGCCGCGGGCGGCGCGGTGGTGCTGGGGGTGCTGTACGTGGCCGGCCTGTTTGGGCACTTCCTGCTCCTGCGGGCCGTGGAGCCGCTGGGCCTGGGCCTGACGCTCTTGGCGCTTGTGGGCACCTGGGCGACGGATTCCGCCGCGTTTTTCACCGGCCGGACCCTGGGCGGCCGGCCGCTGGCGCCCGCCATCAGTCCCAACAAGACCGTCTCGGGCGCGGTGGGAGGGTGGATCGGCGGGTTTGCGGTGGTGCTCTTGGGTGGCGTCCTCTTGGCCGCGATCCCCTTGCCCCGGGCGCTGGCGCTGGCCGTGGCCATTCCCGTCTTCTGCCAGGCTGGGGATTTGCTGGAGTCCGCCCTTAAGCGGGAGGCTGGGGTTAAAGACAGCGGCCGGCTGCTGCCGGGCCACGGCGGCATCTTGGATAGGTTTGACAGCCTGCTGGTGGTCATCCCCGCGGTGTATTACCTGTGGCTTTTCCTCGGGTACGTCTTCTAGGAGCAGGAGGCCCCGCCGGTGAGGGGGCCGCGGCGCGCTTTGCTCCACGGCGTGGCAGGCGGTCTGCTCATCGTCGTCGGCCTGCGCTACGCGTGGCTGTACCTGGCGCCCTTTTTGATCGCGACGGTGCTGGCGGCCATCATTGATCCCCTGGTCAACCGCCTGCAGGGCGTGGCCGGCCTGGGCCGGGGCGGCGCCGTCATCGCCGTGCTCTCGGTGTTCCTGGCTTTGTGGGGCGGGCTGCTTGGCGTCGTGGTGGTCAACGTCACCGCGGAGCTGGAGCGGCTGCTCGCAGACTTGCCCCGCATGGCGGGGGCGCTGGGAGAGGCCTTGGACCAGCGGCTGCAGCAGGCGGAGGCGTGGCGGAGGGGACTGCCCCACCCCATGGACGAACTGGTGGAGGCGGCGGTGGGGCAGGCTTCCCAGGCGGTGGCTGCGCTGGTGGGGGCCCTGCTGGGGACCTTGCGGGCCGCGCCGAACCTGGCCTTCATGATCATGGTCGCGGGCTTCGCGACCTACTTTATTAGCCGCGACCGGCACCGGCTGTGGCACGCCGTGCTCGAAGTGTTGCCGCGGGCGTGGCGGCCGGCGGTGGTGCGGCTGCGGGACGAAATTTTCGGCGGTGTGCTGGCGCTGCTGCGGGCGCAGCTGAGCCTGGTGGCCGTCACGGGCACGGCCACGTTGCTGGGGCTGGCCCTTTTGGGTGTGCCCTACAGCTGGCTTCTGGGGCTGGGCGCGGCCGTGCTGGATTTGATCCCCATGATCGGTCCCGGAGGCGTGCTGGCGCCCGTGTGCCTGTGGGCCGCGGCCCGCGGCGACTGGGTCACGGCCGGCGGCGCGGCGGCGGTGTGGCTGGCGGTGGTCCTGGTGCGCCAATGGCTGGAACCCCATGTCCTGGGCGTCGGGCTGGGGCTGCATCCGCTGCCGACGCTGATGGCGGTGTACGCCGCTGTGCAGCTCACCGGTCCAGCGGGCTTTGTGCTGGGCCCGATGGCCCTGGTGGTGCTCAAAGCGTTCTTTGTGGTGACGCTGGCCTCGGGTCCCGCCCGGCGGTGACGGGAAGGCACGGGGCGCCCCGCTGCCGGGTGCTGGCCCGTCGGGCCGCAGGGGCGGTGCGGGGCCCCCGGCCGGGGCAGGCGGAGCTTGGACGGCCCAAAAGGGGCTGTGGTATAATACGCACAGCGACACGGAGGTGGCGCGTTGGATCCTAAGCGAATTGCCATCGTCGGGGCGACGGGTTCCATTGGGCGGCAGGCCATGGACGTGGTCCGCCATCATCCCGAAGCGCTGCAGGTGGTGGCGCTGGCCGGGGGCCGCCGGGTGGAACCCATGGTCCCGCAGGTCGTCGATTCGGTGCAGGCCGTGGTTATGGCCGACGCCGCGGCGGCCCGGGATCTGCAGGACGCGCTGGCCCGCCGGGGCCACGGCCACGTGGCCGTGGGGGCGGGTGAGGCGGCCCTGGTGGAGCTGGTCACGCGGCCCGACGTGGACCTGGTCGTCATGGCCATGGTGGGCGCGGGTGCCCTAGTGCCCACCTTGGCGGCGCTGGAAGCGGGCAAGGATGTGGCCTTGGCGACAAAAGAAGTTTTGGTGGCCGGCGGTTCGCTGGTGATGGAGGCGGCCCGCAAAAGCGGTGCCCGCCTGTTGCCCGTGGACAGCGAGCACAGCGCCATCTTCCAGTGCCTCCAAGGCGAAGCGCCCCGGGCGGTGGCCCGGCTGATCCTGACGGCTTCGGGCGGGCCCTTTCGCAGCACCCCCCTGGAGGCGCTGCCGCGGGTGACGCCGGCCCAGGCGCTGCGCCACCCCACGTGGCGCATGGGCGCCAAGGTGACCATTGATTCGGCCACCTTGATGAATAAGGGGCTGGAGGTTATCGAAGCCCACTGGCTGTTTGGCACGCCCTGGGACCGCATCGACGTAGTGGTGCATCCGCAGAGCATCGTGCACTCTTGCGTTGAGCTGGTGGACGGGTCTATCCTGGCCCATATGGGGCCCACGGACATGCGCATCCCCATCCAGTACGCGCTGCTTTATCCCCACCGGGCACCCAGCCCAGTGCGGGGCCTGTCCCTGGCCGAGGTGGGCAGTTTGACCTTTGAGGCGCCCGACCGCCGCCGGTTTCCAGCGCTGGATCTGGCCTACGCCGCCGGGCGCACGGGCGGGACCGCGCCGGCGGTGCTCAACGCCGCCAACGAAGTGGCGGTGGCGCTGTTTCTGCAAGGCCGCATCGGCTTCACCGACATCCCGCGGCTTGTGGAGGCGGTCCTGGCAGACCACGAGGTCCGGGACGCGACGCTGAACAGCGTCTTGGAAGCCGATGCCTGGGCCCGCCGCGCAGCCCACGCCTGGAGCGCGGCGGTCGCCCTGTAACCCGGGGAGAGGAGGGCCCGCCGTGAACCCGCTGGCCCTGTGGAGCTGGTTTGTCGACTGGGTGGTGCCCTTTGCCGTTGTGTTTGGCACCATCGTCCTCTTTCACGAACTGGGGCACTTTCTGGTGGCCCGCCGGTTTGGCGTGAAAGTTCACGAGTTCGCCATCGGCTTCGGACGGGCGCTGGTGCAGTGGAAGCGGGGCGAAACTCGTTATTCGCTGCGCCTTTTTCCTTTAGGCGGCTTTGTCAAGCTGGCCGGAATGGACGCCGCTGTGGACCCGGAAGAAGAAATTCCCCCCGACGATGAGCGGAGCTTCCAGACCAAGCCCGTCTGGCAGCGCATGGCCATCATCGCCGCGGGGCCGGCTGCCAACTTCGTGCTGGCTTTCGTGCTGCTGGTAGTGTTTTACGCCGCCATTGCCGTGCCCTTTGCGGTGGCGGACGTGTTGCCCGGCAGCCCCGCGGAAGCCGCGGGCATGCGGCCCGGTGACCGCATCGTGGCCGTGGAGGGGCAGCCTGTCTCCAACCTGGCCGAGCTCAGCGGGGCCCTGCAGCAGTATCCCGACCAGGTGGTGCGGATCACCGTGGAACGGGATGGCCAGCAGCTGGAGCTCCCGGTACACGCGGCGTTCAACCCCGAAGCGGGGCGTGTACTGATCGGCGTCACCGTCATGGGCGGGGGCACGGCCGGCAAGGAGCGGCTGCCCCTGGGCACTTCCATGGCCCGAGCTGCCCAGGATACCGTGGGGTGGACTTTGTCCCTGGTGCGCTGGTTGGGGGGCGTCATCACGGGCCAGACGCCGGCCGAGCAGGTGCGGGAGAGTGTGGCCGGTCCCATCGGCATCGTGGTGGGGCTGGGCGAGTCGGCCCGGTCGGGGATCGGTTACCTGCTGCTGTTCGCGGCGGTGCTCAACGTCAACCTGGCCCTGGTCAATCTGCTGCCCATTCCGGTGCTGGATGGCGGGTGGCTGTTGTTCCTCCTCATCGAGGCGGTCCGCGGCCGGCCCCTGTCGCCGGAGCACCAGGGCTTTGCCCAGTTTGTAGGCTTGACGCTGCTTTTGGCCTTGATGGTCTTTGTGGTGTACTTGGACCTGACGCGCTTATTCGGCTGAGCCAGCGGCGGCGGCACAAGAATTACCGGGTGGGGGAAACAAGGAGGATTTTCCCTTATGCGCATGTCCCAGCTTTTGGCGCCGACCCTGCGGGAGACGCCCGCGGAAGCGGAAATTGCCAGCCACCAGCTGCTCCTGCGGGCCGGCATGATGCGCAAGACCGCGGCGGGCATGTACACGTACCTGCCCTTGGCCTGGCGGGTGCTGCGCAAGATCATGGACATCGTCCGGGAGGAGATGGACGCCAAGGGCGGCCAGGAGCTGCTCATGTCCATCGTTCAGCCCGCGGAGCTCTGGCGGGAGACGGGCCGCTGGGAGGAGTACGGCGATGAGATGTTCCGCCTCAAGGACCGTCACGGGCGGGAGTTTTGCCTGGGGCCCACACACGAGGAGCTCATCACCGCCTTGGTGCGGGCGGATGTGAAGTCCTACCGGCAGCTGCCGCTTCTTCTCTACCAGATCGCGAACAAGTACCGGGATGAGATCCGGCCCCGGTTTGGCGTCATGCGGGGCCGGGAGTTCATTATGAAGGACCTGTACTCCTTTGACCGGGACGAGGCGGGGCTGGACGAGAGCTACCGGAAGATGTACGACGCCTACACCCGCATTTTCCGCCGGGTGGGCCTGGACGCCCGCCCGGTGGAGGCGGACTCGGGGGCCATCGGCGGCGATGTGACCCATGAGTTCATGGTGTTGGCCGACGCCGGCGAGGCGGCCGTGGTCTACTGCACCCGTTGCGACTATGCGGCCAACACCGAGCGGGCCGAGGCGGTGCCGCCGCCGCCGGGGGACGGCGACATGGCCGTCCCGGCGATGGAGCCGGTGGCCACGCCGGGGGTGCGCACCCTCGACCAACTGACCTCGTTTTTGCAGGTGAGCCCGGACCAGGTCTTGAAGACCCTGATCTACGAAGCCGACGGCCAGCCCGTGGCGGCGGTGGTGCGGGGCGACCACGAGCTCAATGAGGTGAAGCTCAAGCGGGTCCTGGGCGCGACGGTCCTGGCCATGGCCTCGCCTGAGCTGGTGGAGCACGCCACGGGCGCGCCGGTGGGCTTCGCGGGACCGGTGGGCCTCCAAGGTGTGCGGATCGTGGCCGACCCTTACGCCGTCGCGGTGGCCGACGCGGTGGCCGGCGCCAACGCGGCCGACCAGCACCTGCGCCACGTGCAGGTGGGCCGGGACTGGCAGGCCGATGTGGTGGCCGACATCCGCACCGTTACCAGCGGCGAGCCTTGCCCCCGCTGCGGTGCCCCCTTGGCCGCGGCGCGCGGCATCGAGGTGGGGCAAATTTTCAAGCTGGGGACCAAGTATTCCGAAGCGCTGGGGGCCACATACCTGGATGAGCACGGCCAGGCGCGGCCCATGGTCATGGGCTGCTACGGCATCGGCATCAGCCGGACCATGGCCGCCATCATCGAGCAGCACCACGATGAAAACGGGATCATCTGGCCGGTGAGTGTGGCGCCGTACCATGTCGTCATCGTGCCCGTCAAGTACGAGGACGAGCGGCAGCGGCAAGTGGCCGACCAATTGTATCAATCGCTGGCGGAGGCCGGCGTCGAGGTGGTGTTGGACGACCGGGCCGAGCGGGCCGGAGTGAAGTTCAAGGACGCGGACTTGCTGGGCTTCCCGCTGCGCATCACCATCGGCCCCCGGTCGCTGGAGGAGGAGCAGGTGGAGCTGAAAAGCCGCGACGGCCGGCTGGAGGAGCGGGTGCCCATCGGGGCCGCGGTCGGCCGGGTGCAGGAATGGATCAGCGCCGCCATGCCGAGGCCGTAAGGAGCGGGGAGCAGGGGAGTTGAGGCACCGTGAAGGTTGCCGCCGTCATTCCCGCGTACAATGAGGCCGCCAACATCGCCCGGGTGCTGCGCCCGGTGGTGCGCAGCCCAGTCATTCATGAGGTTGTCGTCGTATGCGACGGTTGTGAGGATAACACGGCCGCGGTGGCGCGCCGGTTCCCCGTACAAGTGGTGGAGCTGCCCGAAAACGTGGGCAAAGGCGGCGCGATGATGGCCGGTGTGCGCCATACCGACGCACCGGTCATCCTTTTTCTTGACGCTGACTTGGTGGGCTTGCGCTACATCCACATCCGTGATCTCGTGGAGCCGGTGGTCAGCGGCGCGGCCGACATGTCGTTGGGCGTCTTCGACCACGGGCGCCTCGCTACGGACTTGGCCCAGCGGTTGGCGCCCTTTTTGTCGGGTCAGCGGGCCGTGCGCCGTGAGGTGCTGGAGCAAATCCCCGAATTGGAGCATTCCCGCTTTGGCGTGGAGCTGGCCCTGTCCCGCTTCGCGGAGAAGCACGGCCTGCGGGTGGTCAAGGTGCCCCTGCCCGGCCTGGCCCAGGTGATGAAGGAAGAAAAGGCCGGCCTGTGGCGGGGCTTTCGGGCCCGCATGCGCATGTACTGGGAAATCCTCAAATCCGTTCGCTAATCTTGGCCCGAGGTGAACCCATGGGTATTTGCGTCATCGAGCCAGGACACGCGGCCCCGCTGGAAGCGGCGGTCGCGGCGGAGCTCGCGCGCGCCGGGCGCCGCCCGGCCGGCATCCGCCTGGAGCGCATCGAGGTGGATACCCGCCGCAGCGAG
Organism: Limnochordales bacterium; assembly: GCA_035304545.1. Classification (GTDB taxonomy): domain Bacteria; phylum Bacillota; class Limnochordia; order Limnochordales; family ZCTH02-B6; genus ZCTH02-B6. Next base: position 20,284 of record DATGPV010000012.1, on the reverse strand, counting down.
TGGCGGCTGTATGTGGCCGCCGAGGCTGGGCTGCTGGCGGAGTCGTTGGTCCGGCACGTGGAGGCGCAACTATTGGCCATGGCCTCCGGGGTGAAACGGGTGCGCCTGTTGCCGGTGGACCGCGCTCTGCCGGGGGACCTGCCGGCCGCCGGCCGCGAGGCGGGCGGCGACAGCCAGGGCCGTGCTTCTGCGGCCCCGGCCGCTCCCGCGACGACCGAGGAGTTGGCGGCAGAGGCCGCCCCACAGGCGGACCCGCCCGCCCCGCGCGGCTCCGTGCCCTGGGACGCGGCAGACGCCCGCGTCGACGAGGACGAGGCCGAGGCTGGGGAGGAAGACCAAGGCGAGGATGAAGGTGAAGACGACGGCACTGATCCCGACGACGAGTACATCCAGCGCCTGATGGCCCTCGCGGCGGCGCCGCCGCCTCCGCCGCCCGCGGCCGGCAATGGCCGGGGCAACGGGAGCCGCCGCGGTGCCAGTGGGCCGGTGCTTCTGGGAAGGGAGTTTTCTGGGGAGCCCGTGCCCCTGTCCGACGTGGCCGAAGACCGGCGCCCGGTCATCGTGGCCGGCGAGGTCATGACGTGGGAAGCCCGCCCGGTGCGGGGCGGTTATCTCATCAGCTTTGATCTCACCGACTACACCGACTCCATCACCGTCAAGGCCTTTGCCCGCAGCGAGTCGGCCCTGGCCGATCCGCTGCCGGTAGGGACCGGCGTACGGGTGCGGGGGCGGGTGGAATTTGACCGCTTTGCCCGGGAGCTGGTCCTCAATGCCGAGGACATCATGCGGGCCGACATCCCCCGGAGGGTGGATGACTGGCCCGAAAAGCGGGTGGAGCTCCACCTGCACACCAAGATGAGCAGCCTGGACGGCGCTGCCGACACGGCCGCGGTCATTCGCCAAGCTGCTGCCTGGGGCCATCCGGCGGTGGCCATCACCGACCACGGTGTGGTGCACGCCTTTCCCGAGGCGTACCAGGCCGCCAAAGCCGCGGGCATAAAGCTCATCTACGGCATCGAGGGCTATCTGGTCGACGATCCCGACGCCAAGAGCCGATCGTACCACATCGTGATCCTGGCCAAAAACCGCCTAGGGCTGCGCCATCTGTATGAGCTGGTTTCCTTGTCCCATCTGCACTACTTTTACCGCAACCCCCGGATTCCCCGGCACGAGCTGGAGAAGCGCAGGGAAGGCCTCATCATCGGCTCCGCCTGCGAGGCGGGGGAACTGTACCAATCCATTCTCAACGGCGAGCCGGAGGAGCAGCTGCTGGCCCGGGCCCGCTTCTACGACTACCTGGAAATCCAACCGGTGGACAACAACCGGTTTCTGATCGACGAGGGCAAGGTCGCCGGCGTCGACGGCCTGCGGGACATCAACCGCCGCATCGTGGAGCTGGGCCGGCGCCTGGGCAAGCCGGTGGTGGCCACCTCCGACGCGCACTTCATCCACCCGGAGGATGAGATCTTCCGCCGCATTCTCATGGCGGGCCACGGCTTCAGCACCGCGGAGCGGCCCACTCCCCTCTACTTGCGCACGACCCGGGAAATGCTGGAGGAATTCGCCTACCTCGGCGAGGAAATGGCCCGGGAAGTGGTCATCGTCAACCCCAACTGGGTGGCCGCCCAGTGCGAGGACATGGAGCCGGTGCCGCCGGGGCTGCATACGCCGGAGCTGCCCGAGGCCCCCGACGCCATCACCCGCATGGCCCGGGAGCGGGCCCGCCGGCGTTATGGAGATCCGTTGCCGGAGTTGGTGGCTGCCCGGGTGGAGCGGGAACTCAAGGCCATCGTCGAAAACGGCTACGCCCCGCTGTACTACATCGCCCACAAGCTGGTGCGGAAGTCGCTGGAGGACGGGTATCTCGTGGGATCCCGGGGCTCGGTGGGCTCGTCTTTGGTGGCCACCTTGTGCGACATCACCGAGGTGAACCCGCTGCCGCCCCACTACGTCTGCCCCGCCTGCCAGTGGTCGCAGTTTTTCACCGACGGCAGCGTGGGCAGCGGGGTGGACCTGCCCGACAAGCCTTGCCCCCGCTGCGGCGCCGAGCTGGAAAAGGACGGCTTTGACATTCCTTTCGAGACCTTTATGGGTTTCCACGGCGACAAGGTGCCCGACATCGACCTCAACTTTTCCGGCGAGTACCAGGCCGAGGCCCACCGCTACGCCGAAGAGCTGTTGGGCAAGGAAAACGTGTACCGGGCCGGCACCACCGCCACCTTGGCCGAGCGGACTGCCTTTGGCTACGTGAAAAAGTTCCTGGAGGCCCAAGGGCGGGAGGCCCGCACGGCGGAAATCAACCGCCTGGTGCGGGGCTGCTCGGGCGTGCGGCGCACCACCGGCCAGCACCCGGGCGGCCTTATCGTGGTGCCCCGGGGACGGGACATCCACGAGTTCACCCCCGTGCAGTACCCGGCCAACGACCGGGACGCCGGGGTCATCACCACGCATTTCGACTTTTCCGCCCTCCACGACAACCTGGTCAAGCTGGACATTCTCGGCCATGACGACCCCACCATGCTGCGCATGCTGCAGGACTTGACGGGCGTCGACGTGCGCCGGATCCCCCTGGATGATCCGAAGACGATGGCCATCTTCAGCAGCACGGAAACGTTGGGCCTGCCCGACGATGGGTCCGGCAGCGTGGGCACCCTGGGGATCCCCGAGTTCGGCACCCGCTTTGTGCGGCAGATGCTGGAGGAAACCCGGCCCAAGACCTTCGCGGAGCTGGTGCGCATCAGCGGCTTGTCCCACGGGACCAACGTGTGGACCAACAACGCCCAGGACCTGATCCGGCAGGGCATCGCGACGCTGCCCGAGGTCATTGCCACCCGGGACGACATCATGACGTACTTGATCCAGCGGGGAATGGACGCGGGGGCCGCCTTCCGCATCATGGAGCAGGTGCGCAAGGGCAAGGGCCTCAAGCCCGAGGACGAAGAGCTGATGCGGGCCCACGGCTTGCCCCAGTGGTACATCGACTCCTGCCAGAAGATCAGCTACATGTTCCCCAAGGCCCACGCGGCCGCGTACGTGATGATGGCCTTCCGCATCGCGTACTTTAAAGTCCACTACCCCGAAGCCTTTTACGCGGCCTACTTCTCGGTGCGGGCCGAGGAATTCGACGCGCACCTGGTGGCCCAGGGCCGGGAGGCCATCCGCCGGGCCATTGACGCGGTAGAGCGCAAGGGCAACGAGGCCACCGCGCGGGAGAAGAGCCTGGTCACCCTGATGGAGATCGTGCTGGAAGCCATGGCCCGGGGCATCCGCTTCCGGCGGGTGGACGTGTACGAGTCGGATCCGAAACGGTTTCAGATCACGCCCCAGGGGCTGCTGCCCCCCTTGATGGCCCTGCAGGGGGTGGGCGCAGCCGCAGCCGAAGCCATCGCCGAAGCCCGGGCCGCCGGACCTTTTACCTCCATGGAGGATTTGCGCCGCCGGGCCCGGCTCAACCGCAGCGTGGTGGATACCCTCCGGCAGCACGGCAGCCTGGATGGCCTGCCGGAAACCGACCAGTTGACGCTTTTTTAGGGAACACATGTTGCCAACGCCCCCGGGCGGTGGTATACTAAACCCAGATGTCGAGACGCTCCTGCGGGAAAGAGTGGGGACCTCCCCACTCTTTCGTTCGTGTATGGGCCCGGTACCGCCCGGGTCCGGCGGAGTCTGGGGGCGGCGGGCGAGAGAGGGGAGTGCCGTGGCAGCGCGGGATGTGCTGGCGGTGGTGACGCCCATGGCGGAGGCGGTGGCCAGCCAGTTGGGCCTGGAGCTGGTGGATGTGGAATACCGCCGGGAGGCCGGCGGCTGGGTGCTGCGGGTGTTTATCGACAAGCCCGGCGGCGTTACCCTGGACGATTGCCAGGCTGTAAGCTACGCCCTCAGCGACCAGCTGGACGAGGCGGATCCCATCCCCAACCGCTACAGCCTGGAGGTGTCGTCGCCGGGCATCGAGCGGCCCTTGAAGCGCCCGGCGGATTTTGAGCGCTTTGCCGGGCGGCGGGTGCAGATCCGCACCTTTGCACCCCTGAACGGGCGGCGCAACTGGCAAGGGGAGCTGGTGGGATTGGTGGACGGCGACGTGGTGCTGCGCACCGAGACGGGCCAGGTGGCCATCCCCCACGACATGGTGGCCAGGGCCAACCTGGTGGCCGAGTTTTAACGGGTAGGAGGCCGTTGCCCAAGATGAATCTGGAACTGGTTGGTGCTCTTAACGAGCTGGAGAAGGAACGGGGCATCTCCAAAGAAATCTTGATGGAGGCCATCGAAGCCGCGATCGTTTCCGCCTATAAGCGGCACTACGGCTCCGCGGAGAATGTCCGGGTCGTGCTGGACGACCGCACGGGCCGCCTGCGGGTGTACGCCCTCAAGGACGTGGTGGAAGAGGTCCAGGACGACGCGACGGAGATCTCCTTGGCGGAAGCCCAGAGCATCAACCCCAACTACCAGCTGCACGACGTGGTCGAGATCGAGGTGACGCCCCGGGACTTCGGCCGCATCGCCGCCCAAACCGCCAAGCAGGTGGTGGTCCAGCGCATCCGGGAAGCCGAGCGCAACCTCATTTATGAGGAGTACGCCAACCGCGTCGGCGACATCGTCACCGGCATCGTGCAGCGGATGGATCACCGCAATGTCATCATTGACCTCGGCCGCATCGAATCGGTGCTGGTGCCCAGCGAGCAGATGCCGGGCGAAACCTACCCCCCCGGCTCCCGCATCAAGGTATACATCACCGAGGTGCGCAAGACACCCCGGGGCCCTCAGGTCATGATCTCCCGTACCCATCCGGGGCTGTTGAAGCGCCTCTTTGAGCTGGAGGTCCCCGAGATCCACGACGGCATCGTGGAGATCAAGGCGGTGGCCCGGGAAGCGGGCAACCGCTCCAAGATCGCGGTGTTCTCCCATGAGCCCAATGTGGACCCGGTGGGCGCCTGCGTCGGCCCCCGGGGCACCCGCGTGCAGGCGGTGGTGCAGGAGCTCAAGGGCGAGAAGATCGACATCGTCGAGTGGTCGCCCGACGCGCAGCGGTTTGTGGCCAACGCCTTGAGCCCTGCCAAGGTGGTCCAGGTGTACCTGAACCCCGAGGAGAAGACGGCCCGGGCCGTGGTCCCCGACCACCAGCTGTCCTTGGCCATCGGCAAGGAAGGGCAGAACGCCCGCCTCGCCGCCCGGCTGTCGGGCTGGAAGATCGACATCAAGAGCGAGTCGCAGATGGCCGAGCTGGCCATGCTGGAGGCCCAGCGGGCCTTTGAAGAGGCCGAGGCGGCCCTGCGGGCCAAGCGGGCCGCGGAACAGGCGGCCCGAGAACAGGAGGCCGCGAAGCCGGCGGCGGAGCTGGTGCCCGAAGAGGAGCCGGTGGAGGAGCCGCTGGTGCCGGTGGGCGCCATGGACGCGGCCGCGGCGCCCGCCGACGGGGAGGTCCCGGCCGATGGGCCGGAAGCCGTCGACGAGCTGGACGCCGAGTTCCCCGAGGAGCTCCCTGCGGACGAGTTCCCCGAGGAGTTCTTGGAGCCATCCCTGGATGAGCTGGAGCTGGAGCCCGAACGGGAGAAGCCGGCCCCGGCCAAGCTCAAGAAGGGCCGCGCGGCCAAGCGGGAGCTGCAAGAGATCTTTGAGGAAGAGGTGCTGGAGGAGGACGAACCGCTGCCCAGCCTGTTTGCCACCGACGAAGACGAGGCGGAGGACACCGAGGTGACGGTGTACGTGGCTGGGCCCGACGATGCCGACGACAACCCGCTGCGGCAGCGCTTGGCGCAAGTGCTGGGCCAGGTGGCGGCCGGTGAGCCCCAGGCCGCCGACGACGCGGCGCCGGCCCCGGCGGCCAAGGACACCAAGGGGTCCAAAGGATCGAAGGGCCAGGCCGCGGGCAAAGAGGCCAAGAAGCCCAAGCGCGTCCTGAAAGACCTCAAGTCCCTGGCCGATTTGCTGCTGGACGAAGACTAAAGGGGGGATGCCGCGGTGAAACCGCGCAAGGTCCCGCAGCGCACCTGCGTCGGCTGCCGCCAGGTGCGGGCCAAGCGGGAGCTGGTTCGCGTCGTGCGCACCCCTGACGGACAGGTGACGGTGGACCCCACGGGAAAGTTGGCGGGGCGGGGGGCGTACGTCTGCCCAGACCCCAACTGCCTGGAGCTGGCGTGGAAAGGCAAGCGCCTGGAGCGGGCCCTGCAGCAGCCGGTGCCCGAAGAGGTGCGGGAGCGCCTGGCGGAGATGCTCATGGCTGCGCCATGAATCCCGGCGCGGTATTGGGGTTCGCCCAAGCGGCAGGACGGCTGGCGTCGGGCGACGCCGCGGTAGTCCGGGTCCTGCGCCGGGGCCGGGCCGCGCTGGTGGTAATCGCGGTGGACGCCGGCGGGGCGACGGTAAGGCGCTTCCGGCACTTGTGTGACGTCCACGGGGTACCGTGGGTACAGTGGGGCCGCAAGGCCGAACTGGGGCAATGGCTGGGCCAGCGGCCCCGGGCGGTCGTGGCGGTCTGCGATCCGCACTTCGCCCGCCTCCTGCAGAAGGCTTTGGGTGAAGGCGAATTCGATTGAGGTGATGCGGTAGATGGCGAAAGTGCGTGTTTACGAGCTGGCTCGGGACTTGGGGGTCGACAGCAAGCAGGTGGTGGATTTCCTCGCTTCGCTGGGCCAGGACGTAAAGAATCACATGAGCACCGTGGAGGATGAGTACGTGGCCCGGGTGCGCCGGCAGTTCGGGGGCCGCCAGGCGGGCGCGGCGGGCAACGCGGGCAACCAGGCCCGGCCCCAGGCGGCGTCCCGTGTCCAGGCGCCGGCCGGTGGCGGTGCCCCGGCTCGGGCGGCTCAACCGCCCGCGGAATCGGGAGCGCGGGCCCAGCGCCCCGCGGCAGCCCAGCACCCGGAGGCCCGCCGGGGAGCAGGCGGTTCCGGCCACGGACGGGGCGGCCATGGCGGGCGCGGCGGGCGCGGCAAGGGGCGGCACAAGGGCCAGCCGGTGCCGCAGCGGGCCCAGCGGCAGGCGCCGCCTGAGCCCGGATCCCGGGGCAAGCTGGAGCTGCCCGAGACCATCCCGGTCAAGGAGCTCGCGGGCAAGGTGGGGGTGCAGGCGGCCGCGATCGTGAAATACTTGTTCAATCAGGGCATCATGGTCACCGTCAATCAAAGCCTCGACTTCGACACGGCGGCCAAGATTGCGACCCGGCTAGGCTTTGAAGTGGTGAAGCCCAGGGATCCCATCGCCGACGCCTTGGCCGACCAGGAAGATCCGCCGGAGACCCTTAAGCCCATCCCGCCCGTGGTGACCATCATGGGCCACGTGGACCACGGCAAGACGACCCTCCTGGACGCGATCCGGGAAACCCGGGTGGCGGCCACGGAGGCCGGCGGCATCACCCAGCACATCGGCGCCTATCAGGTGCAGTGGGGCGGCAAGTCCATCACGTTTCTGGACACGCCGGGCCACGAAGCCTTTACGGCCATGCGATCGCGCGGCGCGAAGGTGACCGACATCGCGGTGCTGGTGGTGGCCGCGGACGACGGCGTTAAGCCCCAGACCGTGGAGGCCATCAACCACGCGAAAGCCGCCGACGTGCCCATCATCGTCGCGTTGAACAAGATCGACAAGCCCGATGCGAACCCCGACCGGGTCAAGCAGCAGCTGACGGAGCACGGCCTCGTCCCCGAAGAGTGGGGCGGCGACACGGTGGTGGTCCCGGTTTCCGCGCTGAAGCGGGAAGGCCTGGACGAGTTGCTGGAGATGATCTTGCTGGTGGCAGAGCTCAGGGAGCTCAAGGCCAACCCCGACCGGCCCGCCCGGGGCGTCATTATCGAAGCCGAGCTGGACAAGGGGCGGGGCCCCGTGGCCACGGTGCTGGTGCAGAAGGGCACGCTGCGCCTGGGCGACGCCATTGTAGCCGGGCACGCTTCAGGACGGGTGCGGGCTATGCTGGACGACCGGGGCCAGCAGGTGGCGGAAGCGGGCCCGGCGATGCCCGTGTCGGTGCTGGGACTGGACGACGTGCCCGCCGCCGGCGACGAGCTGGTGGTGGTGGCCGACGACCGCATCGCCCGGGAGATCGCGGCGCGCCGCCGCCTGCAGCTGCGGGAGCAGGAGATCCAGCGGCCGGCGCGGGCCAACCTGGAGGAGCTGTTCCAGCAGGTGCGAGAAGGCCAGCTCCCGGAGCTGCCCATCATCATCAAGGGCGATGTGCAAGGGTCGGTGGAAGCGCTGCGGGGAGCGCTGGAGAAGCTCAGCACCGACGAGGTGCGCCTGAACGTCATCCACGCGGCGGTGGGCGGCATCACCAAAACCGATGTGGACCTGGCCGCCGCGGCCAACGCCATCATCATCGGTTTCAACGTGCGGCCTGATGCCACGGCCCGCCGGGTGGCCGAGCAGGAAAACGTGGACATCCGGCTGTACCGGGTCATCTACGACGCCATCGAGGAGATGGAAAAGGCCCTGGAGGGCATGCTGGAACCGGAGTACCAGGAAGTGGTCCTGGGCCGGGCCGAGGTGCGGGCCTTGTTCAAGGTGCCCAACGTGGGTACGGTGGCCGGCTGCTACGTCACCGACGGCCGCATCGTGCGGGGCGCCCAGGTGCGGGTGATCCGCGACGGCGTCGTGGTGCACGAAGGGTCCATGGCCTCCCTCAAGCGCTTCAAGGACGACGTGCGCGAGGTGGCCCAGGGCTACGAATGCGGCATCGGGTTGGAGCGGTTCCATGACCTCAAGGAAGGAGACGTGCTGGAAGTCTTCCGCATGGAAGAAGTTCCCCGGGATGGGCGATGATGGTCGTCGGCGTGCTGACGCTGGAGCTGTTCATGGGCGAAAGCCATTCCTTGAAGGATAAGCGCCGGACGCTGAGCAGCCTGACCGAGCGCATCCGCCGCCGGTTTCCCGTCTCCATTGCGGAAGTGGACGGCAACGACACTTGGCAACGGGCCACCCTGGGGGTGGCCCTGGTCACCAATGACCGGCGCCACGCGCAGGCGGTGCTGTCGACCATCGTCCAGTATGTGGAGCGGGACGCGGCTGTCCAGCTCACCGACTACACCATCGAGCTGCTGTAAGGGACCGCGGCGCCGGGACGATCCGGCCCGCGGCGCCAGGGAAGGGAGGGGCCGCCGGTGAGCGTCACCCGGGCCCAGCGGCTGCGGGAAGAGCTGAAGCGGGAGACCAGCGACATCCTGCGCAAGATGAAGGACCCCCGCATCGGCTTCGTGTCGGTCACCGACGCGGAGGTTTCGTCGGATCTGCGGCACGTCAAGATTTATGTGAGCATCTTGGGCAACCAGGAGGAGAAGGAGCGCACCTTGGCCGCCCTGGAGCATGCCCGGGGCTTTGTCCGCACCGAGATCGGCCGGCGCATCCGCCTGCGCCACACGCCGGAGATCGCCTTCCGCCTGGACGAGTCCATCGAACGGGGGCACCGGATCGCCGCGCTCTTGCGGTCAGTAACCGGCGAAGCCGCCGTGGCCCCGGAGCCCGATGAGACCCAGGACGCGAGCGGCTCCGCCGGCGGGGACGGCCAGGACCGCAGCGGCAGCCCGGACTCCGGTAAGGAGGGTGCCCATGGGCTCCGCTGACGGCCTGGGGGCGGTGGCGGCGCGCCTTTGCCGCCACGACAGCTACGTGGTGACGGGCCACGTGGACCCGGACCTGGACTGCCTCGGATCCATGCTGGCCCTGGCGTGGGGCCTGGAGCGCCTGGGCAAGCGGGTGCAGGTGGTGTCGCCGGATCCGGTGCGCCCCGAGTGGGCCTTCTTGCCCGGCGTGGACATGATCCGCACCGCGCCGCCGGTGCCCACCGACGCGGAGGCGCTGGTGGTGCTGGACGCAGACGTGGAGCGCACGGGCCCCGTGGCCCAGGCGGCCCACCGGTTTGCCCATGTCTACAACTTGGACCACCACGTCACCAACGTGGCTGGCGGCACGGTGCGCTACATCGATCCGTCGGCGGCCGCCACGGGAGAAATCGTGTACGCGGTCTTGGTGGACCATTGGGGCCTGTCCTTGGACGCGAGGGCCGCGACCCAGCTCTACGCTGCCATTATGACCGACACCGGTTCCTTCCGCTACAGCAACACCCGGGCGGCCACCCTGCGCATCGCCGCGGCCTTGGTGGAGGCTGGCGCCCGCCCCGACCGCATCGCCTCCTGGGTGTACGAGCAGGCGTCGTGGAGCACCATGCGCCTTTTGGCTCGGGCCCTGGCCACCCTGGACCGCACCGATGACGGCCGGGTGGCGTGGATTACCGTTACCGGCGAGATGCTGGCCGAGGCCGGGGCCCGCTACGACGAGGCCGACGGCCTGGTGCAGTACCCCCGCATGATCGCGGGGGTGGAGGTAGCCCTCATCTTTCGCGAGCAGCCCGACGGCCGGACCCGGGTGGGGCTGCGCTCCAAGGACTACGTGGACGTGAGCCGGATCGCCCAACAATTGGGCGGCGGCGGCCACCCCCGGGCCGCGGGCTGTACCCTGGCTTTGCCGGTGGCCGCAGCCCGGGACCAGGTGCTGCAAGCCGTGAACGAGGCCTTGGACGCGGCGCCGGAGACGGTCCCCCGGGGCGTCCCCGGCGGGAGAGGGTGAATCCCGGGCGGTCATGGCAGCGGCAGCGGTCCGCGGCCCCGGCCAGGGCCGGGGGGAGGACGGCCACAGCAGCCGGGATCCGGCCCCGGAGGGCCTGCTCAACGTGCTCAAGGCGCCGGGGTACACGTCCCACGATGTGGTGGCCCGGGTCCGACGGCTCCTGGGGGTGCGGCGCATCGGCCACACGGGCACCTTGGACCCCGGTGCCGCCGGCGTGCTGGTGTTGTGCGTGGGGCGGGCCACCCGCCTCGTGGAGCTCCTCCAGGCCGAGGACAAAGCGTACCGGGCTGAAATGGTGCTGGGAGTCCACACCGACAGCCACGACGCCTTTGGCCAACCCCTCGCCATCCGGCGCGGCCTGCGGGTACCCCGGGAGAGGCTGGAGGAAGCCGCGGCCCGGTTTGTGGGGGACATCCTGCAGGTGCCGCCCATGACGTCGGCCATCAAACACCAGGGGCGGCGGCTGTACGAGTTGGCCCGCCAAGGGATCGAGGTGGCCCGGCCGCCGCGGCGGGTGCGCATCCATGCCTTGCGCATCGTGCGGGTGGAGCCCGACGAGCCCGAGTTGACCTTTGGCACCCGGGTGTTGTTTGATGTGGTCTGTTCCAAAGGGACATACGTCCGCTCCTTGTGCGCCGACCTGGGCGCGGCCCTGGGCCTTGGGGCGTACATGTCCTTTCTCTTGCGCACCCGGGTCGGCGCCTTTGACTTGGCCGACGCCCAAACCCTTGAGGAACTGGAGCGGGACGCGGCCCGGGGTGCGCTGGCGCTGATCCCTAAAGAGGCGGCCCTGGCCCGCTGGCCGGCGGTGACGCTGTCGCCAGAGGGGGCCCGGCGGGTTTCCCACGGGCAGACGGTGGGCCCGGCCCTGCTGGCGGGAGCCGGACCGACCCCCGAGCCCGGCATGGACGGGGGACCTGTGCGCCTCTTGGATCCGGCGGGGCGGCTGCTGGCCGTGGCGGATCCCGTGCCGACGCCCCAGGGGACGGGCTTCAGGCCAAAGATCGTCTTTACATGAGCCAACCGGGAGAGCGGGCAAGGATGACCCAGCAAAGCGGCCCCTCGCCCTGCGACGCGGGGGCATTACATATTACATTGGATGAACTGCGGGCCCGGGCACCCCTATGGAAGGCCACCTGGGTGGCGGTGGGCAACTTCGACGGCGTCCACACTGGACATCAGCGCATCCTGAGGCGAGCCGTGGCGGAGGCGGGCGGAGACGCCGTGGCGGTAGCCCTCACCTTTCACCCCCATCCCCAAGCGGTGGTGGGATCAGGCCCGCCGCCGGCGTTGACCTCCGTGGCCGACCGGTGCGCCCAGATCCGGGCCTTAGGGATCCAGTGCGCGGTCTGCCTGCGGTTTGATCGCGCCGTGGCCAGTCTTACTCCGGAGGAATTCGTGGGTCAGGTGCTGGTGGACGGTTTCGCGGCCCGGGGCGTGGTGGTGGGCTACAACTTCCGCTTTGGCCACCGGGCCCAGGGCACGCCCGCCCAGCTGCAGGCCTTGGGGCAGGTGCACGGCTTCTTGGTGCGGGTGGAGGACGCGGTGCGCCTCGATGGGGAGGTCGTCTCCAGCAGCCTGGTGCGCCGCCGCCTGCGGGAGGGCGACGTGGAGCAAGCGGCCCGCCTGTTGGGCCGGCCCTTCCGCCTCGCCGGGCGGGTGGTGGCGGGCGAGGGGCGCGGCCGCGAGCTGGGGTTTCCCACCGCCAACGTCGCGCCCGAGCCTGGGATGCTGCTGCCGGGGCAAGGCGTGTACCGGGTGCGGCTGCGGGCCGGGGACGGGCCGGGCCTGCCGGCCGTCGCGTCCATCAGCAGCCGGCCCACTTTCGCCGGCAACGATGTGGCCCTGGAGGTGCACGTCCTGGACTTTGCGGGGGACCTTTATGGGCAGCGGGTGGAAGTGGAGTTTCTGGACCGGCTGCGGGGCATCGTCCGCTTTTCCTCGGCCCAGGAGCTTTGCCGGCAGATCGAGCGGGATGTGGCCGAAGCCCGCACGCGGTTCGCCCGGGCACCGGTGGCGCCGGCCGCGCCGCCGCCCGCCCAGTCGGGCTAAAGGGGCCCGGCCGCGCCCCGGCCTTGGGGCTTCCAGGCGGCGTCCGCGGGCGGAAAAAGGACAAAACCGCTGGTTTTACAAGGACGGTGCTGTGTGGTATAACTAAGCAGGGAAACCCGGTACTAGGCCGGCCGAGCCCTCCGACGGCCCGCTTGGTTCCGGGGGCTGCATTATGTATTGGAGGTGCGGACATGTCTTTGTCCAAGGAAGCCAAGCAGCGCATCATCGCCGACTTTCAGCAGCATGAGGGCGACACCGGTTCGCCGGAGGTGCAGGTGGCCATTTTGACCGCCCGCATCAACGAGTTGACCGAGCACCTGCGGGTGCACAAGAAGGACCACCACTCCCGGCGCGGACTTTACAAGATGATCGGGCAGCGGCGGGGCTTGCTCAACTACTTGCAGCGCAAGGACATCGAGCGGTACCGGGCGCTGGTGGAGAAGCTGGGCTTGCGGCGGTGACGGTCCAAAGAGCGGTTTCGGCCGCTCTTGTTTGCATTCTGCGTGCATGCGGATGCACGGAGCCAGGAGGTTTACTGAATTGATGGCAAGGACGTTTCAAACGGAAGTGGGCGGCCGCCCGCTGATCATCGAGACGGGCAAGCTGGCCAAGCAGGCCAACGGGGCCGTCCTCGTCCGTTACGGCGACACGGTGGTCCTGGTCACCGCCGTCATGTCCAAGGAGCCGCGCCAGGGCATCGACTTTTTCCCGCTGCTGGTGGATTACGAGGAGCGCATGTACGCCATCGGCCGCATCCCCCGGGTATGGCTCCGGCGGGAAGGCCGGCCCAGCGAGGGCGCGATCTTGGCGGCCCGCATGATCGACCGGCCCATCCGCCCGCTGTTTCCCGACGGTTTCCGCAACGACGTGCAGGTGGTCGCCACGGTGCTGTCGGTGGAACACGACAACCCACCCGAGATCGCGGCCATGATCGGGGCGTCGGCGGCGCTGCACATCTCGGACATTCCTTTCATGGGCCCCATTGGCGGGGTCAAGGTCGGCAGGGTCGACGGCCAGTTCGTCATCAACCCCACCTCGGCCCAGAATGAGGAGAGCGACTTGGATCTGGTGGTGGCGGGCACCCACGACGCGATCATGATGGTGGAGGCCGGCGCCCGGGAGCTCCCCGAGGAAGTCATGCTCGAGGCCATCATGTTTGGCCACCAGGAGATCCAGCGCATCACCGCGTTTCTCGAGGAAATCCGGGCGGAAGTGGGCAAGCCCAAGGTGGAAGTGCCCCTGTACGAACCGGATCCGGCGGTGCGGGACTGGGTCAAGGAGCGGGCCTTGGCCCGCCTGGACAGCGCGATCCGCAGCGCCGACAAGCAGGCCCGGGAGCAGGCCATGGCCGACTTGAAGGCCCAGCTGCTGGAGGAGTTCCAGCAGGAATGGGGCGAGGAGGCCTTCGCCAACCACGCCAAGGACGTGGAGACCGTCTACGACTCGCTCATCAAGGAACACGTGCGCAGGATGATCGTGGTGGAGGGCGAGCGGCCCGACGGGCGCAAGCTGGATGAAATTCGCCCCATCTGGTGCGAGGTGGGCGTGCTGCCCCGCACCCACGGGTCGGCCATCTTTACCCGGGGCCAGACCCAGGTGATGAGCGTGTGCACCCTGGGCCTCAAGGGCGACGAACAGATGCTGGACGATCTCCGGGACGAGCACCGCAAGCGGTACATCCATCACTACAACTTCCCCGCCTACAGCGTGGGCGAGGTGCGGCCCATGCGGGCGCCGGGACGGCGGGAGATCGGCCACGGCCATCTGGCGGAGCGGGCCCTCTTGCCCGTCATCCCGCCCGAGGAGGAGTTCCCCTACACCATCCGCGTCGTGTCGGAGACGCTGGAATCCAATGGGTCCACCTCCCAGGCCAGCGTCTGCGGCAGCACCCTGGCCCTCATGGACGCCGGCGTGCCCATCCGGAAACCGGTGGCCGGCGTGGCCATGGGCCTGGTCAAGCACGAAGACGGGTTCGCCGTCCTCACCGACATTCAGGGGATCGAGGACGCCCTGGGCGACATGGACTTTAAGGTGGCAGGCACCCGGGACGGCGTCACGGCGCTGCAGATGGACATCAAGATCACCGGCGTCACCCGGGCCATCCTGGAGCGAGCCTTGGCCCAGGCCCGGGAAGGCCGGCTCTTTATCCTGGACAAGATGCTGGCGGTGCTGGCCGAGCCGCGGCCCGATCTGTCGCCCTACGCGCCGCGCATCACCACCATGGAAATCCCGGTGGACAAGATCCGCGACGTCATCGGGCCTGGCGGCAAGATGATCAACAAGATCATCGAACAGACGGGCGTGGAGATCGACATCGAGGACGACGGGCGCGTGTTCATCGCCTCCACCGACGAGGAGGCCTGCCGGCGGGCCATGGCCATGATCGAGAACTTGGTCAAGGACGTGGAGGTAGGCGCGACTTATCTGGGCACCGTCAAGCGCATCATGAACTTTGGCGCCTTTGTGGAGATCTTGCCGGGCAAGGAAGGCCTCGTCCACATCTCCGAGTTGGCCCCCTACCGGGTGTCCAAGGTGGAGGACGTGGTCAACATCGGCGACGAAGTGCTGGTGCGGGTGACGGAAATCGACAAGCTGGGCCGGATCAACTTGTCTCGCAAGGACGCCTTGTCGCCCGAGGCCTTGGCCGCGGAGAAGGCCATGCACGAGGCGAAGGAGAACGGCCGCTACGAGCGGCGGGAAGGTGGGCAGCGGGGCCGGCGCCCAGGCGGCGGCGGTGGCGGCCGCCGGGAAGAGCGCCGTGGGCCCCGAAACCGCTGAGCGGGGGCCGAAGGCCGCACCGGCCGGCCGGTGACACTAAGGGCAAGGGAGCAGGTGGTCCCGGGTACGGTCACCTGCTTTTTTCGTTGTCCGGCGGGTGATAGGCGACCATGGTGCAAGCCCATGTGCGGGAAGGCGTGGTGCGGGCCGTGGCACCGCTGCGGCCGGGGCTATGGCACGTGATCGTGGAGGTGGACGGAGCCCCGGCACCGGCCGTGCTCTTTGAGACCTTTACTCCGGTGCCGCAGGTGGGCCAGCGGGTGGCCCTCAACACCACCGCGGTGGACCTGGGGTTGGGCACGGGCGGCGTGCATTTCGTCCTCCACGTGCCCGGGCACGCGAGACGCCCCAGCCCGGCGCCGGGCCACATTATGAAGCTGCGCTACACGCCCCTGCAGCTGCGGGTGTTGGCCGCGGAGGAGCCCGCCAGCCCTTACCATACCCTCCTGGCCCAGGCCCGGGATGTAGGGGGTATGCCGGTGGTGGTGGCGGAGCTGCACAGCCAGGTGGCCCCGGCGGCCGCGGCGCTGCGGCTGGCCCTGGGGCGGGCGGCCCGTGTCGTATACGTCATGACCGACGGCGGCGCCCTGCCCCTGGCCATGAGCGACCTGGTCGCGCGGCTGCGGGCTGCGGGGTTTCTAGACGGGACGGTAACGGTGGGGCACGCGTTCGGCGGCGATCTGGAAGCGGTGACGCTGTTTTCCGGGCTGCTGGCGGCCCGCTGGGCCTTGGGGGCCGATGCGGCCATCGTGGCCATGGGGCCGGGCGTGGTGGGCACCGGCACGCCCTTTGGCACCACAGCCATCGAGGCGGGCCAGCACCTGGACGCGGCGAGCCTTTTGGGCGGTCGGGCCGTGGCCGCGCTGCGCTTGAGCTTCGCCGATCCCCGGCCCCGCCACCAGGGGGTGAGCCACCACACGTTGACGGCCCTGGGGCTGGTGGCCCAGCGGCCGTGCTGGGTCGCGCTGCCCCGCCTGGCAGCCCATGAGCAGCAGGTGGTGGACGCGCAGCTGGCCGCGGCCGGCATCTTCCAGCGGCACCGGCTGGTGGTGGAGGACCGGGGCCCCGCGGCCCTGGCGGCCCTCGCGGCTGCGGGCATTCCCCTGCGTTCCATGGGCCGCGGTCCCGCCGAGGATCCGGCCCCCTTTTTGGCGGCCGCCGCAGCCGGATGGGTGGCCGCGGGTCTCTTGCAGCGGGGTGAAGGGCTCTGACCGGGCAACGGGACCAAGCGGAGCCGACCGGGGCGACCCCGGACAAGCCGCCGGCGGTTCCCGGCCTGAAACCGTACTTTGCGGACCTCCATGTCCACGTGGGCCGTTCCGGCGACGGCCGGCCGGTGAAGATCGCCGCTTCGGCCGCCATGACCTTGACGGCGGTGCTGGAGGAGTGCCGGCGGCGCAAAGGCATCGATCTGGTGGCCGTGGTGGACGCGGCTTCCCCGGGGGTGCAGGCGGACATGGCCGCGCTGGCCGCGGCCGGCCGGCTGGTGCCCCAGCCCGACGGCGGCCTGCGCTATGGAGATGGGCCCGTGCTCATCCCCGCCGTCGAGTTGGAAATCGGCGGCGAGGGCCGGGGCCCCGCCCATTACGTGCTGTACTTGCCCGACCTGGACGCGGTGGGACGGGTGGCCCGGCATCTGGCGCCCCGGGTCACCAATCTGCAGCTGTCGTCCCAGCGGGCCCGCCTCACGGCACTGGAACTGCTGCAGCTGGCCGAAGACCACGGCGGCCTCTTGGTCCCCGCCCACGTGTTTACCCCCCACAAAGGCTTCTACGGCGCGTGCGCCGACCGGCTCACGGAGGTATTTGGCTCCCGGGAGGCGGCGATTGCCGGCGTGGAGCTGGGCCTTTCGGCCGACACGGCCATGGCGGACCGGGTGAGCGAGCTGGCCTCTAAGACGTTCCTGTCCAGCTCCGACGCCCACTCCCTGGCCCGCATTGCCCGGGAGTATACCGTGTTGGAGTTGGCGGCGCCGTCCTTTGCCGAGCTGGTGCGGGCCCTCCGGCGGGAAGCCGGCCGCCGGGTGCGGGCCAACTACGGCCTGGATCCCCGGTTGGGGAAGTATTACCGCAGCGCGTGCCTGGACTGCGGCCGCCGGGCCCATGGGCCGCCGCCGGCGCGGGTCTGTGGCCGCTGCGGCAGCCGCCGGCTGGTCATGGGCGTGTTGGACCGGCTGGAGGAAATCGCGGATCGCGCCGCTCCTGCGTCGCCCGACCACCGGCCGCCCTACGTGCACCAGGTTCCCTTGGAGTTGGTGCCCGGCGTCGGTCCCCGGACGCTGGCCCGGCTCTTGGACGCGTGGGGTTCCGAGATGGCGGTGCTGCACCGGGCCGGGCGGGCCGAGCTGGCGGAGCTGGTGGGCGAGGCGGTGGCCGACGCCATCGTGCGGGCCCGCAGCGGCCGGCTCGCGGTGGAGGCCGGCGGAGGCGGCACCTACGGCCGTGTGCGCCGGGAGGCCCCGAAGACCTCCGGCTGACGCGGCCCGCAGGCGGCAAGCCCCAGTGATACCCCGCGTCGTGCCCGCATAGGCATGGGATGAAGGTGGGACGAGGGGTGGGCGCAGGTGGCTGGCCGCTTCACCGACATCCTCTCAGGGTATTTCCGCCGGCGTACGGCCATCTATCTTTGCGTCGCCATCGTGTTCGCCATGGGCGCAGGCTTTGGCGGGCTGGCCGTGGGGCACGTGGATGAGGCGGACCGATCTGCCCTGGCCCTGCACGTGCAGGGCCTTTTGGCTGCCCGCGGGGCGCAGGCCATGGCGCCCGCCCGGGATGTCCTCCATCAGGCCCTGGTGGAACAAGTGCTCAAGACCGCGGGGTTGATGGGGCTGTTGGGCCTGTCGGTCTTGGGCGCCCCGCTGGTGCTGGGCGTCGTGTTCCTGCGGGGTTTCGTCCTGGGATTTACGGCCGCTTTCCTCGTGGACCGGATGATGCTGCGGGGAGTGGTGCTGGCCGCGGCGGCCTTGCTGCCCCACAACGTGCTGGCGGTTCCGGCGGTGCTATTGGCCGGGGCCACGGCCTTGAGCTTCTCGGTGGCGGCGGCCCGGGTGCTCTTGGGCCGGCGGGACATCCCCCTCCACCACCATTTTTTCAACACCGTGCTGCTGCTTTTGGCCAGCGGAGGCATGCTGGTGGCCGCGACGTTCCTGGAAGCCTACGTCACCCCTGTGCTGATGGACGCGGTGGTGCGCCTGCTCCCGCCGGGGTGAGGTGCGGCCGAGCGTTGCCGCGGGCCTGGCCGGGGAAGGTGGTGTGCCCCGGGATGCCGAAATCCGCGGGGGCAAAGATTCCCGGCCCGCCGCGGCGGGTCGCTGAGGGGTGAACGGCATGTCGGGCCCACCGCGGGCCGCGCTGGTCGTCCTGGACGGCGTCGGCGTCGGGGCACTGCCCGATGCGGACCGTTTTGGCGATGAAGGCAGCAACACGCTGCGCAACACTGCCCTGGCGGTAGGCGGTCTCCGCCTGCCCAACCTGGGCCGGCTGGGCCTCGGGCGGATTTTGGACTTGCCCGGGGTGCCGCCGGAACCCGCGCCCCTGGGCTGCTTTGGCCGCATGGCCGAGCAGTCGGCGGGCAAGGACACCACCACGGGACACTGGGAGCTGGCCGGGCTCATCCTGGACAGGCCCTTTCCGGTCTATCCCAACGGCTTTCCACCGGAGATCATCGACGCGTTCACCGCCCGCATCGGGCGGGGCGTACTGGGCAACAAGCCCGCGTCGGGCACGGTCATCATCGAAGAGCTGGGCCAAGAGCACCTGCGCACAGGCAAGCCCATCGTATACACCTCCGCGGACAGCGTGTTTCAGATCGCAGCCCACGAAGACATCATCCCGGTGGAAGAGTTGTACGAGATGTGCCGCATCGCCCGGGAGATCCTGGTGGGAGAGCACGGCGTGGGCCGCGTGATTGCCCGGCCCTTCATCGGCACGCCTGGGCGGTTTCAGCGCACGGCCCGGCGCAAAGACTTTAGCCTGCCGCCGCCGCGCCCCACGGTGCTGGATCGGCTGGTGGCGGCGGGCATCCCGGTGTTTTCCGTGGGCAAGATCGAGGATATCTTCGCGGGGCGGGGCATCACCGCGGGGCAACCCACCGGCAGCAACATGGAAACGGTGGACGGCGTGGTGGCCCGGCTGCGGGACGAGGCGGGGCCGTGCCTTATCTTCGCCAACTGCATCGACTTTGACATGCTCTACGGCCACCGCAACGATCCCGAGGGCATGGCCCGGGCGCTGGCCGAGTTCGATGCACGGGTTCCGGATCTCATGGCGCCGCTTAGGGAGGGCGATCTCCTGATTTTGGTGGGCGATCACGGCAACGACCCGACGACGCCCAGCACCGATCACGACCGGGAGTACACGCCGCTATTGTGCTACAGTCCCAGCGGCCGGGCCGGCGTGGATCTGGGGACGCGGGCCACCTTTGCCGATGTGGCCGCGACTTTGGCGGAGTTTTTCGGCGTGGAGCGTCCCGAAGCAGGGACCAGCTTCCTGCGGGACGTGCTGGGATCAGCCGCCTGAGGGGGTGAGACCTTGCGGGCCCAGGATTTGATCGTCAAAAAGCGGGACGGGGGCGAGTTGACCGAGGCCGAGATCCGCTACCTCATCGAGGGGTACATGCGGGGAGAGGTGGCGGACTACCAGATGGCTGCCTGGTGCATGGCCGTCTATTTCCAGGGCATGACCGACGCGGAGACGGCCGCCTTGACCATGGCCATGGTGGCCAGCGGCGACAAGGTGGATCTGAGCCCCATCGCCGGCGTCAAGGTGGACAAGCACTCCACCGGGGGCGTGGGCGACACCACCACCCTGGTGCTGGTGCCCCTGGTGGCCGCGTGCGGCGCGCCGGTGGCCAAAATGTCCGGCCGGGCCCTGGGCCACACCGGCGGCACCTTGGACAAGCTGGAGTC
>DATGPV010000011.1:0-31170 GCA_035304545.1 Limnochordales bacterium | reverse complement strand
CTAGCACCACAGGGAAGCACCGGGCGCCCACCGCCACTCACCAACGGCGGTGGGAACGGATTGGGGGCAGCATCATGCGGGTTGTTTGTCCGGACGACTGCGGCAACGCGCCCCGCAAGGGACAGTTGCGGGATTTCAACGTGGCCTTGGTCACAGCTGACGCCTCGGCGGCTGAGCTCATGCGGGAGGATATCCAGTGGGAAGTTGTCGGCCAACGGCGTCTCGTCGGGCCGGAGGCCGTATGCGCCGACCTGGCCGCCATGGCCGGCCCCGCCCCCCAGGAGCTCCACATCCACCACATCATTACTCACGGTGCCACCGCCGCGCTGCACGCCACCTTGACGCGGGCTGACGGCAGCCGGCTGGCTTATTGCGACATCTACCAGTTCACCGGTGGGAGCAGGTCTGCTCGCCTCAAGCACGTGACCTCGTACCGGCTTCCTCTCGGAGGATGATCCACCCGTTCTGCCCAGGGCCACCCTCACGGCGGACGACCACCGGCGCAACGGACCGGCGAGATCGCCGCCTGCGCCCGCGGTCGCCCGAAACGGCCCCGCCGGGTATCCTTCCCGCCCAACGGCGCTGCTGGTATATGGTGCCGTCGGCGGTTGCACACTACCAGGAGCCGAGACCAGCACAGATGGGTGGAGAATCGCACCCGTGCCCAACCCGTTGCGCTCTTTGTTTGCGTGGCTCAAACGGCGGCGCCCGGCCTTCCTGCGTCCTTCCCTGGACAGTCGCAGCGTGCAGCGGATCCTGCAAGAGCGGCTGGCCCGGAGCCCAGAGGCCGTAGAAAAGGGGAATGACGTGCTGACCGGGGTTCGCATCGGCCGTCGGCTGGACGCCAACCTCAGCGTCATCCGGCAGCTGGTCGGCGACGCGCCGGACTTGGTCGTGCGGGAGCTGGTCATCGCCGGGGGAGCGGGCTCGCCGAGTGGCGCCCGAGCCGCGGTGGTCTTCTTTGATACGCTGTCCCACGCGGAGCGGGCCGCGAGCCAGGTCATCAAACCCCTGCTGTACGACGCGGTGCGGGACGGCGTCCAGGTGCCCGCCGACCCCCAGCGCCTGGCCGACTGGATCTGCACCCGCATGATCAACACCGCGAACGTGGAAACCCGTGCCGATCTCCAGCAGTTGGTCCAGGACCTCTGCCAGGGCAAGACGGCCGTGCTGGTCGAGGGCGTGGACGTGGCCATCGTCCTGGATCTGGTGGGCTATGACACCCGCAACGTGGAGGAGCCCATGGGGGAGCCGGTGGTGCGGGGTCCCCGGGACGGGTTTGTGGACAGCCTGCAGACTAACCTGTCTCTCATCCGCCGTCGGATCGGCTCGCCCCTCCTGCGCTTTGACCGCATGATCTTGGGCCGCTGGACCCAGACGCCGGTGGTCATCGCCTACATCCACGGCATCGCGGATCCGGACCTGGTCCAGGAGGTGCGGCGGCGGCTGTCCGCCATCGACGTGGACGGCGTCATCGACACCAGCTACATCGAAGAATTCATTGAGGACACGCCCTACACCGTCTTTCCCCAGGTGCTCAACACCGAACGGCCCGACACCGTGGTGGCCAACCTGTTGGAGGGCCGGGTGGCCATCCTGGCCGACGGCACCCCTTTTGCCTTGGTCGTGCCCACCAGCCTCTGGGCCCTCATGAACGCGGCCGAAGACTACTACCAGCGCTGGGACGGGGCCACCTTGGTGCGCATGCTGCGCTACGCCCTGGTGGCGCTGGTGGTGCTGTTGCCGTCCAGCTACGTGGCGGCCACCACCTTTCACCCGGAAATGCTGCCGTCCACCATGCTCATCAGCATCGCCGCGGCCCGGGAAGCGGTGCCCTTTTCCTCCTTTACGGAAGTGCTGCTTATGGAGATCACCTTTGAAGCGCTGCGGGAGGCGGGGGTGCGGCTGCCCCGGCCCATCGGCCAAACCATCGGCATCGTGGGCGCCATCGTCATCGGCGAAGCGGCGGTCTCGGCCCAGATCGTGTCCGCTCCCGTGGTCATCATCGTGGCCTTTACCGGCATTTCGTCCTTCGTCATCCCCCACTTCAACGTGGGCATCGGGTTTCGCATCGCCCGCTTCTACATCTTGCTCCTGGCGGGCAGCCTGGGGCTCTTGGGCATTTCCATCGGCCTCATGCTGCTTATCCTGCACCTGATCTCGCTGCGTTCCTTTGGCCAGCCGTACCTGGCGCCGGTGAGCCCCATGCGATGGTCGGAGTTGGCCGATACCTTTGTGCGGCTGCCCCGCTGGCTGATGCGGCGGCGGCCCGAGCCGGTGCGGGCGCCCACCCGGCGCCGGCGGGACTTTCCGGCGCAGGAAACGGGCACCCAGGGGGAGGGAGCGGTGCGTGCATCCGACCAGGGCTAGAATCAACCCGTGGCAGCTGGCGGTTCTCCTCATCCCCGGCATCGGGTCCACCGCCGTCTTGGGCTTGCCGGCCATCACCGCGGCCTTCGCCCGGCAGGACGCGTGGATGGCGCCCCTGGCGGCCCTGCCCGCCTCAGCCCTGGTCATCTGGGTCTGCGGGCGCTTGGCCGCCCGGTTTCCCGAAGAAACCTTCGCGGAATACGCCCCCAAGGTGCTGGGCAAGCTCCCCGGCAAGCTGTGCGGCCTGCTGCTTTTTTGGTACTTCTTTCACCTGGACGCGGCCATCGCCCGGGAATTCGCCGACTTTCTCGTGGCGACCGCGCACCCCCGCACGCCCGCAGCGCTGGCGGCCGCCTTGGGCGGCTTGGCGGCGGCGGTGGCCGTGCGCCACGGGCCGGAGATCTTGGCGCGGCTGGGCGAGTTGTTTACCCCCATCGCCGCCGCGCTGCTGTTGGCCATCGTTGGACTGGCCTACTCCAGCATGGACGGGAGCCTGCTGAAACCGGTGCTGGAGCACGGCTGGCGCCCCGTGCTGGTGTCCGGCTTCGTCACCCAGGCCTTTACGGGCCAGTTTGTCCTGCTATTGGTGTTGTTGCCCTCCGTCAACGGGGTGCCCGCGGGCGTCAAGGCCAGCTACGGGGCCCTGGCGGTCATCGCCGCGGCCCTGGTCCTCGTGAGCGTAGTTTCCTTGAGCGTCTTCGGTCCCCTGACCGCGAACTTTGTGTGGCCCTTCTTTAAGGTGGCCCGCGTCGGCACCTTTGGCGCGGTGCTGGCCCGCATCGAGCCGCTGGTGATCGGATTCTGGATCGGAGGCACCTGCCTGAAGCTGGCGGTGCACTTGTACGCGGCCGTCATCACCTTTGCGTACACCCTGGGCCTGCGGCACTGGCGCCCCTTGGTGTTTCCCATGGGCGCCCTGATGGTGGCGTACGCGATAGGCCACCTCAACAACCTGGTGGAGCACCACCGGATGCTGGCCCACTTTTGGCCCCCTTACACGCAGGTCTTCCAGCTCATCCTGCCCGCCCTGGTGCTGCTGGTGGCCGCGGTGCGGGGGATGGGGGATCGGCGGGAGCAGGGGCCCAACGAGGGGGGCGCCATCCAGGACGGCAAGGAGGCCCGCGGCCATGGCGCGGACTGACCGGCGGCTGTGGACCATGGTCTTGTGCGGGCTGCTGTTGGGCGCCGCCGGCTGCTACGACCGGGTAGAGCTCAACGAGCTGGCCATCGCGGACCTTATGGCCATCGATCGGACCGAAGACGGCCGCCTCAAGGTCTCCCTTCAGTTTATCATCCCGTCGGAACTGACCAATCCCGGCGGGGTGGGGGCGGGCGCCGGCCTCAAGGACCCCTTTTACATCATGGAAGCCATCGGGGAAACCCTGCCCGATGCCTTCAGCCTGCTCCAGGCCAAGCTGCCCCGGCGCCTCTTCACCTCCCACATCCGCGTCGTTGTGCTGGGGGAGGACTTGGCCCGGGCGGGCATCGGGCCGGTGTTTGACAGCCTGACCCGCATCCGCGAGCTGCGCATCTCGGCCGACGTCATCGTGACCAGGGGAGAGGCGTCCATCCTCCTGCGGGCGGCGCCGCGCCTGGGCCGGCTGCCCGTGTCCGCCCTCTCCAACATCCTCAACCAGCAGATCGTACCCGTGCGCAGCATCCGGGAGGTGGCCATCGCCCTCGTTTCGGAAGGCATCGACCCCTTTGTGCCGGCGGTGGGGCTCGCCCAGCGCATCGAAACCGAATTGGAAGCGGGTGTGCGGGCGCAGGAGTTTGAGCTGCAAGGGGTGGGCATCTTCCGGGGGGATCGCCTTGTGGGCTTCGCTCCCTTGGAGTTGGCCCGGGGCCTGGCCTGGCTGGTGGACGAAGCGCCCTTCGCTGCCGCCACCATTCCCTGGCCGCCCCCCGGGGGGCTCCCGTCGCCGCCCCTGCGCCCATCCGACTTGTCGCCCGAGGAGATGATGATCCAGCGGGACGCGCCGCCGGGCTTTCCGGAGGGCCCCGGGCAGGGGCTCCTGGCGCCCAACAAGATCACGCCCATGGTCCTGCGGGGCCAGGTCAGCTTCCACACCGAAGTCAAGGACGGCCAGGTGGCCGTCCGCGTGCACGCGCGCGCCGTGGACGACATCGTCACCAACCAGGCGGGCCTGGACCTGACGGATCCGGCGGTGATCCCGCCCTTGGAGCGGGAACTGGCCCGCAGCATCGAGCAGCGCATGCGGGCCATGCTGCGGCTGGCCCAGGAGGAGCTCAACGCGGACGTTTTTGGCTTCGGCGAGCTCATCCGCAAGAACCATCCCCAGCTGTGGCGGGAGCTGCGGCGGGATTGGCACGCCCACTTTCGCCAGCTGCCGGTGCACATCAGCGCGGAAGTGAAAGTGCGCCGCACGGGCTTGACGGGCAACCCCACCATTTTCCGGCCGGAACAGTTGAGGCAATAGCCGGGGGGACGGGTCATGACGTGGGTGGTGATTGTCGTGTTTCTGCTGTTGTGGGTGCCCGAGCTGCCGGGGCTGGTGCGGGGCCGGCTGTGGCGGGAGATGGCGGCTTTTGCGGTGTTGTGGGCGGCGGGGTTGACCCTGGCGCTCCTCGTGCACTACGGAGCGCAGGTGGATCAGCTGACGCAACTGTTGCGGGCCGTCTTTGAACCCATCGGCCAGCGGATCGTCGTTCCGCCGCCCCAATGACCGTCCGGTGGGCCCCGGCCGCGGCCGGGCACCGGCAGGACTTGGTTTGCGCCCCAGCGAACATGGCCTGCGGAGCCGACCGGGGACGGGGCGCGGGCTGGGGCCGCAGCCGGCGTTCCTCCTCAGGACCACAAAGCAGAAGGGGGACGTTGGATGAGAAGACGCAGCAGCAGATGGTGGACTGGGATCGTGGCGGCCGTGGTGCTGTGGGCCGTGGCCGGCGCCGCGGGCGCGCTGGCCCAGCGGCAGGTCACCGTGGTGGGCGCCGTGTCCGCCGACTGGCGCACCATGGACCCCGCCCGGGCTTATGAGCCCTACGGCGCCTTTATCCTCAACGTCGTCTATGACACCCTGGTGGGCATGAACCCCCAGGACGGCAGCATCTATCCCAAGCTGGCCACCGATTGGACGGTGTCGGCGGACGGCACCGTGTACACCTTCACCTTGCGGGACGGGGTCCGGTTCAGCACCGGCAAGGAGCTGACCGCGGCGGACGTGGCCTTCTCCTTCCGCCGCCTCAAGAATTTGAAGGGCAACCCCTCCTTCCTCGCGGCCAACATCAAGGACGTGCAGGCCGTCGATGACAAGACGGTGGTCATCACCTTGGAGCAGCCCGAGGGCGCCTTCTTGACCAAGCTGTCGGAGCCCACCTTCGGCGTGGTGGATAGCGAGGCCGTCCGGGCCCAGGGCGGGACCGATGCGGAGAACGCCGCGGAGGTGGACTCGGCCACCCCGTGGCTGGATCAGAATTCCGTCGGCAGCGGCCCCTACGTGTTGCGCTCGTGGGTCCTCAAGGACCAGCTGGTGCTGGAGCGCAACCCCTACTACTGGGGTGAGCCGCCGCAGGTGGACCGGTTCATCTTCCGGGAAGTGGAAGACCCCAACGCCCAGGCCTTGCAGCTGTTGGTGGGCGACGTGGATCTGGCCTTTGCCTTGACCGCGGACCAGTTGCCCATGCTGGAGGGCTCCCGGGACGTCAAGGTCATTGACGGGCCGGGCCTGTACATCGTGTTCCTGCTCATGAATCAGAACCCTGAGATCGGCGGGCCCATGGCCAACGAAAAGGTGCGGCAGGCGGTGCGGGCAGCCCTGGACTACCAGGGCTTGGCCGAGCTGTTTGGCGCCGGCTCCCTGACGCCCCACTCCTTCATCCAGGTGGGCTTCGCCGGGGCGCTGCCGCCGGGGCGGGAGCGGGATCTGGACCGGGCCCGCCAGCTGTTGGCCGAAGCCGGCTACCCCAACGGCTTTTCGGTGGAGCTGGAGGTGCCCACCCTCATCGTCAGCGGCGTCGACCTGGTCACCGCGGCCCAGAAGGTGCAGCAGGACTTGGCCGAGGTCGGCATCCGGGTCACCCTGCGGCCCGGCGAAGTGGGCGTCAGCTTGGGCCGCTACCGCGACGGCCTGCAAGGGTTCTCCCTGTGGTACTGGGGTCCCGACTATCCGGACCCGGCCACGCAGCTGGCCTTCCTGCCCGGCGAGCTGGTGGGCTTGCGGGCCCAGTGGACAGCCGAGCACGACCCCGAGCTGCACCGGCTGGGCCAGGAGGCCATCGTCGAAAGCGATCCCCAGCGCCGCAACGAGCTTTTGGCGGAAATCCAGCGCCGCACCCACGACTACGGTCCGTGGGCCATTATGCTGCAGATGGGCCGCATGACCGGCGCCCGCAGCAACATCGACGCGGCGTTCCATCCCCGCTACGGCGTGGATCTGACCACTGTGGTGAAGCACTGACCAAGCCCGCACGGGGTGCGGCAGGCCTCTGCCTGCCGCACCCGCCCGGCGGGGGGGCGCGGGGTCCGCTGCGCCCCGACGGAGGAGCCGCTAGGTGTCCCTGGCCCGTTACATCATCCGACGCATCATCCTGTTGGTGTTTCTTTTGTGGGGAGCCACCCTGGTGACCTTTACCGTCACCAACCTGGTGCCCGGCGACCCGGTGGCCGTCCAGCTGGGCCAGTCGGCCATGTCGGATCCCGAGATCGTGGCCGCCTTTAAGGCCCGCTACGGCTTGGACCGCCCGCTGCACGAGCAGTACGTGATGTACTTGCGCAACCTGCTCCGGGGCGATCTGGGGCGGTCCATTCGCACGGGCCGGCCGGTGCTGGACGATCTGGCCCGGTACTTCCCGGCCTCCTTTGAGCTGGCCACCATGGCCACCGTGGTCAGCGTCGTCGCCGGCGTTGCCGCCGGCGTGGCGTCGGCCGTGTGGCGGGGGCGGGTGGCCGATTCCCTGGTCCGCGTGGGCGCCTTGATCGGCGTTTCGGTGCCCAACTTTTGGCTAGCGCTGTTGGCCTTGTATGTGTTTTACTTCCGCCTGGGCTGGCTGCCGGGGCCGGGCCGGGTGAGCGCGCTGACGCAGCTGCCGGACGGCACGGGCCTGCTGCTGTGGGACAGCGTCGTCCGGGGAGACTGGGCTCTCCTAAAGGAAGCCCTGCGCCATTTGGTCCTGCCGTCGCTGGTCCTGGGCAGCTACACCATGGGCGTCATCGCCCGCACCACCCGCTCCAGTCTCCTGGACGTCCTGGGGTCCGACTACATCCGCACGGCCCGGGCCAAGGGCTTGGGCGAAGGGGCTGTGCTCTTTCGCCACGCGCTGGCCAACGCCATGATCCCCACCATCACCATGATCGGGCTCAGCTACGGCAACTTGCTGGGGGGCACGGTGCTGGTGGAAACCATCTTCGCGTGGCCGGGCATCGGCCGCTACGCCTACCAGTCCACCACCACCCTGGACTTCCCGGCCATCATGGGTGTCACGCTGCTCATCACGGCGGTGTACGCCGTCATCAACATGCTGGTGGACATCGCGTACGGCATGCTGGACCCGCGGATCCGGTACGGATGAAGGGACCGCGGCCGGTATGAGGCTTGGAACGAGACCTTTGGGTAGGAGCAAGGGAGAGTCGCCGTGGCTGCACCGCTGACCACCGAAACCGCTGCCGCCCCGCCTGGCCGCGCGGCCCGGGGGCGCCGCGGGTGGGCCAAACTGCTGCGCCTTCATCCCATGGCCTTTGTGGGTTTCGTCATCGTGCTGGCGTGGATCGTGGTGGCCGCGCTGGCCCCGTGGATCGCCACCCACGAGCCCAACGCGCAAAACTTGAGCATGCGCAACAAGCCGCCCAGCGCCGAGCACTGGTTTGGCACCGACCGCCTGGGCCGGGACGTGTTCAGCCGCGTCGTGTGGGGCGCCCGGGTTTCTATCCCCGTAGGCATCGGCGTCGTTGCGGCCGCGACGGTCACGGGGCTCATCATCGGCGCTGTGGCCGGCTTCGTCGGCGGCTGGCTGGACGAGGCCCTCATGCGCGTGAGCGATCTGGTCCTCTCTTTCCCGGTGCTGATCCTGGCCATGGCCCTGGCTGCGGCCCTGGGCCCCAGTCTTGTCAACTCCACCATCGCCATCGCCGCCGTTTGGTGGCCCCGGTATGCCCGCCTGGCCCGCGGCCTGGTCATCGCCTTGCGGGAGCAGGAGTTTGTGATGGCGGCCACGGCGGCCGGCGCCACGCCCGGGCGGGTGCTGGCCAAGACCATCGTGCCCAACATCCTGGCGCCCATCCTGGTCCTGGCCACCCTGGACATGGGCACGGCCATCCTCACCTTTGCTTCCCTGGGCTTTCTGGGACTGGGCCAGGTGCCGCCGGACCCCGAGTGGGGGGCGATGGTGGCCGACGGCACCACGGCCTTTCAGTTTTGGTGGGTCAGCACTTTCCCGGGTTTGGCCATCCTCACCGTGGCTATGGGCTTCAACTTCATCGGCGACGCCCTGCGGGACGTGCTGGACCCCCGCTGGCGGCACCAGCTGTAACGGACTAGGCCGCCGCCTCACCCCGCTTTCGCCGGGCACCGATGAAGCGGGCCAGCATGGGGCCCACCAGGGCCACCAGGGCGATGGCCAGCAGCGTCGCGGAGATGGGCCGCGTCACGAAGATGCTGTAATCGCCCTGGCTGATGGCCAGCGCCCGGCGCAGCTGCTGCTCGGCCAAGGGGCCCAAGATGAGGCCGATGACCGCCGGCGCTACCGGGATGTCGTAGCGGCGCATCAGGAAGCCCACCACGCCGATGACCAATAGCGTGGCCACGTCCACCAGGGAGTTGTTGAGGCTGTAGGTCCCCAGGGTGGCAAACACCAGGATCCCGCCGTAGAGCAGCGGGGCCGGGATGCTGAGCAGCCGGACCCACAGCCCCACTAGCGGCAGGTTGAGCACCAGCAGCATCGCGTTGCCGATGTACAGGCTCGCGATCATGCCCCACACCAGGTCGGGGCGGTTTTCGAACAAGAGGGGCCCCGGCTGCAGGCCAAACTGCTGAAAGGCCGCCAGCATGATGGCCGCCGTGGCCGAGGTGGGCAGCCCCAAGGTCAACAGGGGCACCAGCACGCCGGCCGCGGCCGCGTTGTTGGCCGCCTCCGGGCCGGCGACGCCCTCAATCGCGCCCTTGCCGAACTCTTCCTTGTGCCGGCTCAAGCGGCGCTCCAGCGTGTAGCTGAGAAAGGTCGGGATCTCGGCGCCGCCCGCTGGCAGGGCGCCCAAGGGAAAGCCCAACAGCCCGCCCCGGATCCACGGCTTCCACGAACGGCGCCAGTCTTCTTTGGTCATCCAAATGGAGTCCTTGACGGCGATGACGTCGGCCGCCCCGGTGTGGCGCTGGGAGGCCACATAGAGCGCTTCCCCCACGGCAAACAGCCCGATGGCCACGATGACCACGTCGATGCCGTCCAGCATTTCCAGCATCCCCAAGGTGTAGCGGGCTTGGCCTGTCTGCAGGTCAATGCCCACCAGCCCCAGGGCCATGCCAAAAAAGAGGCTGGTCAAGCCCCGCACCAAAGACGATCCCAACAGCGACGTGACGGTGGTGAAGGCCAGCACCATCAGGGCAAAGTAGTCCGCGGGGCCAAAGCGCAGGGCCAGCTGCACCATGGCCGGGGCGACGAAGGTGAGCCCGATGGTGGCCAAGGTGCCGGCCACAAAGGAGCCGATGGCCGCCGTGGCCAAGGCCGCGCCGCCCCGGCCTTGGCGGGCCATGATGTTGCCTTCCAGCGCGGTGATGATGGACGCGCTTTCCCCCGGGGTGTTGAGCAGGATGGCCGTGGTGGACCCCCCGTACATCCCGCCGTAGTAGATGCCGGCGAACATGATGAAAGAGCCGATGGGGTCCCGGCCAAAGGTTACCGGCAGGAGCAGGGCCACCGTCAAGGCAGGCCCGATACCGGGCAGGATGCCCACGATGGTGCCCAAGGTGACGCCCACCAGCGCCCACAGCAAGTTTTGCCAAGTGAGGGCGATGGCAAATCCGTCCAAAAGCAGCGACAGCGTTTCCAAGTCAAGAGCCTCCCAGCCAAACCAGCACCGGCCTCAAGATGCCGGCGGGCAGGCGCAAGCCCAGCCATTGGGTGAAGGACCAGTAGACGACGAAGGCCAGGATAAACCCGATGACCACGTCCCGCCCGTGCCGGCGGCTGCCGAAGGCCCAGGCCACGCCGGCGAACAGGATGGTGGACGAGATGATGAAGCCCGCCCGCTCCAACAGGAGAATCTGCGCCAGCAGCGCGGCCACGGTGATGGCCACCGACCGCCAATCGGCCAGCGGCGCGGGTTCGCCGGGGGCCGCCGGCGCCGCGGGCCCATCGGCGACACCGGCACGGCGGAGGGCGCCCGCCAAGAGGCCGAGGCCGCACGCGGCGAGGCCGGTGGAAACCAGGAACGGAAAGAACCGGGGGCCGATGTGCTCGTAGGCGGGGGAAACCCGGATTTGCAGCGCGCCCACGAAGAAGAACACGGCCAGCGCCAGCACACCGATGGCCAGCAACAAGTCCGGATGAAGCCAGGCGGGCGTGGGGCGGGTGCCCGACGGGCCCGGGGCCCGCCCGCGCCCGGCAGGGGCGGGCGCGGGCCCGTCAGGCGCACCGTTGGTTCCCGTCATCGGCGTCGTGGTGCTCACTCGGCCAGACCGATCTCCCGGAGGACAGCTTCAACCCGGGCGCTTTCTTCCTGCAGGTACTGCGCAAACGCGTCGCCGGACAGGTAGAAGTCCATCCAGTCGTTGTCGGCCAGCACCTGATGCCACGCCTCGCTGGCGTGCAGTTGGTCAAAGGCTGCCACCAGGGCGTCCCGCTGCTGGGCCGAGATGCCCGGCGGCGCGACCACGCCCCGCCAGTTGGCCAGCTCGATGTTGATGCCCTGCTCCATCAGGGTCGGGATGTCGATGCCCGGCACCCGCTGGGCCGAGGTGATGGCCAGCGCCCGCAAGTTGCCCGCCGCGATTTGGCCAGCCCATTCGCCGTAGCCGGTCACGCCCGCGGACACGTGGCCGCCCAGCATGGCCGCCAGCGCTTCGCCGCCGCCCGAGAAGGGGATGTAGTTGACGTCTTCGGGCGCGACGCCCACTTCCTTGGCCAGCAGGCCCACGAGAATGTGGTCCACGCCGCCGGCGGAGCCGCCCGCCCAGGAGATGGACCGCGGGTTGGCCTTGAAGGCCTCCAGCAGGTCATCCAGCGTCTGGAAAGGCGAATTGGCCGGCACGGCGATGACCTCGTACTCCGCGGTCAGCCGGGCGATGGGCGTCGTCTGCGACAGATCCACCGCCGACTGGTTGGTGATGATGGCCCCCACCATGACCAGGCCCGTGATCATCACCAGGTCGCCCGCGCCCCGCTCGGTGCTGACCAAGCGAGCCAGGCCGATGGTGCCGCCGGCCCCCGGGATGTTGAATACCTCCACGGTGCCGGGGATGATGCCCGTCTCCTGAAAAACCCGCTGCGAAAACCGGGCCGTCTGGTCCCAGCCGCCGCCGGGGCTGGCCGGCGCCATAATGCGCAACGAGGAGGGAGGACTCGCGTCCTGCGCGAGCGCGACGGTGCCGGCCCACGTTCCCGTCAGAGCCAGCATTCCCACGAGAGCGACGCACAACATCAGCGGGCGACGGAGAAACAAACCCAAAGCCCAGCCACCTCCGTTAAGCTGTTGTGAAATCCACTGATGCCAAAGACCGGGCGTCGCGCTCCCGGCCCCGCCGCCGCCGGCCGCGGCACGGCCCGGGCACGACAGCACACAAACTACAGTATTCTGTCATCGACTTAAAAATCCTGTCGCGTCACTCTGTTTTCCTTGCCTGCACCTAGGCGACATCAGTGTAAAGGAGCAATAAGTTGTGGAGGGGACGCAATTCAGCGCCAGCGAGGCCGTCAGTAGATGAACTCCCGGATGTCGTAGCGGGCGGCCCGGACCCCCAGGCGGCGCACCTGGCCGGCCAGGCGCTGCAGTTCGGCTTCCACGGCGGCATCATCCATGGGCGTCAAGGCCGCTTGGGCCCGCCGGGCGCTGTAGACCGAGCCCGGATGCTCGATGAAGGGGGACAAGTACACCAGATCGCCCGGCCCCAGGGGCATGGCCGCCAGGGCGGCCACCGTCGCCGCCCCGTGGGCTTCCCGGTACTCGGCTCCGCCGACGCCCACCATGACGATGAGCCCCACCGCGGCCCCCGCTTGCTTCAAGTCGGCGACGAAGGCGATAAGCTCCTCCTGAGAGCCAGGCTTATTGAGAAACCGCAACAGCTCGTCAAGCCCTGTCTCCATGCCGATGTACACCCGGTGCAGCCCGTGCTCCACCAGGCGCTTCCAGTCGGCCACCGGCCGCCGCTCGCCGGTGTACAAGTCCACGAAGCTGTAGATGGGCTGGCCGGGAAAGGCCGCCCGGGCCGCGGCGAAGATGGGCTCCAGCCGCGCTTGGGACAAGGCCAGGGCGTTGCCGTCGGCCAGAAAAATCCCCTTGCGCATGAGGACGCCTCGGCCCAGGAACTCCCGGACGGCGGCCACGTGCCCGGCAAACTCCGCCTGCGACTTGGCCCGGAAGGGGCGATCCTGGTAAAAGCTGCAAAACGTGCAGCGGTTCCAGGTGCATCCTTCGGTGGCCTGCAGCACGATGCTCAAGTACTGATCTGGGGGCAAGATGGAGATGGGTTTGTACACCTGGGCAAAGCGGTCGGCTTCCGCCAGCAGGCTCTCCGGCGTCCAGCGCAGGATCTCGCGCTCCAGCCGCTGCCGCACCGGGCCGGAGGCATGGGGCAGGCAGTCCGCGGCCATGGCGTACGCTTCCGCCAACACCCGGGCAGCTTCGTCCCGGGACAAGCGGCCCCGCTGGCGGGCGCCGGATCCGTCCCGCCAGCGGACGTGGACGGTGGAGGCCAGGGAACGGCGGTAGGTGACGCCTCCTTTGAAGTAGGCGTAGAGGCGCCCCTCCCGGTCAAAGGACGCGACGGTCTCCCGGTCAGGACTTAATGACGTGAAACCCGGCTTGGCGACGGCTTGCAGCTCCACCTAAGCGTCCTCCGCCGGGCTGGAGCGGCCCCGAAAGGGCCACAGGCGGCCCAGGTCCCGCACCTTGCCCACGCCCGCGCTGGCCGCTTCCCGGGCGCCTTGGGCCACCTCGCGGGCCCCTTGCGCAACCCGTTCCGTCACGTTGCCCGCGGTTTGCACCACCGCGGAACCGGCCCTTTTCACCGATTCCCGCATGGCCTTGGCGGCCGATTCCCAGATCACGCCAGTGATGGCCTTGGTGCCGTCCTGCACCACCGAGGGGATCATCTTCATGGCCTCCACAAAGGCGGCCTTGCGCACCGCGGCCACCCCGGGCATGGTCAAGCTGCCGCAGTACCGCTTGGCGATGATGCCCACCCGCAGCGTCCCGTAGGCGTTGGCGCTGCCCGACATCATGGACTGCACCAGGATGATGGCTGCCGCTTCCATGCCCGGCACCGCGCCGATGGCCGACGGCATGGCCGACGACAGGATGGGCTGCAGCGTGTCGGACAGGTCCATCTCCTCCAGCTGCCGCGACAAGAGCGCCGCTGCCGCCACGTTGGCGTACAAGGCCGCGAGCTCCCGGACCGTAGGCCGCTGGTGGAAGATCTGCGCGATTTGCCACACCATGCGGGACTGGGCCGCCAGCACCGCGAGCGCGTCCAGGATCCCGTTTTGGGAAACCGCAGTCATCAGGAAGACCTGCAGCGCGGTGGCGCGGGTGACCTCGTCGGCCTTGCGGCCCAGCGCGGCCATGGCCGCCTCCAGGTCCGCCTCGGTTTCCAGGGGCATGCCCTGGACCAGCGGGTTGCGGCTCAGCCGGGACCGCAGCGCCTCCAGGTAGCGGGGATAGTCGGGGCTTTCTTTGCTGGCGGGCGGCCTGAGGGGCTTGGGCAGCCGCGCGTACTGAAACCCGAGGTACAGCCCAATGCCGGCGTAGGCGGCCAGCAGGGTCCACAGGACGACGCTGCCCAACACAGGCGAGAGGCGGTCGGCCAAGGCCACCACCTGGGCGGTCTGGTTGATGACAAAGAGGACAAGCAAGCCCAGCGCGGCCGCGGCGGCGACCGCGGCCATTCTGGCGACGGCACTGGACATTTCCCGGACCCCCTTTGCTGCGGCCGGCGGGCCGGCCGCCCGCGGCGCGGGTTGGCGTGCGCTCACGGGAATTTCCCCGCCGCGGCGAAGAAGGTGGTTGCGCCGCGCCACGGGAAGAAAAGTAACACCTCCATTATTGTACAAGACTGCCGCCGTGCACCAACGATGGAAAGGAGACCGCGCCGTGATTGAGCGCCTTTCCGCGGCTCAAGTCCGTGCCGTACAGGATCCGGACGAGTTGCCCTGCCGCATCAGCGACGAGATGCCGCCTTTGGAAGGGATCATCGGCCAAGATCGGGCCATGCGGGCGCTGAGCTTTGGCCTGGGAATCCAGCAGGCGGGGTACCACATTTACGTGTCGGGCTTGCCCGGCACCGGCAAGACCACCGCTGTCATGGCGTACTTGGAAGACGTGGCCCGCACCCGCCCCGCGGCGTCCGACTGGGTCTACGTCAACGACCCGCAAGATTCCTACCGTCCCCTGGCCCTGGAGCTGCCGCCGGGCAAGGGGCCTGAGCTGGCCCGGGACGTGGAGGCCTTGATCCGCGGGGCGGCCAGGGAGATCCGGGCGGCCTTCGAAAGCGACGAGTACACGGCCCAAAGGGAGCAGGTGACCAGCGCCCTGCAGCGGGGCCGGGCCGAGATCCTGCGCCAGCTGGAGAGCCGGGCCAACAGCGCGGGATTCCTGCTGCAGGTGACGCCCGTGGGCCTGTTTCTCATCCCTATGCGGGACGGCCGGCCCATGGGCGACGAAGAGCTGCAGGCGCTGCCGCCCGCGGTGCGCCAGGAGCTGGACCGGCTGCGGGAACAGCTGCACAGCGAGATCCGGGCGGCCATGAAGCAGACCCGGGCCCTGGAGCGGCAGGCCCGGGAGCAGCTGGAGCAGCTGGACCGGCAGGTGGGCCAGTTTGCCATCAGCGGCGTGGTCGAAGACTTGATGGAGAAGTACTCCCAGTTTCCCCATGTGGTGAAGTACCTGGAAGCGCTGCGGGACGACATCACCAAGAATCTGCAGCTCTTTGTCCAGGTGGCCGAGGACGGCGACGACGGGGGTTCTCCCGCCCGGCAGCTGGCCTTGCGCAAGTACCAGGTCAACGTACTGGTGCACCACGACCCCAACAACGGCGCGCCGGTGGTCATCGAGCAAAACCCCACCTACAACAACCTGATGGGCCGCATCGAGCGGGAAATGCACCAAGGCGCCCTGATCACCGACTTCACCAACATCAAGCCTGGCGCCTTGCACTTGGCCAACGGCGGGTTCCTCGTCATTCCCGCGGAGGAGGTGCTGCGCAACCCCTTCGCCTGGGACGGCCTCAAGCGGGCCTTGCGCAACGGGCAGGTGGACATCGAGGACTTGTCCGACCGCTGGGGCTTTGTGACCGCCAAGAGCCTGCGGCCCCAGCCCATCCCCCTCAACTTGAAAGTGGTGCTCATCGGCAGCCTGTACCTGTACCAGCTCTTGACTTACTATGATGAGGATTTCGCCGAGCTGTTCAAAGTGCAGGCGGATTTTGACACGGTCATGGACCGCAACTATGAGAACGTGTGCGCCTACGCTTCCTTTGTGGCCGACATCTGCCGCAAGTATAAGCTGCTGCCCCTGGACGCCAGCGGGCTCGCGAAGATGGTGGAGGTGGGCAGCCGGCTGGCCGACGACCAGACCAAGCTGAGCACCAAATTTGGCACCGTGGTCAGCGTCCTGCAGGAAGCCGACTACTGGGCCCGGCAGGCCGGGGCGCCGGTGGTGCGGGCCGAGCACGTGCGCCAGGCGGTGGAGGAGCGGGTATACCGCAGCAGCCTCATTTACGACCGGCTAAAGGAGTCCATCGCCCGGGGCATCCTGCAGGTGGACGTGGACGGCCGGCGGGTCGGCCAAGTCAACGGCCTGTCGGTGAGCGCCATCGGCGAGTTTGCCTTCGGCCGCCCCACCCGCATCACCGCCAGCGTGGGCGTCGGGCGCGAGGGCGTCATCGACATCGAGCGGGAGGCGCGCCTGGGCGGCCGCATCCACACCAAGGGCGTGCTCATCCTCGGCGGCTACCTCACCCACCGCTTTGCCCGCACCATGCCCTTGGCCTTGTCGGCCCGGATCGTCTTTGAGCAGAGCTACAGCGAGGTGGACGGCGACAGCGCGTCGGGCGCGGAGCTGGCGGCGCTCTTGTCGGCCTTGAGCGGGCTGCCCGTCCGCCAGGATCTGGCCGTCACCGGGTCCATCAACCAGTTCGGCCAGATGCAGGCCGTGGGCGGCCTCAATCAAAAGATTGAGGGCTTCTTTGACGTGTGCCGGGCCAAGGGGCTCACGGGCCGGCAGGGCGTCATCATCCCCCGCAGCAACATCGTCCACCTCAACCTTAGGGAAGACGTGGTGGAAGCGGTGGCCGCGGGCCAGTTCCACATCTACGCGGTCGATCACAGCGACGAGCTGGTGGAGTTGCTCACGGGCGTCCCAGTGGGTGAACCCGACGCCGGCGGCAACTTCCCGCCGGACACCGTGGGCGGGCGGGTGCAGGCCCGGCTGCGGGAGCTGGCGGCCCGATTGCGGGAGTCGGCCCGGCCGCCCGAGGCAGGGCCTGCCGAAGAGAAGCCCCAGGAAAAGCCTGCCCGGGAGGGGAACGGGCCAGAGCCCGGGGAGCCGCCGGGCGGGCCCGCCGGCGAGGGCGGCCCCGAGGGCGAGAACGGCCCCGAGCGGGAGCGGGGCGGCCCCGAGGGCGAAAGCGGCCCTGAACGGGAGCGGGGCGGCCCCGAAGGCGAGAACGGCCCTGAGCGGGAGCGGGGCGGTCCTGAGGGCGAGGACGGCCCCCAGCGGGAGGGCGGTCCCGAGGGCGAAGGCGACGCTGAACCGGATCAGGACAGCGGTCCCGAAGGCGAAGGCCGCCGCAAGAAGCGGGACGGCGGCGCCGACGACGAGGACGGCCGGCAGGAGGGGGACGGCCGCCCGCGGGATTAGGGGGGCTGATGCCGGTGCGCAATTGGATCACGGTGTTGACCACCGCGGGCAACGTGGTGGGCGCGGCGCTGATCCTCGCGGGCGTGGTGCGGTTTGTGGCCAACCGGTCGGTGCCCGCCCTCCTCATCGCGTTGGCTGTGCTCATCGTCGGTCCGGGTGAAGACGGGCTCAGACGCTGGGTGCGGTCCCGGGCGGTGTCCGAGGAGGCGGCCGCGGAGGCAGAGACGGTGGTCGATCGGGCCACCAGCTTGGCCTTTCTGGTGCTGCTCCTGGCCGCCCTTGTCTTGGCGTAAGCCGGTTTCCCAGGCGCCGGGGCGCGTCTTCCGGGGCTGGGCGGCGCTGAGGGTGGCGTATTGAGTTTGCCTTGAAACCTCCGTTGGAAAGCGATTTGGGCGGCCGTGGCCCAGGCGCCCCCCGGGGGGACTTGGGCGGTGGGAGTGGCCGCCTTTTTTTATCCCCTTGCGGGGTTTCGTACCATTCCATAGTTTGACGTTGCCGACGACTTTTGCTAGACTAATCCATAATAAAGTTGCACTGTGTGTGCCGCCCAGCGGTCACCGGGCCGTGGGCCCGCAGCCAAGTTCCCCTGCGCGGACAACTGAATAGGAGGGCAACTGGTACATGTCAGGCGACGTCGCCATTGCGGGGGCGGGCCAGGAGACGGGCAAACACCGGGTTCTGGCGCGTTTTCTTCGCAATCGGCCGGGCGTGGCCGCCCTGGTGGTCGTGCTCGCCGTCGTATTCACCGCTGTCTTTGCACCGTACCTAGCACCCTACAACCCGGACGAGCAGTTCTTTGACGGCCTGACGCTGGAGGGCATGCCCCTGCCGCCCAGCCAGCGGTTTCCCCTGGGCACCGATCTGCTGGGACGGGATCTCTTGTCCCGCCTCATTTACGGCGCCCGGGTTTCCTTGGTCATCGGCGTGGTGGCCAACGGGGCGGCGCTGGCCATCGGCGTTGTGCTGGGGACTGCCGCGGGCTACATCCGGGGCCGTGTGGGTCAAGTCATCATGCGCTTCACTGACCTCATGATGGCTTTTCCCGCGCTGATTCTGGCCATCGCCCTGGCGGCCATCCTGCGGCCCAGCATGTGGATCGTGGCCCTGGTCATCGCCCTGGTCAACTGGGTGTGGATCGCGCGGGTGGTGTACTCCCAGGTGCTCAGCCTCGCGGAGCAGGAGTTTGTCACGGCGGCGGTGGCCCTTGGCGCGTCCCGGGGCCGGGTCTTTTTTCGCCACCTGATCCCCCACCTGGTGCCCACCATCATCGTCTGGGGCACCCTGGGCATCGCCAGCAGCGTGCTGCTGGAGGCCAGCTTGTCCTTCCTGGGCGTGGGCGTGCAGCCGCCGACGCCGTCGTGGGGCGGCATCATCAACGAAAGCCAGTCGTATTTCCTCGACGCCCCGTGGCTAGTGGCCTTTCCCGGGGCGGCCATCCTGGTGACATCCCTGGCGTTTAACCTCTTGGGCGACGGGCTGCGGGACGCGCTGGAGCCCGACAGGACGGGAGACGTATGATCCGTTACACGATCGCCCGGCTTGGACAGGCCGTGCTGGTGCTGTTTGGCATTTCCGTCATCACCTTTCTCTTGACCTACCTGGTGCCCGCGGATCCGGCCCGCATGATCGCCGGCCACAGCGCGACCGCGGAAACGGTGGCCCGCATCCGGGCCGAGCTGGGGCTGGACCAGCCGCTGCCCGTGCAGTACGGCAGGTACTTGTGGAACCTGCTCCACGGCGACTTGGGGCGTTCCTACGCCCAGCGGGTCGCGGTGACGGAGCTGCTGCTGTCTCGGTTGCCCGCCACCTTTCAGCTGATGGTGGCCGGCATCTTCGCCGAAGTGCTGCTGGGCATCCCCGCCGGGATCTTGGCTGCCCTGGGGCGGGGGCGGTGGCCCGACCGGTTGGGCATGGTGCTGGCCTTCTCGGGCGTGTCGGCCCCCCAGTTCGCGGTGGGGCTCCTCCTGCTGTACGTGTTTGGGTACCAATGGCCTATCCTCCCGCTGGGCGGTTATGGGACGTGGCGGCACGTCATCTTGCCCGCTCTGACCTTGGGCATCGCCGGCGCCGGCTGGTACGCCCGGGTCATGCGCTCCGCCATGGTGGAGGTGCTCAACCAGCATTACATCCGCACCGCGACGGCCAAGGGGCTGGCGCCGTCCAAGGTGGTGCTCAAGCACGCTCTGCGCAACAGTATCCTGCCGGTGGTGTCCATGGTCGGGCTGGACATCGGGGTTTTCATGGGCGGGGTAGTCGTGGTGGAGAGCGTGTTTGCCTGGCCGGGCATCGGCCAGCTGGCCTGGCAGGCCATCCAGATCCTGGACATTCCGGTCATCATGGGGGTGGTGATGCTCACGGCGTCCTTTATTGTGGTGGGCAATCTGTTGGCGGACTTGGTGTACCCGTTGTTGGACCCGCGGATCAAGTACAGCTGACGGTTGTGAAACCAACACCATTGCGACAGGAGGGTTTGCCGTGTTGCGTGGGCGCAGGGCTGTGTGGGGGTCGCTGCTCATGGCGCTGGTCGTGCTGCTTTCGGCCGCGGGCATGGCTTCGGCCCAGCAAAGGGGCGGCTCCATGGTGGTGACCTTCTTGACGGACGTCACCACGCTGGATCCGGCCATCGGCTACGACTGGCAAAACTGGTCCATCATCAAGTCCATGTTCGACGGGCTCATGGACTACGAGCCGGGCACGACCCAGCTCCGGCCCCAGCTGGCGGAGCGCTTTGAGGTCAGCGAGGACGGCCTCACCTACACCTTCTACCTTCGCCGGGGCGTCAAGTTCCACAACGGGCGCGAAGTGGTGGCCAGCGACGTCAAGTACTCGCTGGAGCGGGTGCTGACGCCGGCGACCCAGAGCCCGGGCTTGGGCTTTTACCTGACCATCGAGGGCGCGCAGGAATTTGTGGACGGCCAGGCGGCGGAAGTCACGGGCATTCGGGTGCTGGACGACTACACGGTCCAGTTCAAGCTGGCCCGGCCCGACGCCGCGTTTCTCCACGTCCTGGCCTTGAACTTTGCCCACGTGGTGCCCCGGGAGGAAGTGGAGCGCTACGGCGCGGACTTTGGCCACAACCCGGTGGGCAGCGGCGCCTTCAAGCTCAAGGAATGGGTGCTGGGCCAGCGGCTGGTGCTGGAGCGCCACCCCGAGTACTTCCGCCCCGACCGTCCGTATCTGGATGAGATCATCTTTGAGTTTGGCTATGAACCCAACGTCGCGCTCCTGCGCCTGCAGCGGGGCGAGGTGGACATCCTGGGCGACGGCATCCCGCCGGCCCGGTTCGTGCAGATCATGAACGATCCCCAGTGGCGCCAGCTGGTGGAGATCGGCGAGCAGCTGCAGACGGGCTACGTGACCATGAACACCCGGGTCAAGCCCTTCGACGACGTGCGGGTGCGCCAGGCGCTGAACATGGCCATCAACAAAGACCGCATCGTGCGCATTATCAACAACCGGGCCGTCCCGGCCAACCAGATCCTGCCGCCCTTGATGCCGGGCTACAACCACGACTATGAGGGTTACCCGTATGATCCTGAGCGGGCCAAGCAGCTGTTGGCCGAGGCCGGCTATCCCAACGGGTTCTCCACGGTGCTGTACGCGATGAACGTGGATCCCAACCCGCGCATCGCCCAGTCCATCCAGCAGGATCTGGCCGCCATCGGCGTGCAGGTGGAGCTGCGCACCTTGGCCCAGAGCACCGTCATCGAGGCGGGCGGCACCGAAGGCCAGGCCCCGATGATCTGGTCGGGCGGCATGGCGTGGATCGCCGACTATCCGGACCCCAACATCTTCTACTGGCCGATCCTGGCGTGCGTCAGCGCGATCCCGGGCGGCTGGAACTGGGCCTGGTACTGCAACGAAGAGATCGAAGCCCGCGCGGCCCACGCGGACACGCTGGTCCTGCCCGAGCAGCAGGAGGAGCGCGCGGCCCTCTGGCGGGAAATCTACACCGACATCATGGCGGACGCGCCGTGGATCCCCATCTTCCACGAGATGCGGTACACCATGCACTCGGCCCGGGTGGGCGGCGCGGACAACATCTTCACTGACCCGCTGCACATCCCCATCAACTACGAAGAGGTGTACCGGAAATGAGTGGGCTGCCCATCCGCACCATCCACCGGGACCACCACCACTTCGGCTGGGACAACAGCCTTCCGCCGGTGGTGACGGTGGCGCCTGGGGATGAGCTGGAATTTGAGATCGTGGACGCCTCCGGCGGACAGCTCACCGCCGCGTCCACCGCAGCCGACGTCGCGGCCATCGACTTCGGCAAGGTCAACCCGGTGACGGGCCCCGTCTACATCGACGGGGCCCAGCCCGGGGACACCCTGGTGGTGGACATCCTGGGCTTCTCCGGCGGCGGCTGGGGCTGGACCGCCATCATCCCGGGCTTCGGCCTGTTGGCCGACGACTTCCCCGAGGCCCACATCAACATTTCCAAGTACGACCGGGAGGGCGTGGAGTTTGCCCCGGGCATCCGCTTGCCCTACCGGCCCTTTACCGGCACCATCGGCGTGGCCCTGGCGGAGCCCGGCGTCCACTCGGTGGTGCCGCCCCGGCGGGTGGGGGGAAACATGGACATCCGGGACCTGGTGGCGGGCAGCCGGCTGTATTTGCCCGTGGAGGTGCCGGGAGCGCTGTTCTCCGTGGGCGACACCCATGCCGCCCAGGGCGACGGGGAAGTGTGCGGCACCGCCATCGAAACCGCCCTCAAGGTCCACCTGCGGTTCAGTTTGATCAAGCAGGCCAACTACCGCTTCCCCCGGTTTGAGACGCCCACCGAGGCGTCGCCCGACGGGGGCAAGGGCTACTTCGTCACCACGGGCATCGGCCCGGATCTGATGCAGGGGGCCAAGGACGCGACCCGGGAGATGATCGACTACCTGATGAAAGAGCACGGCATGGACGCGGCCATGGCCTACATGCTTTGCAGCGTCGCCGCCCACCTGCGCATCAGCGAAGTGGTGGACATGCCCAACTGGGTGGTGTCCATGTACTTGCCCAAAGCCATCTTTGGCTAGGCAAAAAAGGGCCCCGGGGTCTTGGACCCCGGGGCCAATTTTTTGCCTGCGGCGACGGCCCGGCGTCAATCGCGCCAGATGGCCACCTCGGCCGCGGCTTCCGTCTCCCTTTCGGGCACCAGCAAAGACGCCGCGATGGTGACGGTCAGCACCGCCACAATGACCCCCAGCGACAGCGCCGGCGGCACGTGCACAAAGCCCTGCAGCAGCATCTTGGTCCCCACAAAGGCCAGGATCAGCGACAGGCCGTACTTGAGGTAGCGCAGCTTGCCCAGCACGTCGGCCAGCAGGAAGTACAGCGACCGCAGGCCGAGGATGGCAAACACGTTGGACGTATACACGATGAAGGGATCTTGGGTCACAGCGAAGATGGCCGGCACCGAGTCCACGGCGAACATGACGTCACTGGACTCCACCAGAGCCAGCACCACGAAGAGGGGCGTCGCCATCAACACGCCGTTGCGCCGCACGAAGAACAGGTTGCCCTCGTAGCCCTCGGTGACGGGGAAAAGGCGCCGCACAAAGGCCAGGACCGGGCTCTGGCCGGGGTCGATGGACTCTTCCT
The DNA here is from genome assembly GCA_035304545.1 of Limnochordales bacterium. Lineage (GTDB taxonomy): Bacteria > Bacillota > Limnochordia > Limnochordales > ZCTH02-B6 > ZCTH02-B6. The sequence continues at coordinate 8,186 of DATGPV010000011.1, read as the reverse complement.
TCTGCGTCAGCAGCTTGATGCCGGTGAAGAGCAGGAAGGCGCCAAACAGGTACATGATCCACGAGAACTTGGAGATGAGCGCTGCCCCCAGGGCGATAAAGATGCCCCGCATCACCAGCGCCCCCAGCACGCCCCAGAACAAGACCCGGTGCTGGAACTGGGCGGGCACGGCGAAGTAGGTGAAGATCAAGACGAACACAAAGATGTTGTCCGCGCTCAAGGATTTCTCGATCAGGTAGCCCGTGAGGTACTCCATGGCGGTGTCGGGGCCCTTCCACCAGTAGACGAAGCCGCCAAAGATGAGGGCCACCACGATCCACACCACGGTCCAGATGGCCGCCTCTTTGGCTTTGACCACGTGGGAATGCCGGTGGAAGACGCCCAGGTCCAGGGCCAGCATGCCCAAAACCAGCAGGTTGAAGAGGGCCCACATCCACCAAGATGTCGCCACTGCTGCCACCCTTTCCCGTGCGGGCGGACAAAAAACAACCTCCGCCCGGCACAATGATAGTGCAGGCGAAGGTCTCGCTCCGAGGCGTCTCCGGCACCTCGTCCCTGGAGCGGGCCCATGGCCGTACTGACGCCCCAGGGATTCGCAAAGCTACTCCCCTTCTGGTTTCAAATTATATCGAGTCGTCCGGTCCTGTCAAGGCTTGCCAAACATCTGTTCCATGCCCTTGGCGGCTGCTACCGGGCCCGCTGGGGCGCCTCGCCGGGGTCTTCGTCGTGGAGGACGATGCGGAAGGGATTGAAGTCGGTGCGGGTGTCGTAGACGTCCATCCCGGTGACGCGCTTCACGGCGTAGACCAGCGCGTAGGTGAAGGGCGTGAGCAGCACCTCCACCATCACTTTGACCAAGTAGGCCACCAGCATGATGTGGAGGATAAGGGAGGCCGGCCAGGCGCCCCAGTAGGCCACCGGGAAGAAGATGACGGTGTCCACCCCCTGGCCTACCAGCGTCGAGCCGATGGTGCGCAACCAGAGAAACCGTCCCCGGGTGCGCACCTTGAGCCGGGCCAAGACGTAGGCGTTGACGAACTCACCGACAAAGTACGCCAGAAGGCTGGCCGCGGCGATGCGGGGCGTGAGCCCCAGCAGCATGTCCCACGCCTGCTGGCCGCCGTCGGCCACCCAGTCCGGCGCCCCCGGCATGCTGCCCACCGCAAACAGGGCCAGAGCCATGAGCAAGTTGGCGCCCAGGCCGGTCCAGATCACCACCCGGGAGCGGGCGAAACCGTACACCTCCGTCAGCATGTCGCCCAGCAGATACGAAAGGGGAAAGATGAGGTCGGCCCCGGTGAAGGCCAACGGGCCCCACTGCACCGGCTTGGTGGCCGTCACCTGGCTGATCATGAGGACCGCCACGAACAGGCCGGTGAAAATCGGAAACAGTCGCATGGGTCCACCTCCTGCCGCCGGTCATGCCAGCGTCTCCGGCGCCGCCGCCAGCAGCACCCCGTGGCCCGACGGGTCCCGCAGCAGCTGCCCGTCGGGGTGGGGCGTCACCGGGACGCCGTGGTCCCGCGCCCGGGCCGCGAGGGATTCCACCAGTTCCGTTGCGGGCAGCAGGATGGTGAAGTAGCGCAGGCCCAGCGCATCGGGGGGTGCCGGCGGCAGGCCGGCTCCTTTCCAGATGTTGGAGCCGATATGGTGGTGGTAGCCGCCCGCGCTCAGGAACAAGGCCCGCATCAGCGGCGAATCCATGGTGATGTCAAAGCCCAGGATTTCGTGGTAGAACCGCCGGGTGGCGGCCAAATCGGCCACGTGCAGATGGATGTGGCCTACCGTGGTGCCGGGCCGCAGGCCCGTCCAGGGCGACGGATCCCGCTCCAGTTCTTCCAGCAGCGCCTCGATGTCCACGCCTTCCCGGGGCATGCGGTCGTAGGCCATGCGCCCGTTTTCCATGGGCCAGACCTCCCGGGGGAAGTCCCACGCCAGCTCGATGCCGTTGCCCTCGGCGTCGGGCAAGTAGATGGCCAGGTGGGTGCCGTGATTGGAGTGGCCCTGCACAGGCGTACGGGTTTCGATGATCTGGCGCACGAGATGGGCTAGATCCCACCGGGTCGGGACCAAAAAGGCCGTGTGGTACAGGCCTGTCGTATTGTGGTAGCGCCGGGCTTGGGGGTTGGCGGTCAGGCGCAACAGCTCGGTGCCTGCCGCTGCCACGCCCAGCGCCGCCGTGTCGCCCTCCCGCCATAAGACTTGAAACCCCAGGATGCGGCAGTAAAAGTCGATCTGGCCTTCCAGGTCCCGGACGGTGTAATGCACGCGGCCCAGCCGGGTGCGGGGATCGATGCGCATGCGCCATGCCACCTCGAATTCGCGGAAAATCCAGGGCCCACGCGCGGGCCCCCATCCTTATGTTACCGCAACGCGCCACTGCCCGGAGGCCGCCGCCACCCCCGCATGCCCCGCCGGGCCAAGGCCGCCGCGTAGGCCTCGAAGTTCCGCTGCATCTCCGCCAGGGAATCGCCGCCAAACTTTTCGATCATGGCCCGGGCCAGCTCCAAGGCCACCGCGGCTTCGCCCACCACGGCCGCCGCGGGCACGGCGGTGACGTCGGACCGCTCGATGGCGCCTTGGGCCGCCGCCAAGGTGGTGATGTCGATGGACGGTAGGGGGTTGTACAAAGTGGCCAACGGCTTCATGGCCACCCGCACCACCAGCGGCTCCCCGTTGGTCATGCCGCCTTCGACGCCGCCGGCCCGGTTGGACGGGCGGTGGATGCCCCGCTGGTCCGAGTAGAGGATGGGATCGTGGGCTTGGGAGCCGGGGCGGGCGCCGGTTTCGAAACCGAGGCCGAACTCCACGCCCTTGATGGCCTGGATGCTCATGAGGGCCTGGGCGATGCGGCCGTCCAGCTTGCGGTCCCAGTGGACGTGGCTGCCCAGCCCCGGCGGCACGCCCCAGGCGATGACTTCAAACACGCCGCCCAAGGTTTCGCCCCGGGCCTTGGCCTCGTCCACCGCCCGCACCATGGCCTGGCTCGCCCCTTCATCCAGGCAGCGGACGGGCGATGCGTCCACGCCCGCAAAGGCTTCGGGAGGGGGCGGGGGCGCGTCGGGATCATGGGGTGCGGCGGCGGGGCCCAGCCGGATGACGTGGGACGCGATGACGATGCCAAACTCCGCCAGCAGCCGGCGGGCCACGGCGCCCACCGCGACCCGCATGGCCGTCTCCCGGGCGCTGGCCCGCTCCAGCACGTTGCGGGCGTCGTCAAAATCGTATTTCAGCAGGCCTGGCAGGTCCGCATGCCCGGGGCGGGGCCGGGTGACGGGGCGCAGGCGCCAGTCGTCATCTTCCATCTCCCCGGGCAGCGGCGCGACGGCCATGGCCGCCTGCCACTTTGCCCAATCCTTGTTGCGGATCAGCAGGGCAATGGGGCTGCCCAACGTCCGGCCGTGGCGGACGCCGGTCAGGATTTCCGCTTGGTCGGACTCGATCTGCATGCGCCGGCCGCGGCCGTAGCCCAGCTGGCGGCGCTGGAGCTGCTGGTTGATGTCCTCGGCGGTGAGCGGCACGCCGGCGGGCATCCCCTCCAGGATGGCCGTGATGGCCGGTCCGTGGGATTCGCCGGCGGTGAGAAAGCGCAGCGACAAGGGTGTTCCTCCTAGCATGGCATGACGCTAATCGCGAAGCCGCATGCTAGCAGGAATTCGCTTTGGGCGAAAGGATGACCTCCCCCGGGGCGGCTAGGGAACGCGGGTCCTATCGCACGGCCGCAGGCGGTTGAAATCAGGCGGTACCCGGTGATCGACGGGGAGGCTGGTGAGGCGGACGCCGTAGATGCCCCGGGCCCGGCCTCGGAAACGCAAGGTCCACAAGGCGTTGCGCACCGGCCGCAGGGGGCGCAGGGTCCGGTAAGTCACCAGCGGCGACCCGAGCCGGGTGAAACCGGTGACCAGGGCGCTGTGGTTCATGCGGCCGTCGCCATCCCAATCGTAGTAGATGATGTCGCCCCGGCGCAGGCGGCGGGCCAGGCGGGGGTTGGCCCGCAAGTTCAGCACTTGCCCATGATTGGCCCGCATGTACCGGAAATGGGCATCGGCCACCGCCCACGTGCACGACCACCAGTCGTTGCCGTCCCCGTCAAAGGGCGCCTGCCCGATGCGGCGGTACCACCATTCCTTGTCCTCCGCGGTTTCCCGATAGTCCTGGGGCCACCCTCCCGCCAGGAGGCACTGGGACACAAAGTTGGCGCAGTCGCCGCCGCCGCCGAAGGTGTCCATGTTGGCGAAGCGGGGGTTGGGGTTGTTCCAGTGCCGGAAGGCGTAGCGCACCGCCGCCAGGCGGTTGTAGCGCCGGCGCACCTGCAGGGGCGCGGAGGGCTGCGCCGGGATGGGCGGGGTTTCCACAGCCACAGGCCTCGCCTCCACATCTGACTTCATGCCGCGAGACGCGGTCTAGCATCATATGAGCCCGGGAGGCGGAAGGATCCGGCGCGGCGAGAATGAATATATTAGTTGTTGCGACTAGAGAATGGAATTATTCATTCTCAGATCATCATCTCGATGGCCGCGGGGGATGGGAAGCGGTGTCGGCGCTGCTCAACAGCCGCGAAGAGCTGGTGGCCCTCCTGCGGGAGAAAAGCGCGGGCTTTTCCGACGCGTTCCGCAAGATCGCTGCCTTCATTTTGTCCAATTACCACCAGGCCTGTTTCATGACGGCCCAGGAACTGGCCGACGCCGTCGGAGTCAGCCAGCCGTCGGTGACCCGCTTCACCACCTATCTCGGGTTCAGCGGTTTTCCGGAGTTCCAGCGCAGCCTGCAGCAGGTGGTGCGCCACGAGATCACGGGGCCCGATCGGCTGCGGGCGGTGGTGCGGGGCAACGGCGAGGGGGTTCCCTACGCCGGGCTCATTCAGGAGGAAATGCGCAATTTGGAGCGGCTCACGGAAACCTTGGCGTCGCCCGTGGTGTCCCAAGTGGCCCAGTGGATGGCCCAAGCCCGGACCGTAGTGGTCGCGGGCTTCCGCGCCTCGGCTGCCCTGGCGGTCTACACGGCGTTCTTCCTGGCCAAGGTGCACCCCGACGTGCAGGTCCTGACCCACGGCGACAGTACGGCGCTGGAGGCGCTCTTGCGCCTCGACCCGGCGGAGACGGCGGTGGTGGTGCACGCGTTTCCCCGCTACCCCCGGGAAACCCATGTGTTTCTGGAGTTCGCGCGCGAGCAGGGATTTCGAGCGGCGCTTATAACCGACAGTCCGCTGTCGCCGCTGGCGGCGGCGGTCCACCACGTGCTCATCGCGCCGGTGGCCTTCGGCAGCCTGTTTGACTCCTACTGCGCGCCCATCGCCCTGGCCAACGTTCTCGTTCAGGAAGTGGGCAAGCAGCAGCCCGAGCGGACCCAAAGGCGGCTGGCCCGCTTTGAGGAGCTGGCGGCCAAGCACGGGGTGTTCTTGATGAACGATCCGGCCTGGACAAGGGAGCTGCCGCGATGAGGATGGATTTGCCCCGGGTGGACGGCGCCCGGATCCAGGAGGCGTTGGAGAGGTTTGCCCGCATTGGCGGCACCGGCGACGGCGGCGTCCAGCGCCTGTGCTTTTCAGAGGAGGACCGGCGGGCCCGGGAGGCCCTGCGGCGCTGGTGGGAGGAGCTGGGCCTGGCCGTGCGGATCGACGCGGCGGCCAACATGTTCGCGCGCCGGGAGGCCGACGGCGCCGGTCCCGTCATCCTGCTGGGGTCCCACATGGACACCGTGCCCCGGGGCGGCCGCTTTGACGGCGCCCTGGGGGTCATCGTGGCCACGGAGGTCGTCCGCTGCCTCATGGAGGCTGGGATCCGCACCCGGCACCCGCTGGAGCTGGTCAACTTTACCGGGGAAGAGCCCAACCCCTTTGGACGCTCCACCATCGGCAGCCGGGCGGTGGCGGGGCGGCTTTCCCCCGAGGAGCTGCGGGCCGTGGGGCCGGGCGGGGAGACGCTGGCCCAGGCCATGGCTCGCTTCGGTGGGGACCCGGACCACATCGAGCGGGCCCGGCGCAGCCGCCGCGACGTGGCGGCCTACCTGGAGCTGCACATCGAGCAGGGGCGGGTTTTGGAGAAGGCGGGCCTGCCCGTGGGCGTCGTCACCCATATCGCCGGCATCCGGCGCCTGGGATGCCGCCTGCTGGGCGAAGCCAACCACGCGGGCACCACCCGTATGGCCGAGCGGCGGGACGCGGCCGCGGGCGCCGCGGAGGTGGTGCTGGCCGTGGAAGAGCTGGTGCGGGCCGCCGGCGAGCCCGCCGTGGGCACCGTGGGCCGGCTGGAGATCTTTCCCAACGCCCCCAACATCGTGCCCGGGGCCGCCGCGCTGACGGTGGAGCTGCGCCATGTGGACGGCGGGGCCCTGGAGGCCTTGGCGAAGGCCTGCACTGAGCGCATCGCCGCCATCGCGGCCCGCCGGGGCCTGACCGCCCACGTGGAGGTGCCCATGGCCAGCGCGCCGGTGCCCATGCACCCGGGAGTGGTGGCGGCGGTGGAGCGGGGGTGTGCCCAGGCGGGCGTGCCCTTTATGCGGTTGCCGTCCATGGCCGGCCACGACGCTTCCCAGATGGCCGCCGTGGCGCCGACCGGGATGCTGTTTGTGGCCAGCCGGGACGGCAAGAGCCACTCGCCCGAAGAATGGTCGGACCCCGAGGCCATCGAGCAGGGGGCGCAGGCCATGCTGGCGGCCGTGCTGGAACTGGACCGGCAGCTGCCCGCGGGCTGGGAGGAGGCGTGAGGCATGCGGCTCATTACCGCCGAGCAAGTCTGGGTGGACGGCGCCTTTCGCCAGGGCTGGGCCGTGGAAATTCAGGGCGACGAAATCACGTGGGTGGGTCCCCTGGCAGAGAGAGGGGCCGGGCCCGCGGAAACCGGCCGTCCTGCCGCCGGGGGCCGTCCGGCCGCTGGGTACAGCCCCGCCGCGGCGGTGGAGGACTGGGGCCGGGTGGCGTTGGTCCCGGGCACCGTCAACGCCCACAACCACTCCTTTCAGTCTCTCCTGCGGGGCATCGCCGACGACCGGCCGTTCTTTGTCTGGCGGGACCAAGCCCTGTACCGTTTTGCGCCGCGCCTGGGCCCCGAGGGCGTCTACGCCGGGGCGCTGCTGGCCTTTGGCGAGATGCTGGGCTACGGCGTCACCACCGTCAACGACTTTTTCTACATCCACGACGGCGGCAACGAAAACGCGGAGGCCGTCATCCAGGCGGCCCAGGATGTGGGGATCCGCCTGGTGCTGACCCGGACCATGTACGACTGGACGGGCGCGCCCTCGTCCTTTGTGGAAACCGTGGCCGACGCGGCCCGCAGGACCCGGCAGCTGATGGAGAAGTACGCCGGGCACCCGTCGGTGACCGTTTACCCCGCGCCCCACTCGCCCCACGCGGCCAGCCCCGAGATGATCCAGGCCGGCTGGCGCCTGGCCGAGGAGACGGGCACGTACTTCCACATCCACGTGGCCGAGGGGCAGTACGAGGTGGAGCAGATCCGCCGCCAGTACGGGCTCAAGCCCATCGAGTGGCTGGAGAGCCTGGGGGTGTTGGGGCCGCGCCTGGTCATCGTCCACGGCGTCTGGCTGGACGAGGAGGATATCCGCCGCCTGGGCGGGGCCGGCGCGGGCCTGGCCTACAACCCCGCCAGCAATATGTTTCTGGGCGACGGCATCACCAAGCTGCCGGAGATGCTGGCGGCGGGTGTGCGGGTGGCCCTGGGCACCGACGGCGGCTGTTCCAACAACCGCACCTCCGTCTTCGATGAGATGCGGATGTGCGCCCTGCTGCAAAAGGTGGCGCGGCTGGACGGCTCCGCCATCGACGCGGAAACCGTGTTTCACCTGGGCACCGCGGGCGGCGGCGACGTGCTGGGGCTGCCCATCGGGCGCATCGCCCCGGGGTGCAAGGCCGATCTGGTGGCTCTGGACCTGGACGACATCTCCCTCTGTCCGCCCCACAACCTGCTCAAGAACATCGTCTACAGCATGTCGCCCACGGCCATCCGGCGGGTGATGGTGGGCGGCCGGCTGGTGTGGGCCGGCGGAGAGCTCCTCACCTTCCCCCTGGCCCGTATCCGCCGCCTGGTGGAGACGGTCACCGCCGGGTGGCGGGACAGGGTCGCCGCCGACGGGGAGGGGGTGGGATCTGGGGGGCAGTGAGAAAGGGGCGGGCAGAACGGGCGTCCGGCGTCGGACGCCGCGCACCTTCGGACGGGAGCACCGTGGCATAA
>DATGPV010000010.1:0-27751 GCA_035304545.1 Limnochordales bacterium | reverse complement strand
CCTGGTTACGCCGTCCGCTGCGCCGCCGCCACCTCGGGATGGGGCGTGCCGTAGGTGTAGAAGCTCTCGGGCAGCTTGCCGCCAAACCAGATGCTGCTGCGCTCCAGATCCACCTCGTTGGAGACGTCCCAGACCACCGTCATGGCAGCCACCAGGGCCCAATACAGGTTGCGGAGGCCGATAATCTCGCCGATGGCCACCTGGATGCCCCGGAACTCCGCGGTGCCGTTGCACTCCACGCCCTTCATCAAGAGCCCCGCCACGAACTCCATCTTGATGGCCATCCGGATGGTGGTCTGCAGGTTGAAGCGGGGGAAGAAGCCCGAATCGGCGTAGAAGGCCTTCACCTTGGGCACGTCCCGGTAGATGAGCACGTCCTCCCACGGGATGAAGGCGTTGTCCAGAATGAGCACCGCATCGTTTTCGTCAAAGCGGGACGCCAGGGGGTAATCGAAGGGGTGTCCGGCCTTGGCCTCGTAGGACGCCCGGGAAATCAGGTACTGGCGCGGGTTGTCCATGCGCACAAAGAACACCAGCGCGAAATCTTCGTCGCGGCCTTCCTCTAGGCGCGCCGCCGAGCCGCTGTTGACGGCCACAAAGGAGCCATGGGTCAAGGCGGACGCGGTGGCCACCTGCTTGGCGCCGCTGACGTAGATCCCGGCGTCGGTTTCCTTGGTGACGTGCACAAAGACGTCCCGGACCTCCTGGGGCGGCCGGTGGCGATCCACCGGCGGGTCTACGATGACGTGGTTCATGAACAGCACCTTGCGGGCGGTTTCCTGGTACAGCTTGCGGGCGCTGTCGCCAAAGGGCGCGTAATACTCGGGGTCCGCCCCCAAGGTGGCCATGAAGGACGCTTTGTACTCGGGCGTACGGCCCATCCAGCCGTAGCCCAGCCGCTGCCAGACCGCGATGGCCTCGGCCGCGGCGGTCAAGTCCGCGGCACTGTAGGCCGGGGCGAAAAACCGGTGGGTCACAATGCCAAACCGGTCCTGGGTCAGCATGGTTTCCCGCATGGCGGGGTCGTGGAGCACGTCGTAGAGGCGGGCGACGGAGCGCGCGGCATTGCGGTAGGCCGGGTGCTGGGTGACGTCTTTGATGAGCTCGCCGTCGATGTATACCCGGCGCCCGTCCCGCAGGCTTTCCAAGTACTCCTCGCCCGTCATCGCCTCAAGCCGCTGGCCCGGCGTCGCCGCCGCGGCCTGCGGGTCCAGCTTCTCCGCTGGCTGCACCGTTCACCACCCGCCTTTCGGCCTTGTCCCGGCCGGCGCTGCCGGCCGTCGCGACTCTCGGGTCCGCCAAGCCGTCATGGGCCGGTGCGGGCCCCGCTGCGCTGCGCCAACTCATAGGCCACCTGGATGATCTGGTCTTCCTGGCCGCCCACCGTCCGCCGCCGGCCCAGCTCCATGAGGATGTCCCGCGCCTCCACGCCGAACCGTTCCGCCGCCCGGCGGGCGTGCAGCAGGAAGGACGAGTACACCCCCGCGTAGCCGATGACCAAGGCGTCCCGATCGATGACGATGGGGCGGGGCAGGATGGGCTTGACCACCTCCTCAGCGGCGTCCATGACGCCGTAGACGTCCACGCCGGTGTCGATTCCCATGCGGTCCAGCACCGCGGCCAGCACTTCCAGCTGGGTGTTGCCCGCACCCGCGCCCAGCCCGCACAAGGAACCGTCCAGCCACGTGGCGCCTGCTTCCAGCGCCGCAATGGTGTTGGCCACCCCCAGGCCCAGGTTGTTGTGCCCGTGGAAACCCACCTCGCACTGGAGGGCGTCCCGCAAGGCCTGCACGCGCTCCCGGGCCTCCTCCACCAGCAGCGCCCCCGCGGAGTCAACCACGTACACCACATGGGCCCCGGCGTCTTCCATGATGCGGGCCTGCCGGGCCAGCTCCGCCGGGGGCAGCATGTGGGCCATCATCAGAAACCCGCACACCGTCATGCCCATCTCCCGGGCCAGGGCGATGTGCTGGGGGGCGATGTCGGCTTCGGTGCAGTGGGTGGCGATGCGGGCCACCGTCGCGCCCAGCTCCACCGCTTGCCGCAGCTCCCGCCGGGTGCCGATGCCCGGCAGGAGCAGCACCGACACCCGGGTGTTGGGGGCGTTTTGCACCGCCGCCCGCAGCCACTCCATGTCGGGCTCCCGGGAAAAGCCGTACTGCAGCGAGGAGCCGCCCAGGCCGTCCCCGTGGCTGACCTCAAACACGGGCACCCGGGCCCGGTCCAGGGCCGCGGCCACCCGCGCCACCTGGTCCGAGGTAAATTGGTGGCCCACCGCATGGCTGCCGTCCCGCAGGCTTACATCCACAAGGGTGATGCGGGGCTGCTGCCCGGCCGCCCCGGCTGCCTGTGTCCCATCCTGTGGCATCCGCGCCATCCCCCTGGATCGTGATGCCGCCGCGTCAAGCCGCGGCCCGGCCGCTGGCCGCGAGCTGCTCGGCCACCCGCACGGCCGCGGCGGTCATGATGTCCAGATTCCCCGCGTAGCGGGGCAGAAAGTCGCCCGCGCCCTCCACTTCCAGCATGACGGTGACCAGCCGCCCGTCGCCCCCGGGCGCGTCCGCCACCAGGGGCGGCACCTTGAGGCGGTAGCCCGGCACATACCGCTGGATCTCCTGAACCATGGCCTCCACCGAGCCCGCCAGTTCCTTTTCGTCGACGGAAGGCACCAACGCGTAGATGGTGTTGGTCATCATGATGGGCGGTTCGGCGGGATTGAGAATGATGATGGCCTTGCCCCGGGCCGCGCCGCCCACCCGTTCCAGGGCCCGGGCGGTGGCCACGGTGAACTCGTCGATGTTTTGCCGCGTCCCCGGCCCCGCGCTTTTGGAAGCGATGGTGGCCACGATTTCCGCGTAGTCCACCGCCGCGGCCCGCCCGATGGCGTACACGATGGGCACCGTCGCCTGCGCGCCGCAGGTGGCCATGCTGATGTTGTCGGGCCACGCGTCCTCGGGCCGCGGAATGGCCGGCACCACCGGCGGCCCCACCGATGCGGGCGTCAAGTCGATGGCCAGCTTCCCCGCCTCTTTGAGGAGGGGCGCGTGCTTCAGGTGGGCGTGGGCGGACGTCGCGTCAAAGACGATGCGAATCTCCGGATCCGCCAGGATGGCGTCGATGCCGGCGGTGCTGGTGGGCACGCCCAAGGCGCGGGCCCGGGCCAGGCCTTCGGAGGCCGGATCGATGCCGGCCAGCATGCGCAAGTGCAAATGCGGGTTGCGCAGCACCTTGTACATCAAATCCGTGCCGATGTTGCCCGAGCCGAGAATCCCCACGCCCACGGCCATGGTTGGTCGCCTCCCTGTCCCTGCCCTCAAGGCGTGAATTGCACCGTGACGGGCGCCAGCCCGCCCACCTCCACCCGCACCAGCGTGCCGGCGGCGACCGGCACCGCCGGCCCCAAGGAACCCGACAGCACCACGTCGCCCGCCTCCAGCCGCTGGCCCAAGCCGGCCAGCTTGTTGGCCAGCCAGGCCACGCACGCCGCCGGGTGGCCCAAAGCGGCCGCCCCCGTGCCGCTGGAAGCCAGGCGGCCGTTCACGTACAAGGCCATCCCTGAAAGCGCCAGATCGAGGTCCCGCCAGCCGGTGCACCAGGGCCCCACGGCGAAGGCCCCGCACGACGCGTTGTCGGCCACCGTGTCCACCAGGCGGATGCGCCAGTCGCGGATGCGGCTGTCGATGACCTCGATGGCGGCCGCCACCGCGCCAGTGGCCCGGAAAACGTCGGCCACGCTGACGCCCGGCCCGGTCAAGGGCTCATGCAGCAAGAAGGCGATCTCGCCCTCCACCCGGGGCTGGATAAAGCGGCCGGCGGGAACCGTCGCGATCCCGCCGGGCGCCGGCAGCGCCAGGCTTTCCAGCAAGGTGCCGTAGTCGGGTTCGTCCACGCCCAGCTGCTCCTGCATGGCCCGGCTGGTGAGGCCGATTTTGCGGCCGACAATGGCATCGCCCTGGGCCAGGCGCCGGGCCACCCACGTCTGCTGGATTTGGTAAGCCGCCTCCACGTCCTCAAGCCCGTGGCTTTCATGCAGCGGGTCGATGGGACGGCGGCTTTCCCAGGCTTGTTCCAGCTGCTCGGCCAAGGCGGCGATGGGCAACTTCACGGGGCAATCCCCTCCCCTTTTGCCGGCGGCGCCGATCACACCGCGATGCAGATGTTGGAAGGTTCGGTAAACACTTCCAGGCTGTAGCGGCCGCCCTCGCGGCCGATGCCGCTGTGCTTCATGCCGCCGAAGGGCACCCGCAAGTCCCGCACGAAGAAGTCGTTGACCCACACGGTGCCCACCTGCAGGGCCGCGGCCACCCGGTGGGCCCGGTGGATCTCCCGGGTCTGCACCACCGCGCTGAGCCCGTAGCGGGTGCCGTTGGCCCACTCGATGACCTCCGCCTCGTCATCAAAGGGCGTGACGGTCACCACAGGGCCGAAAACTTCCCGCTGGCAGATCTCGTCCTCGTGCTTCACGTCGGTGATGACGGTCGGTGCCATGAAGCTGCCGCCGCGCAAAGGCCCTGGCAACTCCAGGCGCTGACCGCCGGCGACGATGCGGGCCCCGTCCTTGACGGCCCGCTCCACAAACCCCAGCACCCGCTCCAGGTGCTCGTGGTTGATCAAGGCGCCCATCTGGGTCTCCGGATCCATGGGGTCGCCCACCCTGATGGCCCGGGCCCGCTCCGCGAAGGCCTCCAGGAACCGCTCATAAAGGCTGCGCTCGACAAAAATCCGGGGCCCCGCCAGGCAAAACTCGCCCTGGTTGAAAAACGCGGCCCGCACCGAGACGTCCAGCGCCCGCTCCAAGTCCGCGTCGGCAAAGATGATGTTGGCGCCCTTGCCGCCCAGCTCAAAGGAGAGTCGCTTGAGGGTGGGCGCGGCGTTGGCCATGATGGCCTGGCCGGTCACGGTTTCGCCGGTAAAGGAGATCATGTTGACGTCGGGGTGGCGGACCAGAAATTCGCCGGCGCTGTTGGGCCCAAACCCGTGCACCACGTTGAAAACGCCCGGGGGCAGACCGGCCTCCTGGGCCAGCTGCGACAGTTTCCACGCGCCCAAGGGGGTCCATTCGGCGGGCTTGAGCACCACCGTGTTGCCGAAGGCCAGGGCCGGGCCCACCTTCCACGTCTCCAGCAGCAGCGGCACGTTCCACGGAGTGATGAGGCCGGCGACGCCCAGGGGATGCCGCAGCACGTAGTTGATATAGCCGTTTTCCATGGGGTAGGCTTCGGAGGGCAGCATGGCCGCGAAATCGGCGAAGAAGCGGATGTTGGCCGCGGTCCGCTCGATGTAGACCCGGCTGTTTTCCCTAAGGGGCCGGCCCACGTCCAGGGTTTCCAGGCGGGCCAGCTCATCGCCGTGGGCTTCGATGGCGTCGGCAAAGCGGTTGAGGATTTTCCGCCGCTCCGAGGGCTTCATCGGCCCCCACGCCTTAAAGGCCGTCCGGGCCGCAGCCACCGCCGCGTCGATCTCGGCCTCCCCGCCCGCGGGCGCCGAGCCGATCTGCTCGCCGGTCGCCGGATAGATGATGGGAAACCGCTGGCCGCCGTCGACAAACTCTCCGTTGATGAAATGCTTGACCTCGTAGTTCATGGCTGGAACCTCCTGATCCGCTGACCGCCGGCGTGGAATGCTCACGCAATGGGCGCGATGAGGGACGTGCCCAGGGGGCCTTCGGCCACCACCGCGCCGGCTGTGGGCAGCGGGACCGCCGCGCACGGCGCCCCCAAAAGGAGCAGGTCGCCCCGGCGCACGCCGCGCCCCAGGGCCGCCGCCTTGTCCGCCGCCCACGCGATCCACCCCGCCGCGTCGCCCAGCTGGCTGAGGGCGCCTTCCTGCCACGTTTGCCCGTCCACCGACAGCCGCAGGCGGTGGCCCCCGTCAAAGAGCACGTCCGCCGGCAGCGGGCGCCCGCCCAGGATCACCGCGCCGCCCGAGGCGTTGTCGGCCACCACGTCGCCGGCGGTGAAGCGGTATCCGTCATAGACGCTGTCCAGCACGTCGACAACCAGCAGGGCGAAGTCCAGGGCGGCCAGCACCTGACCCCGCCGGGCGCCGGCACCCACGTCCCGGGCGAACACCACCGCAAGCTCCGGCTCCACCCGGGGCTGGATGAACCGGCCGGCCACCACGGGCTCGCCCGGGCTGATGGCCATAGACCGGTGTAGGTGGCCCAGGATGGGCTCGGAGACGCCCATCTGCTGCTGTTTGCCGGGGCTGAGCAAGCCCAGCTTATAGCCGGCAATGCCGTCGCCCTGGGCCTCCCGTTCCCGGGCCATGCGCACTTGCACTTCGTAGGCAGCTTCTAGAGACAAGGGGCCCTCCGCCGCGAAGGAGCCCCGGGGCGTCCGCCGGCGGCGGGCGTCGGCAATGGCCTGTTGAATGGCAGCCGGATCCATGGGTGCAACGCCTCACCTTGCGTCCATGTTGATTCCGCGCCCAGGTTGGGCCTGCGGGCGCAGGCGGCCTGGGGGCGGGGCCTCCAGCCGGCGGATGGCCGGCGGCGAACGTCATATACGATCCTGCTGGGGCGCCGGTTGTGGACCGGCAAAGAAGTCCTCCGCGGCGCCCTCGTGCAGCGCGATGCGCACCCGGCCGTCCGCGGTGTCCAAAATCCGCTTCACTTCCTCGTTGAGCTCATGAAAGAGGCCGCTCTTTTCTTCCGGCGTCAGCCGCCGGCCGTACACCAGCACTTCGATAAAGGGCATGACCGTCGCTCCCAGGAATATATCAAATACGATTTATGGATGATGTCTTTCCACGCTGTCGGCATAACTCCTCCCTTATCGCAACAGACTTACAACATTTTTTGCCCGTATTCCCCATCTAACTCGGGACTTTCCGTATATCCGATCGAATTTCCTGATACGTCGAGGTCCTCATCGATCAGCGGACCCGGGACCCATGGCGAGCAGGGCCCCGGGACAATGCGGCGCCAGGAGAAAGGGACGGGAACGCGGGATGGGACGGGTTCGCAAGGGCAGGAGGGTCGGCCCGGACGAAGGGATTGGCCAGGGGCGAGCCGGTTCGCCCCTTCAGTGGCCGGTCGAGTCGGCGGCGGAATCGGCGCCGGCCGGCGGCGTGCCGGCAGCGGCGTTGGGGCCGTGCGCGGCTTGGGACTTGCCCTGGCTGTTCGCCAGGCTGCGGCGGAAAAGATCAAAGGCCCGCTCCTTTTGGGTGCGCACCAGGCGCTCCAGCTCCTGCGCATCGCCCCGGCGCAAGGCCTCCACCATGGCCCGGTGCTCGGCCTGGGACAGTTCGACGGATTCAGGCGCCTGCAAGAAGACGAACCGAGTGCGGGCCGACAGCTCCCAAACGGTGTTGACGATGCGCAGGGTGACCGTCCACGGCGACAGGGAGTACAGCTTGCGGTGAAACTCGTAGTTGAGGCGGCTGTAGGCCAGCTGGTCCGTGTAGGCCACCTCGTCCATGCGCCGCACCAGGTCTTCCAACTCGTCGATGGCCTCGGGCGTCGCCCCCAGCACCGCCGTGCGGGCCAACAGGGGCTCCAGTTCCTTGCGGATGGCCATCAGCTCCTCCAGCTGATCGGCCCGCACCGGCGCCACCCGTGCGCCGATGTAGGGCGTCGTCTCCACCAGCTCCTCGGCTTCCAGCCGGCGGATGGCCTCCCGCACCGGGATGGGACTGGTGCCGAAATCCCGGGCCAGCTGGTCCACGACCAGTCGCTCGCCCGGTTCCAAGGCGCCGCTGAGGATGGCTTCCTTGAGCTGTTCGTATACCCACTGCGCCCGGGTGGGCGTCGCCGCTTTGGACAATCGCACAGGCCAACACCTCGCGTGGGCGACCCGTTTCGGCTCCGGCCCGGTCCCGGCGGCATGCCCGGGCCGCGGCTCGCGGCGAGCCCTTCGCCCACGTGATCCAATATTATATAATCCCGCTTTCCCCGGCAACCCGCCCGTGGGCCGCGGCAGGCCCGGCCCGGATTTCCTCGAAACCCATCCGTCAGTGGGAAAACTCCCCTCGATGACGGGGGTGGCGGCGGTGCCCAAATTCCGCGTCGGCGACATCCACCTGTATTACGAACTGCATGGGACCGGTCCGCCCCTTTTGCTCCTGGCCGGCCTCGGCATGCCAGCCACCATCTGGTACCACCAAGTGCCGGCCTTCGCGGCGCGCCATCAAGTCATCCTGGTGGACAACCGGGGCGCGGGCCGCTCGGATCATCCCCTGGGCGACTACACCGTCGCCCAGATGGCCCTGGACACGGCCCGGCTCCTGGCCGGTCTCGGCGTCGGTCCCGCGCACGTCCTGGGCTTTTCCCTGGGCGGGCTCATCGCCCAGGAGCTGGCCCTCACCCACCCGGCCCGGGTGCGCAGCCTGGTCCTGGCCAGCACCCACCCGGGCGGGCCCGAATACCGGCAGGCCACGGGCTCCCAGTGGCAACATCGGCTGCAGGTGGCGGGCATGACCCGGGAGGAAATCTACCGCCGCGCCATGGAATGGAGCACCAGCGCCGCATTCCGGCAGGCCAACCCCGAAGAGGTGGAACGGTTTGTCATGGTGCGGGCCGCGCTGCCCGCCCCAGGGCGCGGGTTTCAAGGGCAGTTCCGGGCCGCGATGAGTTTTGACGCGCGGGACCGCCTGCCCCAGTTGCGCCGCCCGGTGCTGGTCATCCACGGCACCGCGGACGAGGTCGTGCCGCCCCGCTTTGCCGAGGACTTGGCCCGCCGGATCCCCGGAGCGCGGCTGCACTGGATCGAGGGCGCGGGCCACCTCCCCTTCCTCGAACAGCCGCAAGCCTTCAATCAGGCGGTGCTGGATTTTCTGGTCCTGCGCGCCGGGGCTTGAGCCGGCCCGGCGTGCCCTCCGCCTGCCCTTGGCCCGCGGTTGCCCTGGGCTGCGGTGCGGGTTAGGATAGGGGTGAGCCGCACCGGCTTGACACGGCCGGCCACGGGTGCCGGAAAAGCGCCGGCGGCTGCCGGATGGGGGTCGACCCAATGGCGGACAATGGACGCATGACGGTGCGGGACATCCTGGCGCTGCCCGTCAATGCGCAAGTGTACGGGCAGTTTTTGGTGCGCGACTGCGAGCTGCGGGGGGCCGAGGGGCGGTACTTCCTCCGGCTCTTGCTGTCTGACCGCACGGGCACCATCCAGGCCTACGTCTGGAACTTCGACGTCAACCAGCGAGGACCCAAGCCCGGCGACGTGGCCAAGCTCTTTGGCACCCGGGGCGAATTCCAGTCCCACCCCAAGATCGACGTGCAGTGGGGCAACATCCGCCGGGGCGACATCCCCGTGGAGGAGCTCATCGAGCCCCCCTCCGTCCCCGATTTTGCCTGGGAACACCTGCGGCGCATCGAGCAGATGTTCCAGGAGGAGGTGGCCAACGAGCACCTGCGGCGCTGGGCCTACCATTTCCTGGGCGACGACACCTTCCGGGAAAAGTTCGCCCTCTGGCCGGCAGCCAAGACCAACCACCACGCTTACCCCGGCGGGCTGGTGCGCCACACCTCCCACGTGATGGAACTGTGCCGGATCGCGGCCACGCACATGTACCCCGAGCTGCTCACCCGCACCGGCTACGAAACGCTGCTCTTTGCCGCGTGCTTCCACGACGTGGGGAAGCTGGAGGAGCTGGCCATGCACCCGGTGACGGGCGACATCTACTACACCGAGCGGGGCCAGCGGTTCGGCCACATCCTCTTGGGCCGGGACATGGTGCGGGAAGCCGCGGCCCAGCTGGGCGTGCCCGCGGACCTGGTGGACCGGGTGGACGAGCTCATCCTGGGCCACCAGGGCAAGAAGGAATGGGACACCTTGCGGGAGCCCCTGACGCTAGAGGGCGTCCTCCTGGCCGCGGCCGACTACTTCGACAGCCAGATCGGCAACATGGAGAGCGCCTACCGCAGCCCCACCGCCGGCATCGGCGAGCCCTTCCAGTTTGTCAAAGCCTTTGGGCGGTACATGTACCTGGCCGATGCCGAGGAGCGGACCCGGGACAATCTGCTCACAGCCCGCGACGGGAACCCCGCGGGCGGCCCGCCCAACGCCCCAAGCCAGGGCTCGGGCGATGCCCACGGCGAAGCCGGCGGCCACGCTCCCGCCGCCGGCAGCCCCGCCGCCGGTGGAACGACCGCGGCCGGCGATTAGCAGCGGGGTTTCCCGGGAGCGGGGCCGGCCAGAGCTTCCCGGCGCCGCTACACGGCGGCCTCGTCCGCGAAGCCGCGCCGCAAGGTGTTTTCGGTCACCACCCGCGTTTCCACAAACTGCTTGAGGTAATCGGGGCCGCCGGCTTGAAAGCCGGTGCCCGACAGGCCCAGGCCGCCAAAGGGCTGCCGCCCCACCAGCGACCCCGTGATCTTGCGATTGATGTAGAAGTTGCCCACCCGGAACTCCCGCCGGGCCCGCTGGATGCGGGCCGGGCTGCGGGAATAGATGCCCCCCGTCAGCTTGTAATCGATGTCGTTGGCCACGTGCAGCGCCTCGTCAAAGTCCCGGGCCCGGATGACCGACAGCACGGGGCCGAAGATCTCCTCGCAGGCCAGCACCGCGGTGGGCGGCACGTCGGCAAAGATGGCCACGGGCACGTAGTAGCCGCCCAAGCGGCGGGCCGCCTCGGGCGGCTCGTGGATCAGCACCGGCCGGCCCTCGTTGTGGCCTTGCTCGATGTAGTTGAGGATGCGCCGCTGGGCTTCTTCTTCGATGACCGGCCCCACGAAAGTCGCCGGCTCCCATGCGGGCCCGATGATGAGGCTGCGGGCCGCTTCTACGAGCCGTTCCAGGAACTGGTCGTAGATGCGGGCCAGGACGATGGCCCGGGAGTTGGCCGAGCATTTCTGCCCCGCGTAGCCGAAGGCCGACTCTACCACGCCGGCCACCGCTTCGTCCAGGTCCGCGTCGTCGTCGATGATGATGGCGTTCTTGCCCCCCATTTCGGTAATGACCTGCTTGATGTGGCGCTGGCCGGGCCGCAGCTGGGCCGCCTCCTGCAGGATGCCCAGGCCCACGGCCTGGGAGCCGGTAAAGGCGATGATGTGCACGCCAGGATGGGCCACCAGGGCCGCCCCTGCGTCCTCGCCGTAGCCGGGCAAGTAGTTGACGACGCCCCCGGGCACCCCCGCCTCCCGGTAGATCCGGGCCAGTTCGGCGGCGATGACCGGCGTCTGCTCCGCGGGTTTGAGGATGACCGCGTTGCCGGTGGCCAGGGCCGCCGCGGACATGCCCGTCAGGATGGCCAGGGGGAAGTTCCACGGCGCGATGACCGCGGCCACGCCCCGGGGCTCGTAGAAGTAGTGGTTGATCTCGCCGGCCAAATCCGCCATGCGGATGGGCCGGCTCAACCGCAGGGCCTGGCGGGAGTAGTACTCGATGAAGTCGATGGCCTCGGTGACGTCGCCGTCGGCCTCCCGCCACGGCTTGCCGTTTTCCAGGCTGATGAGGGCCGCCAGCTCAAAGCGCCGCTCCCGCATGATCTGGGCCGCCCGGCGCAAGATCTCGACCCGCTTTTCGGCGGGGGTATCCCGCCAAGCGGGAAAGGCCTTGGCGGCCGCGGCGACGGCCCGCTCCACGTGCTCGGCCCGGGCCCGGGCGGCGTAGCCGACGATCTCCGACGGCATCGACGGGTTGACGGAAACGATGGCCTCCTCCGTCTCCACCTCCTCGTCGCCGATGAGCAGCGGATGGCGGCGGCCCAACTGCTCCCGGACCCGGGCGAAGGCCGCGGCCATGGCCGCGCGGGCCTCGGCCCGGGCGAAATCGGCGTGGGGCTCGTTGCGGTACGGGGGCAGGCCGAACTCGGGCCCCGCACCCCAGCCGCCGTCGGCCAGGCCTGGGCCGGGCGCGGCGGCGAGGCCCGAACCGGCCGCGGCGGCCGCCTCCCGGCCTATGGCCTCGGGATTGCGCAGCAGCACTTCCGGCGACTCCCCTTCGGCAAAGCCTTGCCGCAGGAATGACTCTTGGGAGGTGTTTTCCAGCAGGCGGCGGACCAAGTACGCCATGCCGGGGATGAGCTGGCCGTAAGGCGTGTACACCCGCACCCGCTGGCCCATTTCCACCAGGGCCCGCCGCAGGGGCGCCGCCATGCCGTACAGCACCTGGTACTCCACGGTGCGGGGCGGCAGGCCCAGCTCCTGGGCCACCGCCATCCCGTGGGCGATGGAGCGGATGTTGTGGCTGGCGATGGCCAGGTCCACCGCGTCGTGGTGTTGCAAGAACAGCCGGGTGATGCGCTCAAAGGCCGCGTCGCTCTCCCACTTCCGCTCGTACACCGGCACCGGCCAGCCTTCCAGGCGCGCGTGGACGGTTTCAAAGTCCCAGTACGCGCCCTTGACCAGCCGCACCGTGACCGGCGTGCCCCGCTCACGCGCCCACTCGATGAGGCGCCGGGCGTCGCGCTCGGCGTCCTTGAGGTAGGCCTGCAGGACAATGCCCAGGTGGCGGTAATCCTTGAACTCATCATCCTCCGCGAGGCGCTGGAAGATGTGGAAGGTCAGATCTTTGAGGCGGTAGTCCTCCATGTCGATGTGGATGTGGGCGCCCCGCGCCTTGGCCAGCCGCACGATGGGCACAAGGCGCGCCATCACCGCCCGGGTGCTGGTTTCGGGATCGATGGGGTCCAGCTGAGAGTAGAGGGCCGAAAGCTTGACCGACACGTTGACCCGGGGCAAGGGTCCCCACGGCGCCGCGTCCACCTGCTCCACCGGGGGCCAGCGGGCCGCCTGGTCCGTCAGCGCTTCCAGCAGCTCCAAGTAGCGCTGCTGGTACGCGTCGGCCTCGGACTCGCTCAGCGTGGCCTCTCCCAGGACGTCGACGGTGAAGCCCAGCCCTTGCCGGTGAAACGCCTCCACCACTTTGAGCACTTCCTGCGCGTTGGTGCCGGCGATGAAGGACCGGGCCACCTGCTCCACGCCCTTGCGCAGCGTGCCCGCGGCAGCCCGGGCCCCCAGGCGGCCCATGCCGGCCACGCCCAGGCCCATCTTCATCAGCCCGCCAAAGGGATCCGGACGGCCTTCAAAGTACTCCCGCAGGTGGCGCACCACATCCTCGGGATCGCTCAATGCGGGCAGCACGTCCACAAACCGGAACAGCTGCACCCGCGTGTCGCGGTGGCGCATGGACCACTCCAGGAGCTGGCCGGTCCAGCGCTCGCTGCGGAAAAAGGCGGCCGATTCGTGCCGCACCCGGTCAAACAGTTCCCGCCCGATGCGCTGGGTTTCCCGCTCCACCCGCTCCAGATCGATGCCCGTGTCCGCCGGCGCCATGGTCTTTAGCCCCCTCCGCCGAGAATGGCCTTCCCGTGAAACACTGTGCCCGAAAATCGGGCCATCTTCTCCACCAGCATACGGCCGAGGCCGTGCAGCTTCTCCGGGGACGCCGCGTAGGCGGGCACATCCAGGCTGACGGCCATGGGCCGCTGGCCGTGCCACGGCAGCACCGTCCCCACCGACCACACGCCCGGATAGCCGTCGTCCACGGCCAGGGCGTACCCGCGGGCGCGGGTGGCGGCCAGGTCTTGCCGCAGCGCGTCCGGCTCGAGCAGGCGCCACGGGTCTCCGCCGGCTGCGGGCCACCCCTGGGCCAGCAGGACGTCCACGGCTTCGGGGTCCAGCTGGGCCATGATGGCCTTGCCCATGGCCGTGGCGCAGGCCGGGGCCCGGTCGCCCGGGGACACCACCACCCGCAGGCGGCTGGAGCCCTCCTCGGCCGCCAGCACCACGCACGCAGGCCCGTCCAGCTCGCCCAGGTAGGCGGTGAAGCCCGTCTCCCGGGACAGCTCTCCCAACAAGGTGAGGGCCGCCTGGGGAGCGCCGGAACGGCTCAAGTACCGGCTGCCCAGCTCAAAGGCCCGCAGGCCCACCCGGTACCGCCGGGTACGGGGATCCCGCTCCAGGTACCCGCCGGCCAGCAAGGGCGCCAGCACCCGGGACACCACGCTCTTGGCCAGCCCCGTGCGCTGGCTGATGTCGGTGATGCCCAACTCCGCGTCCCGGCCCTCTGCGAAGGCGTCCAAGATCCGCACCGCCCGGGCCACCGAGTGGTTAAGCTCTTTCATGGAAAACGCTCTCCATGGCCCCCGTGTCTTATCCCCTGCCGCGCCGGCGGGCCCCCGGCGCGTCCAAAGCCCCAGCGCGGCAGATGTTCCGCTTTTCGGTATAATGTTCCTGACACCGGTTTCGACTCATTATTTCGACATCCCTTTCGCTAAAAGGGGCGGCGGGCCCGGCCCGCCGGGCCCGCCGCCCCCTGCACCGGCCCAGCGGCCGGGCCGCGCGTGTCGTGACGGCCCGTCCCCGGCGCCCTCAGAAGGGCGAGTCGGGGAAGTAGTACTGGGCCGCGTTCTCCGGCGTGATGAGGGGCGAGTCCAGGATGTACTCGCCCAGGATAGGCGCGTTGCTCACGTACCGCAAGGCGGTGACCTCCATGGCGGTGGCGATCATGCCCGGCGGGTAGAGCACGTCCACCGGCGTCAGCCGGTCGCCCTGCATCACCCGGTAGATGATTTCCTTCATGCCCGCACCGCCCACGATGAACATCTCGTCCTCGCGGCCGGCCTGCATGACCGCTTCGATAACCCCCAGAGCGATGTCGTCGTCCTGGGCCCAGACCGCGTCGATCTTGGGAAACCGGACGAGGAAGTCCTGCATGACCCGGAACCCGTCGTCCCGGTTCCAGTACGCGTACTCCCACGCCAGGACGTTGATGTCGGTGCCCTCGATCACTTCCATGAAAGCGTCGAAGCGCTGGTTGTCGATGACGGTGGGGATGCCCCGCAGCACCACGATGTCGCCCTTGCCGCCCAAGGCCTCCACGATGTACTCGGCCGACACCCGGCCCATACCGGGGTTGTTGCCGGCCACGTACACGTCGGCGATGCCCTCCTTGGACAGGCCCCGGTCCACCACGGTGATGAAGACGCCCCGCTTCTTGAGCTCCTCCACCGGCCCCGTCAACGGGTCGGACTCAAAGGGCAAGATGACCAGGGCGTCGATGTTGTGGACGGCGTACAGGTCCTCCAAGTCGTTGGCCTGGGTCGCCGCGTCATTGGCCGTCACCAGCACAATGCGCAGGTTGGGGTACGTGGCCTCCAGGCGCTTTTGGGTTTCCCGGGCCCAGTAGTTGATGCCGCCCGTCCAGCCGTGGGTGGCCGCCGGGATGGACACCCCGATGGTCACCTGCTGCTGCGCCAGGGCCGCGCCCGGCAACACCCACAGCGCCCCCAGCAACACCGCCAACATCACCGCGAGCCTGTTTCGCATACCCTTGATGCCTCCCCTCTCATCATGCCTCGCGAGACTCCCAAACCGTAAACCCGCTCGACTCCCGTGCGACCCCGTCGACTCCAGCAAATTCCGGTGGCTCCATTTCCGCCGGTCGCCCCAGGCCGCCCGCCACCAGCGGCCCGGCAACCCGTGATCTTCCTGTGGGGCCTCACCTCCTTCCCGCCGGGCTTCAACGCAACGGCTAGCGCCGCACCCCCCGCTGCAGGAGCACCGCCAGCATGATGATGAGCCCCTGGATCGCGCCGTTTAGGTACTGGCTGACCACATCGGTCAAGTTGAGAATGTTGCCGATGAGGCTCAGCATGACGGCCCCTGCCACGGTGCCCCAGATGCGGCCGTAGCCCCCCTTGAGGGCGGTCCCGCCGATGATGACCGCGGCGATGGCTTCCAGCTCCCACAAGATGCCCGTCTGCCCCGAAGCCGAGCCCAGCCGCGGCACGTAGATGATGGTGGCCATGGACACGCACAACCCCTGGAGCACGTAGGTCCAGGTGCGGATCCAGTCCACGTCGATGGCCGAGTAGCGGGCCACGTTTTCGTTGGACCCCGTGGCCAGGCAATAGCGGCCAAAGCGGGTCTTGTTGAGCAAAAGCCCCCCCAAGAGCGCCACGATGATAAAGATCAGCACCGGGTACGGGATGAACCACAAAGAGTCGTAGTAGACGGGCCGGTACGTGCCGCGGATGCCGAAGTTCAGCGACAAGGTGCCGCCGTCGGCCAGGTAGGTGACCAAAGAGCGGTAGATACCCATGGTCCCCAAGGTGACGATAAAAGGTTCAATCTTGCCTTTGGTGGTCACCAGCCCGTTGAGCAGCCCCGCCAAAAGGCCCACCGCCACCGATACGCCCATGCCCAGCAGGACCACGTTCCACCCGGTGCCCATGGAACCCGCGGCCTTGTTCATGACGATGATCATGACCCCCGAGATGAACGCGGCCATGGATCCCACGGACAAGTCGATGCCGCCCGCGATGATGACAAAGGTGGCGCCCACGGCGATGATGCCGATGAACGCGCTGCGGGCCAGGACGTTGGTGACGTTGGCCGCCGACAGGAAATTGGGGTTCACCCAGGCGCCCAGCGCGACGAGGAGCACGAGCGCCCACAAGGGTCCCCACTTCTTCCAATCAAAGCGCGTCGCCACCGTCCTGGCCGGCGGCAGCGCTTCAAGCTCCCGCTGCATGGCGCCCCGCTCCCTTCACGCCCGTGGCGTAGCGCATGATCTCCTCCTCGTTGATGTCTGCACCCGTGAGCACCCCGGTGATCTCGCCGGAGCGCATGACCACCACCCGGTGGGACAAGCCGATGATCTCCTGCAGCTCCGAAGAGATGAGGATGACCGCGCGGCCCTGGGCCGCCAGCTGGTGGATGAAGTAGTAGATCTCCCGCTTGGTGCCCACATCGATGCCCCGGGTCGGCTCGTCCAGGATGATGATCTCAGGCTCCACCTGCATGATCTTGGCCAAGGCCAGCTTTTGCTGGTTGCCCCCGCTCAAGGTGTTGACGGTGGTTTCCAGGTGCGGCACCCGGATGGCGAACTCGTCCACCGCCTGCACCAGCGCGGCCGCCTCCCGCCGCTGGTCGATGAAGGGCCGGCAATACCGT
Source organism: Limnochordales bacterium (assembly GCA_035304545.1). Classification (GTDB taxonomy): domain Bacteria; phylum Bacillota; class Limnochordia; order Limnochordales; family ZCTH02-B6; genus ZCTH02-B6. The sequence goes on along the minus strand of DATGPV010000010.1, from coordinate 10,914 downwards.
TCCAAGGACAAAAGGGTCAAGTTGGGCCGGAGGGGCTTGTCCAAGAGCAGCCCCTTGCCCTTGCGGTCCTCCGTCAGGTAGACGATGCCCGCCTGGCGCGCCTCCCGCAGGCTGCGCAGGGCCAGCGGCTTCCCGTTGCGGTACACCTGCCCGGCGGTGCGGGGCCTCAGGCCCAAAATGCCCTCCATGAGCTCGGTGCGGCCGGCGCCTACCAGCCCCGCGAAGCCGAGGATCTCGCCCCGGTGCAAGGCAAAGGAAGCCCCCCGCACCCAGCCCGGGACGTGAATCCCCTCCACCGCCAGCACCACCTCGGTGCCCTCAACGGGCTGCTTGGGCGGGTACATATCCTCCAGATCCCGCCCCACCATGAGGGAGGCCATCTGTTCCTGGGTCAGCTCCCGGGTAGGCCGCGTCACCACGGGGCGCCCGTCCCGCAACACCGTCACCCGGTCGGAAATCTCCTGCACCTCATCCAGCTTGTGGGAGATGTAGATGACGGCCACGCCGCTGACCTTGAGCCGCCGGATGAGGCGAAAGAGGATGTCGATCTCGTGCCGGGTCAGCACCGCCGTTGGCTCGTCCATGATGAGCACCCGGGCGTCCCGGGAGACGGCCTTGGCGATCTCCACCATCTGCTTTTCGGAAACGGTCAAATACCGCACCCGTTCCCGGGGGTCCACCCGGCACTCCAGCTCCTCCAGCACCCGCCGGGAGGCTTGCACCATCTCCCGCCGCTGCACAAAAGGCCCCCGTACCAGCTCCCGGCCGAGAAAGATGTTTTCCTCCACCGTCAGGTCCTCGGCCAGGTTGAACTCCTGGTGGATCATGACGATGCCCAGCCCCTCAGCCACACCGGGGCCGCTGAGCTCCACCGGCTGCCCTTGAAACCGGATGGCGCCTTGGGTGGGCTGCTCGTAGCCGGAAAGAATCTTCATCAAGGTGGACTTTCCGGCCCCGTTTTCCCCGATGACCGCGTGCACCTCGCCGGGCATCAGGTCAAAGTCCACGTCAAAGAGGACCCGCACGGGCCCGAAGTCCTTGCAAACGCCTTGCGCCTGCAGGATGGATTGACCCATCGGCGATCCCCACGCTCCCATGCCGGGCGGGCCGGCCCGCGGCGGGGCCTGGCCCCGGCCGCGCCGGCCCTCGTCCCGGCTTACCGCTTGAACGCGTCCTCAAAGCTGCCGCCGGCCGCCGCCGGTGCGTCCAGCTCCTTGACGAAGGCGCACGCCTCCCGCGCGCCAAACTCCCGGTCCATGGTGTTGTCTTCCCACTCCACCGACAGCGGCCCCGTGTAGCCGATGGTGTTGAGGGCCCGGATGATCTGCTTGAAATTGATGCCGCCCCGGCCCGGCGAGCGAAAGTCCCATCCCCGGCGAGGATCGCCAAAGGGCAGGTGGGACGCAAGGATCCCGGTGCGGCCGTTGAGGCGCACTTCCGCATCCTTGACGTGCACGTGGTAAATCCGGTCGGGAAACGCGTACAGGAACTCCACCGGGTCCACGCCCTGCCAGAACAGGTGGCTGGGGTCAAAGTTGAAGCCAAAGGCGGGGTGGTTGCCGATGGCCTTGAGGGCCATCTCCGCCGAGTACAGGTCAAAGGCGATCTCGCACGGGTGCACCTCCAGCGCGAACTTGACGCCGCACTCCTGAAACACGTCCAGAATGGGCCCCCAAACTTCCGCAAACTGGTCAAAGCCCCGCTGGATGTCCGCCTCGGAAACCGGCGGGAAGGGATAGACCATGTGCCAGATGGGCGATCCCGTGAACCCCGTTACCACCGAGACGCCCAAGTTCTTGGCGGTGCGGGCGGTGCGCTTCATCTCTTCGATGGCCCACTGCCGCTTGGCCTCGGCGTCCCCCGCCAGCTCCGCCGGCGCCCACGCGTCGGTGCGATGATCCAACGGGTCCAGCACCATCTGGCCCGCCAGGTGGTTGCCGATGGCCCACACGTTGAGGCCGTGCTGCGCCAGCACGCCCTTGCGCTCGGCACAGTAGGCGGGATCGTCGGCCCCGCGGCTGGGATTGATGTGGTCGCCCCAGCACGCGAGCTCAAGGCCGTCAAAGCCCCAAGCTTTGGCCTTCTCGGCCAGGGTCGTCAGGGGCAGGTCGGCGAACTGTCCGGTAAACAGCGTCACAGGCCTGGGCATCGTCTCGGTCCCTCCTTAAGGCTTGCCATGGCGTTTTGCAGCCTAGTCCAAGAAATTGCGCACCGGCGTCCACGTGCGCCGGGCCGTCGACTCCATCACGCTCTCCAGCACCGACTGGGTCTGCAGGCCGTCCCGGAAGGACGGCTGCACCGGCGTGTCGTTGACGATGGCCTCCACAAAGTCCTTGACCTCGTGGATGAAGGTGTGCTCCCAACCGATGATGTGGCCGGGCGGCCACCAGGCGGCGATGTAGGGGTGGGACGGCTCGGTGACGATGATGGTGCGGAAACCTTGCGCGTGGTCCGGATCTTCCCGGTTGAAGTACTGCAGCTCGTTGAGGCGCTCCAGGTTGAACACGACGCTGCCCTTGCTGCCGTTGATCTCAAAGCAGTTGTAGTTCTTGCGACCGGCCGCGAAGCGGGTGGCCTCAAAGGTGCCCAAGGCGCCGTTGGCAAAGTGGGCCAGGAACACCACGGCGTCCTCCACGGTCACCTCGCCCTTGGCCTTGCCTTCGCCCGCGGTGGAGCCCCACGCCCCCTGGTCGTCCTCGGGCAAGGGCCGCTCTTTGATGAACGTCTTGGCCGAGCCCACCACTTCCGTGATCTCGCCCACCAGAAACCGGGCCAAGTCCACGATATGGGCGCCCAGGTCCCCCAAGGGCCCCGAGCCCGCCACTTCCTTGCGGAGCCGCCACACCAGCGGGAAGTCGGGGTCGATGATCCAGTCCTGCAGGTAGACGGCCCGGAAGTGGTAGATTTCGCCCAAGGTGCCGTCCTCGATCATGCGCTTGGCCAGCTGCACCGCGGGCACCCGCCGGTAGTTGAAAGCCACCATGTTCTTGACTCCGGCCCGCTCCACCGCCTCCACCATGGCTTCGGCCTCAGCCAGGGTGTTGGCCAGGGGCTTTTCGCAGATGACGTGCTTGCCCGCGGCTGCCGCCGCGAGGGCCACGTCCTTGTGGGTGTCGCCCGGCGAGGCGATGTCCACGATGTGCACGTCGTCCCGGCTCACCGCCCGCCGGAAGTCGGTGTCGGTCTCCTGCCACCCCCATGCCCGGGCCGCCTCGGCCACGGCCTGCGCGTTGCGGCCGCACAGCACCCGCATGACCGGCTTGGCCGGCAGGTAAAAAAACATGCCGACGTCCTTGTACGCGTGGCTGTGGGCCTTGCCCATGAACTTGTACCCCACCAGCGCCACTCCCAGTTCCACCGGCACCACTCCTTTCGAGTCGTTCTCACGCCACCACGGGCGCCGCAAACTCCGGCTGCACCGCCAGCACGATGCAGCCGGCCAGGGACGCCTGCTCCAGCTCCGACGGCACCACCGTCACCCGGTTGGGGGTCAAGGTGCGGCGCCGCAGCTCCTTCTTGAGGCAGGGCTCCACGATGGACCACGCGCGGCGCACCCGGCCGCCCACGATGATGTAGGGCAGGCTCAAACCGTTGACCAGGTTGGCGATGCCGATGCCCAGGTACCGCCCGACGTCCTCCAGCACCCGGCAGGCCAGCGGGTCCCCCGCCAGGCCCCGGGAGACCACGGTATCAAAGGCCACCGGCTGCACGGCCGGCCCGCCCACCAGCCCCTGGTAGGCCTGGGCCGCGGCCCGTTCCGACGCGTACGTCTCCCAGCACCCCCGGTTGCCGCAGGCGCACAAGCGGCCGTTGTCGTTGAGGGTGGTGTGGCCGTACTCCCCCGCGTGGCCCCCGGCGCCCCGGTACAAATTGCCGCCGAACACCAGCCCCACACCCAGCCCTTCGGTGACGGAGACGTAGCCAAAGTCAGGGCTCTCCGCGTGGCGCAGCCGCCCGTACCACATCTCCGCGAGGGCCGCGAGCTTGGCCTCGTTCTCCACCAGCACCCGGTGGCCCAGGTCCTCCAGGGCCGCCGCCAGCGGCACTTCCCGCCAGCCCAGGTTGGGCGCCATCAGCAACGTCCCCGCATCCCCGTCCACCAGTCCCGGCACGCTGATGGCGATGGCCTTGATCCCGGCGGCCACCGCGGTGGCCTTTTGCACGAAGGCGCGGATGGCCGCGATCATCGCGTCGGGCGCGCCGGGGGTGTCCATGGACTCCCGCAGCCGCACGGCGCCGTTGATGTCGGTGAGCACCAAGTGGGAGGTGGTCACGCCGATCTCCACGGCCACCACTTGAAAGCGGCGGGGATTGAGGACCAGCTGGATGCCGGGCCGGCCGCCGGTGGACGGATCGGTGCCCGCCTCCTGCACCAAGCCTTCGTGCAGGAGGTCCCGGACGATGGACGTGACGGTGCTCTTGGTCAGCCCAGACAAATCCGACAGGCGCGCCCGGCTTACCGGCTGCCAGCGGCGGGTCAGGTCCAGGATCAGCCGGCGATTAAGGGCTTTGACGTACTCGGGCGTGCCCGTCTGATAGGTGCGCCGCCCCGGCCCGGGCCGGCGACCCGGATCTGTGGGGTTCAGTTCTCGCAACCTCACATCTCTCCGTAACAGTATCTTTGTTGCACCAATTGACGCCACGGTCGGCCAGTATCCGCCGGCGCTGCGGCCTCCCGTACCGGCGCCGCCCGCGGCCCAGCGTCGGAAACCGCGCGCAACCGTCAAGGATTGCGTTGCTTCTCGTCTTGAACGGATTAGTTTGTTTTGCCAACGAATTTAGCCGACAAATTCGCCACGGGGGCGCGAACTCCTCCTGCGATTTTGCCGCGATTCTGGGGCGGCCCCTGTCCCGCCACCCGGCGGCTCCGCGGCGCGGCGACGGGCGGCCCTTGACGAGCCGCCCGCCGCAATCCGGTCCGGTCCGCCCATTGTGCTATCATGAAGATCGATCCGGCGCGCCCAGCCCCGCCGGGCACCCTTGCAGAAACAGGTGAAACCCATGGCGCGCGTGACCGTCTACACGGTCCCCAACTGCCTCGACTGCGGGGCGGTCAAAAACCTCCTGGAGCAGGCAGGCATCCCTTACCGGGAAGTTGACATCAGCAAAATTCCCGACAGCCGCGAAGCCCTCTCCCTCCTATCGGGGCTGCGCAGCATGCCCCAGGTGTTCGTGGACGGCCGCTTCATCGGGCAGGTGGCCGAGGTGCGCCACATGATCCAAACCGGCCAGCTCCAGGCCATGCTGGCCCGCGCACCAGACCGGTCGGGGCCTAAGCGCCCGCGGCCAGGGTGACCACGGTGCCCGCTGCCGCCGACTCGTACGCGGCCAAGGCCACTTCCAGGGCCGCATAACCGTCCCGCCAGCCCACTTCCGGCTCCTGGCCGGTGCGCACGCAGTGGAGGAAGTGCTCGATCATGGCCCGGTTGGCATCGCTGCCCCACTGCACCCACTCGGGCCAGCGGGTCCCGCCCTGGGCGTAGACGGTGAGGGCCTGGGCAAAGGCGTCCAGCACCAAAGTGCCCCGCTCGCCGATGATCTCCATCTGCAGATGGCCCCAGCGGGGATACCCCGCGGGCCGGCTCCAACTGCAGTCGATGGAGGCAAAGATGCCGTTGGCCAGCGTCACCTGGATGAGGCCGGCGGTGTCCACCGCCAGCGTCCCCCGGGCAAAGAGGTTGTCCACCTCCGCAAAGACGGAGGCCACCTCCGCATCAAAGAGCCAGCGGTACAGGTCCGCCAAGTGCACCGTGTGGTCCATGACCGCGCCGCCGCCCGCCCGCTCGGGATCCGCAAACCACGCCCGGTGCCGGCTAGGGTTTTCGCTGTGGTTGATGCCGTTGACGGCCAGGACCTGGCCCAGATCCCCGTTCCGCAGCCGGCGGTACACCTCCCGCACCGACGGGTCAAAGCGCATGGGAAACGCGGTCATAAACCGGACCCCGTGGGCCTGGCACGCGTCCCGCATCGCCTGGGCCCGCTCCCGGGTCACCTCGATGGGCTTCTCGCACAGGACATGGGCCCCGGCCGCGGCCGCCAGCTGCACCAGCTCCAGGTGGCCCCGGTTTTCCGAGCAGATGATGACGCCGTCGGGCTTCTCCGCCAAGAGATCCTCGTGCCGGGCAAACCAGCGGGCGCCGGTGTTGGCGGCAAAGGCCCGGCCCCGCTCCTCATCTTCGTCCGAAAAGCCGAGGAACTCCACGCCGGGCATTGCCCGCAGCAGAAGCGCGTAGCCGTCCGCGTGCACGTGGGCGGCGCTCATGATGCCGATCCGCAGCGCCATAGCCTCAATCTCCCTCCAGGCTCACACTGCGGCCCGTGCGGGCCGATTCCTTGGCCGCCAGCGCCACGCGCAGCGCCCGCAAGGCGTCCTCGGGCGACACGTCAAAGGGTGCACCCGTCCGGATGGCCTCGTAGGCGTGCTTGAGCTGCGCGGTGTACGGATCCTCCGCCAGGGGCGACAGGGGCAGGCCCACCTCCCCCGCCGCGCCCTCGGGCTGGCGCAAGTACGTGCGGATGGTGGCGGTGGCATCGGAGCTCCACTCGATGGCGCCCGCGGTGCCCGCCACGTCGATCGCGGTGCGGAACACCCCCGGCGGGTTGGCCCAGCCCCCTTCGATGAGGGCCATGGCCCCGCTGGCGAAGCGCAGGGTGGCCAGGGCGTAGCGGTCCCCCGCGGCCTTGGCGTACACCCGGGTGACGTCCCCCGCCAGCCAGCAGGCAAAGTCGAAGTCGTGCACCATCAAGTCCACCATCATACCGCCCGAACGGGCGTGGTCCAGGTACCAGTTGTCCCCCGCCTTTTGGGGCGTGTAGGAAACCCGCTTGAGGCGGATGACCCCCACTTCCCCGATGCGGCCCTGGGCCACCAGATCCCGGGTGAGCCGGTACTGGGGGAAGAAGCGCAGCACCATGGCCACAAAGAAGCGCACCCCAGCCCGCTGGGCCGCCGCGATCATTTCTCTTCCTTCGGCTTCCGTCAAAGCGATAGGCTTCTCGCACACCACGTGGCGGCCTTGGGCGAAGGCTTCCAGGGCCATACTGTGGTGCAGGTGGGTGGGGACGCACAGATCCACCACGTCCACTTCCCGCAGCAGGTCCCCGTAGGAACCTGCCACCCGGGCGCCGTACTGGCCGGCCAGCGCCTGGGCCCGCTCCTGGTCCCGGGAAAAGACCGCGGCCAGCTCCGCGCCCGCGGCCTGCCATCCCGCGGCGTGCACGGTGCCCATGACGCCCGCGCCCACCAGTCCGACCCGCATTGCCTTTCACCTCCGTCAGCGCCGGGGCCGACGGCCACCCGTCGGCCCGGCGGGATATGGCCTGGCTACTTGATGGACCCCGCCATCAGCCCGCGGATGAGCTGGCGGGAGAAGATCAGGTACAGCACCACCGCCGGCACGATGGATAAACTCAAGGCAGCCAGCACCGCGTTCCAGTCGTTGACAAACTGTCCCAGAAACACCTGGGTGCCCAAGATCAGGGTCTTGGTGCGCTCGCCGGGCGCGAGGATGAGGGCAAACCACAGGTCGTTCCAGATGGGCAGCAGGCTGATGGCGGCCACCGTGCCCAAGGCGGGCCGGGCCAGGGGCAGCATCAGCCAGTAGATGCGGTACTCGCTGGCGCCGTCGATGCGGGCCGCGTCCTTGAGCTCCCGCGGCAGCTGGCGCATGTGCTGGGTAAGGACAAACACCGCCAGGGGGATCCCCTGGGCCGTATAGACCAGGATCAGGGACCACAGGGTGTCCACCAGCCCCAGCTTGGACATGAGCTCCAACAGCCCCACCGTGCCCAGGCGGATGGGCACCATGATGCCCACGGCCAAGTACAGGGACATCACGGTGTTGCCCCGGAACTCGTACTCGGCCAGCGCGTGGGCCGCCATGGAGCTGACCCACAGGATCAGAAACAGGGCCGCAATGGTCACGACGAGACTGTTGAGGAAATACAGCGGGAAGTTGGCGTGCTGGGCCAAGGTGCGGTAGCCCACCAGATCAAAGGTTTCCGCGGTGGGCAAGGAGTAGGGGTCCGCGAAGATGGCCCGCCGGGACTTGAAAGAATTGATGATGACCAGCAGGACAGGAAACAGGGCCAAGGCCGAATAGGCCAGCAAAGCCCCGTGCACCAGCGCGCCCCGCCACCACGTCCACCGCCCGGTGGCGACGCGCCCCCGCCCCGCTGCTGCCGTGGACGCCATGGCTCAATACTCGATCCTTTCCATGCGGCTCTGCCAGCCAAAAAGGTACAGCAGAACGCCCGTCAGGATAATCAAGAACATCATGCCGGCCACTGTGGCCCCCATGTGGGGATCGCCCGGCTGCAGCTGAAACCCAAAGAAAGTGCGGAAGAAAAAGGTGCCCATGATGTCGGTGCTAAAGTTGGGTCCGGCCAGGGACCCTTGGGTGGCGTAGATCAGGTCAAAGGCGTTGAAGTTGCCCACAAAGGTCAGCACCGCCACGATGCCCACGCTGGGCATGATGAGGGGCAGCTGCACGTGGCGAAACACTTGCCACGCGCTGGCGCCGTCCACCCGGGCCGCCTCCAGCAGCTCGTCGGGAATCCGCACCAGCGCAGCTAAGAAAAGCACCATGGGGATCCCGACGTTCTGCCAGACGGAGATGAGGGACAAGGTGATCAGGGCGCTTTCCTCCAACCCCAGCCACGGCCTATCCAGATCCCCCAAGCCGAAAAAATCCAAGATGGTAAAAGACACGCCCCACACCGGGTTGAGGACCATCCGCCAGGCGAAACCGGCCAGCACCACCGACAGCACGGCGGGGGTGAAAATGATGGTCCGGTAGATGACGGTGCCCCGGATGGAGCTGTTGAGCATCACTGCCAGGGCCAGAGCCACCGGGTTTTGCACCACCATGTGGATGACGAAAAACACCACGTTGTTGCGGAAGGCGTTCCAAAACCGGGGCGCCCAGTGCTCGCTGGTCAGCAGCGACACGTAATTTTGCAGGCCCACGAAACCGACCCCTTCGCCGGGGATGCGGTTGAGCAGCGAAAGCCACAGCGAGCTCAGCATGGGATAGATCATGAAAATCGTATAAACCAAGACCGCTGGAGCGAGAAAAACGACGATGTGGGTGGGAAAGCTCCGTCCGCGCATCACCGGTTTCCATCCCCCGCGCATGGCATGGCCGGCTGCCGGGCTCAAAGGTCCCCCGGGCCGCCGGCGGCCCGGGGGACCCGCCCCCGCTGGTCATGCGGTCCCGTACAGCGGGATTACCGCTGCTGGGGCTCGTACCAGGACTCCAGATTGCGCTGCACCATATCCGCAGCCTGCTGCGGCGTCATGGTGCCGTTGAGCACTTGCGCCGAGGCGTTCCACAAATCCAGCTCGTTGTTGGGCGTGCCCCGGGACAGGATGTGGTACGCCGTACGGATGGTAACCTCGCATTCCTCCCGCCAGCTCAGGAACTCCCGGGCCAGCGGATCTTTGATCTCCACGGGGTGGTTGGCCAGCGGGAAGAAGCCGGGGAGCTCGTTGGCGTAGATCTCCGCGAACTCCTGGCTGGTCACCCACTCCAGGAACTTGAGGGCCGCTTCCCGGTTGGGGCTGGCTGCGTTGGCGCCGATGCCGATGTCGATGTGGTCGCTGATGTAGCACTGGGTGGCCCCTTCGGGCAGGGGCGGCGGGAAGGCGCCCATCTCAAAGAAATCGCCCACCATATCGCGGAAGACGGAGATGTCCCACGAACCCGCGGGGTAGATGGCGCCGGTGCCCTGGGCAAACAAGTTCTGCGCGTCCGAGTAGCGGATGGCTTGGTAGCCCCGGGGCAGGTAGGGACGCCAGCGAGCCAGGGCCTCAAAGGCTTCCAGGAAGCCGCCCTCGTTGTACCGGGCGGTGCCGTTGATCAAACCGAGCCGGCCCTCTTCGCCCTTCCAGTAGTTGGGCCCAATGTTCTGGTAGCCCATGGTGGCCGCTTCCCACTGGTCGGCCGTGCCCATGACCAGGGGCGTGTAGCGGCTCTGGGTCCGGATCCGCTCCAGCACCTCCAGGAACTCCGCCTCGGTGCGGGGCTCCTCGAGGCCCAGCTCATCAAAGATGGTCTTATTGTAAATGAAACCGTGGATCACCGAGGCCATGGGCACGCAGAAGACGGTTTCGCCGTCGTCGGTGCTCCAAGCAGCCTTGGCCAGGTCGCTGAAGTTTTCGATGCCGGGCAGGTCGTTGAGGGGGACCAGGTGCCCCTGCTGATACAGCTCCAGCGACAGGTCAAAGGGGCGGCACGTGATCAGGTCGCCCGCCGTGCCCGCGGCCAGCTTGCTGCTGAGCACCGCGTTGTACTCGGCCGGCGGGCTGGGCGCGAAGACCACTTCGATATCCGGATGGTGCTTGCGAAACGCCGGGATAATGACCTCCTGCCAGATGGTCAGGTCGTCGTTGCGCCAGCTTTCGATGATGAGGCGCGTCTGTGCGGCGGCCGCGGTGCCCATGGCCACCGTCACCGCCAGCGCAACGAACACTGCCATCCAACGCCGCATGCCCGTCTCTCCCTCCGTGTCTTTGTTTGTGGTGCTGATGCCCACCATTGCGTGATTTCGCTATTAAGCAAATCAATCCTTTGGATGACAGACTCCTTTTGTTGAGTGCCCACTTGCACCGGGATTTGCGCTTTTCGCCAAGACGGTTGTCTGCTGCCCAACCCCACCATTGCTGGACCGGATCGATGAAAGAAACTTAAGTTGCACCGAAACCGGGAGGAATATTGGTTTTCTCAGCCAATAATACGTGTACAATCCATTCAGACCGCCCAGCGGCATTGCGGGCCACGTCCGAAATGTGGTGTAAATTCTCCTCCTGGTCGGTGAGCCGGTTCTACGCAGCCTGATCTCCCTCGGACGTAGTCTTTTCCCCGCTTGCTTCGTCTTTGGCCTTCTTCCACTGCCAGTACTCGTCCATCCGGA
>DATGPV010000009.1:0-55275 GCA_035304545.1 Limnochordales bacterium | reverse complement strand
GGAACCAGAGCCGGAACCAGAGCCGGAACCAGAGCCGGAACCAGAACCGCCATCGCCGCCGGAACCCGAGCCAGAGCCCGAGCCGCGGCCGCAAGAGCAACGGGTGACGCCGGCGCCGCCGGCGCGGCCGGAAGTGCAGGAGCCGCGGCCTGAACCCGAGCCGGCACCGGAACCAGAACCAGAGCCAGAACCGCAACCCGAACCGGTTACCGAGCCCGCGCCGGCACCTGAACCGGAGAGCGAGCCGGTACAGGAACCGGACCCGCAGCAAGGGGTGGGGGAGGACATCCTCGTCAGCGAGCAGGGCGAACTGGAAATCTCCGCGACCCGGCAGCCTGAGCAAGAGCAGGCTCCGACGCCGCCCGCTCCTCCGCAGCCGGAGCCGGAGCCCGAGCCAGAGCCCGAGCCGGAACCGGAGCCGCCGGCGCCGCCACCGGCTCCGGAACCCGTGCCGCAGCCGGAGCCTGGGCCGGAACCCGCGCCGGCACCGGCGGCGGAGCCCGCGTCGCGGCCGGCTCAGGAGCCTGAGGCCGAGCCCGCCGCGCAAGCTCCGCCGGTGGCTCCGGCCGAGGCGGAAGCCACGGACGAGCCTGCCCAGGAAGGAGAACCCCAAGCGACAGATGTGGAGGGCTCCGAGGAACCGGCGCCTTCGCCCACCACCTTTGCGACCCGCTTTGGCCTGGGCAGCACGAAGTCGCTGGAGAACGTGCCGCCGGAGGAGGAGTTGGACACGCTGGTCATCGAGCTGGCCGTGGACAGCAGCGGACAGGTGTTGGGCTACACCATCGTCAATTCCTCGGGCCGGCCCGATGTGGATTTGGAGATGGCTGGACTGATGCTTCGCTGGCAGTTCGCCCCCTTCGAGCGCGGCTACGTCGAAACGTGGCGGGTCAGCTTTACCCACACGGTGGTCGACGGCGTGACCCGGCCAACGCCGCTGCCGGAGTTCGTGGGGCGCCGGTAGGGGCGGACGGGCCCGCCTACCACCAAACCGCGGAGGTGTCCTGTTTGTGCGCAGGTCGCTTGTGGCTTGGTTGTTGACCTTGCTCATCACGGTGCTGGCCGGTCCGCAGCCTGCCGGGCTGGCCCAGGCTGTCCAGGTGCGGACGGGCGACAGCCTGGTGATGGAAAACGAGTTCATCTCCATCATCGTCAACGCCCGGTCCGAGGACACCGCCCGCTTTTCCGTCAACACCAAGGGCGGCGACCCGGCGCGGGTGGGCGATGAGGAAAAGCCGCTCATCTACGGCACCGAGCGGGCGCCCGGCCCGTGGACTTCGTACACCACCGTGCGCATCGACGGCCGGGATTACGTCTTTGGCGGCCCCACCGGCAAGCGGGCGGGCCGCCTGGGATTGTTCGGCGAGATGGTGACCGCGCCCTATGTCCACGAGGACCGGGAGATCCGGGCCGCGTGGCGCATGGAAGACATTGTGGTCACCCAGATCCTCAGCTTCGCCGCGGGCATTACCACCGGGCAAATGGACACGGCCCGCATCGAATACGTGGTGACCAACGAGGGCAGCCGCGCGCGCAGCGTGGGCCTGCGCATTATGCTGGACACCATGCTGGGCGCCAACGACGGGGCTCCCTTTCAGGTAAGCGGGGAGGCCTTGATTTCGGATATGGCGTTTCGGGGAGCGGCTATCCCCGACTACTTCCAGGCTTTTGACTCCCTGGCCGACCCTCAAGTCGTCTCCCAGGGCACCTTGCGGGCCCTGGACACCACGGTGCCCGACGCGGTGTACTTTTCCAACTGGGGCAGCCTGGCTGACGGCGTCTGGGACTTTGACTTCCAGCCGGGCCGGGACTTTACCCGGGCCGGCGAGGAGTTCCTTTTGGACAGCGCCGTGGCGCTGTATTGGGATCCGCGTCCTTTGGAGCCGGGCGCGTCCCGCCGCTACGTGACCTACTACGGCTTGGGCGGCATCACCATCGCCCCCGGCCACCTGTCCTTGGGCGTGACGTCGCCCCGGTCCGTGGAAGGCAGCTACACCGACCGGGTCGTGTTTGAGGTGCGGGCGTATGTCGAGAACACCGGCGAGTGGATCGCCCGGGACACGGTGGTGCGGCTGGAAAATCTCGCGCCCCTGGAGTTGGTGCAAGGCCAGCCGTCCGTGGCCTTGGGCGACCTCGCCCCGCGGCAGTCGCGGCAGGTGGTGTGGCGAGTGGCCGCCCCGCCCGGCAGCTCCGGCGAGTTCCTGTACCGGGTGGCGGTCACCGCCAGCAATGCTGATCCTAATCAGGTCGACCGGCAGGTTACGGTGATCGCTCCGGCCTCCTTGTCCGCCACCTTAAGCGGCACCGACCAACTGCAGGCGGTGGACGGCCGCTGGCATCCCGTGCCCTTTGCGGTGCGGGCCGCCGTGACCAACACCGGGCAGCTGGCAGCCCACGGGGTGGAGGTGGAGCTGCGGATGCCCTTAGGCCTGGCCGTGGCCAAAGGCGACAGTGCCGTGCGGCGGCTGGGCACCGTGGGCCCCGGCGAGACCGTCACCTGGGAATGGTACCTGATCCCCACGGGCGATGTGGGCAACCTGCCCGTCTCCCTGGAGCTGCGGGCGGAGCACGCCCGCATCGACCCGCGCCTGCCGACCCACTTCGTCAGCGTCCCCCGGCTGGATGCGGCCCTGCGGCTGGCAGTGGTGGACGAGCAGGGCCCGCTGACAAGTCCCGGTCCTTTCCAGGTGGGCGATCGCTTCCATGTGGAAGTACTGGCCGACGCGGTGCGGGGCCTGTACGGCGCCGCCTTTGAGGTGCACTTCGATCCCGCGGTGCTGCAGGTGCTGGGCGGACGCCTGGGCGTGGGGCCGGGGCGGGCCTTCGTCCGGCAAGATCCCGCGTCGGGCGAGGAAGAGCTCCTCAACTGGGTGCGGCCGGTGTGGGCGGACAACCGGGCCGGCGTGGTGCGAATCGTCGCGAGCCGGGCGCCCGAAGGTCCCTTGGCCTGGGTTCGCGATTCCCTGGCCACCATCCGCTTCCGGGCGGTGGGTCCAGGAGAAGCGCGGCTGCGCCTGGTGATGGTGGAGGACCATCCCTTCCTGCGGCCCGACGCCCAGCAAGCGTACATCGCGGACGGCGACGGCTACGCGGTGCCGGTGATGACTGAAGACCTCGTCATTGCCGTGGGGGTCGGGGAGCCCTAGACGGTGGGCCGCGGCGGCCGCGGGCAGCGGCGCCGCCGCGGGCGGGGCGGCGCCCTCACCGCCCCGGCACGGAAGCCAACAGGACAAAGAGGTGAGACCATGAGAAGGATGCCGGTGGTGTTGGTCACTGTCCTCCTCCTGGCCCTGGCGGCCAGCGGAGCCGCCGCTCAGGTGGCGGACGTCCCGCCCGATCACTGGGCCTACCGGGCCGTGCAAATCTTGGTGGAGCGGGGCTACATTGAACTGGCCAGCGACGGTACTTTCCGGGGGAACGAGCCGGCGGACCGCTACCAGCTCGCGGCCGTGGTGGGCCGACTGCTGGAGGACATTGAGGCGGGGCGGGTTCGGATCCGGGAAGGGACCGACACGGAATTGGTGCGCCAGCTGGAACAGGAATTCCGGGCGGAGCTGGTCCGGTGGCATGCGGAACGGGAAACCCTGGCCGAAGATGTCCAAGAAACCCAGCGAGCGGTGGTCGTCATCGACGTCCAGCTCAACGACATCCTGGCCGAACTGGAACGGCTGGAGTTGGAGCTCGCGGACCTTATGGCCCGGGAAGAGGCGGCCAAGGCCGATCTGCGGGCGGCCCTGGAGGATTTGGGCCTCTCCGTGGAAGAGGCCTTGGCCCTCCGGGATGCGCGATTGAATGACCACGACGCCCAGCTGGCCGCCCAGGCGGCCCAGGTCGCCGACTTGTACGTGAAACTGTCCGAGAACACGGAAACCTTGTCCCGCCGGCTGGCGGATTTCCAGGAAGCGGTGCGGGCCGCGCTGGAGGAGCAGGGGGTCACGCTCGGCGCGGAGTTTGGCCAGCAGCTGGGCGAGCAGCGCACGGCCCTCGCCCGGGTTGACGCCGACGTGCAGGCGCTGCAGGCGGAAGTGGCCCAACTGCGGGCGGAGCTGGACGCCTTGGCCGCGCGCATGGAGGACGAGGTGCAGGGCGCCATCAACCGACTCAACGAATTGGCTGCCGCTCTGGCCTGGCGCATCGAGGAAGTGGCGACGGCCCTCAATGAACGGCTGGATGTGGAGGCCGCGGCCCTGTCCGACTCGCTGACGGCCCTGGAGGAGCGGGTGGCGGCCCTGGACGCGCGCACCCAGGCGGCGGAGCAGGAACTCATGGCGTCCTTGGCCCGCCAGGAAAGCCAGGCGACCGCGCTGCGCAGCCGCCTGGACGAGGTGGAGCAGCAGGCCTTGCGGGACACCCTGGATCTGGGCGAAGCACTGACCGCGGAAATTCAGTCCCTCCGGGCCCAGCTGGACCAGCTCGACGCGGAGCTGGCAGCCCAGCGGGAACTGTTGCAGCAGCAGGCCCAAGCCGACGCCCAACTGCTGCAGGACCTCCAGGCCCTGCGCCAGGACGTGCAGGCCGTGCGGCAGCGCTCCGACATGCTGGAGAGCGCCATTACGGCCAACCAGGCGGCCGTCAGCTTGCTGCGGCGGGAAATGGAGCAGGCGATGGCCCAGCGGCAACAGGAACAGGCCGACCTGCGGGAAGAGTTGAATGCGGTGCAGGCCGACGTGCGGCAGCTCCAGGAGCTGTTGGGCGGCAGCGAAGAGTACATCGCTCGTCTGCTGGACGAGCTGCAGCGGCAAATGGACACCCAGCTGTCCACCAGCGTGGCCCGGGAGCAGCTGTTGCGGCGGCAGCTGCAGGAGCTGCAGCAGGAGCTGGCGAGCCTGCGGTCCCAGTCCGAAGAGGAGCTCGGCTCCTTGCGGGGTACGGGCACGCTGGCGGTGGGTGCCGCGGTGCTGGCCCTCCTGTTGGGCTTGACGGGCCGCTGACGCTGGGGCTTGCGGCCCTGGCGCCCGCTGGGGCCGGGGACCACAAGCGCAGCACTGTCCCGCCAGCCCGTCTTCAGGAACGGCGGGGGAAGGGGCGTTCCGCAGGACGCCCCTTTCCCGCGCCCCGCGCGGGAAAGGGCATTCTGGTATACTGAGACCGGGAGGTGCCGGCCATGGCCGACGTTTATCTGGACAACGCCGCCACGACGCCGCTGGTGCCGTCGGTCCTCCAGTGCATGACCGACGCGTTGGCCCGGGTGTACGGCAATCCGTCCAGCGTCCACCGCAAGGGGCTGGAGGCCGAACGGGCCGTCAGCGGGGCCCGGCGGCAAGTGGCCCAGGCCTTGGGAGCCGAACCGGGCGACGTCATCTTCACCTCCGGCGGCACCGAGGCCAACGGCCTGGCCATCCTGGGCGCGGCGCGAGCCCGGCAGCGGCGCCGGCGCCACATCATCACGGGCAAGACCGAACACAGCTCGGTGCTCAATGCCTGCCGGCTGCTGGAGGAAGAAGGCTTCGCCGTCACGTACGTGCCGGTGGACAAAAACGGCCGCATCACCGCGGCGGACGTCCTGGCCCACCTGCGGGACGACACGGCGCTGGTGAGCCTCATGTGGGTCAACAACGAACTGGGGACGGTGCACCCGGTGGCGGACATCGCCGCCGCGGTGAAGGCCCGTTCCCCTGAAACCCTCGTCCACGTCGATGGGGTGCAGGCCCTGGGCAAGCTGCCCATCAACGTAAAAGAGCTGCCCATCGACCTGCTGTCGGTGAGCGCCCATAAGATCCACGGTCCCAAGGGGGTGGGCGCGCTGTGGATCCGCCCGGGGGTGCGGATCGTCTCCCTGTTGGGCGGCGGCACCCAGGAACGGGGCCTGCGCCCGGGCACCGAAAACGTGCCGGGCATCATCGGCTTTGGCGCGGCGGCCGAAGCCGCGGCGGCGGACCTGCCCCAAGCCGCGGCCCGCATGGCCCGTTTGCGGGAGCGGCTGTGGGAAGGCATCCAGGCCCGGGTGCCCTGGGCCGTGCGCAACACTCCGGCAGACCCGGATCTGTGCGCACCCCACATCCTCAACGTGTCTTTCCCCGGTCTGAAGGGCGAGGTGCTGGTCCACAGCCTGGCCGAAGCGGGCATCTATGTCTCCACGGGCTCGGCCTGCTCATCCCGGCGCACCGGCCACAGCCACGTGCTGACGGCCTTGGGGCTGGCCGACGATGTGGCCGGCGGCGCTCTGCGGTTGAGCTTGTCGCGCCTGACTACCGAGGAGGACGTGGACACGGCCGCGGCCCACATTGGCACTGTCGCGGTCGAGCTGGCGGAACTGGTGCGCGGCTGAGCCCGCCGCCTGCCCGCTGGGACCAGGGAGGGACAATTGGTGGAGCCCTTGCTCCTGATTCGCTACGGAGAAATCGGCCTGAAAGGCAAGAACCGCCACCTGTTTGAAGAGCAGCTGGCGCGCAACGTGCGGGCCGCGTTGGGGGACGCCTGGCCCGGCCGGGTGTGGCGGGCCTACGGGCGCCTCTTTGTGCAGCTGGAAGATCCGGCCCACGTGCCCGCGGCCCTGGAGCGGCTGCAGCGGGTCTTTGGCATCGTCGCGGTGAGCCCGGCCCGGCCAGTGGCGCTGACCATCGAGGCCATCGGGGACGCGGCCGTGGAGATGGTCTCGGCCCAGGACCTGAGCCGTCCCCGCACCTTCCGGGTTCAAGCCCGGCGGCCCAACAAGAAATTTCCTCTTACGTCCCAAGAAATCAATGAGCGCATCGGCGGGCGGCTGCTTAGGGCCTTTCCCCAGCTCAAGGTGGATCTGACCAATCCGGAACTGGTTGTCTCGGTGGAAGTGCGGGAACAGGGGGCCTACGTGTACCTGGATCAGGTGCCCGGGCCGGGGGGCCTGCCCGTAGGGGTCAGCAGCCAGGCGCTGCTCTTGCTCTCGGGCGGCATCGACAGCCCCGTGGCGGGCTGGATGGCCCTGAAGCGGGGAATCCGCCTGCACGCGATCCATTACCACAGCCCGCCCTTCACCAGCGAGCGGTCCCTGGACAAGGTCAAGGACCTGGCCCGGGTGCTGGCCCAGTGGGGCGGGCCCCTGCCCCTGCACGTGGTCCGCTTCACGGAGATTCAGAAGGAGCTGCGGCGCCAGACGCCGCCCGCCCTCATGATCACCTTGATGCGCCGCTTTATGCTGCGGATCGCTGTGCAGAAGGCCCAAGAGGTGGGTGCGCTGGCCCTGGTCACGGGGGAAAGCGTGGGGCAGGTGGCCAGCCAGACGCTGGAGAACATGGCCGTCATCAACGCGGTGACCACCATGCCCATCCTGCGGCCCCTGGTCGGTTTCGACAAGCAGGAAATCGTGGAGCGGGCCGAGGCCATCGGCACCTACCCCATCTCCATCTTGCCCTACGAAGACTGCTGCACCATTTTCGTCCCCGAGCACCCGGCCACCCGCCCCCAGCTGGCCGAGGTGGAGGCGGCGGAAGCGCCCCTGGACGTGGAGGGACTGGTGCAGGAGGCGCTGGCTGGCATCGAGACGGTGACCATTACGGCCGACGATTAACGGAGCCGGGCGCAGCCGCAGGCTGGGATCCAGGGTTTATTCGAACAAGAGGGCCCGAATCACCTGAAACTCTTGGGACGCCCGCTGCACCACCGCGAGCAGGAGCCCCAAGCCAAAGCCAAACGCGAAAGCTTTCCACAGGCGTGGGCGCCACACGGGGATCCCTCCTCCAAGGCGGGTTCGCCGGCCGAGGGCCGCTTCCTTGCTCCATAGGGGGAATTGTACTACAATGAGGGTTGCGCACGCGAGAACCCGGCGTACGGCGCCCCACCGGGGGGCCGCGCCGGTGGGATTGCAGAGTCTTCTGAGGGGGGAACCCCATGGCCCTTGACCTCCCCATCATCAATAACCCGCTGCCGGTGGCGCCCCGGGTGACGCCGCCGGCCGACGCGGACAAGAAGGTGCACATCGTCACCCTCGGGTGCCAGATGAACGTGCTGGACACCGAGACGATGCTGGGCCTCTTGGCCCGGGAGGGCTACGCGCCCACCGACGATCCGGCGGAGGCCGACTTGATCCTGTACAACACCTGCTCGGTGCGGGAAAACCCCGAGCGCAAGGTGTACGGGCAGGTGGGCGTGCTTAAGCGGCTCAAGGAAGCCAACCCCGACCTGATCATCGGGATCTGCGGCTGCATGCCCCAGAGCAAGGTGGAACGCCAGAGGCTGTGGGAGCGCTTGCCCCACGTGGACCTGATCTTTGGTACCATGAACCTCCACCGCCTGCCGGAACTTCTGCAGCAGGTCAAGGAAACCGGCCAGCGGGTCATGGAAGTGTGGGACGAGCACGGCGACATCGTGGAAGGCCTGCCCGTGATGCGGGAAGACAAGCTTAAGGCCTACGTCACCATCATCTACGGCTGCGACTACCGCTGCAGCTTTTGCATCGTGCCCCAGACCCGGGGCCGGCAGCGCAGCCGCCGGGCCGGTTTCATCATCAACGAAGTGGAGCAGCTGGCCGCCGAAGGCTACAAGGAAATCACCCTGCTGGGCCAGACGGTGGACGCCTACGGCAAGGATTTGGGCGACGGCACCACCCTGGCGTCCCTGCTCTGGCGCCTCAACGAGATCCCGGGCATCGAGCGCCTCCGGTTTACCACCTCGCACCCGCGGGACATCACCGATGATCTGATCATCGCCATGCGGGACGCGGAGAAGGTGTGCGAGTGGCTGCACCTGCCGGTGCAGTCGGGCAACAACCGGATCCTCAAGCTGATGGGCCGCCGCTACACCCGGGAGTTCTACCTGGAGTTGGTCGACAAGCTGCGCCGCCACATTCCAAACCTGACCCTCACCACGGACATCATCGTCGGGTTCCCCGGGGAAACCGATGAGGAGTTCGAAGACACGGTGTCGCTGGTAGAGGAAGTGCAGTTCGACGGCGCGTTCACCTTCATCTATTCGCCGCGGCCAGGCACCGGCGCGCCCAACTTGCCCGACCCGACGCCGGAAGAGGTGAAGCGGGAGCGCCTGCAGCGCCTCATCGAGGTGCAAAACGCGATCACCGCCCGCCGCAACAAGGCGCTGGTCGGCTCGGTCCAGGAGGTGCTGGTGGAGGGCAAAAGCGAGAAGGACCCGACCCGGCTCACCGGCCGCACCCGGGGCAACAAGATCGTGGTGTTCCACGGCGGCGACGATCTCGTTGGCCAGGTGGTGCCCGTGCGCATCACCGAAGCCCGCACATGGACTTTGGTGGGGGACGTGGAGGTGCCCGCGGTCAGCCGCACCGCATAAGCCGCCATGTCCACCCCCATGTTGGAACAGTACCGGCAGATCAAGGCCCAGTACCCCGACGCGATCTTGTTCTTTCGCCTCGGGGATTTTTATGAGATGTTCGGCGACGACGCCGAGCTGGCCAGCCGGGTGCTGGATCTGACCTTGACGTCCCGGGAAGCGGGCAAAGCCGGCCGCATTCCCATGTGCGGCGTGCCCTACCACGCGGCCGACAGCTACTTGGCCCAGCTGGTGGCCCGGGGCTACAAGGTGGCCGTCTGCGACCAATTGGAAGATCCCCGCTACGCCAAGGGCCTGGTGGAGCGGGGGGTGGTGCGGGTGGTGACGCCCGGCACCATCGTGGCCCCGGGCTCCTTGGAGGAGCGGGCCAACAACTTTTTGGTGGCCATCACCCGGGGCCGCAGCGGCTACGGCCTCGCGGTGGCCGACGTGTCCACCGGCGAGTTTCAAGTCACCCAGTTCGCCGGCGACGACGCGCGAGAGCAGCTGTTGGAGGAACTGCAGCGCCTGGCGCCCTCCGAAGGGCTCTTGGGACCCGGGATCGCGTCGGACGAAGGCTTCATGGCCGCCCTCCGCCAGCACGTCAAGGCGGCGTGGCCCTACGACGACCGGGCCTTTCACACGGAAACCGCGTACCGCCGGCTGACGGAACACTTTGGCGTCCATTCCCTGGAAGGCTACGGCTGCCAGGATATGCCCCTGGCCGTGGCCGCGGCCGGCGCCATCCTCCAATACCTCGCGGAGACCCAAAAAACCGCTGCGCAACAGATCACAGGCATCACCACCTACTCGACCGCGGACCATATGGTGCTGGACAGCGCGACCCGCCGCAGTCTGGAGATCGTGCGCACCATGCGGGACGGCAGCTTCAAGGGCAGCCTGTTGTGGGTGCTGGACAAGACGGAAACAGCCATGGGCGGCCGGCTCCTGCGCCGCTGGCTGGACCGCCCCTTGCTGGACCGGGCGGCCATCACGGCTCGCCTGGACGCGGTGGAGGATCTGGTCCAGCACGGCGACCTGCGCGCAGAGCTGCGGGCCATGCTGCGGGGCGTGGCCGACGTGGAGCGCCTGATAGGACGCGTGGCCTACCGCAGCGCCAACGCCCGGGACCTGGTGGCTCTGCGCCGATCCTTGGAGCAGATCCCGCGCATGAAGGAGTTGGTGTTGTCCCGGCCGGTGCGGGAGAGCCTGCGGGAGCTGGCCGCCGGGATGGAGGACCTGGCGGCCGTCACGGAACGCATCGCCGCCACCCTGGTGGACGACCCGCCTGGGGGCGTCCGGGAAGGCGGTCTCATCCGGGACGGTTTCGACCAAGAAGTCGACGAGCTGCGGGCCGCCACCCGCCAGGGCAAGGACTGGATCGCTCGGCTGGAGGAGGCGGAACGGGCCCGCACCGGGATCAAATCCCTGAAAGTCGGCTTTAACAAGGTCTTTGGCTACTATATCGAGGTCACCCGGCCCAATCTCCACCTGGTGCCCCCCGACTACCAGCGCAAGCAGACCTTGGCTGGGGCGGAGCGATTCATCACGCCGGCCCTGAAGGAGCAGGAGGCCAAGGTGCTGGGCGCCGAGGAGCGGGTAGTGGAGCGGGAGTACGAGCTCTTTACCCAGCTGCGGGATGCGGTGGCCGCGCAAGCGGCGGCCATCCAGGCCGCGGCCCGGCGCATCGCGACGCTGGACGCCCTGGCCGCCTTGGCCGAAGTGGCCGTGGCCAACAACTGGTGCCGGCCCGAAGTGGACGAGGGCGATGTCATCGACATCCGGGCCGGCCGCCACCCGGTGGTGGAGGCCATGCACCGGGAAACCGGGTTCGTGCCCAACGACACCCGCCTGGACCGCACCGAGCAGCAGCTCATCGTCCTCACGGGGCCCAACATGGCCGGCAAGAGCACCTACCTGCGGCAGGTGGCCTTGATCACCCTCCTGGCCCACGTGGGCAGTTTCGTGCCCGCGGCGGCGGCCCGCATCGGACTGGTGGACCGGATCTTCACCCGGGTCGGCGCGGCCGATGATCTGGGTACGGGCCAGAGCACCTTCATGGTGGAAATGAACGAGGCGGCCAACATCTTGCACCACGCGACGGCCAAGAGCCTGATCATCATCGACGAGCTGGGGCGGGGAACCAGCACCTACGACGGGCTGGCCCTCACCCATGCCATCGCGGCCTACATCCACGACCGCATCGGCGCCCGGACCCTCATCTCCACCCACTACCACGAGCTGACGCGGCTGCCCCAGGAGTTGGCCCGGGCCCGCAATTACCGGGCCGAGGTGGCGGAAAACAGGGGGCGCATCAGTTTCCTTTACAAGATCGTCCCCGGCGGCGCTGACCGCAGCTACGGCATCAACGTGGCCCGCATGGCGGGGATCCCCAAGGAAGTTATCCGCCAGGCCCAGCGGCTCCTAAAGGAATTGGAAGAAGGGCGGCGGCGGCCCGCCCAGCTCAGCTTGACCGCGCTCTTTGACGGAGCGGCAGCGGAGGCGGCTGCCGCGGAGGACCTGGCGGTGCACTTGGTCGAAGACGAAGTGCTCAATCAATTGCGGCGGCTGGACATCCCGCGGCTGACGCCCCTGGAAGCCCTAAACCTCCTGGCCCAGTGGCAGGCCAAACTGGCGGGAACCGGAGAAAAGGAAGGCTGACGAACCGGTTCCGGAGCGGAACCCGGGCCGCGAGACACCCGCGGCAGGAGGTGCCCCATGGCGCAGCGGCCCATCGCCGTGCTGGACGCCCACATCGCCAACCGCATCGCGGCGGGGGAAGTCATCGAGCGGCCAGCCTCGGCGGTCAAGGAACTGATGGAGAACGCCCTGGACGCGGGTGCCCGCCGGATCGAGGTGGAGATCCGGGGCGGGGGCAAGGAGTACATCCGCGTCAGCGACGACGGTGCGGGCATCCCCGCGGCCGAAGTGCCCCTGGCCTTTGAGCGCCACGCCACCAGCAAGATCCGCACCGCGGACGACCTGTTCGCCGTGGCCACTTTGGGTTTCCGGGGGGAAGCCTTGCCCAGCATCGCCGCGGTGGCCGAAGTGGAGATGCGCACCCGCACCGCGGACAGCCTGCAAGGGACCCGCTACGTGATCGTCGCCGGCCAGCCCCAGGAAGCCGGGCCCGTGGGCGCGCCGGTGGGCACCACGGTTATCGTCCGGCGGTTGTTTTTCAACACCCCGGCCCGCTACAAGTTTCTGCGCACCGATGCCACGGAGAAGCGCTACGTGGCCGACGTGGCGGCCCGCCTGGCGCTGGCCCGGCCCGATGTGGCCGTCCGCCTCCTGGCCGACGGCCGGGAACTTTTGGCCACGCCGGGGGATGGCCGGCTCATGTCCGCAGCGCTGGCCATTTACGGCCCCCAGGCGGCCCGGGAGCTTTTGCCCGTGGCGCTGGAAGCCGAAGGCATCGCGGTGGAGGGGCTTGTGGCCAGGCCCACCTGGCACCACGGCAACCGGGAGCGCCTGACCGTGGTGCTCAACGGCCGCGCTATCCAGAGCCCGGCCGTAGCCCGGGCCATCGAGAAAGGATACGACACCCTCTTGCCGTCCCGGCGGTTTCCGGTAGGGGTGGTGCACATCACCATGGATCCCCGGGCGGTGGACGTCAACGTGCACCCGGCCAAGGCCGAAGTCCGGTTTCGCGACGACAGCCTGGTGTTCCGCGTCGTGCTGCGGGCGGTGCGCGAGGGCCTCTTGGGCGCCAATCTGGTGGCCGGCCTCGCGCCCGGAGAGGCCGTTCCCCCGCCCGTCCCGCCGGCCGGCGGGGGCCGTGCGCCAGGGTTCCAGGTGCGGGAATCCTACGGCCCCCCACCACGGCTGCGCCAGCATGAACCGCCGAATGCCGGGGAATCGCCGCAGGCCCATGCGCCGCTGGGCAGCCAGGAACCTGCGGGCGGGCAAGGCCTATCCCACGCCCAGGATCTCGGCGGCACCGATCCGTGGGCGACCGATGCCGAGGGGGAAGATGCCCGCCGCCAGCTGCGGGAGATGACGGTCCTGGGGCAGCTGCACCGCACTTACATTCTGGGGGAGACGCCCGCGGGCCTCTGGATCGTGGACCAGCACGTGGCCCACGAACGGGTGTTGTACGAGCGCCTGCTTCGAGCCGCGGCCGGGGGCCAGGCCGATGTGCAGCAGCTGCTGATGCCCGTGACCATTACCCTGGCACCGGCCCAGGCGGGCCTGGCGGAGCAGTTTCAAGCAGAACTGCAGCAGGTGGGCCTGATCTTGGAGCCCTTCGGCGGCCGCACCTACCTGCTGCGGGGCGTGCCGGTGCCGCTGGCTGGCGCCGGCGCGGGGGAGCTGCAGCAGCTGGTGGAGGAGGTGCTGGCCGCCTGCGCCGCCGAAGGCGCCTGGCGGCCCCACGAGGTGTGCGCCCGGCTGGCCTGCCGGGCGGCCATCAAGGCCGGTCAGCCCTTGGAGCCGCGCCAGATGCAGCAGCTGCTGGCCGATTTGTCCCAGGCCGAAAACCCCTTCGCCTGCCCCCACGGGCGCCCCATCGTGATGACGGTGTCCCGGAGCCTGCTGGCCCGGCGGTTTGGCCGCCACTGAGGCGCGGGACGGGGACGTTTTTGCCACAACCGTGGGCGGGTGAAACCGCGCGAAGGACCCAGGAGGTGGGAGCGCTGCGCATGGTGGTGACCACATCCCGCAATGCCACCGCCGAGGAGGAAGCCCAAGCCCGCGCCCTCGCCCGGGACCTGGGCTTGCCTTTCCGCCCGCGCCGCGGCGCGTGGCGGGATCTGGGCGCGGACGCGGCCTTGGTGGTGACCCGCGCCCGGCTGGTGGTGCAGACCCAGGCCGGCGAGATCTTTTTCCACCCCGGCATGGCCCGGCCCCGGGTGCGGCAGCTGGAGCGGGGCCAGTCCGACGTGATGGTGGAAGCCATGGGCCTGCGGCCGGGGGACACGGTGCTGGACTGCACCCTGGGACTCGGCACCGACGCCTTGGTGGCCGCCTACGTGGTGGGCGAGGCCGGCCGGGTCGTCGGACTGGAGGCGGTGGCGGTGCTGGCGGCCCTGGTGCGCTGGGGGATGGCCCACTACGACCCCGGGCATGATGGGCTGCGGGCTGCCATGCGGCGCATCGAGGTGGTGCACGCGGACCACGAGGCGTATCTGCCCTCCTTGCCGCCCCGGTCCTTCGACGTGGTGTACTTTGACCCCATGTTCCGGGAACCGGTCCACGAGTCGGCCCACATGCGCCCGTGGCGGGAACTCGCGTGCTACAAGCCCCTGACCCCGGCGGCCATCGCCGCCGCGCGGCGGGTGGCCCGCCGCCGGGTGGTGGTCAAGGAACGCAGCGGCAGCCCCGTCTTCGCGGAGCTGGGCATGACGCGGGTGGTGGGCGGCCGCAAGAGCCGCATCGCCTACGGGATTCTGGATGTAGACGCGGGGGAAGGGGCATGAGCGCGCGGCCGCCCCTCTTGGTCATCGTGGGTCCCACCGCGGTGGGCAAGACCGCCTATTGCGTCCTGCTGGGCCAAGCCCTGCGGGCGGAGATCGTCACCGCTGACTCTATGCAGGTGTACCGGGGAATGGATATTGGCACCGCCAAGCCCCCGCCGGAGGAACGGGGCGGGGTGCCCCACCATTGTTTGGACCTGGTAGACCCGCGGGACGCCTTCAACGTGGCCGACTACCGGCGCCATGCCCTGGCGGCCATCGCCGATATCCACCGCCGGGGGCGGCTGCCCATTTTGACCGGCGGCACGGGTCTATACGTGCGGGCGGTGGTGGACGACTTTCTGTTCCCCGACCGGGGGGCCGACTGGGAGCTGCGCCGGCGGCTGGAGGAAGAAGCCGCGCGCCTGGGGCGGGCCGCCCTCCATGCCCGCCTGGCCCAGGTGGACCCGGAAACCGCCGCCCGGCTCCATCCCAACGACCTGCGGCGGGTGGTGCGGGCGCTGGAGGTCTATCAGCGCACCGGGCGGCCCTTGTCCCAACACCTGCGGGAAGCCCGGGCCCGGCAGCCGCGGTTTGATCTGCTCATGTTTGGCTTGACCCGGCCCCGGGAGGAGCTGTACGCCCGCATCAACCGCCGGGTCGAGGAGCAGATCGCCGCGGGTCTGGTCGAGGAAGTCCGCCGCCTCATGGCCCAGGGTCTGGACGAAGGCCACGTGGCCATGCAGGGGCTGGGCTACAAGGAGATCATCGGCTACCTTAAGGGACGCTGGAGCCTGCAGGAGGCCATCCGGATCCTCCAGCGGGACACCCGCCATTACGCCCGCCGCCAGCTCATCTGGTTCAAGGCGGACCCCCGCATCCAATGGCTGGACTTGTCCCAGTACCCATCCCTGCAAGCCGCCACCGCGCCTGTCGTGGCCGCGGTGCGCGCCCGCTGGCCCCAGTACGTCCAAGACGATCCGTCCTGACCCGGCTCCCCGCCGGCGCGGCCTCCGGGCACACGCCCATCCCGCGGCGCATATAGTATGGGGGTATCCTGCAGGGCCCCTGGCCCGGCAAAGGCGGAGGTGTAGGGTCCGGTGGCGGGGCCCGGCCCCAACCCGCGTACCGTCGACGACGTGCTGGCCTGGCTCAGCGCCGGGCGCATTTCGTCGGGGGAAGCCTTGGTTCTTTTCCAACGGCTGGAAACCCGTGCCGCGCCCCCGGCGCCCGCGGGAGACGGCGAGGCCGACGGGGAACGGCAGCGGCGGCTGGAGGCGGTCATGGCGGAACTGGACGCCTTGATCGGCCTCGCGCCCGTCAAGGAGCTGGTGCGGGAGCTGGCGGCCCTGGTTGAGATCCAGCGGCGCCGGGCCGCGGCGGGGCTGTCCACCGAGCCCATGGCGCTGCATATGGTCTTCACGGGCAATCCCGGCACGGGCAAGACGACGGTGGCCCGCCTGCTGGCCCGCCTCTTTCACGGCTTGGGCGTGCTGCCCCGGGAGCACTTGGTGGAGTGCGAGCGGGCGGACCTGGTGGGGGAGTACATCGGGCATACGGCCCAGCGCACCCGGGAGCAAATCCGCAAGGCCCTGGGAGGCGTCCTGTTCGTGGACGAAGCCTATGCCTTGGCCCGGGGCGGCGAAAAGGACTTTGGCAAAGAAGCCATTGACACCCTGGTCAAGGCCATGGAAGACCACAAGGACGAGTTCATCGTCATCCTGGCGGGCTACCGCGACGAGATGGAGCAGTTCTTGTCGGTCAACCCGGGGCTGCGCTCCCGGTTTCCGATCCACATGGACTTTCCCGACTACACGCCTGAGGAGCTGTACCAGATTGCCCTGCGGCTGTGCCAGGAGCGGCAATACCGGCTGTCACCGGCCGCGGGCTTGCGCCTCAAGCGCTTCCTGGCGGAGGAGGCGCAGGCGTCCCCGTACGCGGGCAACGCCCGCCTGGTGCGCAACCTCATCGAGCGGGCCGTGCGCCGCCAGGCGGTGCGCCTGGCCCGCCGGCGCCACGTGTCCCGCGGCGACCTCATGACCCTGGAAGCCAGCGACGTGCTGGAAGCAGCGCACCAGCTGGGCACCCGGCACCGGCCAGACCACCGGGTGGCCGTCCTGCACCCGGGCAAGCCGTGGGCGGCCGGGGCGGGGGTGGCCCGCGGGTGAAGCGGTGCATCGTCATCGGCCAGCCCAACGTGGGCAAGACCATGTTCGTGCTGCAGTTCGCCCTGTACCTGGGCTTGGCCGAGGCCCGCATCGCCTTTGCCGAGGCCGGGGGGCGCCGGTGGGAGAAGGCGTATAGGGTCGATCACGCCCTGGCCGACCTGACCGGCGCCGGGCCCCACCACACCCGGCAGCTGCAGTCTATCCGGCTGGACTTGCCGGTGGGCAAGGGCCGGCGGGCCCTGGAACTGGTGGACACCAGCGGCCTGGTAGACGGCATCCATCCCGACGCCGCCATCCGGCGGGCCATGGCCCAGACCCTGGCCACGGTGCGGGACGCCCACCTCATCCTGCACGTGTTGGATGCCGCCGCGGCGGGGCGCCGGGGGGCGTTGGCCGGCATCGGCGAAGTGGACTACCAGGTGGCGCAGTTCGCCCAGATGCGGGGCGGGTACTTGCTGCTGGCCAACAAGATGGATCTTCCCGATGCTCCCCGGGGCCTGGCCCGCATCCGCCAGGAGTTGGCGGGGCACCCCATCGCGCCCATCTCCGCCCTGCACCGGCAAGGGTTCCACGAGGTGAAAGCCTTTGTCTGGCGCCATCTTTGAATCCGGTCCCGCCGCCGCCCGGCTGCTGGCCGCGGTGGTGGCCGCCGGCGTGGCCATCAAGCTGATGGACGACTACCTGGATCAGGAGCTGGACGCCCTGCTGGGCCGGCGGACCCTGGCTGCGGCCGTGGGCCCGGGGACGGTGGCCTACGCCATGGCCGCCCTGGCCCTGGCCATGCTCTTGGATGGTCCCGCGGCCGGCTCGCTGTTTTTGGCCGCCTACGCGGTGGGGATGGCCCACGACCCCGCCGGCCGGTTGCCCACTGGTCTAGCCGGCTGGCAGGAGGCGATGGTCGCGGCAGGCGCCGGTGCCCTCCTGGCCGGCCTGCGGGTGATGGCGGCGGCGCTGGCGTCCATGCTCTTTATCCAGTGCGTGGACGATCTCCGGGATGCCGCCGAGGATGCGCGGCGGGGTCATGGTTCGCTGGCGGCCCGCCTGGGGCGGGTGGAAACCGGCCTGGTGGCGGCGGCGGCCCTGGTCGCGGGCCTGCTGATCCATCCCGTCCTGGTCATTGGCGCGGCGCTGGCGGCACCCGTGGTAGATCGCGGCTTGCGTTGGGCCGCGGACCGCCTCCCCCCCGGCCCGGGGGAGGGGGCGGGGGAGGGGAGCCCGTGACGCCTGCGGCCTTGGGGTGGGGGTTGGCCGCCTTGCTCTTGGCCGCGGCCGCGGCCTACGGCCTCGGCCGGCGCCGGGGAATCCGGGAGGGGTTTGTCCAGGGCGTCCACTATGCGCCCTTGGCTTTGCGCCAGGTCAGCTTGGAACGGGGCGGGTGCGTCCTTTGCGGCGCCCAACCGGATTTCGTTCAAGAACTTGACACCGCCGCCGCCGGTCCCTATAATCAAAACCAAACTTTGCGTGCTGAGACGAGTTGAGCCGAGTCGAGCTGAGCTTAGCCGAGTGGTCCCGCCGGGGGAAGGGTTCACCCCCGTCCCTGCTTCTTTGTTCACCCCGGGATCCTTGACCAGGCTCCGTCGACGGCCTGGTCTTTTTTGTTCCGTCCGGCTCAACCGCGCGCCGGGAGGCCCCTAGGCATGCGCTGCATTCCTACCCGGGACGAATTTGTCGCCTTGTCCCGTTCCTACAACCTGATCCCCGTGTACCGAGAAATCATCGCCGACGCGGACACACCGGTCTCGGCCCTGGCCAAGCTGGGGACAGGACCATGGGCCTTCTTGCTGGAGAGCGTGGAAGGCGGGGAAACTCTGGGCCGCTACTCCTTCCTGGGCAACAGCGCCCTGTGGACCATGCGCTGCTGGGGAACCGAGGTGGAGATCGCGTCTTCCGACGGGCGGCGGGTGCGGCAGACGGTGCGCGACCCGCTGGCCCTCCTGGAGGAACGCCTGGCGGCCTACCGCCCGGCCCCCGTGCCCGGCCTGCCCCGCTTCTACGGCGGCGCGGTGGGCTATGTAGGCTACGACGCGGTGCGGTTCATGGAGCTGCTGCCCGACGGCAATCCCCATGAACTGGGCACCCCCGACATGGTCTTTCTGGCCACCGATGCGGTGCTCATCTTCGACCATGTGAGCCGCAAGATCCAGGTGGTCGTCAACACTCCCGTGGACGGGGATCCCGGCCTCGCCTACGACGCCGCGGCGGCCCGCATCGAAGCCATCATCGCCCGCCTGCACGGGGAGGCGGGCCTGCGGCCGTTGTCGGGGCTGGACATGGGTGCGGCGCCCCCGCCGGCCTTTGCCGCCAACGTTACCCGGGCCGAGTTTTGCCAAGCGGTGCGCCGGGCACAGGAGTACATCGCCGCCGGGGAGGTCTTGCAGGTGGTGCTGTCCCAAAGGCTCCGGACCCTCCTGCGGCGGGATCCCTTTGATGTCTACCGGGTGCTGCGCTCGGTCAACCCGTCGCCGTACATGTTCTATCTCGACTTTGGCGATCACCAGCTGGTGGGTTCCTCCCCCGAGGTGATGGTGCGGCTGGAGGACGGCCGCGCCCAGCTGCGGCCCATCGCCGGCACCCGGCGCCGGGGCACCAGCCCCGAAGAGGACCAGCGGCTGGCCGCGGAGCTTTTGGCCGACGCCAAAGAACGGGCCGAGCACGCCATGCTGGTGGACCTGGGCCGCAACGACTTGGGCCGGGTGTGCCAGTACGGCACGGTGCAGGTGGACCAGCTGATGACCGTGGAACGCTACTCCCACGTCATGCACATCGTCTCCAACGTCAGCGGCCAGCTCGCACCGGGCCGCACGGCCTTCGATCTCTTGCGGGCCACCTTTCCCGCGGGCACCGTCACGGGCGCGCCCAAGGTGCGGGCCATGCAGATCATCGACGAGCTGGAGACGACCAGGCGGGGGCCCTACGCGGGCGCCGTGGGCTATTTCGGTTTCACTGGCAACATGGACTCCTGCATCACCATCCGCACCGTCATCGTGCAAAACGGCCACGCGTACGTGCAGGCCGGCGCCGGCGTGGTGGCCGACTCGGATCCGGACAAGGAATACGAGGAGACCCTCAACAAGGCTCAGGCGCTGCTCAAGACCATCGCCCTGGCGGAGGAGGCCCAGCCGTGATCCTGGTCATCGACAACTACGACTCCTTCACCTACAACCTGGTGCAGTATTTGGGTGAATTGGGCGCGACGCCCGTGGTGCACCGCAACGACCAGATTAGCCTCGACGCCATCGAGGCCCTGCGTCCCGCCGCCATCGTCATCTCGCCCGGGCCCGGGACCCCCGAGGAGGCGGGGGTGTCGGTGGAGGCGGTGCGGCGGTGGGCCGGTCGGGTACCCATTTTGGGCGTATGCTTGGGTCACCAGTGCATCGCCGCCGCCTTCGGCGCCCGGCTGGTGCGGGCCCGGGAGCTGATGCACGGCAAGGTCTCTGGCATCCGGCACGACGGGCGGGGCGTGTTTGCCGGGCTGCCGTCGCCGCTGACGGCGGTCCGTTACCATTCGCTGGTGGTGGACCCGGCTTCTGTGCCGCCGGAGTTGGAGGTGAGCGCGGTGACGGAGGAGGAGGACGGGGAGATCATGGCCTTGCGCCACCGCCGCTGGCCGGTGGAGGGGGTGCAGTTTCACCCGGAATCCGTCTTTACCCCCGACGGCAAGGCCATGCTGGCCAATTTCCTCAAGCTGACGAGGAGGGAAAGCCATGTCCTTCCGTGACATCTTGCGCCTGCTGGTCGAAGGCCATGACCTATCGGAAGAGCAGGCCGCGGCCGCCATGGACGCGGTGATGCGGGGCGCGGCGACGCCGGCCCAGGTGGCGGGGTTTCTCGTGGCCCTGCGCATGAAGGGCGAGACGGTGGCGGAGATCACGGGCTGCGCCCGGGCCATGCGGGCCCACGCGGTACAAATCCGTCCCCGCCGGGGGCCGTTGGTGGACATCGTAGGCACCGGCGGCGACGGCAGCAACACCTTCAACATTTCCACCGCGGCCGCGCTGGTGGCCGCCGCCGCCGGCGCAGTGGTGGCCAAACACGGCAACCGGGCCGTCTCCAGCCGCTGCGGCAGTGCGGACGTGCTGGAGGCCCTGGGGCTGCGCCTGGACCTGACGCCCGAGCAAGTATGCGCTTGCATCGAGGAAACCGGCTTTGGGTTCATGTTCGCGCCCCTCTACCACGGGGCCATGAAGCACGCCGCCGCCCCCCGCAAGGAGCTGGGCGTGCGGACGGTGTTCAACATCCTGGGGCCCCTGACCAACCCGGCCGGCGCCGAGGCGTACGTGTTGGGCGTGTACGATGGGCGGCTCGTGCCCGTGGTCGCGCAGGTGCTGCACGCCCTGGGCGCCCGGCGGGCTTACGTGGTCCACGGCGCGCCGGGCATGGACGAGCTGTCGGTGTGCGGGCCCACCACGGCGGCGGTAGTGACCGAGGACGGCGTCCGGGAGCTGGTGGTGGAACCCGAGGAGTTGGGCCTTGAGCGGGGCGACCCCGCAGCCCTGGCCGGCAGCGACGCCGAGGGCAACGCCCGCCGCATCGTGGACATCCTGCAGGGTCGGGAGCAGGGGGCAGGGCGGGATGCGGTGGCCTTGAACGCGGGGGCGGCCCTCGCGGCCAGTGGCCTGGCGGCGTCGCTGGCCGACGGCGTCGCCAAGGCCCAGGCGGCCATCGAGTCGGGCGCCGCGTACCGCAAGCTGGAAGAGCTGCGGCGCTTCACAAGGAGCCTGGCGGCATGATCCTGGAACGCATCCTGGCCGCCAAGCGCGACGAAGTGGCCCGGCGGCGGGCCCACACGCCCTGGGACAGCCTGGTCCAGGCGGCGGCCGCCCAGGAGCGGGCCCGGGGTTTCCGGCAGGTCCTAGCGGCGCCGGGTCCGGTGCGAGTCATCGCCGAAGTGAAACGGCGCTCGCCCTCCAAAGGCCCCTTGCGGAATGACCTGGACCCGTCCGCGTTGGCCCGCGCCTACCACGGGGGCGGCGCCGCGGCGGTTTCGGTGCTCACCGACGAGCCCTTCTTTGGCGGCAGCGCCGCGGACCTGCAAGCCGTGCGGGCCGCGGTGCCCTTGCCGGTGCTGCGCAAAGACTTCATTATCGATCCTTACCAGGTCTACGAAGCCCGGGCGTGGGGCGCCGACGCGATCCTGCTCATCGCGGCAGCCTTGTCGCCTGCCCAGCTGCAGGAGTTGCTGGCCCTCGCCGGCGAACTGGGGATGGACGCGCTGGTGGAAGTGCATACCGCTGCGGAGCTGGAGGTGGCCCTGGCGGCCGGCGCCGGGCTCATCGGGATCAACAACCGGGATCTGCGCACCTTCGTCACCACCCTGGACGTCACCGTGGACCTGGTCCGGCACATCCCGCCGGGAGCCGTGGTCGTCAGCGAATCGGGGATCCGCTCCCGGGCCGATGTGGAGCGGCTGGCCGCGGCGGGCGTCGACGCCATCCTGGTGGGGGAAACGCTGGTGAAAAGCGCGGATCCCCAGCAAGCGGTGGCCGGCCTCGCGGGCGTGCCCCGAGCCGCGGCGGCCAGGGCGGTGGGGCCGTGACCCGGATCAAGATCTGCGGCTTGACGACGCCTGAAGACGCGCGGGCGGCGGCCGCGGCCGGGGCGGATATGGTCGGCTTTGTGTTTGCTCCCAGCCCCCGGCGGGTGGACGCGGCCACCGCGGCCCAGGTCGGCGCGGCCGTGCCCTTGTTCGTCCTGCGGGTGGGGGTGTTTGTGGACGCGGACTACGACACCCTGGTGCGCACGGCGGAGGAGGCCCGGCTGGATGTGCTGCAGCTGCATGGGTCCGAGGACAACGCCCTCGTGGCCCGCCTCCGGCGGGCCGGGTACCGGGTCATCAAAGCCGTCCGGGTGCGGGATGCCGCAAGCCTGGCCGGCATCGCGGACTGGGACGCGGACGGGCTGCTCTTGGACGCCGCGGTGGGCTCGCGAGCCGGCGGCACGGGTCAGACCTTTGATTGGCGGCTGGCTTGCCAGGCCCGGGCCCTGTTGCAGCAGCAGGCGCGGACGCTGCCCCTCATCTTGGCCGGCGGCCTGCGGCCCGACAACGTGGAGGAAGCCCTGCGCCAGGTGGGCCCCGACGGCGTCGACGTCAGCAGCGGTGTGGAGGCGGCGCCCGGGCGCAAGTCGGCCCAGCGCATGCGGGAGTTCGTCATGAAAGTGAGGCGGTTTGATGTCCAGGGAGCAGACGGCTGCCCAGGAGGCTAGGCGGGGGGCGGGACCCGGCGCGCCCCCGGCGGGGCTGGGCCCCGGCGCCGCCGGCGGGGAGGATGGCTTGGGCACGGGGTGGTTCGGCAACTACGGCGGCCGCTACGTGCCGGAAACCCTCATTCCTGCCCTGGACGAGCTGGCGGCCGCGTACCGGCAAGCCAAGCAGGACCCGGCGTTTCAGGAGGAGCTGGACGCGTACTTGACCCGGTACGTGGGCCGGCCCACGCCCCTGTATTTGGCCCGGCGCCTGACCGAGGCCGCCGGCGGCGCGGCCATCTACCTCAAGCGAGAAGACCTTAACCACACGGGCGCCCACAAGATCAACAACACCATCGGCCAGATTCTCCTGGCCCGGCGCATGGGCAAAGGCCGCATCATCGCGGAAACCGGCGCCGGCCAGCACGGTGTGGCCACGGCCACCGTGTGCGCGATGTTCGGCCTGGAGTGCGTCGTTTACATGGGCGCCGAGGATGTGCGGCGGCAGGCATTGAATGTGTTCCGCATGGAGCTGTTGGGCGCCCGGGTGGTGCCCGTGGAAAGCGGCACCCGCACGTTGAAGGACGCGACCAACGAAGCTATCCGCGATTGGGTCACGCGGGTGCGGGACACCCATTACATCATCGGTTCTGTGGTGGGCCCCCACCCGTACCCTACCATGGTGCGGGATTTCCAATCCGTCATCGGGCGGGAAGCCCGCCAGCAGATTTTGGCCGAGACCGGGCGTCTGCCCGCGGCAGTGGTGGCTTGCGTCGGCGGCGGCAGCAACGCGATGGGGATTTTCCACGCCTTTTTGGCCGATGAAGAGGTGCGCCTGGTGGGGGTGGAGGCGGCGGGGGAAGGCTTGGATACCGGCCGCCACGCGGCCAGCCTCAGCCGCGGCACGCCGGGGGTGCTGCACGGCGCGAAGAGCTACCTGTTGCACGATGAAGACGGACAGATCCTGCCCGCCCATAGCGTGTCGGCGGGGCTGGACTACCCGGGAGTCGGGCCCGAGCACAGCTGGCTCAAAGACAGCGGCCGGGCCGAGTACGTGGCGGTGACCGATCAGGAAGCCTTGGAAGCCTTTGCCACCCTGGCCCGGCTGGAGGGCATCCTGCCCGCGCTGGAAAGCGCCCACGCGGTGGCCTACGGCTTGCGCCTGGCCCGGGAGCTGTCCCGGGACGACGCCATCATTATCAACTTGTCGGGGCGGGGCGACAAGGACGTGCAGCACGTGGCCCAGCTCCTGGGAAGGAGGGACCTGACGTGAGCCGGCTCGCCGCAGCCTTCGCGGCGGCCGCCGCCCAGGGGCGCCCCGCCGTGATGCCCTACGTCACCGCCGGCGACCCGAGCTTGGCCGCCACCGCGGCCCTCCTGCCAGCCCTCGCGGCCGCGGGGGCCGACATCGTGGAGCTGGGGGTGCCCTTCTCGGACCCCCTGGCCGACGGACCCACCAACCAGCGGGCGGCCCAGCGGGCCCTGCAGGCAGGCACCACCGTGGCCGGTGTGCTGGACACCGTGGCCCACGTCCGCCAACAGGGCCTCGCGATTCCCATCGTGCTGCTGGTGTATTACAATTGTATCTACCGGCACGGCGAGGAGCATTTCGTCGAAGCGGCCGCCGCCGCGGGGGTGGACGGCCTCATCGTGCCCGATCTGCCCCCGGAGGAAGCGGGCAGCTTGCGCAGCGTCGCCGCCGCAGCGGGGCTGGACCTGGTGCCCTTGGCCGCGCCTACCAGCACCGACCAGCGCCTGGCCCTTATCGGCCAGGTGGCGCGCGGGTTTATCTATTGCGTGTCCGTCACCGGCGTCACCGGTGCCCGGTCGACGCTGCCCGCCGAGCTGGCCGGATTTCTGCGGCGGGTGCGGCAGGCGGCGGGAAACCGGGTGCCCCTGGCCGTAGGCTTTGGCATCTCCACTCCCGACCAAGTGAGGGAGGTGGGTCGCTGGGCCGACGGGGTCATCGTGGGCAGCGCCCTGGTGGAGCGCCTGGAGCGGGCCCCGTCGCCGGCCGCGGGCATCGACGAGGCGGCGGCCCTGGTGCGGGACTTGCGCCGGGCCGCGGACACCGCGCGGCTGGAAACCGCCGCAGGAGGTTGATCCATGTCTGGTCCGGGCTCTGGGGCCCCGGCGGCCCAAGGGACCGATCTCAGCGCCATACCCGGGAGGGGCACGTTGACCATCGCCACTCCCCTGGGACCGCTGGAGATCGCGGGCAGCCCGCGGGGAGTGCGGGCCATCCGATTTGTCCGGTCGGGTTTACCGGGAAACCCGGCGACGGGGGCGGGCGGCCCGCGGGCCGTGAGCCACGGATTTGCGGCGGTGCCGGCGCCGCTCCAAGCCGCCGCGGACCAGCTCACCGCGTACTTCGCCGGGCAGCGGCGCCAGTTTGATTTTCCCTTGGACCTGGAGGGGACGCCCTTTCAGCTGGCGGTGTGGCGGTGCCTGTTGACCATCCCCTTTGGCGAGACCCGCAGCTACGGCTGGGTGGCGGCGGCCGTGGGGCGGCCGCGGGGTGCCCGCGCCGTGGGTCGGGCGGTGGGCCAAAATCCTGTGGCCATCGCCGTACCTTGCCACCGGGTCATCGCCGCCGACGGCAGCCTCGGCGGCTACACCGGGGGGCTCGATATCAAGCGGTTTCTGCTGCGGCTGGAAGGACGGGAAGATTGGACCCCATGAGCAACAGCGCTGGGCGCCAGGCCGAGGAGATCGTGCAGCGGGCCCGAGAGGCGGTGCAGCCTCAGTGGGCCGCCATCGCGGAGCTGGAGCGGCGCAATGTGCGCAAGGTGCTGGCCGCGTTTCACCAGGCCCGGGTTGGGGAAGAGCATTTCGCCGGCAGCACCGGCTACGGCTACCATGACATCGGCCGCCAGGCCCTGGAGCAAGTGTACGCCCAGGTGTTCGGGGCGGAGGCCGCCCTGGTGCGGCCCCAGATCGCCTCGGGCACCCACGCCATCAGCGCCTGCCTGTTTGGCCTCCTGCGGCCCGGCGACCATCTGCTTTCGGCGTCGGGCCGCCCCTACGAAACGCTGCAACAGGTCATCGCCGGCCCCAGGCCCACCAGCTTGCGGGCGCTGGGGGTCGAATACAGTTACGTCCCGCTGCTGGAAAACGGGGACGTGGACCTGCCCGCGGTGCTGGCAGCCCTCAGGCCCAACACCCGCGTCGTGCTGCTGCAGCGTTCCCGGGGGTACACGTGGCGGCCGGCGCTGTCCGTGGCCCGCATCGGCGAAGTGGTGGCGGCCATCAAGGCCCGCCGGCCCGATGTCATCTGCTTTGTGGACAACTGTTACGGGGAGTTTGTGGAAGACCAGGAGCCCCTGGAAGTGGGCGCGGACATTATGGCCGGGTCCTTGATCAAGAACCCGGGCGGCGGGCTGGCACCGGCGGGCGGTTACGTGGCGGGGCGCGCGGAGCTGGTGTCCCAAGCCGCGGACCGGGTGACGGCGCCGGGGCTGGGGGACGCGGTGGGGCCCACGCTGCGGGTCAACCGGGATCTCTTCTACGGCTTTTTCCAAGCGCCCCACGTGGTGGCGGAGGCCTTGTGCGGCGCGGTGCTGGCCGCGCAAGTGTTCGCCTCCCTGGGGTTTGCCGTGGCGCCCAGACCCGATGAGCCCCGGGCCGATGTGGTGCAGGCCATCCGCCTGGGCAGTGCCGACGCGCTGCTCCTGTTTTGCCGGGCGGTGCAGGAATCGGGGCCGGTGGACGCCCACGTGACGCCGGTGCCGGGCCCTGTGCCCGGCTACGACGTGCCGGTGGTCATGGCCGGCGGGACCTTTATCCAAGGCTCGTCCATCGAGCTGAGTGCCGACGGACCCCTGCGGCCCCCCTACGACGTCTTTATGCAGGGGGGCTTGAGCCGGGAGCATGTGCACATCGCGCTGACCCGCGTCATAGAACAATTCTTGCACGCCGGATTTTTGCCCGCGTCCGTGCCCACCTATTGACTTTTGTTGAGCCGTCCTTCTACAATTGTGCTTGATTGCTTGCCCTGCACGGCTAGAAGCCCTTCCGGCGCACGCTGGCCCGGCAGGACAGGCGACCACGGGGGGTTGATATTTCAAACGCCCAAGGGAGGCAGAGAGATGAAGCACGCTTTGGGTCGTCACATCCTGTGTGAGGCTTACGGATGTGACCCTGAGGTGCTGAACGACCGCAAGGTCGTCGAGCAGATCATGGTGGACGCCGCACTGATGGCCGGCGCGGAAGTGCGTGAGGTGGCGTTCCACAAGTTTAGCCCGCAGGGCGTCAGCGGTGTGGTGGTCATTTCCGAATCCCATCTGGCCATTCACACTTGGCCCGAGCTGGGCTACGCGGCCATCGACGTGTTCACGTGCGGCGACACCGTGGACCCTTGGGAAGCGTGCAACTACCTGATCAAGGCGTTCCGGGCCAACGACGTCGAAACCCAGGAGGTAACCCGGGGCGACCGGGCCGGGGTGGCACTGGGGGGACACGTCCAGGCCAACGCTTCGTAGGAAAGGTGGGACGGTTCGATTTGTATGAGATCCAAAGGTGAGGATGGGCTTACCTAGGACCCCGTCGGTACCCAGCAGGGCGACGGGGTCCTGGTTTTTTCCGGCCCGCCAGCCCGCGCCCGGCCCCGCAGGACTTTCCCTATCTTTGGCGAATTTGCCATGATGGTGATCCCCCCACACGGAGACACAGGACGGAGAGAGAGGTGTGTGCAT
Organism: Limnochordales bacterium; assembly: GCA_035304545.1. GTDB lineage: Bacteria > Bacillota > Limnochordia > Limnochordales > ZCTH02-B6 > ZCTH02-B6. Next base: position 27,639 of record DATGPV010000009.1, on the reverse strand, counting down.
GGGCGCCCTGCCATTGCCGGAACAGACCCCTGACCGACCCCGTCTCAAGCTGGATTTCTCCTCCATGAGCGACGAGGAAGTGGTCCGCCACGCCCAGAACGGCAACAAAGACGCCGAGGAATACTTGCTGCGCAAGTATCAGAAGCTGGTCTACGTGTGGACCCGGCCCTACTTCCTCCAGGGTGCCGAAGACGACGACCTGCTGCAGGAGGGCATGATCGGCCTTTATAAGGCCATCCGCGACTTTTCGCCGGGGTCGTCCTCTTTCTGGTCCTTTGCCAAGCTGTGCATCACCCGCAACGTCATCAGCGCCATCAAGGGCACGACGCGCCAGAAGCACATTCCCCTCAACTCCTACACGTCCTTGTACAAGCCCATCTACGACGTCGACGGCGACCGGACCCTGATGGAAGTGCTCAGCAACAACAAGGTGGACGACCCCGAGACGCTGGTCATCGACCGGGAGCGCCTGCTCCACACCCAGCGCCACATCAAGAAGGTGCTGAGCGAGTTCGAGTACAAGGTGTTCCGCCTGTACATCAACGGGCTTACCTACAAGGAAATGGCGGCCCGCCTAGGCACCCACACCAAGTCCATTGACAACGCCCTGTGCCGCATCAAGCACAAGATCGCCCGGGAATTCTAAAGGAGCGGACAAGCCTGCGCCGAAGAAGGCGCCGAAGATGAACACGGTGACCCGGCCGTCCGGGGGCGCGCCTTGGGCGCGGGCTTTGGGCCAGGGAGGACGAACCCCGGGGAATCGGGCCGCCCCGGCGGGTGCGGCAGCGGGGAGGAAGCAACGGTGCGGGTACTGATTACCAACGACGACGGCATTCGGGCCCCGGGGCTGGCGGCCCTGGTGGACCGCCGCCCGCCGGGCGCCCGGCTGTGGGTGGTCGCCCCGGACCGGGAGCGCAGCGCCACAGGCCAAGCCATTACCGTGCACAAGCCCCTCTTCATTACCCCCGTCGAGATGGGGGAAGGTGTAGAGGCTTTCCACGTCAACGGGACGCCGTCGGACTGTGTCAAGCTGGCGCTGGAACTGATGAATGAGCCTCCCGATGTGGTCATCTCCGGCATCAACCGGGGGGCCAACCTGGGCACCGACGTCATGTATTCCGGCACGGTTTCCGGCGCCATTGAAGCCGCGGTGGCCGGCCTGCCGGCGCTGGCGGTTTCCTTGGATTCCCGCGAGGCCCGGCGCCCGGAAGACTACGGATTCGCCGCCCGGGTGGCCTGGTACCTGGCCCAGCGACTATGGGAGCGGGGCCTCCCGGCGGGCACGGTGCTCAACGTCAACGTGCCAGGCGGGCCGGAGGTCAAAGGATTTCGGGTGACGCGGCTGGGCATTCGCCGCTACCGCAACGTGTTTGACCGGCGCACCGATCCCCGGGGCCGGGTGTATTACTGGATGGCGGGCGAAGTGGAGGACCTGGACCACGACGACACCGCCACCGACACCGGTGCGGTGCGGGCGGGATACGTGTCGGTGACGCCCATCGAGTTTGACTTAACCAAGTACGCGGCGCTGGATCTGGTGCGAGACTGGAACTTGGACGTGGCCGCCGTGGCCGCGCCCGGCGAGGGGGATGCCTGATGGGGGATGCCCGGCCGCCGGGCCAGGAAGCCGCGGCAGGTCAAGGGCGGGCCGCGCCAGCCGGCCGGCCGCAACAGCTGCAAGTGATCGGCAGCGAATCCTTGGCGCTGCAGGGCGACGTCCACCGGCTGGTGACCTTCCTCAACCAGTGCTTGAAGGATGAGGGGCTCATCTTTGGCCTCACCCGGGTGGACGACGGCCGCTACCGGCTGACGGTGTACCGGGGGTGAAACCCGGGGGCGCACGGAACATGTCGGTCCCACGGACCCACGGGACATACCGGTTCCCAGGCGCTGCCCGGGAGCCCAAGACCCGCCTCGCGGACGCATACTGGCACCCGTACACCCAATACTATACACAGGCGGCCCCGCGGCGGGCTGCCGGCGGGGATCATATCTTGTATGCATCACACCCGTACTGCCATTCCTTGCCGCTGGCCCGGGGCCGGAGGCCTATCCGCCGCCGGGCCAAACCGGCCTCAGTAGGTTCCGCTGAAATCATGGCCTCTACAAGGATTCCCGTGGGCTTCCGAGAAAATAGTTGGCAAGGCGAGCATGCCCCAAAACGGCACTAGGGGGGAAGGCGCCATGATACAGCTTCCCGAGGCCGAGGTCCTGCGGGCCCTAAAGAAGTTTAAGCGGCTCGCGAAACAGGACCTCCTGGCCAGTGCCCACACCTCGAACCCCGACTTCTGGCGCAGCCAGGCGGAGGCGAGGCGGGCCACTTACGACCAGCTGATGGCGTGGGTCGAAAACGAAGGGGTAGAGGCAGCGTACCGCAAGGCGGTCAATGAACATGCTGCCCTACCCCTTCTTGCTTCGGCGGAGGATTCGCCCGAGGTGACCGGCAAGCGCCAGGCGCTGGAGATGTTCTTCACCATCCTGGGCGTGACGCAGCCTCCGGAGCACGCCGGGGGCCAGGAGGGCCAAAACGGCCAGGCACTGGTGGCGGAGGCATCCTCCTAGGCGACGGCTGCACCCCGTGACGCCGGCGGCCACCGTTCCCGGCGGCCGCCGGCGCATCGGCCGAGGACGGCGGGGGGCAGGAGGGCGTAGACTGTGCTCCGTCTCCTGCTGTCCGCACCGTTCCGCCGCGGCCCTCGTGCCCGGCGGTAGAGGCCGGCTCCGTGGCCCCCAGGGGTGCCTATTGCCGGCCTGAACTCGTCGCCCTTATTGGAGCCGGCGATAAACCCCGATGACCTTGCCAAGGATCTGGACATCTTGGGCCAGGATGGGCGGGTACGCGTCGTTTTCCGGCTGCAGCCGCACCTGGCCGTTCTCCCGGTAAAACCGCTTCACGGTGGCTTCTTCTCCCAACAGCGCGACGACGATCTCGCCGTTGAGGGCGTCGGGCTGTTGCCGCACCACCACGTAGTCGCCATCCAAAATCCCTGCGCGGATCATGCTGTCGCCCCGCACTTGGAGCAAGAAGAGCTCGCCGTTGCCTGCGAACTCCCGGGCCAGGGGAAAGTAACCCTCGATGTTCTCCACCGCGAGAATCGGTTCGCCCGCGGTGACCCGCCCGACGACGGGGGCATAGACGATGTCGGTCGCCGGGGCGCCGCCGGGCTCCAAGATCTCGATGGCGCGCGGCTTGGTGGGGTCGCGCCGGATGTAGCCCTTTTCCTCCAGCTTGCCCAGATGGCCGTGGACCGTGGAGCTGGAGCTCAAGCCGACCGCTTGACCGATCTCCCGCACCGAAGGCGGGTAGCCCCGCTGCTGGACTTCCCGCTTGATGAATTCCAGGATTTGCCGCTGCCTTGGGGTCAGATCCTTCACCGGACGGCACTCCCTTACCCCAAAAGGATGTTTGGATGTGTCCATTATAGCACCGGCCCGCCACAGGTGCAAACGTCAGTTCGCAAAATCCCGCCTGGAAGGGTTGACAGGAACGACTGTTCGGTGCTATGGTAGGGCCAGGCAGTACGTATGTTCGCTTGCGGGAGGTCCTTGCCATGCATGCCGCCTTGGCCCGTCGCCGCCGGACGGCCGCCCTGGTCTCCATGGTCATCATCCTGATAGCGGCCTGCGGCGCCGTTTTGCTGCTTATGTCCCACGTGTCGTCCCAGGAGCTCTTGGCGGCGCCCGAGGCGTATGTGGACGTGGTGGTGCGGCAGGGCGACACCCTTTGGCACATCGCCCGGCGGCACAGCGAGCCGGGTGCCGACGTCCGCCGCATGGTGGACCGCATCCGCACGGCCAACGGCTTGAAGACCGCGGTGGTCCGGCCAGGCCAGGTGCTCAAGGTGCCGCAGCCGCAGCACCAAGACGACCGCGCCGGCGGGCTGTAGCCTCGCAGCGGCCGGGTGCAAGCCCGCGGGGCCCGCATCTCTAGACTCTACTCAACGAAATATACATTTAATTGAGTAGCCTCGCCGGCGCTCAAGCCGGTGATCCGGAGCCACGGACGGGACCGCCGACGCGGTTGGCACCTGGCGGCCCTGTGAGTGTTGACCAAAGGCGTCCCATCGCGCATGATGGAAAAGGTCAGCCGATTACATCATTTAAAGGTAAAGGAGGCGCTGGACCTGGGCGACGTCTTGCGGCTCCTTTTCCAGCGGGATATGCTGCTCCTGGTGGCGGGCAGCTTCATGGCGCTGCTGAACTTGTTCGTGGCGGTTACCGTCCTGCCCCTGTACGTCTTACATTTGGGCGGCACCGCCGCCGACGCCGGCTGGCAAGCGGGGTTGTTCACCTTTTCCGCCATCGCGCTGCGCTCGGTCGTCGGCCCCTTGGCCGACCGGTACGGGCGCCGCCGGCTCCTCGTCCTGGGCAGCGCCGCCTACGGGCTGGCCCCCCTGGGCCTCCTCTTGGCCGATTCGCTGGGTACCGTGGCGGTACTGCGGGTGTTCCAGGCCCTGGGTTCGGCCGCTTTCCTGAGTGCAGCCAGCGCCCTGGCCACCGACTTGAGCCCGCGGTCCCTGCGGGCCACAGGCCTGGGCGTCCTAGGCGTCTTCAAGTCCTTGGCCTTGGGCCTCGCGCCGCCCCTGGGCATGGCCGTCGCCGACCAGCTGGGCTTTCGGACCTTGTTCTTGTTGTGCACCGTGGTCGGCGCTGTGGGCACCGCCTGCGTCGTCCTGGTGCGGGAGCCCAGCGCCCGGTCTGGGCCGGCGGTGTCCGGGGCTTCTCCGGCACGGCGGGGTGACTGGGCCTCCGTCCTGGCGCAGGCGCCGGCCCGGCTGGCCCTGGCGTCCATGGCCGTGGTGGCGGTGGCCTACGGTGCGGTCATGACCTTTGTGCCCGTCTACGGCCAAGAGCTGGGCCTCCCCCACCACGGACTTTACTTCCCCATCATGGCCGCCGCGGCCGTGGTGGGCAGCCTGGTGGCGGGGCGCTTGGCCGACAGCCTAGGCCGCGTGACGGTGCTGCTGCCCGTCCTCGCGCTCAACGCCGTGGGGGTGGCCGCCGCCGGGGCCTTGGCGGCACCCGGGGCGTTTGTCGTCAGCGCCCTGCTGGTGGGCCAAGGCTTCGCCGGCGCCTTCGCCGTTCTAGGAGCGTTGCTGGCGGAAAACGTCGGTGACGGCCAGCGGGGGCTGGTCTTTGCCCTGCAGGAAAACGCTATCGACACGGGGATGACCCTGGGCGCGCTGGCCGTGGGGATGGCTGCCGGGGGCGCGGGGTATACGGCCGGCTTTGGCGGCATCGGCGCCTTGTGCCTCCTGTGGACGGCGTGGCTTAGGATTCAGAGATCCCGCGGGCTAGCCTGGCCGCGTCCCGGGACCCGAGAGCCTGAGGCCCGCCCGGGAACGGCCGGTCAACCCGAGCCCTTTCCCCCACCCGGTGAGTGAAGCAAAAGGGCCTTGCGGTTACACCGGCGAGAAGCCGAGTCAGCTGGCCCGGTGCAGCCTGGCTACGGCCAAGGCCGCCGGCAAGGCGGCAAAGCCTCCAAGGACGGCGGCGCTAGGCAGCGGCCCAGGGAGGCCCGGGCCGGGGAGAGAGGCGAGGCCCTTGGGCCGGCAGGACGCGGGGGCCGCGGCACCGAAAAAAGCCGGCAAAGGGGTGGGCTTGTGCAGGACCGCCAGCGGTTTCCCCATCCGTGGGTGCAGGACTGGTACAACTACCTCATCACCGAAAAGGGGTTTTCCCTCCAGACGGCGGAGGCGTACCTGCACGACCTGCGGGTCTTTTTCGCCTTCTGCCAAGCCCGGGGCGTCCAGCCCGAGGCGGTGGACATCTTTGTGCTGAGGGAGTTTAACCGCCACCTGCAGGAGGAGCGGGACAACGCCCACGTGACCCGGGCCCGCAAGATCAGCGCGCTGCGGAGCTTCTACCGCTACTTGCTGGACAACGACCTCATCGACGAGGACCCCACCGCCAAGCTGCGGCCTCCCAAAGCACCCAAGACCCAGCCGTACTTTCTCTCGGCCAGCGAGGCCCGCCGGTTTCTGGACGCGGTGCGCCGCTACGGTCCCGAACCGGTCCGGGACCACGCCATTTTCGCCATGTTCCTATACACCGGCTGCCGCTTGGGGGAGCTGGTGGGCCTCAACGTGGAAGACGTGGACTTTGAAACCGGCACCGTGTGGCTCTTCGGCAAGGGCGCCAAGGAGCGGGTGGTGCCCATGAAACCGGAGCTGGCCGAGGCCGTGCAGGCCTACCTCGCCCAGCGGAAAGTGAATCCCCGCTGTTCCCTGCCCCGCCGCCTGTTCCGCAACCGCTGGGGGTACGCGATCACCCGCCACGGCGTCCACTACTTGGTAAAGCGCATCGCCGCCAGCGCCGACATCCAGCGGGAAAGCCTCAGCGCCCACAAGCTGCGCCACACGGTGGCCACCATGCTGCTGGAGCGGGACGCGGACCTGCGCTCCATCCAGGAACTCCTGGGCCACTCGTCCATCGCCACCACCCAGCGCTACACCCACGTAATCAACAAGCGCCTCAAGGCGCAGATCGACAAGCTCTCCTACTGAAGGCCGGTTTTCCCCTGCTCCCTGCCGTTTGGGCCGTCCGGCGCCGGAGGTTGGGCAGCCCACTCGCGCACCAGTGCCAGCAGGCGCTCCCGCTGGTTGTCGGCGGGCTGCTCCAACACGTGCTGAAACAGGCGCGCCAACACCTGCCCCACTTGGGGTCCCGCCGGCACTCCGGCCCCTTGGATGTCGCGGCCGTCTACGGCCAGCTCCGCAGGACTCAAAGGATCCCCTGCTGCCAGGACCTGCCGGGCCCGATCCGCAAAGTCCGGCCCGAGGCGTTCCGCCTCCAGGGGTTGCCACGCCTGCCACAACTGGAGGAAGGCAGGGATGTGCTCCCGGCCCACCTGGGCCAAAAAGCGGCGCAGGGCCGCGTCCCCCACCAGGCGGCGGGTGTTAAGTTGCCGGAGGCCCTGGGCCAAGTGGGCGATGGTGCGGCTGGCCTGGCGGGAGTAGACCAGGGACCGCAGGAGGGCGGCGTCGGCTCCGGGCTCCGCCAGGCCGCACAGCACGGCGGCCATCTTCACGGTGCCGTCGCTTTGGGCCAGGCCATCCAGGGCCGTGGCTGTGCGTCGCACCGCGGCCCGGTCCAGCCGCGTCGCGCCGGGCAGCACCCAAGGCAAAAGCCGCGTCTGGTAAAGCCACCACAGGCCCCGACCCGCGGCCGGCGCCGCCAGCAGCCGCCGCCACTCCTCCCCCACCCGCTCCCGGCTCACCCGGGCCAGTTGGGGCGCGCAACAGCGCACGGCGGCAGCGGTGCGGCCATCCAAGCGAAACTCCAGCTCCGTGGCGAGCCGCACCGCCCGCATCAGGCGCAGGGCGTCTTCCCGGAACCGTTCCAGCGGATGGCCCACGGTGCGGACCACGCCCGCGGCCAGGTCCGCCTGCCCGCCGTAGGGGTCCACCAGGCGGCCCGCCTCCGGGTCGTAGGCCAGCGCGTTGATGGTCAGGTCTCGCCGCATCAAGTCGTCCTCAAGGCGCCGGCCGAAGGCCACCCAGCCCGGGCGGCGGGCGTCCCGGTAGCCGCCTTCGCTGCGGAAGGTGGTCACCTGCACCGCTTCCCCGTCCACCAGCACGGTTACGGTGCCGAACTCAATCCCCGTGGGCACCGTGCGGGGAAACAGCTGCTGCACCGCCGCAGGGGCCGCATCGGTGGCCACGTCCCAGTCGTGCACCGGCCGCCCCAAAAGGGCATCCCGCACGCCCCCTCCCACGACAAAGGCCTGAAAGCCGCTGTCCCTCAGCACGCGACAGATGTGCAAGACCGCCGGGGGAACGGCCAGCCGCACCGGCGCGCCCGCGCCCCCGGGATCCCTAGACGCTCGTTCCATGGTCCACCGCCCACCTGCGCCGCCGCCGCTACGGGTCCTGGACCAGCAGCACGGTGGCCTGGTCGCCCTGGCGCAAAAAAGCGGCGTTGGCTTCGTCTTGGTCGATGTGAAAATCCAGGGCGAAGTCCTCCCGCACCCGGACCACCACGTCGGCGAAGATGACGGGCCGCTCCGTGTCGGCCCGCACCAGGACCCGCTGACCGTCCTGCACGCCAAAGGCCGCCGCGTCGGCCGGGGTCATGTGAATGTGGCGCGCGGCCACGATGAGGCCTTCGTCGATGTGCAACACTCCCCGGGGGCCGGCGATGGTCACGCCCGGGGTCCCCTTGATGTCGCCCGACAACCGCACCGGCGGGTGGATGCCCAGGGCGTAGCCGTCGGTGCGGGAAATCTCCACCTGGGTCAGGCTGCGGGCGGGCCCCAGCACCCGCACGCCGGTCAGACACGCCTTGGGTCCCACCAGGGTGACGGTTTCCTCGGCGGCAAACTGGCCCGGCTGGGACAGTGGCCGCATGACCCGCAGCTGGTAGCCGGGGCCAAACAAGCGTTCCAATGCCTCCTGGGACAAGTGGACGTGGCGCGCGGACACGCCCACGGGCACCGAGCCCAACACGGTCAACGTCGGCAACGGCCATCCCTCCAATCCGCAGCATCCCCGGTGGCGGTGCCGGGGCGAATTGGCAACTTTGGCCTGCAAAGGGCTCACCGGGCACCCGGCAGCGGCCTCTACAGAAAAGCGTTCCCGCTGGCGGCCCAGGGTTCCTGGTGATCCGGGCGTTTCTGGAAGACATTGGGGACGTTCGTACAGGAATGTGGACGTTCGTCCCGTTGACGGGTCCGGCGGCCGGGGTTAGGCTAAGGAAGGATATTTCGCGGCGGGCGGCGCCTGCTGCGCACGGAGTTGAGGTGAGGGACGGTGGCCAAGGCCCAAGGAGCCCGCCGCCCGCTTGTCCCCTGGCTTTTCATCGGTGACCTCATCGTTCTCCTCGTCTTCGTCGGCCTCGGGATGACTTCTCACCGGACGTGGGACGGCCCGTGGTCGCTGCTCCCCACCGCGTTGCCCTTCGCCCTCGCGTGGGTCGCCTGGGGCTTAGTCGTGGGTGCGTTTCGCCCCGCGGCCTTGCGGAGCCCCGGCGCGGCCATCGCACGCGGTCTCTTCGCGTGGGTCCTGACGGTGCCCACCGGGCTGCTGCTCCGGGTGCTGATCCTCAACCGGGGACCGTCGCTGATCTTTGGGCTGGTGGCGTTTACCTTGGGAGGCATGATGCTGGTCGCGTGGCGGGGCCTGGCCGGGTGGACCGCGAGCCGGCGGTCCCGGCACAGGTAGACGCGACCGCTCCGGCGCCAGAAGGGCATAAAAAAATGGCAGGGGAGACAGGACTCGAACCCGCAACCCCCGGTTTTGGAGACCGGTGCTCTGCCAGTTGAGCTACTCCCCTGCACCTAACGGCAAGGATAGTATAGCATGCCTCCCCGCCGTGGTCAAGGCTGTTCCCGCTCCGCGATCCGCAGGGCGCAAGCCCCCCCGCCCCTTCTTCGTGAGCGTGATTGCTGCTGGTGCTGCGTGTACCTCTTGTCTGGGATTGGCAGGTATTCCTGCAAGGGAGACGAAAGTTAGACAAGATTAGATGCGGTAATAGTTATTTAGGGGAGGCGGGTGCATGCTGGACAGAAAATGGTCCCTTGGATTTCGGCTCGCGTTGCTGTTGGTGGTGACGTTGGCGGCCGGGGCCGGGGCCCAGGTCCGGACCGGCGCGTGGGTAGACGAAGTGATCGTCACCGAAGAGGCGTCGCCGGCCGCTGCCATCACCCGCTTGGAAGCCGGCGAGTTTGACCTTTACGCCTTCGCCCTTTCGGATGCTACCCTCCTTCAGCGCGTCGAGGCGTCCCCGGTTCTCGCCTATAGCAGATCCTTTGGGTCCTACAACGAGCTCACCTTCAATCCGTACGGGCCTGAGTTCAACGACGGGCGCCTGAACCCGTTTTGGGTGGCCCGCATCCGCGAGGCCATGAACTGGCTCATCGACCGGGACTACATCGTGGAAGAGCTCATGGCGGGCATGGCGGTGCCCAAGTACTTTCCCATTACCTCCGCCTTCCCCGACTACGCCCGTTATGCGGATACAGTTCGGGCCTTGGAGCTAAAGTATGCCTACGATCCGGAGCGGGCCCGCCGGATCATTGCCGAGGAGATGGAGAAGCTGGGCGCCCAGCTTATCGACGGCGTCTGGCACTACAAGGGCCAGCCGGTGGAGATCATCGTCCTTATCCGCATTGAAGACGAGCGCCGGGCCATCGGCGACTACGTCGCCTCCCAGCTGGAGGATGTGGGCTTCGTGGTGCAGCGGCTGTACCGGTCGGCGACCGACGCTGCCCCGCTGTGGCAGAGCGCGGACGCTGCGGAGGGCCGGATGCACATCTACACCGGCGCCTGGGTTACCACCGCAATCGTCCGGGACCAGGCCCACAACTTTGACGTCTTCTACACCCCGCGCGGGTACGCGACGCCGCTGTGGATGGCGTACCAGCCGTCGCCTGAGTTCGACGAGGTGGCCGACCGGCTGGGCCGCAGAGACTTCACCAGCATGGAAGAGCGGGGCCGGCTCTTTCGCCGGGCCCTGGAACTGGCCTTGGAAGACTCGGTGCGGGTGTGGCTTACCGACCAGATGACCTTCACGCCCCGGCGGCAGGATCTGCAGGTGACGGCGGACCTGGCCGGCGGCGTGGCCGGGGCGTGGCTGTGGTCCACCACCATGCGGTTCCGGGACCAGGTGGGCGGCACGGTGCGCATCGGGCTGCCCAGCGTCCTCACGGAGCCGTGGAATCCGCTGGGCGGCACCAACTGGGTCTTTGACGCGATGCTTTACCGGGCCACTTCCGAAAGCGGCACCGTGTTTGACCCGTACACCGGCTTAACGCATCCGCACCGCATCGAGCGGGCAGAGGTGTACGTCAAGGAAGGCCTGCCGGTTTCCAAGACCTTGGACTGGGTCAGTTTGGAGTTCGTGCCCGAGATCCGGGTGCCTGCCGACGCATGGATCGACTGGGACGCCCGGGCCCAGCGGTTCATCACCGTGGGAGAGAAGCACCCCGAGGGGTTGACGGCCAACCTTAAGTCGGTGGTGTACTATCCTGCCGACCTGTTTGAAAAGGTCAAGTGGCACGACGGCAGCCCCATCTCGGTGGCGGACCTGATCTTGGGCGCGATCTTGACCTTTGACCGGGCCAACCCCGAGAGCCCCGTATACGACGAATCCGAGGTCCCGGCCTTCCAGTCCTTCGTGCGGACCTTCCGGGGCCTGCGCTTTGTGTCCACCGACCCGATCATCATCGAGTTTTACAGCGACGCGTTTGCCCTGGACGCGGAGCTGAACGTGGTCACCTTGTACCCGCAGTACGCCTTTGGCCCCGGCGCGTGGCACAACTTGGCTCTGGGGCTCTTGGCCGAGGCCAACCAGGAAACGGCCTTTACATCTGCCAAGGCAACCCAGTTGGGCGTCGACTATCTCAACATGATCTCCGGGCCCACCGTGGGCATCTTGGCCGAATACCTGGAACAGGCCCGGAACACCAATTATGTCCCCTACGGGCCGACGCTGGGCCAGTACATCTCCGAGGCCGAGGCCCGGGAGCGCTGGAACAACCTGGCCCGCTGGTACCAGGAAAAGGGCCACTTCTGGCTGGGCACCGGCGTCTTTTACCTGGAGCGGGCCTTCCCGGTGGAGAAGACCGTCCACCTGAAGCGCTTTGAGCTCCACCCGGACCCGGCGGACCGCTGGGACATCTTCGCCGAACCCATGATCGCCGAGGTGGAGGTAGAAGGCCCGGGGCGGGTGCAGATCGGCCGGCCGGCCCAATTTGACGTCTGGGTCACCTACAACGGCGATCCTTACGACCGCAGCTTGATCAGCGACGTCACGTACCTGGTCATCGACGGGCGCGGCGAGGTGGCCCTGGTGGGCAGTGCGAACTTGGTGGACGACGGCCTGTACGAGATCCGCTTGACCGCGGAAGAAACGGCCCGGCTCACGGCCGGCTCCAACCGGCTGGAGGTGGTGGTAGTCACCATCCCCGTCAGCATCCCGGTCTTTGAGTCGACCAACTTCATCACCACGCCGTAACCGGGGTGGCGCGGGGGCCCGATGGGTCCCCCGCCCGTACTCTGATCTTGGTGATGAAAGGAGATCGACCATGGCCAGCAGCGACGCGCCCGCTCCCGAGGTGCGGGCCGCCGCCCGCGGGGTCGCCCCTCCAGGCGTCCCGTGGCGCCTCGTCCGCTACACCCTGGGGCGCCTCACCGCCGTGTTTATCACCACCGTCATCGGGGTGTACCTCACCATTCTCATTGCCAACATGGGCGGGCACGTGGATGAAATCCGGCGGGCCACCATCCGCGAAAGCTTGGCCATCTCCGTGGGCATGGCCCCTGAATTCCAGCACTTGACGCCCGCAGAGCGGCGGCAACTGGTGGAGGAACTGGCCGCGGTGCAGTACAAGCGCCTCGGATTGGACCAGCCTTTTCTCATCCGGAGCTTCCGCTACTTGGCCAATGCCCTCACCCTGAATCTGGGCCGGGCCGAGCAGCTCACCAGCGACAGCGGCTCCAGCCAAGTGCGGCTCATCCTCCTGGAACGGCTGGCGCCGACGCTGTTGTTGACGGCCACGTCCTTTCTGATCCTTTTCTTCGTCTCCCTCTTTGTGGCCCTGGGCCTGTCCCGGCGGTACGGGAGCTTCTTGGACCGGCTCAGCGTCGCCCTGGCTCCCCTCTCCGCGGGACCGCCGTGGTTTTACGGCATCTTTCTTATCTTGATCTTCGCCGCGGTCTTGCGCTGGCTTCCCTTTGGCGGCATGGTGGAAGCGCCCCCGCCGCCGACGCCGGGGGCGTACTTCCTGAGTCTCATGAAGCACATGATCCTGCCGGTTTCCTCCATCGTCCTCAGCTCCCTTTTCATCGGCATCTACAGCTGGCGGACCTTTTTTCTCATCTACTCCACCGAAGATTACGTGGACATGGCCCGGGCCAAGGGCTTGCCGGCCCGGGCCATCGAGGGCCGCTACATCCTGCGCCCGAGCCTGCCCTTCATTGTCACGTCCTTTGCCCTGTCGGTCATCGGCCTGTGGGGCGGCTCCATCATCTTGGAGCAGGTCTTCAACTGGCCTGGCCTGGGACGGCTCTTCTACCAAGCCACGCAGGTATTCGACACTCCTATCATCGTGGGCAACACCATCATCTACGCCTACTTGCTGGCCATTACCGTCTTTGTCCTGGATTTCGTCTACGCCCTGGTGGATCCCAGGATCAAGGTCGGCGCCGAGGGGCGATGGCCATGAGCGGCTTTAAGCGTAGCCTTCATCTCCTGGTCCAGTACCCGTCGGCCGCGCTGGGGCTGGCCATCATTCTGCTCCTGGCGGCCCTGGCCATCTACGCGGTCTTGTCCATGCCGCTGGCCGAGGCCGTCCGTCTATGGCGGGCCGGCGAAGGGGTCTGGCAGGACACGCCCCGCAACGCGGCCCCCGCGTGGCTCAACGGGCTGCGCCGGGAGAAGCTGCCCGTGACGCAAGTCTTCGACAGCCGGCTGCAGCCCGAGAGCAAGACGGTACATCTCCTGGGCGACGGGCTTGCGGAAGTGCGCATCGTGTTCCCCGTGGACTACCGCTACGACGGCTTTCCCCAGGAAGTGGCCGTCTTTGTGACCGCCCGCTTCCAGCAGGCCCGCCCCCACGCAGCCATGTACTGGATCACCCCCGACGGGCGGGAGATCCCCGTGGCCGACAGCAGCTTGCGCAGTACGGAGACCTTCCGGCTCTCCCAGGACGCCCGCTTGACCCGGCGGCTGCGGGGTCAGCCCGCGGAGGTGGGCTTGCTCGCGGACCCCAATGCGCCGGATCTCCGGCCCCTCAAGGGCATCCACCAGCTGGTCATCGACGGCCTCGTCTTTGAGGAGGGGGCCGACATCGACGCCAAGCTGGTGGTGTACGGTCAGCTCCACGGCTGGGCCGGCACTGACCACCAACGGCGGGACATTACCGTGGCCCTCTTGTGGGGGACGCCCATCGCGCTGCTGATGGGGCTGGCCGCGGCGGTGGGCGCCACCTTGAGCACCATGCTCATCGCGGCCATCGGCGCCTGGTACGGCGGCTGGGTGGACGGCCTTATCCAGCGCATCACCGAGCTGCATCTCATCTTGCCAGTGCTGCCCATCCTCATCATGGTCGGAACCTTGTACAACCGCAGCCTGGTGGTGATTATAGGGTTGTTCGTCCTGCTCAGTGTGTTCAGCGGCGGCATCAAGACGTACCGGGCCATGTTTTTGCAGGTCAAGGCGTCGCCTTACATCGAAGCCGCCCGGGCCTACGGCGCCAGCCACTTGCGCATCGTGTTCCGCTACATGGTGCCCCGGGTGCTGCCCGTGCTGCTGCCCCAGTTTGTCACCCTCATCCCGTCCTTTGTCTTCCTGGAAGCCACCCTGGCCGTGCTGGGCCTGGGCGATCCCCTCTTGCCCACCTGGGGCCGGGTGTTGTGGGAGGCGTGGGGCAACGGCGCCCTCTTTAACGGGCACTATTACTGGGTGCTGGCGCCGTCGGCGCTGCTGCTGCTGACGGGGCTGGGTTTTTCCATGCTGGGCTTTACCTTGGACCGGGTCTTCAATCCGAGGCTCAGGGGCATGTGATCATGGACACCAACGGCTTTTTGCGGGTCGAAAACTTGACCCTGCACTTCCGCACCATGGCGGGGCCGGTGCAGGCGGTGGACGGCGTCAGCTTCTCCCTCTCCCGGGGCCGCACCCTGGTGGTCATCGGCGAATCGGGTTCCGGCAAGAGCTCGCTGGCCAAGGCCATCCTCCGGCTCCTGCCCCGCAACGTGCACGCGTACAGGGGCCGCGTGCTGCTGGACGGCCAGGACGTCATGGCCCTGGATGAGGAGCGGTTCCGGCGGGAGGTCCGGTGGACCCGGATGGCCCTGGTGCCGCAAGCCGCGCAAAACTCGTTGAATCCCGTGCTGCGCATCGAGGACCAGGTGTCAGAGCCCCTTTGGGCCCACCGTCCGGGCCTGAGCCGGGAAGCGGCCCTGGAGACGGTGCGGGAAGCCTTCCGCCTGGTGGGGCTGCCCTTGGACTTTTTGCCCCGCTATCCTTTTGAGCTCAGCGGGGGCATGCGGCAGCGGGCGGCCATCGCCATGGCCCTGGTGACCCAGCCCGACCTGCTGGTGCTGGATGAACCCACCTCCGCGCTGGATGTGCTAACCCAGGCCAACTTGATGAACGTCCTCAAACGCATTAAGCGGGACCTGGGCACCACGTTTCTCTTAATCACCCACGACATCGCCACCGCCAGCGATTTGGCCGACGAGGTGGCCGTCATGTACGCCGGGCAGGTGGTGGAGCTGGCCAGCGCGGAACGTTTCTACCGAGAGCCCCTGCACCCTTACGCCAAGAAGCTCATGGCCAGCGTGCCCACCCTCCGTGAGGACAAACAGCTGGAGTCCATCCCTGGGCGGCCGCCCAGCCTGGTCAACCCGCCCGCGGGCTGCCGCTTCGCGGACCGGTGCCCCTTCCGGTTTCACCGCTGCACCGTGGAGCCGCCGCCCGCCGCGGTGGACGGGCGCCAGGTCAAGTGCTGGCTGTACCATTGAGGGCTGGCCAAGGCCGGCCGGGAGAGGCGACGACCGTGCACCAACACGACGTGCTGTTGACCGTCGAGGACTTGCATACGTGGTTTGAGCTGCGCCGCTTCGGCTTTTTCCGCGTGGGCTACGTGCGGGCCGTGGACGGGGTCAGCTTTCAGGTGGGCCGGGGAGAAGCGGTGGCCGTGGTGGGCGAAAGCGGCTGCGGCAAGAGCACCTTGGCCCGCACCATCCTGGGGTTGCACGCGCCCACCAAGGGCCGCATCGTCTTTGCCGGACAACCCCTGGACCCCAAGGACGAGGCGGCCATGCGGGCCTACCGGGCCCAGGTAGGGTACGTGCAGCAGGACCCTTTCGGCGCCCTGCCGCCCTTTATGGACGTGCGCCGCATCTTGACCGAGCCCCTCGTCATCCACGGCATCAAGGACCGGGCCCGCCGCGAGGTTCGCATCCGCGAGGCGCTGGAGGACGTGCGGTTGACGCCGGTGGAGGACTTCCTGGACAAATTTCCCCACCAGCTCAGCGGCGGCCAGCAGCAGCGGCTGGTCATCGCCCGGGCCCTCATCCTGCGACCGAAGCTCATCGTGGCCGACGAACCCGTGTCCATGCTGGACGCTTCAGTGCGGGTGGAAATCCTGCAGCTGCTGCGGCGCCTGCAGGAGACGTACGGCATCAGCATTTTGTACATCACCCACGACTTGTCCACGGTCCGCTTTTTCTCCGAACGGATCCTTGTCATGTACGGGGCCAAGATCGTAGAACAAGCCCGCACCCAGGACCTGTTGAGCCGGCCCCAGCACCCCTACACCCGGGCCCTGCTCAACGCGATTCCCGATCCGGACCCGGACAACGCCCGCCGTTTCCGGGAAGTGCCCGGCGGCGAGCCGCCCAGCCTGCTCCACCCACCCCCCGGCTGCCGCTTCCATCTCCGCTGCCCCGCGGTGATCCGGGGCGTGTGCGATGGGGCGGCGCCGCCGGACTTGGAGCTCGCGCCGGCCCACAAGGTGGCGTGCTGGCTATATGCCGACCATGTTCGACAGGACTCCGCTTAGGTTCATCCTGGTGGGCGGCGTGCTGCTCATCATCGGCTGGCTGCTGCCGCTCCTCATGGTGATGGGCATGGTGCCCCTCAGCTACGGGCTGGCCTTCCTGTCCTACGCCCTGTCATTGGGCGGCCTGGCGGCGGGCCTCTACGGTGTGTGGATGTACGGGCGGTCCCGGTAGCGCATCGGATCGGCGGCCGTGGAAACGGGCGGCAAAGAAGCATGTCCCCATCGGAATAGAGCACTTTGGGGAAAAGGTGCCGGGGCGGCGCCCGGCGAACCAATTGCCACGAACCCGTTGTCATCTGGACCCCAGGAGGTGTGCCCCATGAGCCAGGATCTGCCGCGCCGGCCGGTGCGCGGCTACACCTTGGAAACTTTGGCCATTCACGGCGGCCAAGCGCCGGACCCCACCACGGGCAGCCGGGCCGTGCCCATCTACCAGACCACGTCCTACGTCTTTGCCGACACCCGCCACGCCCAGGAGCTCTTTGCCCTGGATGAGGCGGGCAACATCTACAGCCGCATCGGCAATCCCACCGTGGACGTGCTGGAAAAGCGGGTGGCCCAGTTGGAGGGGGGTGTGGCCGGGGTGGCCTTTGCCAGCGGCCAGGTCGCCATGACCAGCGCCATCCTCACCCTCGCGGGCAGCGGCGATGAGATCGTGGCCGCCGCGCACTTGTATGGCGGCACCTACACCCTTTTGGCCGCCACCTTGGCGCAGCTGGGCATCACCGTGAAGTTTGTGGATCCGACGGACCCGGACAACTTCCGCCGGGCCATGACCGAGCGGACCAAGGCGGTCATCGGTGAAACCATCGGCAACCCGCGGCTGTCGCTGCTGGACATCGAAGCCGTGGCCCGCATCGCCCATGAGCACGGCGTGCCCCTCATCGTGGACAACACCTTCGCCACCCCCTTCCTGTGCCGCCCCATCGAGTGGGGGGCGGACATCGTGGTGCACTCGGCCACCAAGTGGCTGGGGGGCCACGGCACCTCCATCGGCGGCATCGTGGTGGACGGCGGCCGCTTCGACTGGGGCAACGGCCGGTTTCCGCTGCTGACGGAGCCGGACCCGACCTATCACGGCTTGCGCTTCCATCGAGAATTCGGGACTCTGGCCTTTGCCACACGCCTGCGCACCCGCATTTTGCGGGACGTGGGCGGTTGCATGAGCCCCTTCAACGCGTTCTTGATCCTCTTGGGGGTGGAGACGCTGCCGGTGCGGATGGAGCGCCACTGTGAAAACGCCCTTCGAGTGGCCCAGCACTTGGAGGAGCACCCGGCCGTGGAGTGGGTGCTCTACCCGGGGCTGCCCAGCCATCCCCAGTATGCCTTGGCGGAAAAGTACCTGCCCCGGGGCGCGGGCGCGATGGTCGTCTTTGGCATCAAGGGCGGCGCGGCCGCGGGAGCGCGCCTCATCGACCGCTCGGTGCTGTGGTCCCACCTGGCCAACGTGGGCGACGCCAAGAGCCTCATCATCCACCCCGCCAGCACCACCCACCAGCAGCTGTCCCCCGAGGAGCAGGCCCAGGCCGGCGTCAGCCCCGACCTGGTGCGCCTGTCGGTAGGCCTGGAGGGGGTCGCGGATCTCATCGCGGAGTTGGACGATTCCCTCTATGCCGCCACCGGCCTCGGCCAGCCGGGCGAGCCCATCCTCAACAGCGAAACCGTCATCCGGCGGGTGGCCGGCAGCGCGACGGTGCCCGCGGACGACGGCACCGGCGCCCGCCGGCCCCAGGTCATCGCGGTGGTGGGGCTGTCGCCGGACCCGGGCCGGCCCAGCCACCGGGTGGCCCGCAAGCTCCAGCGGCTCGGGTACAAGATCATTCCCGTGCACCCCAAAGGCGGCACCATTTTGGGCGAAACGGTCTATGCCCGCCTCCAGGACATCCCGGTGCCCGTGGACGTCGTCCAGGTGTTCCGGGCGCCCGACGCCGCGCCGGGCATCGCCCGGGAAGCCGCACAGCTGCCGGGCCGCCCGGTGTTTTGGCTGCAGGAAGGCATTGAAAGCCAGGAGGCGGCCGAGATCGCCGCGGGTGCGGGCCTGCCGGTGGTGATGAACCGCTGCCTGTGGAAGGAAGTGCAGCGCCTGCAAGGGTTCATCACCACTTACACGGCCCGGGCCGCGGACGACGGTGCCGAAGGCGCCGTTGCCGGGTAGCGGGGAAACGGCGCCTGTTGCCAGGATCCGCGCCCGCCCAGCGCGGCGCCCAAGAAGAGCCTAGTGTAGGGAGGTGAGCACCGGTGTCGGAAGTGGTCATCCAGATCCGGGACAACGGATCCTTGCGGGTGAGCGGTCCCGTGGTCTTGCTGGACGCGGAAGGCAACCGCTTTGAGACCAAGGAAGTGTTCTCCCTTTGCCGCTGCGGCATGTCGCAGAATAAGCCCTTCTGCGACGGCTCCCACAAGAACGGCTTTGAAAGCGCGCCCCGGGCCAAGTAGCAGGCCCGGGAAGCAAAGGGCCCGGGGCCGGCCCCCCACCAGGGGCGGGCCAGCCCCGGGCCCTCGGCGATGCCCCGTCGACCAACTCACCGGGCCTGGCGTTACCGGGAGAGGACGCCCAGCATCCCACCCAGGGTGCCGGCCAGGAAAGCGTAGACCGCCGGCGCCAGGCCTGCACTGCTGATGAGGCGGCCCAGCCCTCCGTCGGGGACGAGCATCCCTGTCACCAGCAGCACGTACACCAGGCCCACCAAGCCGCCGTGCAGCCAGCCCAGTCGCGGCGCCCGGCGCCCTGCCAACAGCCCCCCCGCCGCCACCGCGAGCAGATTAAGGGCCTTGAGCAGGCCGTCGGAAGCGTCCCAAGCGGGTGTCCAGGCCACGGCCAATCCCACCACCGTGGAAAGGCCCAGGGCGGCCACCAGACTGAAGCCCACGCCCTGCAGCAGGCTCCCTACGCCCAGTGGGAACCCGCCGTCGCCGCTTTGGGAACCCCGCGCCAAAAGGGGCACGCGCTACCCCTCCCCCGGCCCGGGCCGGCCGGTGGCCGGCCGCCATGGGGCCCTGCGGCCAAGCTGCCCAGGGCCCTGCCGCTGACCCATCCCTATGCGGGCGGGGGCTGGGCTATGCCCCCTTGGCCTGTCGTCCGTCTAGGACGCCCGGTTCGCGTTGGCCTCGGCGATGATGGCCTGGGCCAAATGTTCGGGCACTTCTTCGTAGTGGTCGGGCTGCACCCGGAAGGTGCCCCGGCCCTGGGTCATGGAACGCAGGTCCACCGCGTAGCGCACCATCTCGGCCATGGGCACGTGGGCCCGGATCAGCTGGTTGCCGTTGACGGGATCCATGCCAAGGATGCGGCCCCGCTTCTTGTTGAGGTCGCCGATGACATCGCCCATGAAGCGCTCCGGCACCTCCACCTCCACCAGCAGGACCGGTTCCAGCAGCACCGGCTGCGCCTCCATAAAACCCTTCTTGAAGGCCATGGAGGACGCGATCTTGAAGGCCATTTCCGATGAGTCGACGCTGTGGTACGAGCCGTCCAGCAACGTGACCTTGACGTCCACCACCGGGTAGCCGGCCAGCACACCTTCCTCCATGGTCTCGCGGATGCCCTTTTCCACGGCCGGAATGTACTGCTTGGGCACGGCGCCGCCGAAGATCTTGTCCTCGAACTCAAACCCGCTCCCAGGCGGCAAGGGCTGGATCTCGATGATGACGTGCCCGTACTGCCCGCGGCCGCCCGTCTGTTTCTTGTGCTTCCCTTCCACGTGGGCCTTGCCGCGGATGGTTTCCCGGTACGGGACCCGGGGCGGCAACAGTTCCACCTCGACGCCGAACTTCTTTTGCAGCCGCGTGGTCAAGATCTCCAGGTGCACGTCGCCCAGCCCCGACACCAAGAGCTGGCCCGTTTCCGGGTGCTTCTCCGAGGCATAGGTGGGGTCTTCCTCCAGCAAGCGGGCCAGGGCCGTGCCCACCTTCTCCTCGTCGCCCTTGGCCTTGGGCACCAGGGCCAAGGTCAGGTTGGGCTTTTCAAAGGCGATGCCGGGCAGGCGCACCGGCCGGTCCTTTCGGCTCAAGGTGTCGCCCGTGGTGGTGACCTGCAGCTTGGACACGGCGCCGATGTCGCCGGGGCCCACCTCTGTCACGGCGATTTGCTCCTTGCCCCGCAGGACAAAGAGCTGGCCGATGCGCTCCTCCCGTTCCTTGTTGACGTTGTAGGCGCTCCCCTCGGCGGTGAAGGTGCCCGACATCACCCGGAACAAGGTCAGCCGGCCCACGTAAGGATCGGAGATGGTCTTAAACACCAAGGCGGCCAAGGGACCGTTGGGGTCGGGGGCGCACTGGACGGCGCCGCCGTTGCGGGGATCCTCCCCTTGGCGGGCGGGCGCGTCGACGGGCGACGGGAACAGGTTGACGATCCCGTCCAGCAGCGTATCCACACCCAGGGGCAAGAGCGACGAGCCGATCCAGACGGGCACAACCTGTCCGGAACGGACCGCGCCCCGCAGGGCGTCCCGCAACTCCTCGGCGCTAATCTCTTCCTCTTCCAGGTACTTGAGGGTCAGCTCGTCATCGGTGGCGGCGACGGCTTCGATGAGCCAGTCCCGCATGGTCTCGGCCTGCCCCCGCACGTCATCGGGCACGGGCGCCGGCACCAGGCCCTTGTCGCCCTGGGTATAGGCCTGCATGTCCACCAAGTCCACAAAGCCTCGAAAGTTTTCGGCCTGCCCGATGGGCACTTGCAGGGGCACCACCTGGTTGCCGAACAGGTCCCGCAGCTGGGTGATGGCCCGGTCGAAGTTGGCGTTCTCCCGGTCCATCCGGTTAACAAAAAAGGCACGGGGAAGCCCGTGCTCTGTGGCCATGGCCCACGCTTTCTCCGTGCCCACCTCGACGCCGGAGGCCCCGCAGAGGACCAGCAGCGCCGCGTCGGCCGCGTGCAGGGCGCCCTGCACCTCGCCCACGAAGTCAAAGTACCCCGGCGTGTCCAGGACATTGATCTTGTGGTCCTTCCACTCGCACGGGATCAGGGAGGTCCCGATGCTGATCTGCCGCTTGACCTCTTCGGGATCCCAGTCGCTCACCGTGTTGCCTTCGTCGACCCGCCCCATGCGGCTCAGGGCGCCGGTGGCAAACAGCATCGCCTCGGCCAGCTGAGTTTTCCCCACGCCGCCGTGGCCAGCGAGGACGATGTTGCGGATGTGCGCTGCCTGATACCGTTTCAAGGATGACCCCCTCCTGTTGCCCTGAACATTGTGAACGGCGCCTCCAAATAGCTTCGTTAACGACGGGCACCTTCCCTGCCTTGGGACCGGGGCCGTTCTCCGGGCGTCCGGGGGCCCAGCGCATCCTCAGGCGCCTTGATCGGCGGCGTCCTCCGCCAAGGCCCGCATGACCATCTTCAAGTCTTCCCAGGCCAGGCGCTTGTTGGCGGGGAACCGCAACAGGGCCGCAGGGTGGAAGGTCACCGCGACGCGCCGCCCATTCCAGGAGAAAAACCGGCCGCGGCTCTTGGTTACCCCGGTGCCGGGCCCCAAGAGCCGCTGAGCGGCTACGGCGCCCAAACAGACGATGATCTCGGGGTCCACCAGCTCGATTTGGCGGCGCAGATAGGGCCAGCACGCGTCGGCCTCGTCGGGTTGGGGCGCCCGGTTGCCGGGCGGCCGGCATTTGACCACGTTGGCGATGTAGACGTCCTGCCGCTTAAGGCCCATGGCCTCGATCATGCGATCCAGCAGCTGGCCGGCCCGGCCCACAAAGGGCCGGCCTTCGATGTCCTCCTGCTGGCCGGGGCCCTCGCCCACAAACATCAGCCGGGCCCGGGGATTTCCCTCGCCAAACACCACTTGCCGGCAGCCGGCCCGCAGGCGGCAGCGGCTGCACGCCCGGGCGATTTGGGCCAGCGCTTCTAGAGAATCGGCCGCCGGCCAGTCCGGGGCCGCGGTCTCCACAGGCTTTTCACCGGAATCAGAGCCCGCCCCAGGCTCCGCCGCGGCGCGCAAGCCCGCCGCGGGCTCCGGGGCCGGTTGGGGTTGTGGAGAGCCGAATAGCGGCAAAGGCAGTTGTCCTTGACCCAAAAGCGGACAGCTCCTTCCTGCCGAAGGGTCCGGCGGCTAGCGCGCGAGCTCCAGGATCAGCTGCCGCCGGCGGGGATCCCACGCGACGGCCGCACCAAAGGCGCGGGCCAGATCCGGCGGAGCGTAGGTGCGGCCTGCCCGCAACATCGGGGCGACGGGCAAGGAAAAGATGCCCTGCCCCGACCACAGCCGCGGGTCCCCCACGGTCAAGATGGCAAACCCGCCGCGCCCCACCGCGGTGAGGCGCTGGCGTTCCGCGTCCCAATACAGGGTGAGGCCCAAGAGGGCCGCCCAGTCCCGCATGGCGATGAGCACATGATCGCCGGAAACTAAGGGCGGTTCCTGCAGCGGCTGCGGCCGGCCGTTGACCCGCAGCTCAAGAAAATCCGCGGGCCGGCGAGCCCACAGGCTGGCGGGCATCCCTTGCTCGCCGACCAATAG
The DNA here is from genome assembly GCA_035304545.1 of Limnochordales bacterium. GTDB lineage: Bacteria > Bacillota > Limnochordia > Limnochordales > ZCTH02-B6 > ZCTH02-B6. The sequence goes on along the minus strand of DATGPV010000009.1, from coordinate 4,677 downwards.
CCGCTCCTTTCCCGCCGCCAAGATCCAGCGGGGGTGTTGGGGCCGGCCGACGGCCAACAGCTCCAGCCCGGCGCCGGTGATGCGCCACAGCCCCAGGCCGCCCGCGTACTGACCGGCTACTATTGTGCCGGGTTCGCCGGGCCAAGGCACCGGCTGCATCAAGTCAAAGGGCAGCCGGGCGTCGTGGATGGGCGTCCCGGTCGGGATCAGCTGCTCTTCCCGCCACACGTACCGGTACAGGAGCCGCTCGTTGGTGGTGACCATCACCTGCGGCTGCCCGCCGTCCAAACCCGTCAGAGCCATGGAGATGGGGGTGCCCCACACGAAGCCCTGGCTCACCGGCTCCAAGAAGGGCCACCGCCAGACGGCCACGGCGCCGGATTGGTCGGCAAGGATGACGTGCGGGTGCCCATCTCCCGTCAGGTCGGCCAGCTCCACATGGAGCACCGAATTCCAGGCCGGCGGGGAGCGCCAGAGGGTGTGCCAGACCCTGTCGCGCCAGCCGAAGACCACCAGCTGACCGGCTTCACTCAACACGACCAGCTCCGCCCGGCCGTTGCCGTCCACATCGCCCACACGCAACGCCCGCACCGGCGACCACAAGTAAGGGGTTTGCCCCAGCAGGGTCCAGCGGCGGCCCGTCCAGGCCAACACGTAGACGGCGCCCGCGTTCCCCGTGCCGACCGCGAGTTCCGGCACCCCGTCGCCCGTCACGTCGCCGACGCCTACGGCGGTCGGGGGCGCCGGCAGCGGCGGCAGCAGAGCCAGGGGCTGCCACCCTTGGCCGTCGTCGCCCCCCGCGGGCCACGCGTACACGCCCACGCCTCGGTCTGCGGCCAGCACCAGCGCCGGCTGGCCGTCGCCCATCACGTCTACCAGCGCCGCCGCGGCCGCAGGGCCAAAGGGCAGGTCCTGCTCGTGGACGAGGGCGTCGGCCGCCGCCGGCCCGGCCACCACCGCCAGCAGCCACACCGCCGCGGCCGCAACCCATGCCCACCCGCGTGTTTCCATACGCCACCAATTCGCAGCCAAGGCGCGCCCTCCTGCCTCCCCACCGCCGGGTCCGGCCTGACGCCGCCCCCCCAAAAAACGACAAAGGCTTCGAGCAGCAGCCGCTGGCCGGGCCTGCGTTCCCTCCGTGGCGGCCGGCCGGGCATGGCGCCCCTCGAAGCCTTCGCCGGTAGTGTGCGGTAGCGGGAACCGCCTTATGCGGTCCGCCCGTCAGGCGCCGCTGGCCTGGTCGGCCCCCAGCTGCCGCGCCAGCTGCACGAAGGCTCCCAGGGACTCGGGGTTGGCCATGGAGCCGGGATTGACGGCCTGCTCCGGCGGCACGCCCAGCAAGATCTTGCGCACGGGCACCTCCAGCTTCTTCCCGTTGAGGGTGCGGGGAATCTCCGGCACTTCGATGATGGCGTCGGGCACGTGCCGGGGCGAGACGTCCTCCCGCAGCTTCCGGCGAATCCGTTCCCGCAGGCCGTCGTCCAGGGTGTGCCCCGGCCGCAAGACCACAAACAGCGGCATGAAGGAGCGGCCTCCCAACCCCTCCATGTCCACCACCAGGCTGTCCGCGATCTCGGGCAGGCTCTCCACGGCCTGATAGATTTCACTGGTGCCCATCCGCACGCCCGCCCGGTTGATGGTGGCATCGGAACGGCCGTAGATGACGCAGCTGCCGTGGGGTGTGATCTTGATCCAGTCGCCGTGGCGCCATACGCCTGGGTAGGTGGCGAAATAGCTGTCGCGGTAGCGCTGGCCGTCGGGGTCGTTCCAGAAAAACAGGGGCATGGACGGCATGGGCCGGGTCACCACCAGTTCGCCCACCTGGTCAATGACGGACCGCCCCGCTTCGTCGTAGGCTTCCACCTTGGCCCCCAGCGCCCGGCACTGGATCTCGCCGGCCCGGACCGGCAAGAGGGGCGAGCCGCCCACGAAGGCCGTGCACACGTCGGTGCCGCCGCTGATGGACGCCAAGTGCACGTCCTCCTTGACCTTTTCGTACACCCAGGCAAAGCCGTCGGGGGATAGGGGCGACCCTGTGGATCCCACCTGATGAAGATGCTGAAGGGCAAACTGGCGGCCCGGCTCGATGCCGGCCTTCATGCACGCGGCAAGGTAGGCGGCGCTGGTGCCAAAGCAGGTCATGCGGGTCTCCTCGGCCAGCTGCCACAAGGCGTCCATCGAGGGGTAGGCTGGGTTTCCGTCGTAGAGCACGATGGTCAGGCCCGCGAGCAGCCCACCCACCACGAAATTCCACATCATCCAGCCGGTGGTCGTGAACCAAAACAGCCGATCGCCGGGCTTCAGGTCCATGTGCAGCGTCAGCATCTTCAGGTGCTCCAGCACGATGCCGCCGTGACCCTGGACAATGGCCTTGGGCGGACCCGTCGTGCCCGAGGAGTACAGCACCCACAGGGGATGATCAAAGGGCACGGCCACCGGAGCGGGCTGGGCTTCGGGCCGCAAAAGTTCCTCCCACAGCACTACGCCCCGGAGGCCCGCGGTGTCGGGCTGCTCCTTCAGATAGGGGACGATGACCGTGTGCTCCACGGTGTCCAACCGTTCCTGCAGCTGGCGGATCACCGGCAGCCGGTCAAAGGGTTTCCCGCCGTAGCGGTAGCCGTCGACGGCGATGAGCACCTTGGGCCCGATTTGTCGAAACCGGTCGACCACGCTTTGGGTGCCGAAGTCCGGGGAACAGCTGGACCACACCGCGCCTAGGCTGGCACAGGCGAGGAAGGCCACGACCGCGGCAGGGATATTGGGGATATAAGCGGCCACCCGGTCACCCTGCCCGACCCCCAGAGCCTTGAGGCTTTGTGCCACGGCCCCTGTCTGGGCGGCCAGCTCCCGCCACGACAGCGCCTGGACGGGTCCACCCTCCTGCTGAAACAGAACGGCCGGCCTGTCGGGGGGACGGTCGCGGAACACGTTGGCCACGTAGTTGAGCTCTGCCCCTACAAACCAGCGGGCCCCCGGCATGCGATCATCGGCCAGCACCCGGGTGTAGGGCCGGTCGGCCACCACGTCGCAAAACTCCCACACCGACGCCCAGAAGGCTTCGAGATCCGTCACCGACCACTGCCAGAGCTCGTCGTAATCGGCAAAATGCCTCTGGTACCGCTGGCCCAGCCAGCGCATGTACCGACCCATGGTGGAGCGGGCCTGCCGCTCCGGCGACGGCTGCCACAACAACTGGCCTTCCCGCATGGATCCCATCCACTCCCTTGCCCGGATCCTCGGCGCATGGAAACCGTTGCTGGTGGTCTTGGGCGCATGGGATGGGCACGGGGTCCATGGGCTGCCCGCGGCACCGGCCCCGCCTGCCCCATGGGACTGATTTTTCTCCGGGCGCAACCGGGACCCCTGCTGACGGCTCCCGCGGGGCGCCGGTGGCTAGACAGGATCCGCCTCCTGGGCGGGCCGCACCCGCATCCGGCCCAGGAGCCACGCCGCCGCCGCCGGCACCACCAGGACGACCAGCACGACGCCGGCGGGAACGGCCACGCCCAGCTCCGTCAGGAGCGTGCGGGCGTTGTAGACCAGGATCATGGCCCCCACGGTGACGCCCAGGATGTCCAAGGGCAGGCGCCGGACCAACCATGCGGCCAGCGGCGCGGCCACCGCCCCGCCCAGGACGATGGCCCCCACCCAGAGCCAGCTGATCCCTTGCCAACCCAAGGCCAACACGAATCCGGCCGTGGCCGACACAGCCACCAAAAACTCGCTGGCGTCCACGGAGCCGATCACCCGGCGGGCCTCGGCAGGCTGGCGGGCCACGAGGGTGCTGGTGGTCACAGGTCCCCAGCCGCCCCCGCCGGTGGCATCCAGAAGACCGGCCACAAAGCCCAAAGGCGCCAACAACGCCACAGGCAACGGCCGGCCCACCAGCCTCGGCTGCCGGCCCCCCCGCAGGAAACGCAGCAGGACCACCACACCCAACGCGAAAAGAAAACCGGCAACGCCGATGCGGGCTGCCCGCACCGGCATGGAAGCCAAGAGCACGGCCCCCACAAAGGCGCCTGCGGCGCCCGGCAGGCCCAGCAGCCACACCATGCGACGGTTGACGTTGCCGAATCGCCAGTGGGCCAACCCGGCGATGAGGGTGGTCACCACTTCGCCGGCGTGCACCGACGCGGACGCCACGGCAGGAGCCACGCCTAAAGCCAGCAGCATCGAGGACGAGGTTACGCCGTACCCCATCCCCAACGCACCATCGATCAACTGGGCCAGGAATCCGACGAAAGCCAAGACGAGCAGGTTCCGCACTGGGGCTCCTCCTCACCCGCGGGCCCTCCGGGTCCCGGGCCGACTCGGCCCCTGGGGGACACCCGCCGGAGCGGCCGCCAGCATGGGGTTGTCAACGGCGCCGGTGCTCGTCATGGTATGGCCAAGGGGGGGACTTGGTTCCTACTGGCCGGAGGCCGGGAACCACAGGGAACCGTTTGTCGCGCGATTGTCGCGCGGAAGCATACCCTCGTGAACGGCGACAAAGAAGAAGGGCCCATCGGAAATCCGCTTCCGATGGGCCTTTTCCTTTGGTCGGGGCGACTGGATTCGAACCAGCGACCTCTACCACCCCAAGGTAGCGCGCTAACCAAACTGCGCCACGCCCCGAATCCCGGTGGCGAAAATAAGCATAGCACAAATCCGGCCCAAAAGCAACCGGGTCCGGCGCCT
>DATGPV010000008.1:0-38564 GCA_035304545.1 Limnochordales bacterium | reverse complement strand
CAACGTATAACCGTTTTCCGGTGCGTATAGCGGAGGGGAAACACCCGTTCCCATTCCGAACACGGCCGTTAAGCCCTCCAGCGCCGATGGTACTGCCCGGGCAACCGGGTGGGAGAGTAGGTCCGTGCCGGAAAACTTTTTATTCCTCGGTAGCTCAATGGTAGAGCGCTCGGCTGTTAACCGAGTGGTTGCAGGTTCGAGTCCTGCCCGAGGAGCCACGAGCGGCCTGGGGCATTTGCCCCAGGCCGCTGTTTCTCTTTTCGGGGGGTTCCCCCCCGGTCACTTCCTTTGATCCTTTCCCCCGGTCGCTTCCTTCGATCCCTGCTGGAGCCTGCAACCGTTGTCTGTGGGTGGCCATGGCGGCAGCGCCGCGGCCGTTGTGGTGCCTTTTTGCCGAATTGGCGCCATGGCGGGTGCCAGAATTTGTGGGTTGTCCCAATAGAAGGACCCCTTGCGGTTCTAGCGAAGTGTCATACCGGCGCGGGCGGCCCGCTGGCCCGGCGGCTTGGCCCGCGGCCTGTCCACAATACGCAACGAAGGAGGAAGCAGCATGAAGGGCCAGATTCGTACTCGCTACACGAGGCTGGTGGGCGTGGCGCTGGTGGCGCTGCTCATCGCCGCGTCCGCGGTGACGGTGTTTGCCCAGCGGACCCAGTTCATCAGCATCGCCACGGGCGGCACCGCGGGCACCTACTACCCGCTGGGCGGCGCGATGGGCGAGATCTTCAACCAGAACGTGCCGGGCGTCAACGCGAGCGTGCAGGCCACGGGTGCATCGGTGGCCAACGTGAACATGATGGCGCAGGGCCAGGTGGAGCTGGCGCTGATCCAGAACGACATCGCCTTTTACGCGGCCAACGCGGTGGAGATGTTCCAAAATCCCATCGCCAACCTGCGGGGCATCGCGACCCTCTACCCTGAGGTCATCCAGATCGTCGCCCGGGCGGACGCCGGGATCCGGACCATCGAGGACCTGCGGGGCAAGCGGGTGGCCGTGGGCGACGCCGGGTCGGGCACCGAGGCCAACGCCCGCCAGATCCTGGCCGCTGCCGGCCTGAGCTACGACGACATCACGGTTCGGTACTTGTCCTTTGCCGAGGCCTCCAACAACTTGCGGGACGGGCATATCGAGGCGGCCTTCGTGACGGCCGGTATCCCCACCGCGGCCATCCAAGACATCGCGTCCCAGCGGGATATCGTCATCGTGCCTGTGGGTCCGGACCTGCTGGAGAAGCTGGTCGCGGACTACCCGTTCTACACGGGCGTGACCATTCCGGGCGGCACCTACCGGGGCGTCAACGATGACGTGCACACGGTGGCCGTCAAGGCTATGCTGGCCGTGCGGGCCGATCTCAGCGAGGACCTGGTCTACAATCTGACCAAGGCCTTGTTTGAGAACCTGGATCGGATGGCTGCCGCGCACGCGGCCGGCCGCCTAATCAGCCTGGAGTCCGCGCAGGACGGGATGCCCATCGAGCTGCACCCCGGCGCGGCCCGCTACTTCGCGGAGGTCGGCCAGTAATCCGCGCATCCCAGGCGGTGGTACCGGCGGGGCGCGCGCCCCGGGCTGCCGCGCAGGCAAGGCGTTTCCGGCGTGGGGCGGGGGGGCGATGGGGTTCCCCCGCCCTGCCCGTGGGTTCCAGGCCCAGTCCGGAAACGGGCTGGGGCCGGTGGTGGGGCGCGGCGGTTTTTGTCCTCGCGACCATGCTGCTCGCAAGTGCGGTTGGCCCGGCGGCTGGCGCGAAAGGAGGCGCCGCGGGGGAGGCGGGCCCCTCGGCGAGGGCCGGAGACCCCGCGGTGGGGTGGGTGGTGGAGGTGCTGCCGGCCGAGGCCGGCGCCCCACAGGAGCCCCTGCTCCGGGTCTGCCTGGACTCTAGCCAGCCGCGGGTCGGGGTCGTGTTTCGGCATTCGGTGGAAAAAAGCCCGGTGGTGGAATGGTTTGAACCGGCTCCGCCGCCTGCCGCCGGTCTTGTGCTGGTGGCCACCGAATACGAATCCTTCGGGGCCGGCCTGCCCGTGGATGCCCCGGCGGGGGCCCGGTTTCGGCACGCGGGGGATCGCTTCGTCATTGACGGGCTGGCGGTGCCTGTGCCGGAGCTGGTGGTACGGCCGCTGTCGTGGACGGAACACGGCCTCCTCGCGGGCGGGGTGCAGCATGATCTGACGCGGCTGGCCGACCCCGGCACGCCCCTCTTGGTGCGGGTGGTGCCCGTGGGGACGGAGCCGGAGGGGAGCTGTCCGGGGCCCTAAGGTCCTTGGGAGTGCGTGTTGCGCAACACGCGAATGTCGACGTGGAGAAGGAGGCGCCGCCGTTGACCACTCGCAAACCGCCTGAGCCGGGCACCGGCGACCCGTTGGCGGGTGCGCCGGGCGGCCAGGGCAACGGTGGGCACGATAACATGCCAGCCTCGGAGACGTCCGAGGAACACTTTGACATCGATGAGGTTCTGGCCCAGTATGATCGGGAGTCGGCCTTCCGGCGCCTGACGGGCGTGGTAGGCCGCGCCATCGCCCTGATCCTCATCGCGTTTTCGGCCTTCCAGTTGTACACCGCCGCCTTCGGCGTGTTGGACGCGCGGGTACAACGGGCCATCCACTTGGCCTTCGGCATGAGCCTGGTGTACTGGCTCTACCCGGCCAGAAGCGGCGGAGACCGCCGGACGCTGCCGTGGTGGGACGTGATCCTGGGGATCTTGGCCGCCCTGGTGCCCTTGTACATGGTGGTGTTCTATCAGGACATCGTCATGCGGGCCGGGCTGCCGACCACCCTCGACATCGTGGTCGCGACGGCGGCTGTGCTCCTGGTGCTGGAGGCCGCGCGCCGGGTAGTGGGGACGCCCATCGTGGTCATCGCCATCGCGTTCCTCATCTACGCGTACGTGGGCCCCTACATGCCGGGTTTCCTGGCCCACCGGGGGTACACCTTTACCCAGATCGCGAACCACATGTATTTCACCACCGAGGGGATTTTCGGCGTCCCCTTGGGCGTGTCGGCCACCTTTATCTTCCTGTTCATCCTCTTTGGCGCGTTCCTGGAGAAGACGGGCATCGGCCGCTTCTTCATTGATCTGGCCAATGCCGTGGCGGGCTTTGCCTCGGGCGGTCCCGCCAAGGTGGCGGTCATCACCAGCGCCTTGGAGGGGACCATTTCGGGCAGCTCCGTGGCCAACACGGTGGGTTCGGGCAGCTTCACCATCCCCATGATGAAGCGCCTGGGGTATCGCCCCGAGTTCGCCGCGGCGGTGGAGGCCGCGGCCTCCACGGGCGGCCAGCTCATGCCGCCCATCATGGGCGCGGCCGCGTTTCTGATGGCCGAGTTTACCGGGATCCCCTACATCGAGATCGCCAAGGCCGCGGTAATCCCGGCCCTCCTGTACTTTACCGGCATCTTCATCGCCGTGCATTACGAGGCCAAGCGCCTAGGGCTCAAGGGAATTCCCCGCAGCCAGCTGCCCAGCCTCTGGTCCGTGATGAAGAGCCGCGGGCACTTGCTGCTGCCGCTGGTGGGGATCATCTACCTGCTGATGGAAGGCAGCACGCCCATGAAGGCGGCCTTTTACGGCATTTTGCTGGCCATCGCCGCCGCCATGGTCCACCCCACCACCCGCATGAGCCTCCGGGACATCGTGGAGGGTCTGGAGCAGGGCGCGCGGTCGGCCCTGGGCATCGTGATGGCCACGGCCGCGGCGGGGATCATCATCGGCGTCATCACCCTGACGGGCCTTGGCCTCAAGCTGGCCAGCGGCCTGGTCCAGCTGGCCCAGGGCCAGCTCCTGCTGACGCTGGTGTTTACCATGCTGGCCTCCCTGGTGCTGGGCATGGGCTCGCCTACCACCGCCAACTACGTCATCACATCCACCATCGCGGCGCCCGCCTTGCTGCAGCTGGGTGTGCCCACGCTGGTGGCCCACATGTTCGTCTTCTACTTTGGGATCGTCGCGGACATCACGCCGCCGGTGGCCTTGGCCGCGTACGCGGGCGCGGGCATCGCCCGGGGCAACCCCCTCCGGACCGGCGTGCTGGCCAGCCGCTTGGCCATTGCGGCCTTCTTGATTCCCTACATCTTCGCGTACAACCCCGCCATGCTCCTCATCGGGGCCACGGCGGGCCAGATCATCCAGATGGCCGTGACCTCCGTCTTGGGCATGTTCGGCGTCGCGGTGGCCGCCGGCGGGTTCTTCCGGGCGCCCATGGCCTTGTGGGAGCGGCTTCTGTTCCTGGCCGGCGGCATCCTGATGATCGATCCGGGCGCGCTCACCGATATCGTCGGCCTGGTGCTCTTGGCGGCGGGCGTCGCGTCCCAGGTGGTCCGGGCCCGCGGCCACGAAAACAACCCGGTGGGCCTGGCGGGCTGACGCCGCGGGGCCCGGCCGCCGCCAAAGCCCTGGCCGGGCCGGCGCCGGGCCGGTCCTTTGTCTCTCGTCGCCGCGGCCTGGGGCCTATGGCCCCGGGCCGCGGGCGCGTCTAGAGGCCGATTTTCTGCCCCCGAAGGGCCTTTGCTCCCTTGACAACCCTTGTCTATAGCTGTACCTTAGACCTTAGATTAGGTTGCCCTAACAAAGAACCTGTCGGCAGGCTACGGGCGGCGCCAGGTCAAGTTTGACGTGTGGCGCGCGGTTTCCCCGCCAAGGCCGGAGACGGGCGGGGTGGAGCATGGGCAAAGCGTGGCTCTTGGTGGTGACCCTCGTATTGGCATTGGCGTCGCTGTTCAGCGGCGTCACCCCGTTGCATCCGGCCGATGTGCTGGCGGGGCTCAGCGATATGCAGGTGCGAGTCCTGGTGCTGAGCCGGGTGCCCCGCCTGGTAAGCATTTTGCTGGCCGGGATGAGCATGAGCGTCTGCGGCCTCATCATGCAGCGCCTCGCGCAAAATCGCTTCGTGTCGCCCACCACCGCGGGCACCTTGGACGCCACCCGGCTGGGCATTTTGGTGGCCATGATCTTGTTCAGCGCCGCGCCGCCCCTAGTGCGCATGCTGGTAGCCTTTGCCTTCGCGTGGCTGGGCACCTGGGCCTTCATGCGCCTGCTGGAACGCATCCAACTGCGGGATCCCATCTTCATCCCCCTGGCGGGGATGATGTACGGCGGGATCATCGGCGCCGCCGCCACCTTCATCGCCGTCCGCTACGACCTGGTGCAAAACATGTCTTCGTGGCTGCTGGGGGATTTTTCCCTCATGATGAGGGGCCGGTACGAGCTTTTGTACGCGGTGATCCCGGCCCTGGTGCTGGCCTACGCCTATGCGAACCAGTTCACCATTGCGGGCATGGGAGAAGATGTGGCCACGAACCTGGGGCTGAGCTACCGGGCCGTGGTCAACCTGGGCCTTGGCATCGTGGCGGTCACCACGGCGGTGGTGGTGGTGACCGTGGGCACCTTGCCCTTCCTGGGCTTGATCGTGCCCAATCTGGTGTCCATCCTGTGGGGAGACAATTTGCGCCGCTACCTGCCCGTCACCGTCATGCTGGGGGCGGTGGTGACCTTGGCCTGCGACCTGTTGGGCCGCTGGCTCATTTTTCCCTACGAGATCCCCATTAACGTGACCTTGGGAGTCCTGGGCAGCGTCATGTTCCTCTTTCTCATCGTGAGGAGGACCGCCCATGCGGGCTGAGCCCGCGGTCGCGGCGGCGCCGTCCCGGCCGGTGGTGCGGCCCCTGGTGGGGCTGGCCCTGGGCGCGGCGGCCCTTATGGCGCTCTTTCTCGTCATCAACGCCGCGGGCATGTGGGGCTACGTATTGCCCCGGCGGGCGGTGCGGGTCGCGGCCATGGCCTTGGCCGGGCTTACCATCGGTGCGTCCACCGTCATCTTCCAGTCCATCACTGCCAACCGCATTCTGACCCCCGGCCTCATGGGGCTGGATCGCCTGTACGTCCTGATCCAATCCGCTGCCACCTACTTCCTCGGCGCGGCCCATCCGTGGGTATCGGATCTGCGGACCAACTTCTTCCTGTGCGCCGGGGTGATGGCGCTGTTTGCCGTGGCCCTGCAGCGGCTTTTCCTGAGCGGCCGGCAGACCAACATTTACGTGCTTTTGCTGGTGGGCGTGGTGGCGGGCACCCTCTTTGACAGCCTGGCGTCCTTTCTTGTGGTGCTCATCGATCCCAACGAGTTCCTCATCATTCAAAGCCGCATGTTTGCCAGCTTCAACCGCATCAGCGTGGGGCTGTTGTGGCCCGCAGCGGCGGCGGTGCTGGCGGTGCTGGCGTGGCTTGCCCCCAGCTTCCGCTATCTGGACGTGCTGGCCCTGGGCCGCGACCACGCGGTGAGCCTAGGGGTCAATTACTACCGGGTCGTGCGGCAACTGCTCATCGCCGTTTTCCTGCTGGTGGCGGTTTCCACGGCCTTGGTGGGACCCATCACCTTCTTGGGCCTCATCGTGGCCAACGTCGCCTATGAGCTGTTGGACACGTACCGGCGGGTGCCCTTGATGGCGGCGGCCTCTTTGGGCGGCGTCATCGCGCTGGTGGGCGGCCAGCTCATCCTCGAGCACCTGCTGGTGTTTTCCGTTCCCCTGCCTGTCCTCATCAATTTCGCCGGGGGCGTGCTGTTTATGTACCTGCTGTTTAAGGAGCGATCGGCATGGTAAAGGCAGACAGGATCGTCAAGCGCTACGGCACCAAGACGGTGCTGGACGGGGTGTCGGTGGCGGTGGAGCCGGGCCGGCTGACGTCCTTCATCGGGCCCAACGGCGCCGGCAAGAGCACGCTCTTGTCCATCATGACCCGGCTGGTGCCCGCCGACGGGGGCCAGGTGTGGCTGGACGGACGGGAGCTGGGCCGCTGGGACAGCAGGGAGCTCGCGCGGCGCATTTCCGTGCTGCGGCAGTTTAACCATGTGCCCTTGCGCCTGACGGTGCGGGAGCTGGTAGCCTTCGGCCGGTTTCCCCACTCCCAGGGGCGCTTGACCAAGGCCGACGAGGCCGCGGTAAACCGGGCTCTGGCCGCGATGGAACTGTGGGACATCCAGCACAAGCTGCTGGACCAGCTGAGCGGCGGCCAGCGCCAGCGGGCCTTCATCGCCATGGTGGTGGCCCAGGAAACCGACTATGTCTTCCTGGACGAGCCCCTCAACAATGTGGACATGCGCCACGCCGTCCAGGTGATGAAGCTGTTGCGCCGCCTGGTGGACGAGGAGGGGCGGGCCGTGGTGGTGGTCATGCATGACATCAACTTGGCCGTCCACTACTCGGACCATGTGGTCGCCCTGAAAGAGGGAGGTGTCGTGTACGACGGTCCGGCCCGGGATGTGATGGAGCCGGCTACCTTGAAGGACGTGTTTGATATCGATGTCGCCGTCGGCGAGATCCAGTCTTGCCGGGTGTGCGTTTATTTTGCCGATGGACTGGGCGCGCGCGCCAACGGCCGCGCCCGGGATGCGGTGGATGTCGTGGTGCGTTAACGGAAACCGCCAACGGGAGGATACAAGCCGATGGGCATGAAGCTGATGCGGGCGGTGCTGGTGTTGGTGTTGGCACTGGGCGTGGCCGGCGGGGCGCTGGCGGCGGGCCACGATTGGGCCCAGCCCATGGTGGTCCGGCACGCGCTGGGTGAAACGGTGTTGACCAAGCAGCCCCAGCGGGTGGTGGTGTTTGACTTTGGCGCCCTGGACACCCTGGACAAGCTGGGGGTGCCGGTGGTAGGCCTGCCCAAGCAGGCGGTGCCCGCCTACTTGGCCAAGTACATGGGGGACGCCTACGCCAACGTGGGCAGCTTGGTGGAGCCCGCCTTTGAGCGGGTGTACGCGGCGCGGCCGGACCTGATCATCATCTCCACCCGGCAGCAGGACATGTATGAGGAATTCCAGGCCATTGCGCCCACCCTTTTCCTCGGCGTGGACTACGCGGACTACATGGGCTCCTTTGAGCGCAATGTGCGCCTGCTGGCGGCCATCTTTGGCAAGGAGGAGGAGGCGGAGGCCGAGCTGGCCGCGATCCGGGAGTCGGTGGACGCCCTGCGGGCCGCCGCGGCGGCTCAAGGTGGCAAGGCCCTGGTGGTGCTGGTCAACGAAGGGCGGATCAGCGCCTACGGTCCCGGTTCCCGCTACGGCATGATCCACGACGATTTCGGCTTTGGGGCCGCGGATGAGGGGATCGTGGCCTCCACCCACGGCCAGACCGTGTCCTTTGAGTACGTCCTGGCGAAGAATCCCGACTACTTGTTCGTCATCGACAGGACCGCGGCCATCGGCGGCGAGTCGTCGGCCAAGGCGGTCATCGAGAACGATCTCATCAAGATGACCAAGGCTTACCAGAACGGCCGCATCGTGTACTTGGATCCGGGCGCTTGGTATTTGTCCGGCGGCGGGCTGGTCTCGGTGGCCCAGATGGTGGCGGAGGTCTGGACGGCGCTGGAGTGAGGCCGCGGCCGCAGGGGAGGGCGCAGCGTGGCCGGTGGCGCAGCGGGCACGCCGGGCGGGACCGGCGGGAGCCCGTCCGGTGGCCGCGGCCAGCGGCTGGTGGGCATCGACGTGGCCCGGGCCGTGGCCATCATCGGCATGTTCATGGTGCATATGGGCCCCACCCACCAGCCGGGTGTCGCGGGCGCCCTGTACGCATTGCCCCACGGGCGCGCCTCGGTGCTGTTTGTGCTCCTGGCCGGGGTAGGGGTGTCGCTCTTGGCCCGCTCGGCGCTGGGCCTGGGTGAAGTGCGCCGGCGCTTGGCATGGCGGGCTGCCGTGTTGTTTCCCCTGGGCCTCGGGTTGCAGGCCCTGGAGCACCGGGTGCTGGTGATCTTGCCGGTTTACGCTGCCTTGTTCGTCCTGGCCATGCTGGCCGTGGCATGGGACGACCGGCGGCTCTTGCGGCTGGCCGCGGCGTGCGGGGCCGTGGGGCCTGTGGTGTTTCTCTACGGCCGCATCACCGCGCCCGCCGTCTTTAGCCGCAGTCCCCTCACTTGGGACCAACCGCCTTGGGCGCTGCTGCACGGGCTGGTGCTTTCGGGGCCGTACCCCCTCGTGGTGTGGGCTGCCCCGTTTCTTGTGGGGATGTGGCTGGGCAGGCAAAACTTGCGGGCCGCGGCGGTGCGGGCGCTGCTGGTGGCGGGGGGCCTGGGGGCGGCGGCGGGCGCGGCGGCGCTGTCGGGGCTGCTGCAGTGGGTGCTGGTCCCCCGCTCTTTTCCTGTGACCTGGGCGTGGATGGTGGTGGATGCGCCCCACAGCCAGATGCCGCTGTGGCTGGTGGCCAGCACCGGCGCCGCGGCCGCCGTCATGGGCGTGTGCCTGGAAGCGGGCGACCGGTGGGGCCCCGCCCTGGGCCCGCTGGCGGCCTTGGGGAAGATGGCCCTCACGGTCTACGCCGGGCACTTGGTGCTGCTGGACCGCTGGCGGGGCGCGATCCCCGCTGGCAGCGTGGGCGAGGCCGCGGCGGTGGTGGGCGCGGTGACGGCCCTGGCCTTGGTCTTTGCCGCGGCATGGCAACGGCTGCTGCCCGCCGGACCGTGGTCCCGGGGGCCTCTGGAGGCGCTGGTGCGCTGGCCCGGGGCGGCTCGCCGTCCTCCCCCGGGGCAGGACGGGGGCGGGGGGCCTGGGACCAACGGAGAGGCGGGGCAGGCACCGCCGCTGGAGAGGGGACCGAAGGGATGAGGCAGGAGCACCCATCGCGCCCGTGCGCCCCCGGCGCCGCGGGCGCATCATCGGGAACCGACCGCCGCGCCGCGCCGGTGCGGTTGGACCGGATGCTGGCCCACGCAGGCTGCGGCAGCCGGCGGGAGGTGCGCCAGTGGATCAAGCAGGGCCGGGTGACGGTCAACGGGAAGGTGGAGCGGGATCCCGGCCGGCCTGTGCGGCCCGGCGTGGATGCCGTCGCCGTGGACGGCCAACCCCTGGACCCAGGGCCCGCGGCGCCCGTCACCCTCATGCTGCACAAGCCGCGCGGCGTCATCACCGCCACCCGGGACGCGACGGCCCGCACCGTCAACGATCTGCTGCCGCCGGATCTGGCCCGGCGGGTGGTTCCCGCGGGCCGCCTGGACAAGGACACCGAAGGCCTGCTCATTCTGACCGAGGACGGGGCGCTGTGCCACCGCCTCATCTCCCCCCGGCACGGAGTGGAAAAGGAATACTGGGTGCAGGTGCACGGCCCGCTGGATCCCGCCCTGGCGGAGCGCTTCGCGGCTGGGATCCGGTTGGACGACGGCTATGTTACCCGCCCAGCCCGGCTTCGGGTCATCAAAGAAGCCGCGCCGGCCGAGGCCCTGGTGGTCCTCACCGAAGGCCGCTACCATCAGGTGAAACGCATGTTCGCCGCCGTGGGCCGCCGGGTGCTGGCCCTCCGGCGGGTGCGGGTGGGCGGGTTGCGGCTGGACCCCGCCCTCGCGCCGGGGGCTTTCCGGCCCTTGACGCCCGCGGAAGTCCAGCTCCTGCTGGTCAACCCGCCGCCGGAAGCGGAAGCTGCTCCAGCGGCCCAGGGCGCGTAGCCGACCCCACCCCGGGGTACCCTGATGCCAGCCCAGAAGAAGGAGTTGGTGCCGGGTGCCCAAGGAAAAGGAGTCGCGCCGGCCTCGCCAGAACGCGGCGGCCTCCGGCGCCGCCCGGCCCCGCCCCCGGGAGCAGGCGGGCCGGGGCTGGGCGGAAGGGCAGGAGCCCCACGGCGACTACGACGACGTGGTGGAGCAGAGCTTTCCCGCGAGCGATCCGCCCCCGCCCAAGGGTTGACCCAGGACACGGCACCCTGCCCCGGCTGGCCGTGTCCGCCCGAGCCTGCTCCGCGGGAGGAGTTGCCGGGTGCCGCGCAGAAGCGGCACATCTACCCGCTGCGCGGCGCCCTGGCCGCGGGGCGCCCGGCGATGGGGTGAGGCGTCTGCTCATCGATGGGTTTGGCCGCCGGGTCCGCAAGCTGCGGATTTCGGTCACGGACCGCTGCAACTTCCGCTGCGCCTATTGCATGCCCGAGGACGTGGTGTTTCGGGACCGGGCGGAACTTCTGACCTTTGAGGAAATCGAACGGGTGACCCGGGTCGCGGTGGGCCTCGGCATCGAAAAGGTGCGCCTCACAGGGGGCGAACCGCTGGTGCGGCGGGATGTGGAGCGGTTGGTGGCCCGCCTTGTGGCCATTCCGGGCTTGCGCGCCGTCAGCATGACCACCAACGGCTACCTTCTCCCTGGCAAAGCGGCGGCCCTGAAGCGGGCCGGTCTTGCGGGCATCAACATCAGCCTGGACACGTTGGATGAGGACCGCTTTGTGCTCCTTACCCGCCGCGACGGCCTGCGCCAAGTCCTTGCCGGTATCCGCGCCGCGCTGGACGCGGGCCTCGCGCCCGTCAAGGTCAACATGGTGGTCATGCGGGGCTACAACGACGACGAGGTGGAAACCTTCGCCGCCCTGGCCCGGGAAGGGCCGCTGGTGGTGCGGTTCATCGAGTTCATGCCCCTGGACAACGGCGGCGTCTGGAATCAGGACCTGGTGGTGCCCGCCCGGGAAATCGCGGCCCGCGCGGCCCGGGTCGCGCCGCTGGTACCCGTGGACCATGACCCCAGCGAACCCGCGCGCCGGTACCGCTTTGCCGACGGCCAAGGGGAGATCGGCATCATCGCCTCGGTCACTGAGCCCTTCTGCCGCTACTGCGACCGAATCCGGCTCACCGCGGAAGGCCAGCTGCGCCACTGCCTCTTTGCCTTGGAGGAATACGATGTGCGGGCGGTGCTGAGGGGCGGCGGCTCCGATGCCGACATCGCCGCGGTCTTGCGCGAGGCCGTAGCCGCCAAGTGGGCCGGGCACGGGATCGGCCGCGACGGTTTTGTGAAACCGGCCCGCACGATGCACGCCATCGGCGGCTGAGGCCCCCGGCCGCCCCCAGGACACCGCCCTGGCCGGTTCCCGCCGGCATCCGCACCGGTGCGGGGACCCGCATTCCCTGCCATTGTTTCGTATCCTCATCATCGTGCCAGAGGGCGACGGCGCCTCCGGGGCAAACGGTGCCCCCGGAAGCAACGGCGGCGGGAGCGCCCTGGCGAGCCAGCCCCGCGCGGGGCCGGCATTTTTCATGCGAAACGCGGGATGACGCGAGGGCCGTCCGCGGGCTACATTGGTGCCACACCTCGAGGTGAGCTGCGCGCGGCGCCATCAAGGACACGCATCCTGGAGGTGTGGCAGCATGTTGCAGGGACGTCGGATCATCGCGGTGATGCTGGTGGTGGCGTTGCTGGCGGCGGGCGTACCCGGAGGGTTTGTGGGCCGGGCCGCGGCCGCCGCGGCGGCCCCTATGGTAGTGCTGCCGGATGGAGAGGAACTGGATGACGCGGCGCTGGAGGACGTGAAGGGCAAGGCGGGCCCGGCGGCTGCGGTGGTGTCTGTGGCCGTGCGGGCGGCCGCGGCCTGGGTGGGGGTCAAGCTGGCCGAAAGCGCCTGGAACAACGTCATCGAGCCGGCGTTGGACAAGTACGTCTGGTCGCCCGTGCGGGACCGTCTCGGCCTGTAGCGGCCGGCGCCGGCGGGGGCGGCGAACCGCCGCCCCCGCGCATTTTCACCGGTGGGGGGGCGATGCCCGTGTCGGGCAACCGCATCGCCTGGTGGTGGGAACTCAGGATGCTGGTGGCCTTCGTCCTGTGGTTCCTGGTCTTTGAGCGGCTGTGGGACATGGGGCGGCTGTGGACCGGCGGCCAGGCGCCGGGCATGGCGGCCGTGGGCAACGCGCTCCTCCTGCTCGCGCTGGCCCTCGCGGCCTCGTGGAACTTGCCCCTGTATCCTCCCCGCTGAAGGGATCTACCCCGGGAAGTCCCCCGGTCCTCGCGGCGCGGCCGGCGGAGGGGGCGGTGGTGGTGCCCAGCCCGGTGACGGGTCCGGGCGGCCTTGGGGTCTAGCGGGTGGGCCGGCGGGGGGCAGGGCGCCCCGGTGGACGAGTTCATCCAACATTTGCTGGCAAAAGGCCCAGAGCTCCGGCGCCCCCCGCTGGACCCACGGTCCCGAGCGGGTTTCCACGTCTTCCCTGGTCACGCCGAAGTCCCGCCAGGTGCCGCCCTCCAGCAGGCAGTTGCCGTAAATGGGCTGGAAGCGGTCCAGGGCCCGGGCAAAGGCGGCCTCGGGCGTCTCGCCGGCCTCAAACTCCTCCCACAGGGCCTGAAACTGCTGGGCCTGGTCGGGGGGCAACAGTCCAAAGAGGCGCTGGGCGGCGGCCTGCTCCCGCTGCTTTTGCCCGTCGCCGGCGTTGCCGTAATAGAAGACATCGCCCGCGTCGATCTCCACGATGTCGTGGATGAGCAGCATCTGCACCACCCGGAACAGGTCGATGGGGCGCGCCGGCGCCCAGTCGGCCAGGACCAGCGCCATGAGGGCCAAATGCCATGAGTGCTCGGCCGCGTTTTCCCTGCGGGACCCGTCCAACAGCCGGTTGTGGCGGGCCACCGCCTTCAACTTGTCGATTTCCCGCAAAAAGGCCAGTTGCCGTTCCAGCCGCTGGAACCGGGGGGAGCTGTCCAACACCATCCGCCTCCTTCGTGGTGCCCACAGGCCTGGCACCGGACGGAATGCACCGCTCCTGGACCAGGTAATCCTGATCCATCTGCATGAAGGCCGTGGCCCCTGGGGGACTAATTCAGCAGCAGGCGGTCGTCCAGCAGCTCCTCGCCCCGCACCCGAGAGAACTCCTGCAGGAGATCCTGGACGGTCATCCGGTCCCGTTCGGGGCCCGAAAGGTCCAGCACGATGCGCCCTTCGTGCATCATGATGGTGCGGTCGCCCATGCGCAGGGCGTGCTCCAGGTTGTGGGTGACCATGAGGGTGGTCAGGCCGTATTCGGCCACGATCTTCGCGGTGAGATCCAGCACTTGCCGGGCGGTCTTGGGGTCCAGGGCGGCAGTGTGCTCGTCCAGCAACAGCAGCGCGGGATGGGTCATGGTGGCCATGAGCAGGGACAGCGACTGGCGCTGGCCCCCCGAGAGCAGGCCTACCTCGCTGTGGAGGCGGGTTTCAAGGCCGAGGCCCAGTTGGGCCAAGAGCTGCCGGTACCGCTCCCGGCCGGCGCGGGTGACGCCCCGGGCCAGGGTGCGCCGCTGACCCCGCCGTTCAGCCATGCTCAGGTTCTCCTCGATGGTCATGGATGCTGCGGTCCCCTGCAGGGGATCCTGAAACACCCGCCCGACGTACTGGGCGCGGCGGTGTTCGCTCCAGCGGGTAATGTCCACGCCGTCCAGAATGATCCGGCCCCGGTCGGGCAGGAAGCGGCCGCCGATGAGATTCAGCAGGGTGGATTTGCCGGCGCCGTTGCTGCCGATCACCGTGACAAACTGGCCTTTTTCGATGAGCAGATCGACTCGGTCGACGGCCACTTTCACGCTGCCGCCGCCCACGGGGAAGGTCTTGGTCAGCTTCTCCAGCACCAGCACCGCTCACAGTCCTTCCTTTCCGGCCCGGGCCACGGACGCACCCCGGGCCGCCGGGAGGTTGCCCGCTGCCGGACCGGGGGCTGCCTGGGCGATGGCGTCCAGCTCTTCGTCGGTCAGCACTTTGCGGCTGCCCAGGCGCTCTTTGACGGCCGGTCCCGCCAGGGCCAGGATGACGATGACCGCGGTGACGATGCGCAGGTCGGTGGGGGCGAAGCCCGCGTTGAGGGCAAAGTAGATGGCCAGGCGGTAGAGAACCGCGCCCACCACAGCCCCGAGGGTGCCGCGGAAGACGGTGGCCGGCTTAATCAGGGCGTTGCCCAAGATGACCGATGCCAAGCCGGTAATGATGGTGCCCAGGCCCATGCCCACGTCGGCATACCCTTGGTACTGGGCAATCATCGCGCCTGCCAGGGCCACCAAGCCGTTGGAAAAGGCCAAGCCCAGGACGGTCATGCTGTCGGTGTCCACGCCCAGGCTGCGGATCATGGCGGGATTGTCGCCGGTAGCCCGGATGGCCAGGCCCAACTCGGTGCTCAAGAACCAGTCGATGCCCAGCTTGACCAAGAGTGCCAGTACTCCAAAGACGATGAGAGCCTGAAGAGGGTGATCAAAACCCCAGTCGGCCAGGTTGGTAAAGAAGGTGGGCTGCCGCAGGAGCGGCACGTTGGGCCGGCCCATGATGCGCAGGTTGACCGAGTACAGCGCGGTCATGGTCAAAATGCTGGCCAGCAGTCCCTGGATGCGCATCTTGGTGTGCATGAAGCCAGTCATGGCCCCGGCCGCCATGCCCGCCGCGAAGGCGACCGCAATCGCCGCCAGGGGCGGTGTCCCGCCCACGATCAACGTGGCCGCCACGGCCGCGCCCAGGGGAAAGCTGCCGTCCACGGTCAGGTCGGCAAAGTGGAGCACGCGAAAGGTAAGGTAAACTCCCAGGGCCAGCACGCCGTAGGCCAGGCCCTGTTCGATGGACCCGCCCAGCCCGTACCAGTTCAAACCCGCTGCATCCTTCCCGTTGCTTCCATCGTACCTCAAAAAAGAGTGGAAGGCCGCGCCGGCCTTCCACTCCGATAAGGTCCGCCATGCGCGGCGGTCAGTCGCCGATAATGTGCACCGCCTTCTCCAGGACCGACGCGGGGATGTCCACGTTCATCCGCCGGGCCGCATCCCGGTTGAGCACCACGCTCAGCTCGCTCTGGTACTCGATGGCGATCTCCGCCGGATCCTCGCCCTGCAGCACCCGGTGGGCGATGTCGGCGGTCTGCCGCCCCAACTGGTAGTAGTCGATGCTGACGCTGGCCAGCGCGCCCTTGGCCACGCTGTCGGCCTCGCCGGCGATGAGGGGCAGCTTGGCCCGCTCGGCCACCAGCAGGACGGACTCCAGGGCCGAAACGACGGTGTTGTCGGTGGGCACGTAAATGGCGTCGACCCGGCCCTGCAGGGACTGGGCCGCCTGCAGCACCTCCGAGGAATTGGCGGCCGTGGCTTCTACCAGCTGCAGGCCCAGCTCCGCCGCGGCGGCCCGGGCGATCTCCACCTGCACCACCGAGTTGACCTCGCCGGCGTTATAAAGCACTCCGACCCGGGTCGCGTTGGGCACGATTTCCTTGAGCAGCTCCAACTGGGCCTTGACCGGCGTCAGGTCCGAGGTGCCCGTCACGTTGGTGCCCGGCCGCTCAATGGATTCGACCAGCTCGGCGGCGACGGGATCGGTGACGGCGGTGATCAGGATAGGGATATCCTTAATGAGATGGGCCGCCGCCTGGGCCGTGGGCGTGGCAATGGCCAGGACCAAGTCAACCCGGTCGGACTGGAACTTCCGGGCGATGGTCTGGGCCGTCGCGAGATCGCCCTGCGCGCTGTGGATGTCATACACGATGTCGACGCCTTCGACATAGCCCAGCTCGGTCAGGCGATCGATGAAGCCCTGCCGGGCCTGGTCCAGCGACGGATGCTCCACGATCTGCGTGATCCCCACGACGATGGGTGCTCCCTGGGCAGCCGCGGACCCGGCCACGACGAACAGGGCCAGCAGCACAAACGCGGCACGTCTTAGCAGCTGCGGCAACGTTCCCTCGGCTCCTTTTTCTCGTTTTGTTCACGGTGGCAAGGGTGGCGCTCACCGGACAGCCGGTCCCCCGCCGAGGCGCATAACCGCCCCCGACCCGCGCTGCACCCGCAACGGGCACCCCCGCGCCCGCGCGGTCAGCCTTGTGCCTGAGGAGCAGCGGGTTTCCCCTGACGAGCCGGCCGTCCTGGAGCTGGAAAGACTTAAGGAATCAGATTCTCGATGGACGCGACCTCTCCTGCTGGTCAAAGGGCGCAGTGCACGTCTTTCGCACGATTATGAACAGTGCGGCATTGGGTCCTTCAAGCCGTAGTGCCCCACCGGAGCGGGAGGAAATGGAAGGCCGCGGGGCGCAGCTGTGCAGCCCGGGCCCGGGCGCGCTGGATGCGTTCCGACGTGAGGGGATGGGTGCTCAAGAATTCCAGGAAAGGTACTTCTTCGCCTTGCAGTTCCCGCAGGACCTCAAAGAAGCGCACCATGCCCATGGGGTCATAGCCCGCCGCCGCGGCCAGGCGCTGGCCCGAGTCGTCGGCTTCGTGTTCCTGCTCCCGGCTCCAGCCCAGGGCCATCAGTTGGGTCATGATGGTCGCGGCGGCGTACACCGCATCGCCCCGCTGCTTTTCGTTGCCAAAGACCAGATCGAGGACGAGGCCGATGCCCAAGTTGCGGGCCAGGGTGTTCATCCCGTGCTTATGCTCCACGTGGGCCACCTCGTGGCCCAGCACGTTGGCCAGGGCGTCCGCGTCGTCGCCGATGTAGTGCAGGAGGCCCGTGGTGATGAAGATATGCCCGCCGGGCGCGGCAAAGGCGTTGACTACCGGGCTGTCCAGCACCGTCAGCTGGTAGCGGATCTCGGCGCGGCGGGCCTGGCCGGCCACGTCGGCAAAGATCTCCTGCACCCACCGTTCACGGGCCGGGGAGAGGCGGGCCGGCGGCCCGTACTCTTGGATGACGTTGGCCGCCACCGATTCGCCGATCATGACCTCGAACCCGGTCAGCAGGTCGTCCCAGAAGGACTGGGCCACGGCGGGCGCAGGCGCCAGGCAGTGGAGCAGCACAAAGACCGCTAGAAGGGCGGTCCCGAGCCAGCGGGGGAAGGGTTTCACGGTTTCACCCCTTGCCAGCGTTGCCGTGCGGCGCGGACGGCCTAGGCAGAAGCTGCCTTTTTCGCCTGGGTGTGCCAAGGGGGTTCGGCGCCGGAGAGCCCGTCTCCTGCGGCTTCGGCCTTGGCAGGTCCCGGGAAGGAGAGGGTTCCACCGCGTGGAACTTTCGTACACACCGCGTCTGCGGCCCACCTGGATTCCCCGAGCCCATTGTGGAGCCGGACCACAGGGAGGTTGTGCCAGTGCCCATCACCAGGAGGCTCTTTCTTCTCGCTGCGGCTGGGGTGCTGCTCGTCGGGCTGGCTGCCGCCGCTGCGCTGGCCCAGTCGCCGGCCTCCAGCGAGCCGGCGGGCCCGCCCGGCCAGGAGCTGTTCATCGTCCCGGTGGCCATCGGCGCGGAAGGATCGGAAGCCGTGTTCGTGGTTTCCCACTGGATGCGCCTGGAAGTGACCGAATTCGATGACCCCCAAGGCGTGCTGGCCCCCCCGCCGGAGCTTCCCCTGGTGGAGGAGCGGGAGCTGGCCGTGCGCCTGCAGCTGCGGGTGTTGCTGCCGGATCCCAGCGGGAGCCCCCGGGTGTTGGTCCGGGCGGAGCCCATTGATCCCGGGACCCGCCTGCCGCTCGCGGAAACCGTCTGGGCCAAGGTCTACGTGGTCAGCGGCGACCAGCTGGTGGAGGAGGCGGGCGAGCGCATTCCCCTAGCCTACCGGCACTACGAGCCGTTGGTCCGCCCCGATTGGCTGCGCCATTGGCTCCAAACCGCACCCGCCGACCTGGCCGACCTGGAGGGCCGGGCACTGCGCCCGGGCGATGCGTGGCAAGGCCTGGCCGCCATCGACGTGCCCGAACTCCTGGTGCTTGAGGGCGCGCCGCTGCCGGCGTCGGGGCGGTTCACCGGCTGGACGGAAGTGCCCGTGGGCGACGGCTGGGCGGCCCATGTGGAGGAGGCGGTGCAGGGCTCTGTGACGGCGGTGCGGCCCGCAGGCGCGGACTTGTCCGTAGAGATCACGGCCTCGCTAACCGGGGAGAGCCATGTCTGGATCGTGCCCGGCGATTTCATCTACGCCTTGAATCAATCCATCGACGGGGAGTTGGTGGCCCAGCCCGTCACGGAACCGGGCACAATCCCCGCCAGCATCATGCGCCTCGCCGTACAGCAGAAGCGCACCGTGGAGCGGGAGTTGGGCACGAGCCTGCAGGCCGCGGCGGGGCCGCCGTTTCCGGTGGTGGTCATCGGGGAAACCGTGCGCGGTTCGTTGACGGCCAGCAGCTTCACTTTCGTGGACGGCACGTATGCGGACTACTACATTCTGTACGGCATCGAAGGCGATGAGATTGCCATCCGCCTGGAATCCGGCGATTTCGACGCGTACCTCATCCTCATGGACGAAAACGAGGACGCGCTGGAGTGGAACGACGACGGCGGGGGCGGCACCGACGCCTTGATCCGGGTGACCCTGCCCTACACCGGCATGTACTACATCGTGGCCAACGCCTACTTCGCCGGCACCGGCGGCGAGTACACCTTGTCGGTGACCCGGGAGTCCCTAGGCGCGCCCGCCGCGACCACCGCGGCGGACCAGGCCGGCGCCGAGGCCGAGGCCGCCGCGGCAGAGCCGAAGGCTGCCCCTGAGGCCATGGGCGCGCCGGAGGAGATGGGGCCTGCCAGCCAGGACGCCGGCGCGGCGGCCGTCGGGATGGACGCGACAACCGAGGAAACGGGCACGGCGGCTGAGGGGATGGGCACGGCGGGCGAAGAGGCCGGCGGGACGACCGCGGCGGTCGGCGCGACCGAGGCGACCCCGGCGCCGCCCGCGGCGGGTGCGGCAGGCCAGGATGAGACGGTGCAGCTCATTTTGCGGGCGGTGGCGCTGCTGCCGGGACTGCAGGCGCCCGAAAACATGTCCGCGGCGGAGCTCTTGGAAGTGCAGAACGTCCTCTATAAGCTGTTTCTCGTCGCCTGGGACGAGATGGACCGCCGGGCCGGCGAGTAGCGCGCCGCCCGGCGGCAGGGGCGATGACGCGGAGGTGAGCCCGTGGCGTGAGGCTGCGCTGGAAGGCAGGCCGGGACCGGATGGTCTTGGTCACGGCCGCCCTGGGGATTGCGGCGCTGGTGGGCTGGTGCCTGGCGGCAAGGCCGGCCGCGGGCGGGACCAAGGCCTCGCCGGTCCACGGCACGGCAGCGGGGCCAGGCTGGACGATGGGAGACGGGTCCGAAGGCGAGGCGCCCCCGCGGCGGGGCAAGTCCCACCGGTTTCCGGATGGACCCGTGGCCGTGCGTTTCCTCGTGGTTTCGATGGCAAAGGAGGAATCCGGCGGCCCCGCCCCGGAGGCGGCACCGGGGGCAGCGGGCGCCCCGGGCCCCGGGGGCGATGGGCCGGCCGTGGTGGCGTTGTTTGAGGGGGGCGCGGTGCGCCTCTTCCTGCCTGACGGGCGGGTGGTGGATCTGCCCCAGGGGCGGGCTGGGCGGCGGGGCGTTCCCTATGCCGACGGTGCCGTGGTGTTTGTGGACCGGGGCCGGGTGGCGGATCTCGTGCTGGATGGCGTCCGCTACCGCCTGCGGGCGGTGGAGCAGGTCACGGACCCATGGGAACGGGCCCGGCTGGCCGGCGTCAACTTCCGGGGCATCGGCCAGGAGCCCGGCTGGCTGGTGGAGATCCGCGACGGGAAGCGCATCGACCTGCTCCTGGACTACGGTGACACCTGGCTCGCTACCCCTGTATCGTGGCCTGAGATCGCGCCCGATGGGGTGATCATCTATCGTGCCCGGGAGTGGTCGCCCATCCCGCTGCAGGTGACCATCCGGCCCGGCCTGTGCCTGGACGGTATGAGCGGGGAGCCCTTCCCGGCCTCGGTTGCCGTGGCCCTGGGCCAAGGCGGGCGGACCTACCACGGGTGCGGGCGATGGCTTGTGCCCGGGGCCGTGCCCTCCGGGGCGGAGTGAAATCGTGAGGTGTTGAGGGGTGATGGCGATGGAACTGCGGGTGCCGCCGCCTGTGGTGTTTCTTCTGTCGGCCCTTTTGATGAATGGCCTGGCCGCGGTGGTGCCGGCCCTGGCCGTGCCTCTGCTCGGAGCTGTCCGCGGCGGGCTCGCGCTGGTGTTGTTTGCCACGGGGTTGTTCTGCGGCATGCTGGGCCTGGGCGCGCTCCACCGGGCCTCCACCACGCCTGATCCGCGCCATCCGGAACGGGCGGCGGTGCTGGTCACCGACGGGATTTACAAGTATACCCGGAACCCCATGTACCTGGGCATGGCCACGGCCTTGCTGGCATGGGCGGTGTGGCTGTCCAATGCAGCGGCGCTGGCGGGCGTGGCCGCCTTTCTGGCCTACATCCAGCGCTTTCAAATCATCCCCGAAGAGCGGGCCCTGGCGGCCCGTTTCGGCGCCGAGTACGAGGCGTACCGCAACTCCGTGCCCCGTTGGCTGTAGGCGCGCCCCGCGGACCCCGGACTGGGGCGGTCCTTGAATCTAGTCTTCCTACCGCGAATCTGGTCCCTCCAGCCCCACTCGAGCCCCTCGGCGGTGAATCTGGCCCGTTGGCATAAAATCGGCACCCTCCTGCCTTCGCAGCCGCTTCCCGAGTATCTCCAAAATCGGGTGCGAGAAAATTTCTCATGATTGCAGGAAAAGGGAAATACACATAGAAACATGTTTCTGAAACATAAGGGAGGAACTGTGAAACATGGCGACATTGCGGGACGTCGCCCGGCTGGCGGGTGTGAGCCCGGCGACGGTTTCCAGGGTGCTCAACGGCAACCAGCAGGTGGCCAAGGAATTGCGGGAGCGGGTGCACCGGGCCGCGGCCCAGGTGGGCTACCGGGCCGCCAGTCCCCGCCGATCGCGGGCTGCCCTGCGCCAGGTGGGGCTCATCGTGCCCCACGTCAGCTCGCCCTTCTATTGCCAGGTGCTCGCAGGGGTAGAGCGGGAAGCCTTTCAGCGGGGCTACGACCTGATCTTTTTCACCACCGCCGGGCGGTCCCATCGCAACGTCATCGAGCGGGTGCTGCAGGCGCCGCAGGTGGCGGGCCTGGTGGTCATCACGCCCCGCCACGGCGAGGAGCGGCTGCTTTCGGATCACCCGGACGCGCCGCCGGTGGTGGTGGTGGACCACCGCAGCGCCGGCAGCCCCTACCCCCATGTGCTGGTGGACAACTTGCGGGGCGCCCACCGGGCCGTGTCTTACCTGCTGTCCCGGGGATACGATGACATCGCCATGATCCGGGGGCCGGAAACCATCCAGTCGTCCCGGGACCGGATTCGGGGCTTTCTTCTCGCCCTCCAGGAGGCCGGGCTGCCGGCGGGACCCGAACGGGTATGGGCGGGCGATTTTGAGCAGCGTTCGGGCTACGAGGCCGTGGCCCAGCGCTTGGCCCAGGGACAAAAGATACCGCGGGCCCTGTTTTGCGCCAACGACCTGATGGCCCTGGGCGCCATCAACGCCCTGCGGGAATGGGGCTTGCGGGTGCCTGAAGACGTGGCGGTCATGGGCTTTGACGACCTGCCGGTGGCCGCCGCGGCCATGCCGCCCCTGACGACGGTGCGCCAGCCTGTCCAGGAGATGGGGGCCATCGCGTTTCGCATGGTGGTGCGCCTTGCGGCAGGGGAGACGCTGGAGAGCGAGCGCATTGTGCTGGACACGGAACTGGTGGTGAGGGGGTCGGCCTAGATGCCGCCACAGGCTTCGGCCCGGCCAGAACCCAGCCGCGCCCGGCCCGGTTTCCCGGTGCCGGTGCCCGCCCAGCCGCAGCGGAGAGCCCTGTACAAGTTGCGGCGGTTTCTCGTCCGCATGGGCCCCGCGTACTTGTTGATCCTGCCCGCGGTCATCGCCATGCTCTTCGTCCATTACATCCCCATGGCCGGGGGCCTTTTGGTCAGCTTTCGGGACATCAACCTGTTTGCCGTCAACCGCTGGTACGAGGCGCCGTGGGTCGGCTTGGACAATTTCGTGGCCGGGCTGGACCCCAGCGGGTTTTTGGGCGCGCGCTTTTGGCGGTCCCTGTGGAACGTTACCTACTTCGGCGCGGTGACCATCTTCGCCGGCTACGTCATCGGCATGGGCGTGGCCATCCTTCTCAACCGGCCCTTCCCCTTGCGCAGCCTGGTGCGGGGGCTCATCCTGCTGCCCTACATCACCCCCGACTCGGTGGCCTACAGTGTCTGGCGCTTCATTTTCCAGGCCCGTATCGGCCTGGTCAACATGTGGCTGATGAAGCTGGGCCTCATCCAAGAGCCTGTCATCTGGCTTGTGGGCAGCAATGCCATTTACGCCGTCATGGTGGCGGCCATCTGGAAGGGCTGGCCCTTCGCGGCGCTGGTGCTGCAGGCGGGCCTGCAGACCATCCCCCGGGAGCTTTACGAGTCGGCCCAGATCGACGGGGCGTCCCGGTGGCAGCAATTTCGTTACATCACCTTGCCCATGCTGGCGCCCGTCACCCGCATGCTGATCTTGGTTTCCATCCTCTGGAACTACAACGCCTTCAATCAGTTTTACGTCATGCTGGGGAAAGACCCGGGGCCCAGCGCGGACGTGCCGTCCACCCTCATCCTGCGGGAAACCTTCAGCACCTTCAACTTCGGCGTCGGCACGGCCATGTCGGTAGTGCTCATGATCGTCATGCTGCTGTTGACCATGGTGTACCTGCGGGCCTTGCGGGCCGCGGAGAGGGGGCAGGCGTAAATGGCCGCCAAAGGCAGCGTTGTGGCCGGTCATGGCCATGGGGGCAGCGGCAACCGGAAACGGCGCCGGGGCCGGGGGCGGGCCATCGGGGGCCGGATCCTCTTTAGCCTGGCCCTGGCGGCGGTGCTGGCGGGGGTGCTGATCCCTTACATGTGGATGGTGTCCGGGTCTTTCAAGTCCAGCATCGAGCTGCAGGCGTCCGATGTGACCCGGCCGGGCCTGGAGCCGTCGTGGATCCCCCGGCAGCCGACCCTGGACAACTACCGCAACGTCAACCGCACCGTGCGCATCCTGGACTACCTGCAGCACAGCCTCGTCATCAGCACCGGGACCATGGTGGTGGCCACCAGCATCGCCTTGCTGGCGGCCTACGCCTTGAGCCGCTGGGCCTTTCCCGGCCGCAACGCCTACGTGGTCGCGGTGCTCTCCACCCAAATGCTTCCAGGCATCCTGTTCCTGATCCCCTACTTCATCCTGTTTACCTGGCTGCGCAACCAATTCGGCCTCCAGCTGCGGGACACGTACCCAGGCATGATCCTCACCTACACGTCCTTCGCCTTGCCCTTTGCCATCGTGATGCTCCGCAGCTTCTTGGATTCGATCCCCGTGGAGCTGGACGAGCAGGCCCAGATCGACGGCGCGAGCCGGCTAAGGATCTTGTGGTCGGTGCTCCTGCCCCTGGCGCGCCCGGGGATCGTGTCGGTGGCCATCTATTGCTTCATCATGGGCTGGAACGAGGTGCTCTTTGCCTCGGTCCTGACGGGCAGCCACACCCGGACGGTGGCCGTGGGACTCTTGGAGTACATCACGGCCCACGAAGCCCGCTGGACCATGATGATGGCCGCCTCCATCATCGTGTCCCTTCCCGTACTGGTCTTGTTCAGCTTCATGCAGCGCTACGTCATCTCAGGGCTGGTGTCGGGCGCGGTGAAAGGCTGACGCCTGGGGCCGACCGGTTTTCCGGCGGTCCGGCGCCCGGTTTCCCGACGACGCGGTGAAAGGGGGGATGCGGGGCCCGAGGGACCGGAAGCATCGGTGGCGTGATCGTGGTGGGGAACTCCCGGCTGGCCCGCCGGAGGCCGCGGCGCCAGGCCCCAAGGCGCGCCGGCCGGGGCCGTCCCGGTTGGGGAAGCACCCCTGGAGGAAAAACGCCCGCAAGGAGGGAATCGCTGTGCACGGCACAACCCGATGGGCCGCGGTCGCGGCGGCGGCCATGCTGGTGATGGCGTTGGGGGCCGGCTCGGCCCTGGCCCAGGAGATCATCTTTTGGGTCATGCCCAACGCCGCGGACGTGATCCACGTTCCGTGGCTGGACCAAAAGGTGGAAGAGTTTTACCAGGAAACCGGCGTGCGGGTGCGCTATGAAATCGTCGGCTGGGATCAGGCCTGGTCCCGCATTTCCACGGCGCTGATCACCGGCGAGGGCGTGGACGTGTTCCAGGCCGGTACCACGTGGAACCCCCAGTTTGCCGCCACGGGCGCGGTGGCCGAGATCGACATCGACGAGTTTGGCGGCGCCGACGCCTTCATGGAGGCCAACCTGATCTCCACCACGTACCGGGGCAAGTACTACGGCGTGCCGTGGTTCGCGGAGACCCGGGCCTTGTTTTACAACAAGGACATGTTCGCGGCCGCGGGCGTGGAGCCGCCCCAGACCTACGACGAGCTGGTGGAGGTCGGCCGGCGCATCATCGAGGTGCACGGCGAAGGCAGCGCCATCGCCATCGCGGGCACCAACGCCTGGGACCTGATCCACAACTGGGCCATCATCCTGTGGGCCTACGGCGGGGATCTCGTGGACGCCCAGGGCCGGCGGGCCATCTTTAACGGGCCTGCCGGCGTGCAGGCCATGGAGTACTACGTGGACCTGGTGCGCCTGGGCCTCGCGTCCCGGGCCACGGCCGAGTACAATCAGCCCCAGGCCGACGCGGCCTTCATCAACGGCAATGTGGCCATGGCCTTTATGGGGCCGTGGAACATCGCCGACATCGAGGTGGAGAACCCCAGCCTCAACTACGGCGTGGTGGAGCCGCCGGCGGGGCCGACCGGCCGGGCGGCCTTCTCGGGCGGCAGCAATCTGGTCATCTTGGACGCGAGCCCCAACAAGGAAGCGGCCAAGGAATGGATCAAGTTCCTCTTGCGCCACGAGAACTTGGTGAGCTACACCCGGGACCTGTCCAAGATGCTGCCGGCCAAGGTGGACGCGTTCAACGATCCCTACTACGAAACCGGCGTCTGGCAGGTGTTTCGCCGCGCCTTGAGCTATGCCACGGCGTACCCGCCCCTGGGCGTGTGGGGCGACATTGAGAACGCCGTCATGGGCGAGTTCCGCAACGTCCTCACGGCCTACGTGGAGGGCAGCCTCGAGCGCCAGGGCGGCGTGCAGGCCTTCCTCGACCGGGCCGCCCAGCGGGTGGACGAGGCCCTGGCTCGGGAGCGGTAAGGGCCGTCCGGGGGGGGCTTCCGCTCCGCGGCGGGCCGGGCTGCGGGCGGCTGGGGTCGAGCCCTGGCCGCCCGTCCCCCCAAGGCCCGGCCCGCGGCCCCGGCGGCCCGCCGGCGCCGGCAGACCCACCAACGGTTGCAGGAGGCGATTACCATCGAGTGCCCGTTTCCCGCTGGCTTCCTTTGGGGAGCCGCCACATCGGCCTACCAGATCGAAGGAGCCGTCGGCGCCGACGGCCGGGGGGAATCCATCTGGGATCGCTTCGTCCGGGAACCCGGGCGCATCGACAACGGCGACACCGGCGACGTCGCGTGCGACCACTACCACCGGTGGCGGGAGGACCTCCAGCTCATGCAGCGGCTGGGCCTTCGTTCCTACCGGTTTTCGGTGGCCTGGCCCCGGGTGATGCCCACGGGCAAGGAGCCGGTCAACAAGGCGGGCCTGGACTTTTACGACCGGCTGGTGGACGGCCTGCTGGCCGCCGGCATCGTGCCCTTGGTGACCCTGTACCACTGGGACCTGCCCGCGGCTTTGCAGGACCGGGGCGGCTGGACTCACCGGGACACGGCCTACCGCTTTCGGGATTACGCGGCGGCGGTGTTCCAACGGCTGGGGGATCGGGTGGAGCGGTGGCTGACGGTCAATGAGCCCTACGTGGCCGCCATCCTGGGGCACGCCTTTGGCGTCCATGCCCCGGGCCTTAAGGACCCGGAAGCGGCCCTGCGGGCCGCCCATCACCTGCTGCTGGCCCACGGCCTGGCGGTGGAGGCCTTTGACGACTTGGGCCTGCGCAGCCCCGGCCGCCCCGGGGGACCGGCCCGCATCGGGCTGGCGGTGGACATCCACGCCTTCGCTCCGGCCAGCGACCGCGAGGCGGACCGGCAGGCCGCGGTCCGGGCCCAGACGCTGGAGGCCCGCTGGTTCCTGGAGCCGGTGTTCCTCGGCCGCTACCCCGCGCTGGGGCTGGAGTGGTATGATCAAATGGGCGTGCGGCCGCCGGTGCGGGACGGCGACTTGGCCCTCGTGTCCCGGCCCATCGACCATCTGGGCGTCAACTACTACCGGCGGCACGTGGTCGCGGACGACCCTTCGCGGCCCCTGTTCGGCTACCGCCACCAGGTGCCGCCCGGGCGTCCTGTGACGGAGCTGGAATGGGAGGTCTATCCCGAAGGCCTGTACGAAGTCCTGACGTGGGTGCGGGATGAGTACCTGACCCGGCCCGTCGCGCTGCTCATCACCGAGAATGGCGCCGCGTATCCCGACGTGGTGCAGGCGGCGCGCGGCGAAGCCGGGGGCGAGCTGGTCCACGATGGGGAAGTCCGCATCCGGGACCCGCAGCGGCGGGATTACATCGCGCTGCACCTGTACCAGGTGTGGCGCGCCTTGCAGGACGGGCTGCCGGTGGAAGGGTACTGGGTGTGGTCCCTCATGGACAACTTTGAGTGGGCCCGGGGTTACCGCACCCGGTTTGGCATCGTCTACGTGGACTTCGACACCCAGGCCCGGATCATCAAGGACAGCGGCCGCTGGTACGCCCAGGTGTGCCGCGAAAACCGCCTCGCGTTCGATCCGGAGCGGATCCGGCTGTAGCGGGACCGGGCTGGCCCGGGGCACCGGTGGGGCCGCCGCGGCCGCCACGGATCCGCCGTCCGGCGCAGGCGGGGACGGAGGTTGGGCGAGCCGTGACAGGCGGCCACCGGCCCCCGTGGGCGGTCGCCTTTGGAGCACGGGTCATCGTGCACGTGGACATGGACGCCTTCTTCGCCCAGGTGGAGGCCTTGGACCACCCGGAGTACCGGGGCCGGCCCCTGGTGGTGGGGGGCGATCGGGACAGCCCCCGGGGCGTGGTGGCCACGTGTTCCTACGAAGCTCGGGCCTACGGCATCCGTTCGGCCATGCCCATCCGCCGCGCGGTCCAGCTGTGCCCCGACGCGATCTTTGTGCGGCCCCGCATGGACCGTTACCGGGAAGTGAGCCGCCAGATCCGCGCGGTGCTGGAGGCCTTCAGCCCCGTAGTGGAGCCCTTGTCCATCGATGAGGCCTTTCTTGACATGACCGGGGCGGAGCACCCGTACCGGGACGCCCTGCATCTGGGTGAAACCCTCAAGGGCCGCATCCGGGCCGCGACCGGCCTCACCGCTTCGGTGGGCATCGCGCCCAATAAGTTCGTGGCCAAGCTGGCTTCAGACAGCGGGAAACCCGACGGGCTGGTGGCCGTGGGCGCAGCGGAGCTGGACGCTTTCCTCCTGCCGCTGCCGGTGGAAGCCGTCTGGGGAGTGGGGCCCCGCACCGCGGTGCGGCTCAGGCGGGCGGGGATGCGCACCGTGGCCGACGTGCGGCGGCGGCCGGTGGCGGAGCTGTGCGCCCTCCTCGGAGAAAAAGCCGGCCGCCACGTGTACGAGCTGTGCTTTGGCCGGGACCCGCGGCCGGTGGAGCCCGCGTCCCCGGCCAAATCCATGGGGCGGGAGACCACCTTTGCCGTGGATGTGCCCGACGGGCCCCAACTGCGGGCCCACCTGGCGCGGCTGGTGGCCGAGGTGGGCGCGCGCCTGCGCCGCCACGGGCTTGCAGCCCGCACCGTCACCGTCAAGATCCGCTACCCCGACTTTGCCACCCACACCAAGAGCCGCAGCGTGGCCACGCCGTTCCAGGACGACGACCGCCTTTACCGGGAAGCCAGCCGCCTCCTGGACGCGTTCGCGCTCCAGCGGCCCCTGCGCCTGCTGGGGGTATACGTCTCCCAGTTGGAGCCCCGCCGGCAGATGTCCCTGTTTCCCGAGCGGGCCGATCGGGTGGCCCAGGTCATGGACGCCATCAACCGGCGCTACGGCGCCCGGGTGCTGCGCCGGGGGCGGGAACTGTAGCTGGTCCCTCCGTGCCGCCAGTCCCCCATAGCACGCGGCGCGGGAGGGCAGCGGAAGCCCCCGGGACGGCCGCAAAGGGGAGGGGGCCAAGGACGCGCTGGGGCGCTACGGCCGGCGGGCCATGACCATGTCCGCGTCGCTGGCCCGGGCCGGGGCGCGGCCTGCAGCCTCTTGGGCCTGCTCCAAGGGGGCGCGAGTTTCCAGGGGCACCGCTTTCAAGAAAAAGGTCGCGATCAGGGTGATGGCCACGAACACCAGGCCCGCTCCGAACAGGGGCTGGAAGGCGGCCCCCAGGCCCAGGCGGATGGCTTCCAGGGCCTGGGGCGGCATGGCCGCCATTCGGCTGGGGTCAAACAGCGCGGCCACGCCGCCCGCACCGGCTCCGGGCAGCAGCTGCTCCGCGGGGAGGCCCGGCGGCAGGTGCCGGGGCAGCGTTTCCCGCAGGCTGGTGTTGAGGATGGTGCCCAAAAGCGCGACGCCCAGGGTGCTGCCCACGTTGCGGGCAAACTGGACGGCGCTGGTGGCCACGCCCATGTCCCGGTAGGGGACCGCGTTTTGCACCACCAGGGTGTAGGTCTGCATGGCGCTGCCGATGCCCATGCCGATGAGGGTCATCCGCAGCAGGAGCGCGGCCAGGCTGTCCCCCGGGCCCAACTGCATCAGCAGCAAGAACCCCAGGCCCATCACCGGCAGCCCGACGAGCATCTGCGGCTTATAACGGCCGGTGCGGGAAATGAGAAACCCGTTGGCGACGCTGATCAGGATCAGACCCAGGTCCAGGGGGATAAGGACGAAGCCTGAGCTGGCCACGCTGACCCCTAGCACCCCTTGGGCGAACATGGGCACGAAGTAAATTGCGCCAAACATGGCCATGGCCAAGGTCATGGCGGCCAGGGTGGAAGCGGCGAAAACGGGGTTTTTCCAGAGGTACAGGGGGATCACCGGCTCCGGGGACCGCCGCTGGGTGGCAAAGAAGACCGCGAGCAACAGCGCCCCCGCCCCGTACAGCCCCACCACCGGCAGGGAGTTCCATGGGTACTGGGTGCCGCCCCAGGTGGTGGCCAGCAGCACCGCCAACAACCCCAGGGTGAGGGTGGCGAAGCCCGTGTAGTCGATGTGGGCTTTCCGCCGCACATGGGGCAGCTTCATGTGGCGGACGATGAACCACAGGGCCACCAGGCCCACCGGCAAGTTAAAGAAAAACAGCCAGCGCCACGAAAACTGCTGGGTGATCCAGCCGCCCAGGGGCGGCCCGCTGACGCTGGCCACGCCAAAGGCCATGCCCATGAGCCCCTGGTACTTGCCCCGCTCCCGGGGGGCGACGATGTCGCCGATGATGGCCTGGGAAAGGGGCATCAGCATGCCCATGGCGATGCCCTGGATGACCCGGGCCCCCACCAGCCACCAGAAGGTCTGGGCCGTGCCCGACAGCACCGACGCGATCATAAAGAGGACCAGGCCCGCGACGTAGAAAGGCTTGCGGCCAAACAAGTCGCCCAGCTTGCCGATGGCCGGCACCACCACCGCCGACGTCAGGGTCGCGCTCATCGCGACCCAGCCGTAGTGCTCCAGCCCGCCCAGTTCCGCCACGATGCGGGGCAGGGCCGGTGCGACGGTGGTCAGGTTGATGGCCGCCACCAGCATGCCGAGCATGAGGCCGGCAAAGATCATGCGCACCTGTCGGGGCGTCAAAGGCCCGCCGTCGGCGGCGGGCTCCGGGCCGGGCGAAGGGCGCGCGGCGGCCTGGGCCGCCCGCGCGGGATTGGACGCGCCAGACAAGCGGGTCAATTCCAGCCTTCACCTCACTCATGCACGATCCTAGCCCACCGGTGACCCACGGTCAACGGCGCCGCAGCCGGCGCAGGATGAGCCCGGCGGTAAACTGCAGGGTGGCCACGGTGACCACCGTGGCGCCGGGCGGGGTGGAGAGGTAAAAGGACGCGTAGAGACCGATCCAGGTCGCGGCCAGGCCACAGGCCACGGCCAGGGCCATGAGGACTTCCAGCCGCCGCACGAACAAGGACGCGGTGGCCGCGGGGGTGATCATCAGGGCCACCACCAGCACCACGCCCACGGCCTGCAGGGAGACGACCACCGTCAGCGCCACCAGGGACAGGAGCAGCCACTGCAGGCCCGCCACGGGCACGCCCGCGGCTTCGGCGCCGCTGGGGTCAAAGCTGATGTACACCAGGTGGCGGAAGGCCACCGCCATAACAGCCCCGGTGATGAGCGCCGCAGCCAGGATCCAGGCGATGTCCAGGGGCCGGATGGCCAGCACAGAGCCGACCAACAGCGCGGTCAGATCCCCGGTAAAGCTGGGGCGGGTGGCCAGACCCAAGACTCCCAAGGCGAAGGCGCCGGTGAACAAGATGGCCAGGGACGTGTCGGCCCTCAGGCCCGCCTTGCGGCCCAGGAGGGTGAGGCCGGCCGCGGTGCCCAGGGCAAAGATGAGGGCGCCCAGGTGCAGGGGCACGCCCAAGAGCATGGCCGCCACCAGGCCGCCAAAAGACGCGTGGGCGATGGCGTCGCCGATGAAAGCCAGCCCTTTGAGCATGACAAAGGAGCCCACCACGCCCGCCAGCACCGCGATGAGGGAAACGCCCAAGAAGGCCCGGGCCATGAAGCCGTACTGGAACGGCTCGGCCAGGAACTCAATGATGGTGTTCAAAGATGGTCACCCGCCCCTCGGCGGTCACCAGCGGCACGTGGCGGCCAAACACGGCCTGCAGGTGCTCGGGCTTCAGCGCTTCTTCGGGGGGGCCTTGGCAAATGACCCGGCCCCGCAGGCACAGCACGGTGTCGAAATGGTCCGTCAGGCAGTTGAGATCGTGGGTGGTGGCGATGACGGTGCGCCCTTCGCGCTTGAGATCGTCCAGGATATCCAAAAGTTCGTGCTGGGCCGGCGCGTCCAGCCCCGTGGCCGGTTCGTCCAGCAGGATGAGCTGGGCCTCCTGCAAGAGGGCCCGGGCGATGAGGGCCCGCTGCCTTTGGCCGCCCGACAAGGCGCCGATGGGCCGCTCGGCCTCGCCCGCCAGGCGGACCCGCTCCAGCGCGGCCATGGCCGCGGTCCGCGCGTCCCTGCCCGGGGGCCGCCACCAGGGCGTCCGGGCCAGCACCCCCTGCAGGACCACGTCGATGACCCGGATGGGAAACTGCCAGTCAATTTCCTCGGTCTGGGGCAGGTAAGCCAACAGGTGGCGGGCTTGGGCCGGCGGCCGTCCCAGCACCCGCACCGTGCCCTTGATGGGCCGCAGCTGGCCGATCAAGGTGCGCAACAGGGTGGACTTGCCCCCGCCGTTGGGCCCGATGATCGCGGCCGACGTGCCGCAGGGCACGGCCCAATTGACGTCCCGCAGGACGATGCGGTCTTCGTAGCCGACGGTCAGATCCTGGACTTCCACGCAAAGGCGCGGGTGGCCGGGGGCCATGGCCGCACCTCCCTCTATGGTGTTGGCCCGGTCTTAGGCCCAGGAGGGCGCCGGGCGTGCCGGCGGCCGTCCGCCGCCGGCCGGGCCCGTTACCGCAAGCCCGTCACCGCAAGAGTTCCACCAACGCCTGGGCGTTGGCCCGCATCATGGCCACGTAGGTGGGCACGTCGTCGGTCAGCGAGTCGGTGTACAGCGTGCCGACGCGGGCCCCCGTTTCCCGGGCCAGCGCCTCCGCGAGGCGGGGGTCGATCTGGGGCTCCACGAACACCGCGTTTACCTGCCGCTGCCGCAGCACCCGGGCCAGCTGGGCCATGACCTGGGCCGACGGCTCCTGCTCCGGGCTGTGCACAAGAAACCCGGCCAGCTCCAGCCCGTAGCGCCGCGCCATGTGCTCGTAGGCGTTGTGGTAGGTGACCAGAACCCGGCGCTCCGGGGGAATCCGCTGGACCTGCGCGTGAAACCAGCGGTCCAGCTCCTCCAGCTCGGCCGCATACGCGCCGGCGCGGGATTGGTAGTAAGCGGCGCCCGCTGGGTCATGGGCCGCGAGGGCCTGTTGGATGCGGCGCACGTATTGAATGGCGTACGTGATGTCCAGCCACAAATGGGGATTGATCTCCCCAGGGTGGTGGTCATGGCCGGCGCCATTCTCAGACCCTTGCCCCGGCGCGGGTTCCCCCGCGGCGGCCTGGTGGTCGCGCTCACCGGCGCGAGAGGCCAGGCCGCTGCCCAGTTCTACCGTCACCAGGTCCGGCCGCCCCGCGCCCGCGAGGAGGCGGGGCACCCACGGTTCCAGGCCCAGGCCGTTGTAGACGAAGATGTGCGCGTCGCTGACGGCGCGGATCTCCCGGGGCGTCGGGTCCCACGCGTGGGGGTCGCCGCCCATGGGGACCAGGGACATCACTTGCACCCGCTCGCCCCCCACGCGCGCGATGAGATCGGCGAACACGCTGGTGGTCGTCACCACCCGGATGGGGTCCGCGGGCGCAGCCTGGCTGCCGTGCTGTCCCCAAGGAAGCGCGGTCAAAAGAGGCCAACCAAGCAGGGCAATCAGAGCCAAAATTCCGAAGGCCGCGGCAGGCCGCAGGCGGTTCGCCATGGGGCATCCGTCCTTCCCACGGGCCCAGTGGTGCGGCCCGTGCCGGCGGGGTTAATGATACTGGGTATCAATAAGCACCTATAGTGTACCCCGGTGGGCAGGTCGTGTAAAGGGGGCCCCGTCACCGTCCGGCGCTGCAATCGGCGCACAGGCCGACGATGTCCAAGTGGTGCCAGTCAACCCGATAGCCGGTGGCTTGGGCGATGCGGGCCAAGGAGTCTTCCATCGGGCACTCGTCCAGGTAGGCCACCCGGCCGCACTCCCGGCAAATGATCCGGTCCTGGTGAGCGGGATCGTGGCCGCCGGCCGCGGGGGTGAGGACGTAGCGCTGGCAGCCGTCGGCCAGGTGCAGGCGGGCCAGGACGCCCAGCCCCTGGAGCAGGCGCAGGGTGCGGAATACGGTGGCCCGCCCCATGCCGGTTTCCCGCAAGAGGGCGTACAGGTCCTCGCCGGTAAAGGGCTGCCGCTCCCACGCGGCCACCGCCTTGACCAGCTGCACCCGGGGTTCGGTGAGGCGGTGCCCCGCCTGTTCCAGCAGATGCAGGATATGCTCTGCGAGGCCTTCGGCGCCGGCGGCCTCCTGGCCTTGCCGGGCGCGGCCGCCGCCGCGGCCTGGGGCACGGGTTTCCATACTCTTATGATGGCACGGCCCACTTCCCTTGACAAGGCGCAGGGCCCGTGGCGGCGCCGGAGCCGGTCCGCGGCCGGTGAACCCGGGCGGGGCCCCTCATCCCGGAAGGCCCAACAGGGCCACCACCAGGGAGAAGTAAATGGCCAGGCTGGTAAAGTCCTTGAGGGTTGTCAGGAACGGATCGGCTCCGGCCGCGTGGTCTAGGCCCAGTTTGACCAGGGCCCAGGGCATCAGGAACCCCAGGAAGCACGCGAGGGTGGAGGAGATGAAGAGGGAGACGCCCACGGCGATGCCCAGTTGGGGGATGCCGTTGGGTGCGCCCTGCCACAGGTAAGCGATGGCGCCGCCGATGAGGCCGAGGATGGCGCCCATGACCATGCCGACCCGCACCTCCCACCACAGGTGCCGCCGGAACCGGGACAGGTCGATGTGGCCTAAGGCCAGTCCCCGGGCGAAAATGGTGGTAGACTGGGTGCCCACGTTGCCGCCCATGTCCATGATCATGGGGATGAACACGGCCGCCGCCGCCACCGAGGTGAGCACGTTCTCAAACCGTTCGATGAGCCGCCCCACCGCCAGGCCGCCGGCCAAGGTCACCAAGAGAAAGAAGATGCGCACCCGGACCGGGTACAGGATGTCCCCGCGGGTCAGGCGCTCGCTGCGCACGTCGGTGCCCTGGCCGACGGGCGCGACGCCGGCCTTTTGGTACATGGTTTCCGACGACTCTTCCTCGAGCACGTCCATGGCGTCGTCAAAGGTGACGGCGCCCACCAGGCGGTTTTCCCGGTCCACCACCGGCACGGTGGGCACGTCCAGCCGCTGCAGGAGGCGGGCTGCGGCCGCCGCGGTGTCCGTGGCGGCCACCCGCACGTCGGCCCCCTCGATCAAGCGGGCCACGGGCGTGTCCGGCTCGGCCTTGACCAGGTCGCTCAGGCGCACGAAGCCTTCGTAGCGCCGGGTTTCGTCGGTGATGAAGACGACCGCGATGCCCTCGCGGGTCAGGGGCGAGCGGCGGACCGCGTCCAAGGCGGCGGCCACGGTGACATGGCGCCGCACCATGACGTAGTTGGGGCTCATGATGCGGCCCGCACTGTCGGGCGGGTAGTTCAGCAGCATGTGGATGAGGGCCCGGGTTTCGGGGCGCAGGTCGGCCAAGAGGCGCTTGGCCACCTTGGCGGGCAGTTCGTCAAAGAGGGCGGCCCGGTCATCGGGATCCAGCCCTTCGATGATCGCGCTGGCTTCGGAGCTTTCCATGGCCACGATCAAGGAACGCTGCTCGTCCGCGGTGAGCTGTTCGAAGGCGGCGATGGCCCGGTCTTTGTCCAGCAGGCGAAAGGCGACGGCCCGGTCCGCGGCCGGCAGTTGGCTCAGGAAGCTGGCCGCGTCCGTCGGCGACAATTGGTTGAGCAGGGCTTTGGCCCCTTCGAAGTCCTGGTTGTGGAGCCGTTGGGCGATGGCTGCGCTGGCCGGCATGGCATGACCTCCCTGGCCCCGCCATCCGCCGCGCTGCGGCACCGCTCAAGGCGTGTAGAAACCGGGAGCAGCAGGGAAGGGGCGCCTGTCGCGCCGCGCCGGATGGAGGGCGTCATGGATGGAGATGGGTCGGATCACTGTCCACAGGATCGTGCCCCATAAGCGAACCGATCTACTGGGACCGTCGTAATCCATCATGAGATACCCCCCTACGGGATCAGCATGTGGAACACAGTGGAGTTATACCAACCCCGGAGCGGGGTTGTCAACGGCCGCGGGCCCTCGCGAGGACCCCCTCGACCGCAATGCTATAATTATAAGCGTGGGGGGAAGCACCGGTGAACAGGCAGAAGGGGCTGCGCTGGGCGGCGGTGCTGGGCCCGGGCGTCATCGCCGGCGGATTTGAGACGGTGCGGCACGGGTACTTGGACCGGTGGCTGCCCGCTGGCTGGGGCAACCTGGCCACCGCAGTCCTGGTCATGGGCGCGTCCAGCCTGCTGCTCCTGCACATCTTCCGGCGGCTGGACCAGTGGGAGGCCGCCGCCCGGGAGGCCCAGGCCCGCCAGGCCGCGCTTCAGGAGCGGGAGCGCATCGCGGCGGATTTGCACGATTACGTAAGCCAGAGCCTCTTTTATCTCAACGTGCAACTGGAAACCGCCGCGGGCCGTTTGGCGGCCCAGGACACCGCCGGCGCCCGGCGGCAGTTGCAAGAGATCCGGGCCGTGGTGGGCCGGCTGTACGAGCGCATTCGCCGGGTGATCGCCGACCTGGCCGCGCCGGACGGTGCCGGCCCGGCCGACCTCCCGGCAGCCTTGCGGCGCTTTGCCCAACAGTTCAGCGCGGCGTCGGGGGTGACGGTGGCGGTGACCACGGCCGCCGCTGCCCCGTGGTCCGGCCGTCCCGGCGCTGATCTGGAGCTTTTGGGCATCGTGCAGGAAGCCGTCGCCAACGCCCACCGCCACGGTCAAGCCCGCCGCATCGAGATTTCCCTGGAATCCGCAGGCGGCCGGCAAGTGCTCACCGTCCGGGACGACGGGCGGGGGTTCCTGCCCGAGGCGGCCCCGGGCGTGCGGGACGGCCGCTTTGGCCTGGCCCTGATGCGGGCCCGGGCGCAGCGCCTGGGCGGGCGGTTGTCGGTGGAGAGCCGGCCCGGCCAGGGCACCGTGGTCCGCTTTGAGCGGGAACCGGGCGGCGAGGGCGCAGGAACGCCGGGTCTGCCGGCAGAGGCCCGCGCAGGGCAGCAGGAGGCCTGGGTGTGAAGGCGATTCGGGTGCTCATCGCCGATGACCACGAACTGGCCCGGGCGGCCATCCGCACCATCCTGTCCCGGGATCCCGCCTTTTTGGTGGTGGGCGAGGCGGCCACGGCCCAGGAGGCGGTGGAGCTGGTGGGGTCCCTGCGGCCGGATCTCGTCCTGATGGATATGCGCATGCCCGGCGGCGGGGCGTGGGCCACCCGCCAGATCAAGGCTGCCTTTCCCCAGGTGCGGGTGGTGGTGGTCACCGTGTCGGAGGCCGCAGAGGACCTTTTCGAAGCCTTTCGCTCCGGCGCCCAGGGCTATCTCATCAAGGACCTGGAAACCCGCCTGTGGCCCGACTACCTGCGCAGCGTCCTGGATGCCGAGGCACCCATCTCCCGGCCCCTGGTCCAGCGCATTTTGGGCGAGCTGGCCCAGGCCGCGCCCCCGGCCCGCCGCTGGCCGCCGGAGCCCCTCACGCCCCGGGAGCGGGAAGTGCTGGAATGGGTAGCCCTGGGGCTCACTAACCGGGAAGTGGCGGCGCGGCTGGGCATTTCGGAGAACACCGTCAAGAACCACCTGAAGAGCATCTTGTCCAAGCTGCAGGTGGAAAACCGCACGCAGCTGGTGCGGGAGGCTGTGGTGCACGGCCTGGTCTCCGGGCATGGCCCTTTCGGGTCATCCGCCCGTGAAGCCGAGGGTGTATAATGGGTGGCGCATGCCGGGCCTCCGGCACCATCATTTTGGAAAGTGGGGGGAAGGACGCGTGCGTTCCACGCTGACCGCTGTGGTGGCTGCGCTGCTCCTTTTGGCGCTGGGCGGCGGGGCTGCCCTGGCCCACCAGACCAAGGCGGTGGGCCCCGAGGGGGAGTATCTGGTCATCGTCGGTTTCGAGAAGGAACCGATTTTTACCGATGAGCGCAACGGGTTGGACCTGATCATCCGGCGCGCGGCGGACCGGGAGCCGGTGGCCAACTTGGAGCAGACGCTGTTTGTCGAGATCATCGCGCCCGACGGTCAGGCCCGCCGGGAATTGCCCATCCGGGCCCGGCACGGCCAGCCCGGGTCCTACACCGCGGACATTCTGCTCAGCCAACCCGGCGTGTACACCCTGCGCATCTGGGGCTACATTTTCGACGTAGCCTTTGAAGAAGAATTCCAGACCCATGAAGTGACGCCCCTGGCGGAACTTCGCTTCCCGTAGGGGGGATGCCGCGGTGGCTGCCAGCACGGGGGCTTTGCATTGGACAGCCGTTCTGGTCACGGCCTTGGCCGCTGTGATCGCGTGGGCCGCTCCTCAGCCGGTGTTGGGACACGCGTTTCTTGAGGCGTCGGATCCGGCGGTAGACGCGGTGCTGACCGCCATGCCGGCCGCCGTGCGCCTGCAGTTTTCCGAGCCTGTCGAGGTCGGGGCCAGCATCTTTAAGGTGTACCCGCTGCCCCACGAAGAGGACCCGCTCAGGCTGAAGGCGGCCGCCAGCCAGCTGGTCAATGAGGTGCTCACCGCGCGGCGCGACCAGGACCGGCGGGCCGATGCCGGGCTTGCGGCCAGCGGCGCTGTCGCCGACGACATCCAGATTTTGCTGAAGGAAGACTTGCCCACGGGACCGTATGTGGTCATGTGGCGGGTGCTGTCCATCGATACCCACGTGACCCAGGGATTCTTCGTCTTCCAGGTGCAGCCGGACGGCGGTCCGTAAAGGGCACGCCGTGACCGCCGACGGCCCTGGGCGCGGGAAACCGAGGGCTCGGAGTCCAGCGCCGGCCCGGCTGCGTGAGGGGAGTTGCCCTTGGCATACCCGTTGCTGAAGGCCCTCCATTTCATCGGGCTGGCCCTCTTGGTCGGAGGGCCAGCCTTTTGGTACTGGATCAGCGGGCACCGGGGCCGTCCCGGTACGCCGGGCTGGGCGGGCCGGGCCGCGTGGGCCGCGGGCCTGCTGGTTTTTGTGGGCACGGGCCTGCTGGACGCGGCGCGGGCCGCGAAAGACCTATGGGGGCCGGTGAACGCCGCGGACGTGGTGGAGTTCCTCCAAACGGCCCGTTTCGGCCGCGTCGTGCTGGTCCGGTCTGCCCTGGCGGCGGCCTTCTTCACGGTCGCGCTGCTTGGGCCGGCAAGGGCCTTGGGCAAGGGGCTCCTGCTGCTGTTGGGCGCTGGCGTCATCGTGTCGGTCAGCGTCACCGGCCATGCCGCGTCGGGCGGCGGACTGGGGCTCTTGGCCGACGCGGTGC
>DATGPV010000007.1:0-76370 GCA_035304545.1 Limnochordales bacterium | reverse complement strand
CAGCGGCCGCTTTGTCGACGAGATCGTGCCGGTATCCGTCCCCCGCACCAAGGGGCCACCCGAGCTTTTCCAGGTCGACGAGCATCCCCGGCAGACCAGCTTGCAGAAGCTGGCCGCGTTGCCCCCGGTCTTTAAGAGCGGCGGGACGGTTACCGCCGGCAACTCTTCCGGGCGGAACGATGGCGCTGCGGCTCTCGTCATTATGGCCGAGGAAGCGGCCCGGGCGCGGGGTTTGACGCCCATGGCGTCCATAGTGGGACTGGGCATGTCCGCCCTCTCGCCCGACATCATGGGTTTGGGGCCGGTTGAGGCGT
Organism: Limnochordales bacterium; assembly: GCA_035304545.1. Taxonomy (GTDB): domain Bacteria; phylum Bacillota; class Limnochordia; order Limnochordales; family ZCTH02-B6; genus ZCTH02-B6. The sequence continues at coordinate 76,056 of DATGPV010000007.1, read as the reverse complement.
CCCGGCGAGCCTTGCAGCATGCGGGGCTTAAGTTGGAGCAGATGGACCTGGTGGAGATCAACGAGGCCTTTGCCGCCCAAGTACTGGCGGTGCTGCGGGGGCTGCCCGTTCCCATGGAAAAACTCAACGTGAACGGCGGCGCCATCGCGCTGGGGCATCCCATCGGCAGCTCGGGTGCCCGCATATGCGTGACCTTGCTTCATGAGATGGCCAAGCGCGGCGCGGGGTACGGATTGGCGTCCCTGTGCGCGGCGGGCGGCCAGGGGATTGCGACCGTGTTCCGCCTGGTTTCATAGGTTTGCCGGCAACAGGGGACGGCACCGGGCCAGGGGGCGGCGTCGGTGCCGTGCCACGGCTGTCCTCCGGGATGGGAAACCCCGTCCATCAATCATCTTTGCAAGGAGAGGTGAGGGCCATGTTGCCGCCGTTTCAAAATGAGCCGCTGTTGGACTTTTCCCGGGAAGAGAACCGCCGGGCGGTTCAAGAGGCCATCGCCGCGGTGGAGGGCCAACTGGGCCAGGAGTACCCGCTGATCATCGGGGGCCGAGAAGTGCGCACCGGCCGGACGTTCCACTCGGTGAACCCCTCCCGCACCGAACAGGTCATCGGCGTCATCCACGCCGCAGGGCCCGAGGAGGTTAACCAGGCGGTGGAAGCGGCTTGGGCGGCGTTTTCCCACTGGAAACGGGTGCCGCCGGAGGAACGGGCGGCGCTCTTCTTGCGGGCTGCCAACATCTTGCGGCGGCGCCGGGCCGAGTTTACCGCGTGGGAAGTGCTGGAGGTCGGCAAGACGTGGCCCGAGGCCGATGCGGAAGTGGCGGAGGCCATCGACCACTTCGAATTCTTCGCCCGGGAGATCCTGCGTTACGCGGAGCCGGGCCGGCTGTATCCTTTTCCGCCGGAGCTCAACGAGCTGCGCTACATTCCCTTGGGCGTCGTCGCTTGCATCACCCCATGGAATTACCCCTACGGCATCGGCATGGGGACCACTCTAGGCGCCATCGCCGCCGGCAATACGGCGATCTTGAAACCGGCCGAGGACGCCTCGGTGCTCGCGACCATCTACTACCAGGTCATGGCGGAAGCCGGCTTGCCCGACGGCGTGCTCAACATCGTGACGGGGTATGGGGAAGAGGCCGGGGACGCGCTGGTCACCCATCCTAAGGTGAATATGATCGTCTTTACCGGCTCCAAGGAGGTCGGCACCCAGATTTACGAGCGGGCGGCGCGGCTTGTTCCGGGGCAGATCTGGCTGAAGCGGGTCGTCACGGAGATGGGCGGAAAGAACGCCGCCATCGTGGACCTTAGCGCGGACGTGGAGTTTGCCGTCAACGAGATCGCCTACGCCGCCTACGGTTACCAGGGTCAAAAGTGCTCCTGCACGTCCCGGGTCATTGCCCTGGAGGACAATTACGATCAGGTGGTGGAGGCCCTTGTCGAGCGCACTCGCCAGGTGGACATCGGCCCCGCCAAGGAAAACCGCTTCATGGGTCCCCTCATCAACCGGGACGCGTTCGAAAAGGTGTCCGGGTACTTCGATGTCGGGCGACAGGAGGGGCGGTTGCTGATCGGTGGGCGGCGGGCCACCGGCGGGGAGCTGGACCACGGCTATTACGTTGAAGCCACGGTGTTTGCTGATGTGGATCCCAAGGCGCGCATCGCCCAGGAAGAAATCTTTGGTCCCGTCATCAGCGTCTTGAAAGCCCGCGACTTTGAGCACGCCCTCGAGATCGCCAATAGCACGGTGTACGGGCTGACAGGCTCGGTGTTCACCCGGGATCCGGTCAACATAGCCCGGGCCAAAGAAGCCTTCCACGTGGGCAATCTGTACATCAACCGCCGCTCCACGGGCGCGTGGATCGGGGTGCATCCCTTCGGCGGCTACAACATGTCGGGCACCTGTGTCAAGTTGGGAGGTCCCGACTACCTGCTCGCGTTCTTGCAGCCGAAGCTCATCACCCGGCGTGTTCTCTAACCCGACGGTGAGGATGGGGTGGGCAACGACGTGGCCAAGGGCAAACGCATGACGGCGGCGGAGGCGCTGGCCAGGGTCAAGGACGGGGCCACCATTATGGTGGGCGGGTTCGGTTTGGTGGGCGCGCCCCTGCACCTCATCGCTGAGCTGGAACGGCGCGGCGTCAAGGACTTGACCATCATCAGCAATAACCTGGGCGAACCCGGGGTCGGTTTGGGGCGTCTGCTGCAGCTAGGCCGGATTCGCAAGGCCATCGGCTCCTTCTTCACCAGCAATCCCGACGTCATCGAGGCCTATTCCCGGGGGGAGCTGGAAGTGGAGCTGCTGCCCCAGGGAACCTTGGCCGAGGCGATTCGGGCGGGAGGCGCCGGCTTGGGCGGGTTTTACACGCCCGCGGGCGTCGGCACGCTGCTGGCCGAGGGCAAGGAGGTCCGGGAGTTGGGAGGCGCGCTCTACGTGTTGGAGCGGCCGCTGCGGGCGGATGTGGCCCTCATCAAGGCCCACAAGGCCGACGAGTTGGGCAACTTGGTCTACTACAAGACCGCCCGCAATTTCAATCCCCTCATGGCCACCGCCGCGCGCTGGGTGGTGGCAGAAGTGGACGAGATCGTGCCGGTGGGGATGTTGGACCCCGAGGCCATTGTGACGCCCCACCTGTACGTGGACGCCATCGTGCTGCCCGGCCAGGCATCCACACCGGTGCCCAAGGAGGCGAGCCAGGCATGAGCGGAGCGAAGCCTCTGGAAATTATTGCCCGGCGGGCCGCCCTCGAACTGCAGGACGGCGACGTGGTCAATCTCGGGATCGGCATGCCGCTCCTGGTGGCCGACTATGTGCCCGATGACATCCAAGTGTACCTGCACACCGAAAACGGGCTGCTGGGGATGGGGCCCCCGCCGGACAGCGACCACGTCGATCCCCAGATCGTGAATGCAGCCAAGCAGCCGGTGACAGAACGGCTGGGCGCGTCGTACTTCGACAGCGCCTCGTCTTTCGCGATGATCCGCGGGGCCCATATCGATGTGGCCATGCTGGGAGCCTTGGAAGTGGACGAGCGGGGGATGGTGGCCAACTGGACGGTACCCGGCCGGGCCGTGCTGGGCGTAGGCGGCGCCATGGACCTGCTTGCCGGCGTGGGCAAGCTCATCATCTTGATGACCCACCGCACCCGTGATGGGGTGCCAAAGCTGGTGCGCCAATGCCGGTTTCCATTAACCGGCATCCGGCCCGCCGACGTGGTCATCACGGAGCTGGCGGTGTTTCGGGTGGACAAAGACGGGCTGGTGCTGACCGAGCTCCAGCCGGGGGTCACCCTTGAACAGGTGCGGGCCGCCACCGAAGCCCGGTTCCGCTTGGCGCCGGAACTGGTGGCCGCGGGCGCGGCGGGTTGAACGAAAGAAGGGGCGGACGGGCGAGCGCGGCGCTCTTGACCTTAGCGCCCGAGCTTCTTCGGGTGTCCGGGCAGGACCGGTATATTCTGTACGGCATTCTGCTGGTGCTGGTGATGATTTTCCGGCCCAATGGACTGTTGGAACGTCGCCACACCCGTCGGATCCTGGCAGGGAAGGCTCCGGCCCAGCAGACAGCGGACGCGTGACGGCGGGTGTCCCAGGCGGGAGGAGGGGCGTTGGCCGATGAGCACCCATGGGGAGCCGCGACTGTCGTGCCCGTACGTGCAGCGGGCGGAGAAAGTGTTTCCCGGCGGCAGCATTAACGTGCTGCAGCTGCCCCCCGCGGAGCGGTTTGTGGTGGCCCGGGCGCAAGGAGCCCGGGTGTGGGATGAAAACGGGCGGGAGTACATCGACCTCGTCATGGGATCCGGGCCCCTCATCCTGGGCCACGCCCACCCGGCCGTGCGGGAAGCGGTGCGGGCCCAGGCCGAGCTGGGCACCACGTACTACCAGGTGAGCAAGCCCGCGGTCGAGCTGGCCGAGGCCATTCTGGAGGCGTTTCCCGGCGCGGAAAAACTCCGCTTCACGAGCGACGGTTCGGATGCTACCTACATGGCGGTGCGCCTTGCCCGCGCCGCCACGGGCCGGCGGCGGGTGTTGAAATTCGAAGGCGGTTTTCACGGGTCCCACGACATGTCCATGATCAGTCTGTCATCCAAAGGCGAGCCCGCCTTTCCCCGGGGCGTGCCGTCGTCGGCGGGGGTTTCGCCGGCGGCCGTGGACGACGTGTTGGTGGCGCCGTTCAACGATCTGGCGGAAACGGCCCGCATCGCCCGGGACCACCGCGACGAACTGGCCGCCATCATTGTCGAACCGGTGCAGCGGGACATCGCACCTGAACCCGGGTTTTTGCAAGGGTTGCGCCGGCTGGCCGACGAGATGGGATGCTTGCTCATCTTCGACGAAGTGGTCACCGGGTTCCGGTTTCGCTACGGCGGGGTACAGGAACTGTTTGGCGTCCGGGCGGACTTGACCTGCCTCGGCAAGATCATCGGCGGCGGGTTGCCCTTGGCCGCTGTCGTAGGCCCGGCGGACATCCTGGATCTGTGCGTGCCGGGGGCGGGTCGGTTGCCCGTCTACCTAAGCGGCACCCTGTTCGGCAACCCGCTGGCGGCCGCAGCGGGTTTGGCCACCTTGGCCGAGCTGCGCCGGGAGGGGGTTTACCAGAGGCTGGCGGCGCTAGGCCAGCGGCTGCGGTCCGGGATGGAGCAAGTGCTGGCCGAGGCCGGTGTGACGGGGACCGTGACCGGCATGGGATCGATGTTCCACATGCACTTCGCCCCCGGTCCCATCCGCAATTACCGGGATACCCAGCGCGGGGATGGGGCTGCTCTCCGCGATGTGCATCTGGGGCTGTTGCGCCGGGGGGTATACGTGAACCCGGGCGCGAAGGGGTACTTGTCCCTGGCCCATGAGGAAAGGGATCTAGACTTGGTGTTGGAAGCCCTGGCCGCCTCGGTGGCTGACGTCGCGCCGCGGCTGCGGCAGCTGGCCGCCGGGAGTGGGCGACCGGCGAGGGGCGCCCCCGCGAGCTGCCCGGCCCGTATGCCAGGATCAGAACCGTGATGGCCGGGAACGCTCCGGAGCACCGACGCAACAGGACGAAGCACCCGACCGGCTGCGGGTCATCGTCCGCCTCTACAGGTGTTTCCAGGCCAGAACCTCCCGGGCCGGCGTCCGGTCGCCGTCGCTGCTGATCATCCGCGGCGCGTCGAGAAACTCAAGGTGAAAGCCCAGGCGCTGGTACAGGTGCACGACGCGCTCGGTGGCTTGGTTGGACAAGACCACCGGCCCGGGGTGCCCCGCAAGCCACTCCGCCAGCCGCACTTGGTCGTCCCAGTCAAAACCTTGCTGCGCGTACTGGGTAAACTCCACGTCGTAGGGCGGATCGGCGTAGACGAAATCATCCTTTTCCAAGGGCACCGCGGCAAAATCCCCCGCGCGGAATTCCCACCCGGCAAAGGCTTCCCGGTAAGGAGCGAGATCGACCTCGTAATTGATGCGCCGGTATTTGCCGAAGGGCACGTTGAACTCGCCCCGTTTGTTGAACCGGCACAGCCCGTTGTAGCCCGTGCGGTTAAGGTAGAAAAACAGCTGCGCCGCCTCTGCGGTGTGGGCCTGGCCCTGGCGGATGAGCTGGTTGAACCGCTCCCTGTGGGCGTAGTACAGGCTCCGGTCGTTGCGCATCTCCACGGTGAACGCCAGCCCCCGCTGGACCCAGCGGTAGAAGTTGATCAGGTGGGGGTTGGCGTCATTGAGGAGGGCCCGGTCCGGCATGAGGCCCAGCGCGACCGCGAGGCCTCCGCACAAAGGCTCCACCAGCCGGCGATGGCTGTGGTGCCGCCACAGTTCCCGCAGCACAGGGACCAGCCAGCGTTTGCCCCCGGCCCATTTCAGGACCGGCTTCAGCGGCCGCCGGTGGGCCGGCCCTGGCTCCGGGGCGACGGCGCCGGTCGCGTTGCAGGCGGTTTCAGGCAACGATGAAGGGAGGACTGCGTCCCGCAAAGGCATCAGCTCCATGCCGCTTATTCCTTTAGCGCCCGTGGGTTCCCTTCCGGGTGTCCTGGGGCGCTGCCCTGCCGGGGGCGGGTATGCCAAACCGGGGCGGTGACGGGGGCCGATCGCCGGCGGCATCCGGCACGTTCTGAAATAATGTCGCGAATTTCCGCGAAAGGTTGGCCGGTCTGGGAAGGCCTTCCGCTCCCCGCGGGGAAGGAGTACGTGTCAACGGCTTGTGGCGGCGAAACCGGCCTCTGCTGAGGGGCCGTCTTGAGGGATGGCGGTATGATGACCGCCCTGGACAGCGCAATCCAATACGTCCTGGCCAACTGGGGCCGCTTTTGGCAGGCCGTGGGCGTGCACCTGGAGCTCGCGGGGTTGGCCCTGGGCCTGGCTGCGGCCGTGTGCATTCCCCTGGGGATCTGGGCGGCCCGTTCCCCCGTCCTGGGCAAATGGGCCATGAACGTGGTCGAGGCGCTGCGGGTCGTGCCCAGCCTGGCCGTGCTCATCGTCGTCTTTCCTTATTTGGGATTTGGCAGCCGTACGGCCCTGGTGGCCCTGACCATCCTGGCCAGCCCCCCGATCCTGATCAACACCTTCACCGGATACCGCACCGTGGATCCCGCGGTGGTTGAAGCCGCGGCGGGCATGGGCATGACCCGGGGACAAATCTTGCGCTGGATCGAAACGCCCTTGGCAGCCCCTGTGGTGCTGACGGGGCTGCGCACGGCCGCGGGCGAAGTGGTGGCCAGCGCCACCCTGGCGGCTTTCATCGGGGGCGGGGGCTTGGGGGAGTTCATCGTCAACGGCCTGGCCATGAACCATGTGGGCCTCTTGCTGGCGGGCGGGATCCCGGTGGCCCTGCTGGCCCTGGCGGCCGAAGGGCTGCTGGCCATTCCCGAAAACTGGGCCCGCCGGCGCCTCCAATGACCGGCCGGGGCCGGCAGGGCGGCCGCCGGGCCGCGCCGCCAATGAGGGAAAGGGGCTGGCGCCGCTGCGGCGGCGTTGCCCGCGAGAATCCACCAAGGGAGGTTTTCCCGAGATGTTGATGTTCCGTCGCCTCGCGTTGCTGCTGGTCGCGGCGTTGCTGGCGTCGGCGTTGCTGGCCGGCGCGGTGTACGCCCAGTCCACCGGCAAGCCCACCATCCGCATCGGTTCCAAGAACTTCACCGAGCAGCTGCTCTTGGGCGAGATGTACGCGCTGCTGCTGGAGGCCCACGGCTACCGGGTGGAGCGCAAGCTGAACCTGGCGGGCACCTTGGTGGCCCACCAGGCGCTGGTGCACGACGAGATCGACATGTACCCCGAGTACACCGGGACCGGGCTGATGAACATGCTCGACATGGACCCCATGTCCAGCGCGGAAGCCGTATACAACGCGGTGAAGGAAGGCTACCTGCGGGAATGGAACTTGGTCTGGCTTGATCCCGCGCCCATGAACAACACCCAGGCCATTGCGGTGACCCGGGAAGTGGCCGAGCGGTACAACATGTATACCTTGTCCCGCATGGCCGAGGTGGCCCACGAACTGGTCATGGCGGCCGTGCCCGAGTTTACCGAGCGGCCCGACGGCCTCAAGGGCCTGCAGGAAGTGTACGGCGGGTTTGAGTTTAAGGACCTGCGCATGGTGGACTACGGCATCAAGTACCGGGCGCTGCTCAGCGGTCAGGCCGACGTGACAGTGGCCTTTGGCACCGACGGCGAGATCATCGGCTACGATTTGGTCGTCATGGAGGACGACAAAGGCCTGTGGCCGCCGTACCAGGTGGCGCCGGTGGTGCGGGCGGAGCTGCTGGAGCAGGCGCCGGAGGTGGCTGCCATCCTCAACAGCCTCCAGCCGCACTTGACCGACGCCACCATGCAGCGGCTCAATTGGGAAGTCGACGGCAACAAGCGGGAATACACCCGCGTGGCCCGGGAGTTCCTGCGGGAGTTGGGCATGATCGACTAGCGCCGGCCCCCGGGGAGGCGCGGGAGCCCTGAGCTTGTCCGGCGGAGCGCCGCACCCGGGGCGCGGGGTGCCGCGCAGGAGGCGTCAGCGAGGTGACGAGGGTGGAGCCGGCCATCGTCCTGGACCGGGTTTCCAAGGTGTTTCCGGGCGCTACCCGCCCGGCGGTGTCCGAGTGCAGTCTGACCGTGGAAACCGGGGAGCTGGTGGTGCTTTTGGGCTCCTCGGGCAGCGGAAAGACGACGCTGCTCAAAATGATCAACCGCCTGGTGGAACCCACCGCGGGCACCATCTACATAAACGGCCAGGACAGCCGCTCGGTGTCCGCCATCGAACTGCGGCGGCACATCGGGTACGTGATCCAGCAGGTGGGGCTGTTTCCCCACCAAACGGTCGCGGAGAACATCGCGACGGTGCCCCGGATCCTCGGTTGGGACCGGCGGCGCATCGAAGAGCGGGTCGACTCCTTGCTGGCCCTGATGCAGCTGCCGCCGGAACAGTTCCGCCACCGTCGCCCCCGCCAGCTCTCGGGCGGCCAGCAGCAGCGGGTGGGCATCGCCCGCGCCCTGGCCGCCGACCCGCCCATCCTGTTGATGGACGAGCCCTTTGGCGCCCTGGACACCATCACCCGCAAGGTCCTCCAGGACGAGCTCCTGCGCATCCAGTCGCAGGTCAAGAAGACCATCATCTTTGTCACCCACGATGTGGAGGAGGCGCTGAAGCTGGCCGACCGCATTGTGGTCATGAAGGACGGCCGCATCGAGCAGAGCGGCACCCCCATCGAGCTGCTGCACCGGCCGGCCACGCCCTTTGTCCGCCGGCTGTTGGGGGCGGACGACCTCTTGCAGCGCTTGTCGGTCTTGCCCGTAAGCCGGGTGATGCGGCCGTGGCCCGGCGCAACCGCCCCGGGCCCGGTGGAGGTGGCGGCGACCGGCGCGGAGGCGGCGACGGCAGGCGCGGCGGAGGAGGCGGCGGCTGGCGCGGCGGAGGCGCTGGCCCCCGCGGCGGCCGCCGGTCGAGCGCGAGGGGCCGCGGCCGGCGCCGCGGACCGGAGCGCCGTCGTGGGCGGGAATGCCGCCGCGGGGAAACTCGCGGGCGCCCCTCCTGCGCTGCCCCAAACCGCGAGCGTGCGGGATGCCCTGGCGGCCCTGCTCAGCGGGGACCTAAGGCCGGTCGCCGTCGTCAACGGCAGCGGAGAGCCCGTGGGTCTCGTGCGCTGGGAGGACGTGCGGGCCGTGGCCGGCGGCGGGCCGGTGACGGACGAGGGGCGGACCAGGGACGCCCCCTGACGCCCCGGTGGATGGACTGGTGATGGGGAAGGGGCTGGACCCGTGACCTACCTGGCGGAAAACTGGGACACCGTCCTCCAGCTGACCTGGGAGCACATTTATCTAGCCGGTGTCGCGCTGCTCGTATCGGTGGCGGTGGCGTTGCCCGTGGGGGCGGTCTTGGCCCGTTTTGAGCGGCTGGCCACGGTGGGGCTGGGGCTGCTCAGCGTCATCTACACCATCCCCAGCATGGCCTTGTTTGCCCTGCTCATCCCCGTGACGGGGCTGGGGTTTAAGACGGCCGCGGCGGCGTTGGTGGCCTACTCCCAATTCATCCTGGTGCGCAACACCGTGGCGGGGCTGCGGGGCGTGGATCCGGCCATCCTGGAAGCCGCGGCGGGCATGGGCATGAGCGGCTGGCAGCTGTTCCGGGATGTGCGGTTGCCCCTGGCCATGCCCGTCATCCTGGCGGGCGTGCGGGTGGCTTCGGTTTCCATCATCGGCTTGGCCAGCCTGGCCGCGTGGATCAACGCCGGCGGCCTGGGCGTGCTGCTGTTTCAAGGGCTTTATCAGGACCACGCAGTCAAGATCTGGACCGGCACGGTCTTGATCGGGCTGGTGGCCATCGGGATGAGCCGGCTGATAGAGCGGCTGGAGCGCCGGGCCCGCGCCTGGCTGGACGGCGTGGAGCGGCCTTAGCCGGAAACCCGTCGAACATTGGGGGCCGTCCCCCAGGGAAGGCGGACCCCGTGACGAAATTTCAACATCCGGCGGTCGCCTTGCGCGCCGGCGGGCCGGGGCGACACCGCGGTTGACCTCGGCCACCGGGGCGCGGCCGCCCTGCGAAACCTCCCGGGCGAGGTGGCATGCGCCGTGCGAGAGATCATCAAAGAACAGCTGAATTTCACCTTCCAACAGCTGGAGGGCGCCTTGTCCGGCGTGTCGGAGGAGGAAGGGGCCGCCCGTCCCCAGGGCCTAGCGCCCATCGTGTGGCAGGTGGGGCACACGGCCTATTATGACGCGTGGCTGGTGGAGCTGGCCATCGGCGGCCCGCTGTTGGTGCCGGCGCATTACGCCGAGCTGTTCCAGCAGGGAAGCACCGGCGACGGCCCGCTGCCGTCCTTGGCCGAGGTGCGGGCGGCCTTTCGCCGGGCCCACGAGGGGCTGCTCCAACTGGCCGATGGCGACTTGAACCGCCCGGCCGTCAGCGGCAGCGAGTTTTCCACGGTGGGCGGCGGCCTGATCTTCATCAACGTGCACCGGGGCTACCACATCGGCAAAGTTTTCACCTTGCGGGCCCTGCTGGGCAAGCCCTTGCTGTCGTAACGCCCCCGGCTGCACCCGCCCAAAGCTGCTGACGGACGGCGGGACCGCTGGCCCATGACGTTGTTGCCAATGGAGACCGGTGACGTTGTTGCCACTGGAGACCGGAGAACTTCCGGCCGTGAGCGTGGTCATGCCGGTGTTCAATGCGGCCGCGACGCTGGAGCGGGCCGTGGGGAGCCTGCGCCGCCAGCGGGGCGTACGGGTGGAGCTGATCTGCGTGGACGACGGCTCCACCGACGCCAGCCGCGAGCTGCTGCAGCGGCTCGCGGCCGCGTGGCCCGACATGAAGGTCATCACCCAGCCCCACCGGGGCATCGTGGCGGCCCTCAACACTGGCCTGGAGGCGGCCCGGCACCGCCTCATCGCCCGGATGGACGCCGACGATGTGGCCCATCCCGCGCGGCTCGCGCGGCAGGCCGCGTTTCTGTGCCAACACCCGCAGGTGGGCGTCGTGGGCACCCGGGTGCGCTCCTTTCCCGCTCAGGCGGTCAGCCCCGCCTTTTTCGCCTACGAAGCCTGGTCCAACAGCCTCGTGGACCCGGAGGACATCGCCCGGGAAATCTACGTGGAAAGCCCCATCGTCCACCCGTCGGCCATGTACCGCCGGGACGAAGTGCTGCGCCTTGGCGGCTACCGCGACGTGCCGTGGCCCGAAGACTACGACCTGTGGCTGCGCTACCACCACGCCGGGCTGCAGTTGGCCAAACTGCCCCGGGTGCTGCTGGGGTGGCGCATGGATCCGGAGCGCCTGTCCTTTCGGGATCCCCGCTGCTCCCTGGGGGCGTTCCTGCGCTGCAAGGCCCACTTCCTGGCCCGGGATCCCCGGGTGGGGCGGGGGCCCGTCGTCATCTGGGGGGCCGGCATGACGGGGCGCCGGCTGGGCAAAGCCCTGATGCGGGAAGGCGTGGCGGTGGAGGCCTTCGTCGACATCGCGCCCAAGCTCATCGGCGGCACCAAGCACGGCCGGCCCGTGTACCCTATCGAGTACGTGCGGGAATCCAACCGGTTCGTGATCGTCGCCGTCGGCGCCGCCGGCGCGAGGGAGGAGATCCGGGGCCACATGCGGGCGTGGGGGCGGGAGGAAGGGAAGTCTTACCTTTTCGCTGCGTGACGCCACCCGGCCGGCGCCGCGCAAGCCCGCCTCGCCCCATGCAACCGAGGCCTCACCGGACGACCTTTAGGCGCCCCGCGGCCACTAGGCGCTGTCCCCGCACTTCTGCGTGGACGGGCCACTCTTGGATGACCACCCGTCCGAGCCGCGTCGACGCGTCAAGAAATTCCATCCGCGTGTAGGGTTCGACCCAGCGCACAAATAGTGCTCCGTGGGTCACCTCCGCGGTGCCGTCGGTGAGGTAGACCAGGTCGCCGGGCACCAGCTCCTCCAGGGGCAGCGGCTGGAAGTTCCAGCGGTAGATGTGCCGGTGGGGCAGGTCGCTAACGACTTGATTTTCGTAGCGCAGCTGCAGCCCGCCCAGGGCTTGCCGATACGACCACGTGATGATGCCGGACGAATCAAAGGCCGGGGGTTCCCGCCCGCCCCACCGGTAGGGCGCGCCCAGTTGGGTCAAGGCCCACTCCAGCGCCCGCTGCGCTTCGGCTTCGGTGACCGGCCCGTGCCGGTGCTGCCAGTCCGGTTCGCCGCACGCAACCAGCATCGCGAGAAGGGCAAGAAGCGCCGGAAGCCGCGCCGCCATGCCGGCTTTCATGAGAACTGCACCCTTCCTGAAACCGTGTGCCATAGGCGCCGGCTGCGATTGCCGCGCTGCTATCGTGTGGCCATGGCTTGGAAAGGGGGATCCTGGCTGCCATGTACGGGCTGGATTCGGCAGCGAGGGGCCGCTTCCTGGATCCCCAGGCCTTTGGGGGAGCGCTGGCCCTTGCACGCCGCTTCGGGTCCGTCATCAATGCCGGACGGATCGACGGCCCAGCCGGGGCGATCGAGCCGTCTTGCGCCTTGGCCGGTGTTTCGCGTGTTGACCGCCTGGTCACTGTCGTGCTATGGTCAAAGTGCTGACCAACTGGTCACCAAGGGCCCGGTCCGGTCGGGAGACCGAGGGCTGCTGTGAATAGCGGGTCGTCGGCCGCCGGAGCCGGCTTCTTTCGCGAAAGGTGGTGTCCCGGGCCGTGACCGAAGCCGCCCCCGCCTTGCCGCCCGCACCGGCGGCGCCGCTGGTGCGCCTGGCGTGGCGCAACCTGTGGCGCCACCGGCAGCGCACTATCCTCCTGCTGGCGGTTGTGGCGTATGTGACCTTCTTGACCATCTTTTACTGGAGCTTCGTGGATGGCTACGGCGAGTCGGTGGTCGAATCGTACGCCCGCTACATCGTCGCCCCTGTGCGCATCGCCGCCGACGCTTGGTACGAAGATCCCGATCCCGAACACCATCTCCCGGATCAACCTCTCCTGTCGATGCTGGCGGACGTCCCGGGCGTTCGGGGGGCCTCGGCCCGGATCCACTTCCCGGCGCTGCTGCAGTCGGCTTATGTCACGCAAGGTGCCGAGGTGGTCGGCGTCGACCCCGCGGGCGAGCGGCGCCTGAGCCGCATACCGGACAAAGTGGCTGAGGGGCGGTGGCTGGAGGGGCCCGGGGAAGTGGTGCTGGGCCAGGAGGTGGCCCGCCGCATCGACGCCCGGGTGGGTGAGCACGTGGTGCTCAGTGCGGGGGCGCTGGCCGGCCCTCAGGCCATGGGCTTGCAGGTGGTGGGGATTGCCCGCACCGGGGTGGCTGCGGTGGATCAAACCGCGGTGATCGTCCATCTTGAAGACGCGCGCCGCCTGACCGGCGTGCCCACCGCTACCACCATCGCCCTCGATGTGGCCCGGGGGACGGAGGCGGCCGTGGCCGAGCGGGTCCAGGCGCTGCTCCCGGCCGGCGTCACGGCCCGGGGCGTATGGGACCTGGTCGGCCCCATCAAGGCCGACGTCGAGGCCAATCAGGCCTTTGCCCATGTCTTGGCCCTGGTGGTCTACGCCTTCGCCGCGCTGGCCGTCACCAGCACCGTCTTTGTGAGCGTCATGGAAAGGACGCGGGAGCTGGGCGTCATCGCTGCCTTGGGCGTGACGCCCCGCCGGCTGGGCCTTTTGGTGACGCTGGAGGCGTTTTTCACCTGTGCGCTGGGCTGGCTGGGCGGCCTGGCCCTCGGCTATGCGGCGGCCTGGGCCCTGGCCACCTACAACATCCTGGGGCCGCTGTTTGCCGCGATCAGCGCGTCGATGCCCACCGCCGGCTTAAGTGAGGAAGTGTACGGCGCGGTGCGGACCGCCTATGTGGCCTATTCGGGCATGGTCATCGCTGCAGCGGTGGTCATGAGCGCCCTGGTGCCTGGCCGGCGGGCGGCCCGCCTGCGCCCGGCGGCCGCGATGCGGGCGGAGTGAACGCCAGGAAGGAGATGAAGATGCCTTGGAACGGCGGTATGTAAAGGCCTTGGCCTTGGCGGTGGCGCTGGCCGTCGCGGCGGCCGTGGCGGTCCCGGCGGCGACCCAAGGGGCGGGCGAGCCCCCGCGGGATGCGTCCGCGCTCTTAAGGGCAGTGGTGGACAACCTGCGGGGCGGCCCGCTGTGGGGCACCTACACCTTTGTCGTCGAGCGGCCCGGCCGCACGGCGGAGTACGTCATGGAAGTGGTGACCGACGGCGACGAGCGCGGCCTCATCCGCATCGTCGCGCCGCCCCGGGAAGCCGGCCAAGCCTTTCTCATGGACGGCAACGACCTGTGGCTGTACAACGCCCGGCTGGGACGCTCGCTGCGGCTGCCGCCCAGCGGCCGGAGCAACGCCTTCCTCGGTTCCGACGTGAGCTACAACGACATGGTCGGCCGCGACCTGGAAACCGACTATACGGCTGCCTTTGCGCCGCCCGGGGCGGCGGAGCGGGACGGCGCCGGGGTCGACATCGTCCTGGAGCTCACGCCGCGCCCCGGCGCGCCCACGCCCTACGGGCGCGCGCTGGTCGGTGTGGAGGAGGCTAGACTCATCCCCCGGTGGGTCGACTACTACGACCAGCGGGGCCAAGTGGTGAAGCGTTTGACCCTGGCGGAGTACCTCGAGGCCGGGGATTGGCGCGTCCCCACCCACATGGTGGTGGAGGATGCGACGCGGGAAGGCTACCGGACCGTGGTGCGCCTCACCGACGTGGAGCTGGACGCGGCCGTGCCCGAGGCGTGCTTTGCGCTGCAGGCCTTGGAAAGAGGGTGCCGGTGAGTGTGGGCCTTGGCTTGGCGCAACGTGTGGCGCCACAAGACCCGGAGCCTGGTGGCCGCCGGCGCGGTGGCCGCGGTGGTGCTGTTTACCCTGGTGTTTTTTGGCTTTGTGACGGCCACCACCAACGGCATGTTTGAACTGCTGACCAGCGAATCCGGCCACCTGCAGGTCATCGGTGCCCGGGCCCGGGAAGTGCAGGACTTCGACGCCCGCCTCATCCGCGACGCCCAGCAGGTGGAGGCGGCGCTGCTCCGGGAGCTGCCGGCGGTGCGCCTGCGTCGGGTGTTGGAAGTGCCGGCCCTCATCAGCGGCGAAACCCGGGCCCGGGGTGCCCTCATCGTGGGCGTGGCGCAAGACGAGGTCCTGGCCCAGCGGTTTGCCCAGGAGCACGTGGCCGCGGGGCGCCTCCCGTCCCCGGGCAGCTGGGACGAGATCGCCCTGGGCGCGGCCTTGGCCCGGGCCCTGCAAGTGGAGCTGGGGGACCCGGTGTACGTCTTTGCCCCGGGCACGGAAGGGTGGGGCGCGGCCGCCTACACCTTGGTGGGCCTCTTGGCCTTTCCCCAGACCGCCTACGAAATCCAAGCGGCGTACCTGTCCTTGGAGGGGGCCCAGGAGCTGGCGGCACCGAGCGCCGTCTCCCGCCTGGAGGTCCACCTGGTCCCCGAGCGGGGTGTGGTCACCGATGCCGTGATTGAAGACGCCAAGGCCCGGGCGGCGGCGGCTCTGGGGCCGGCGGTGCGGGTGGAAACCTGGCGCGAAGCCTCCCCCGACACCGCCGCGATGCTGGATCTGATGGATCCTGCCATGGCTGTGTTCTCGCTGCTCATTTTCGTCCTGGCCGGCCTGTTGGTGGTCAACACCATCTATTTGGGCCTGGTCGAACGCATCCGGGAATTTGGCGTCATCATCGCCGTGGGCGCCGACCGGTGGCGGGTAATGCGCATGGTGCTGGCGGAAAGCCTGGTGCTGGTGGCCGCCGGCACCGCCGTGGGGCTGTTGACAGGCGGGCTGCTGCTCGTCAGCTGGGCCGACGGGTTTCGCATGCCGGGCCTGGATGAGGTCCTGGCCGAGGCGGGGCTTCCGGCGGTGCTGTACCCCGCGGTGACGCCGGCGCAAGTGGCGGTCACGGTCGGCTTTGCCGTCGCGACGGCGCTCATGGCTGCGCTGTGGCCGGCCTGGGTGGCGGGACGGCTGGAGCCGGTGGAGGCCATGCGGCATGTGGCTTGACGGGGAGGGAGCCGGTTTCGTGAAACCGATTTTGCGGGCCGTGGGGCTGGCCAAGGTCTACGAAAACGGCGACGTGAAAACCCCGGCGCTGCAAGGGGTGGACCTGGAGGTGGCGCCCGGCGAATTCACCGCCGTGGCGGGCCCCAGCGGATCGGGCAAGAGCACGCTGCTGCACTTGCTGGGGTGCCTGGACAGGCCCACGTCGGGAGAAACGTGGCTGGGCCAGCAGCGCACCGACCAACTGGATGACTTTGCCCGGGCCCGCCTTCGCCTGCACGAGATCGGGTTTGTCTTTCAGGCTTACAATCTCATCCCCGTGCTCACGGCGCTGGAGAACGCGGCCTTTGTCCTGGAGCTGCGGGGCGTGCCCAAGAAGGTGCGGCATGAGAAGGCCATGGCCGCCCTGGAGGCGTTGGGCATCGCGGACTTGGCCCACCGCCGCCCCAACCAGCTGTCCGGCGGCCAGCAGCAGCGGGTGGCGGTGGCCCGGACGCTGGCGGCCGAGCCCCGGGTGGTGCTGGCCGACGAGCCCACCGCCAACCTGGATTCCAAGACGGGGCTGGCTCTCATCGAACTTATGAAGCGGCTCAACGCGGAGCGGGGGATGACGTTCCTGTTTTCCACCCACGATCCGCGGCTGCTCGAGCACGTCAACCGCATCGTGCGGCTGGAGGACGGCCGCGTCGTGGCCGACGAGCGGGTGGGAGCGGCATGACGGGATCGAGGATGAGATGCCGGGGGATGGTACGGCTGGTGGCCGGGCTCCTGGCGGGTTGGCCGTCGCTGGCCAAGCCCGGTGGGGTGCGGCGCAGGGTGCCGGCAGGCGCCGTCGCGCTGGTGCTGGGCCTGGCCCTGGCCGGTGCCCCTGCGGCTGGCCAGGCGGCCGCGGGGGGAGCGGCCAGCCTTGAGGTCAAGGGCGAGTTGGCCGGCTCGGTCCTCTACCGGCAGCAGCCCGCAGGCGGGTCCCGGACGCTGGGTGTGCTGTCCGGCCGCCTGGACCTGGGGCTGCGCCCGGTGAAAGGATCCGATTGGTGGGTTGCGGCGGCCGTGGAGCCTTGGCTGCCCGTGGGCATGGGCGGGCATGGGCCCGTGCCTCAGGGCTCCGTGGCCGTGACCGAGGCCTACGCTGGCTTCCGTTTCGGCGCCATCGATGTGTACCTGGGCCGGTTTCCGCTGCCCTTGGAAACCGCGCGCCTGGCGCTGCCTTACACCTTGACGCCGCCGGACGAGGCCGGGCGTCGGCCGGGCGTGGACGGGCTGCGGGCCGACATCTACCTGCCCGCGGGGCGGCTGCAGCTGGCGGCGGTGCAAGCCCGGGACGTCCCGGAGGGCGCGCCGGCCAGGGCGTGGATGCCGGTGTTGGGCTGGCGGCAGGAGCTCCCAGGCTGGGAGGCCACGGGCTTCGTGCTCGGGCAGGAACGGGGACTGGGCGGCGGCGTGGGGGCCAGCGGCTTGGCGGGATCCACCATCGTGTACGGGGAAGCCTGGATGCTTGCCGATGAGCAGCGCCCGCGCTACAGCCTTGGCGCCACAGGCTTTGTGGGTGATGGGCTGTGGACGGCGGAGCTGGCCCGGGCCGGCCTCTTGCCCGCGGCAGCGGCGGGGGTGCCGGCCTCGCCGGTGCCTTTGGCTGCCCTGCAGCTGACGTACCCGGTGGCGCCGGGCTGGAGCCTGGCGGTCGACGGGCGGGTCGCTTTGGAGGGCGCGCCGCCGGAGCGGGCCCATCTGGTGCGGGTGGCCATCACCTACGATCTGGTGCCCGGGCAGGCGGAGCTGGAGGTGTCCGCCCGGCGGTGGGCCTTGCCGCCCCTGCCCGCGGCCTACGATGCCGGCGCTGCCTTGCGCTGGTATTTCTAGACCGTGCTGCAAAAGTCTTGGAGGCGTGTCAAGTTGGGTGTGCCCCTAGCGAACACCGGCCCGGAACCGGCAGGCCGGGGCCGGCGGCGGGACCTAATCGTGGCCACGGCGGTGGAGGAGTTTGCCCGGCACGGCTACGACGCCGCGTCCACCAATCGCATTGCCCAGCGGGCCCAGGTGGCCAAGGGTCTCCTTTTCCGCCACTTCGGCTCCAAGGAAGGCGTGCTGGACGCCGCCCTCCAGCAAGCCTGTGACGTGGTCTTTGCCTGGGACGGAAAACCGTTGCCGGGCGATCCCTTCGAGCGGCTGGAAGCCTTTGTGGCCCGCCGGGTGGCCCGCATCACCGCCCACCCCGTGCACGCGCGCCTTGTCGCGCAGTTTCGCCCCCGGCTGACCGCGGTCCTCAACGCGCCGGCCCGCCGCATCGAGGCGGCCTATGCGCCCTTGCGGGCCGTCTTCCGGGACGGGGTTGACGGGCGGAGCTTCCGGGCCGGCATCCGCCATGAAGCCGCCCTGGAGGTGCTCTTGCTGGTCGCGGAAGGGCTGGAGGGCAGAGTGCTGGATGCGCTGTGGGCATCAGCCCCGGTTTCCCGAGGGGGGACAGGCGCCGCCGGCGTGGAAGCCTGGGCCGTTCATCAGCAGGTGCAGGGGTTTGCCCGACTGCTGCGGCATGGCCTTTATCGCCCGGGCGCCCGCGCCAGCCCCCAGCCTGCGCCCGTGGATCCGGCCGCTTTCCTCGAGTTGCCGGCGCGGCTCGCGCCAGCGCCTCGGGGGGACGATCAGCGCCGGGAACGGATTCTCGGCGCGGCGCAAAGGCTTTTTGCCCAACGGGGCTACGATGGAACTACCGCCGAAGCCATCGCGGCCCAAGCCGGCGTGGCCAAGGGGCTGATCTTCCACCACTTCGGCTCCAAGGCAGCACTGTACTTGAGCGCCGTTGCCGACGCCATCACCCGGATTTCGACGGCGTTTTTCCAAGAGGAAGAAGCGCCAGAGCCGGATCTGCTCCAGCGGCTTCTTTTGTGGACGCAGCGCAAGATCCGGATCTTCCAGAAAGAGCCGACCCTCTACCGCCTCGTCCTGTCCGCCTTTGTGGCGCCTCCCCCGGCGGTCCGGGACGCTATGGGCCAGTACCTTGCTGAGGGCACGCAACGGGGCTGGGGCCTCATCCTGGACGGTGTCGACACCGCGCCCTTTCGCCCCGGCGTGGAGCTGGGCCAGGCGGTGGAACTGGTGATGCTGGTCCTCAACACCTTTATCGACCGAACGCTGCGGGCCCTGGCCGCCCAATCCCCGCCGCCCCTGGAGGTTCTGCCGAGCGTCGCGGAGCGGGTCGGGGAATACTTGGGGCTCTTGCGGGATGGTCTGGCTCCTGGAGAAACTGGCCAAGGCGCCGGTGCTGGCGGTGGCGGGGCGGGCCCGCCGGGAGCGTGAGGACCCGCAGCGGCGGCGGGCGGAGCGTGCCGCCCTGCCGCCGCCGGGTTTTTGCTTAGATGAGGCCGACTCGCTGCAGCCCTTCGCGGATGGATGCCTTCTCCTCGTCGGTCAAAGGCACCACCGGCGGGCGGGCCAGCGCGCTGGGGATGAGGCCCCGCTGGAACATGGCCTCCTTCATGCGGGCGTGGGCCGTGGCCGAAGGTTCGTCCATGCGGTAAACGGCCTGCTTCAGCTCGTAGATGCGGTCGTAGACCCGCTTGGCTTCGGGCAGGTCCTGGTTCCACACCGCCCGCACCAGGGCCACGATGAGGTCGGGCACAAAGGAAGCAAAGCCCACCAGCGCCCCGTCCATGCCCTGGACCAGGGTGGGCAGCAAGTACTCGTCGTGGCACGTCCACAAGGCCAGGTGGGGGGCTTCCTTGCGCAGGGTGCGCACGTGCAACTCGTAGGTGGCCATATCCCGCTCGCCCATCTTGACGGCGATGACGTTGGGGATCCGGCTCATGGCCAGCAGCTGCTGGAGGTTATAGCTGGCCTTGGTCCAGCGGGGGTACTGGTGAATGATGATGGAGATGTCAATGGCTTCGGCCACGCCCCGGAAAAACTCCACCGGCGACTCGGGCTGCATGCCAAAGCGCAGCCAGGAGTGGGGCGGCATCAGCAGGATGCCCTGGCCGCCGGCTTCCTGCACGGCCCGGGCGTGCTTGGCCGCTTCGATGGTGCCTTCCGCCGACACGCCGGAGAAGACCGGGATGCGCCCCCCAAGCTCCGATACCGCGATGCGCACCGCTTCCGCCCGCTCCTCGGGCAACAGCGACTGGATTTCGCCGGTGTGGCCGTTGACGACGATGCCCTTGACGCCGTCGTGGCTGGCCACCCAGCTTACCAGGCGGCGAAAGCCTTCCTCGTCGATGCTGTAGTCGTCCTTGAAGGGAATCAGGACGGCTGGAAATACCCCGCGCAGTTCTTCGCGAACCATGAAAGGAACCTCCTATCCGATAGTTGTTCGTCTATGCCGTCGGCGGCGAAGCCGGACGAGCCTTGCGCATGAACCCCGCCACCAGGTATGTGCCGGTGGCGAGACCGATGAGGGACGTGCCGACAATGTCCGTGGTGACGCCCGGATCCAGCATCAGCACGGCCGCGGCCCCCAAGAACACCCGGGCCGCCGCCGGCCACCACACGAAGAGGTAGCCTTCAAAGGCGGCGACAAAGCACATGATGCCGATGGTGGCCGTCACCACCGCCCGGATCACCGTCCCCACCGCGCCGTCCAGCAGCAGCGCCGGCGAGGTGGCAAACAAGAAAGGCAGGATGAAGGCCGGCAGCGCCATGCGGAAAGCGATAAAGCCGGTCTTGTTGGGGTTGGCGTCGGCCAAGGCGGCGCCCGCGTAGGCCGTCAGGGCCACGGGCGGGGTCAGGCCCGCGACGCACGCAAAGATGAACATGAACATATGGGCGGCCAGGGGCGTAATGCCCATCTGGATCAGCGGGTTGGCCAGCGTGGCCGCCAGGATGATGTACACAGCCGTGATGGGCATGCCGCAGCCCAGGATGATGGCCGCCACCATGGAGAGGGCCAGCGCGACCAGGGGATTGCCGCCCGACAGCCCCACCACGGCCGTGGCCAGCTTGGCGCCGACACCGGTGATGGAGATGACGCCCACGATGATGCCGGCCGCGGCGCAGGCAGCGGCGATGGGCATCACGTGCCGGGAGCCTTCGTCCAGGGCTTCCACCACATGCCGCCATGTGGGGCGGGTTTCCCGGCTCAACCAGGCGGTGGCGAAGGCCAGCAGCGACGCCCAAAAGGCCGCCCGCATCGGGTTCCAGTCCATCATGATGGCGCCGATGAGAAAGGCCAGCGGGACGGCCAGATGAAACTTGCTGACTACCTTTTGCCAGAGGCCGGCCAGTTGGCTGGCCGGGGTGGCCTTGAGGCCCAGCCGCACCGCCTGGGCGTCCACCGCCAGGAAGAGGGCGAGATAGTAGAGGGCCGACGGCACCAGGGCCGCGAGGGCGATTTCCTTGTAGGGCCGGCCCAAGTATTCGGCCATGATGAAGGCCCCGGCTCCCATGATGGGCGGCATGAACGCGCCCCCTGTGGATGCCACTGCCTCCACCGCGCCCGCCACCGCCGGCGGGTAGCCCACCCGCTTCATGAGGGGGATGGTGAAGGTGCCGGTGGTGACTACGTTGGCCACCGGAGCGCCCGAGATGGTGCCCATCAGCGCGCTGGCGAACACCGCCGTCTTGGCGGGGCCGCCCCGGAACCGGCCCCCGATGGCGTAGGACAAGTCCACGAACCAGTTGCCGGTGCCGAAGGCGCTCAGGGCCGCGCCAAAGATGACAAACATGATGATGTAGGTGGCCGACACGCCCATGGGCGTGCCAAAGACGCCCTCGGTGGTCATGAAGAGGAAGTCCACCAGCCGCCGGAAGCCGACGCCCCGGTGGGCCAGCACGCCGGGAAAGTAGGGGCCCCACAGGGCGTACACAAGGAACACGCCCGCGGCGATGCTCAACGTCAGGCCGGCATGGCGGGCCGCCGCCACCAGGGCCAGGGCGATGGTGATGGTGCCCATCACTGTGTCGGTGATGGGCACATCGCCCACCTTCAAAACCCGCTCAGGCCACACAAACACCGCGTACAAGCCGCTGGCCGCGGCCGCGGCGGCAAGAAGCCAGTGGTGCCACCGGGGCCCCTGGCCGTCTTTGCCTTGCGGGGAGAGGAAAATGGCCGCCGCCATCAAGGTCCAGTGCAGCGCCCGCTGGGTCGTGTCCGAAAGGGGCTGCACTCCCGCCGTGTACAGCGCCAGCAGCGAGCTGACGATGAGGATGCCGCGGACCAGGGCGGCGGCCAAGGAGCCGCTCATTGCAGGACACCCTTCTCCCGCAGGTAGCGTTCAGCGCCGGGGTGGAACGGGATGGGCACGCCCGCGGCGGCGCCTTCCAGCGTCAGGTCCCGGGCCGCGGGGTGGGATTCGCGGATGGCCTCGATGTTGTCCAACAGCGTCTTGGTGATGGTGTACACCACATCGTCGTCCAAGTCGGCACCGACGATGACCATGTTGGACACCATGAGGGTCGTGGCCGGCTCCGCCGCCCCGTACACGTCCGTCGGAATGTGGACCTTGCTGTAGTACGGGTACTTGGCGATGGCTTCGTCCATGAACGCGTCGTCGAGGCTGAGCAGCCGGAAGCTTTGCCGCGAGGCGGCCAGCTGCTGGATGGCCGGGCTCGGCATGGCGGCCTGCACGATAACGGCGTCCACCGCGCCATCCTTCAGCTGGCTGATGCCCTCGTCGTAGGAGACGTAGGTGGCCCGCACGTCCTCCAAGGTGAAACCGGCCAGCTCAAACAGCTCCCGGCCGATGTCGATGGCCGCGCCGCCGGCCGGGCCCATGACCACCCGCTTGCCCTTGAGGTCCGCCAAGGTGCGGATGGGCGAATCGGCCATCACCACCACCTGGAAGATGCCCTGGCTCAAGTTGGCGAACATGGCCCGCACCTTGCGGTGGGGCTGGGTGTAGGGCGAGCCGCCGTTGTAGCCCGCAAAGGCAGTGCGGGCCTGGGTGATGGCCATCTCGACACTGCCTTCCTCGACCAGGCGGATATTTTCCACCGCGCCGCCCGTCACCTGGGCCGTCGCCTGGGTGTTGAGGTGGTCCGTCAAGATCTGCGCCATCGCGATGCCGATGGGGTAGTAGGCGCCGCCGGAACCCGCGGTGCCGATGGTGAGGAACTGGGGCATCTTCACTTGAGGAGAGGAAGAACCGGAAACCGACGAGCTTTGCGACGAACTGCCTGACTGCGCTGGGGTGGTGGCCGATGGGCTTTGCGTCCCCCGCGGGCCACATGCGGCCAGCAGGGCCGCCACGGCCAGCAAGATGATCAGCCTGCTGCTCCACCTGCCGCTCCTCTGGAGCACGCCACGACGCACAGCCGTTCCCCCTTCCGGAGATGATAGAAAACGTTTTCTTGTGACCATCCTAGTGCCAGAGATCATGCATGTCAATAGCGGGCACATACAAAGGGCAAGTACGGACTGTACAGAAATCACAGCACAGTCGTGGATGGCCTGCCAGCGCGGCCCAAGCGCGACGAAAGGGCAGGAAGGCCGATGTTGCGGCTCCCGATGCCTTTCATCACACGGGGCCGATTGGACGGCTTGGCGGCTGATCGGGCCCTTGAACCTGCACTGGTCACTCGCTACAGTATAGTGTCGAGGGGAAATTGCCGATCGAAAAGGCGAGAAAACGTTTCCAAGGAAAGGGCAAAGGGCCAGTGGCGGCGACCATCGTGGATGTGGCGAAGCTAGCGGGAGTGTCGGTGGCCACCGCCTCCCGGGTGCTGAGCGGCAGCCGGTACAAGGTCTCGGAGCGGGTGCGGGAGCGGGTGCTCAAGGCGGCTGCCGAACTGCATTACGTGCCCAACGCCCACGCCCGGGCCCTGGTGGGCTCGGGCTCCAAGACGGTGGGCGTGCTGGTGCACGACGTGACCAACCCGTATTTCACCCAAGTCCTGGGCGCCATCCAGCGGGTGGCTGCCGAAATGAACCGGCTGGTGCTCATCGGCAGCAGCGACCGCGACCCCGAACGGGACCTGTCCTTCATCCACATGCTTTATGCCCACCGGGTGGAAGCCCTCATTATCGCCGCCAGCGGCATCGATGACCTGTCCTTCGCCCAGCGCATGACCCGCAGCCTGGAGCTGTTTACCCGCAGCGGGCGGCGGGTGGTGTTCATCAACCGGCACCATGTGCCTGGCGACTGCGTGCTGCCCGACAACTTCGGCGGCGCGCGGGCCCTGGGGCAGCTCCTGGTCAAGCTGGGGCACCGCCGCATCGGGATCATCACGGGCCCCGAACGGCTGACCGCCACGCGCGACCGATTCGATGGGCTGCGCCACGCCCTGGAGGAAGCGGGCATCCCCCTGCCGCCAGAGCGGGTGGAGCCCGGCGAGTTCAGCCGCGACGGCGGCTATCGGGCCGCACAGCGGCTTCTGGATCGGGTGCCCGATTTGACGGCCATCGCCGCGCTCAATGACCTCATGGCCGTTGGCGCCATCGCTGCGCTGCGGGAACGGGGCATTGCCGTGCCCCGGGACGTATCGGTAACGGGCTTTGGCGACCTGTTTTTCGCCCGGGAGATCATGCCGCCCTTGACCACCGTGCATATCCCCTTGGAAGAGATGGGGGTCCGGGCCATGAAACTGGCCTTGTCGCCCGCGGGGCCGCAGATCCGCGTGGAGCACATCCCCCTGGAGGTGGTGGAGCGGGAAAGCACGGCCCCGCCGCCGGCGGCCGCCCGCGGGGCTTGACGGGGACGCCATCACGCCTTGTGCCATTGGGCGGCCAGCCACTCCCGGTGGGGCATCGTGCTGGCCAGGATGGCTGCGGCGACCGCCTCATGGTCGATGGGGACCCGGCGCAGGCTCACGTCCAAAAACCGGTTCTCGGCGTGGACGATGGCGTATTCGGCCACGTTGGGCGGGTTGAAGCCAAAGGGAAGCCCCACGGCGCCCGGATTGACCACCAGGGACGCCTTGTACCGCCGCACCATTTGGCAATGGGTGTGGCCGCCGGCGTACACCAGCGCGTCCACGCCCGCGAAGAGCTCCTTGAGCTCGTCGTCGGGGGTCGTCGGGTACAGCGGCTCTGTCACCGACCGGGGCGTGCCGTGGTAGGCCAAGAGGCGCTGGCCGCCGGTGAGCTCCACCGTGGCGGTGAGGGGCAAGCTTTGAAGGAACTCCACATGGTGTTCCTCCAGCTGGGCCCGGCACCATTGCGCGACGTCCCGAGACCGGCTTTGGGCGTCTTGCGCCGCCGGCTGGGTGGCGCTTTGCTGCGCGGTCTTCGAGCCCTTCAGCGGAGTTGCCTTTGGTCGCGCGTTGGCCACCGTCTCATCGGTGTTTCCCCGGACGACCGGGCATTCGAGGGCCATGATCCGTTCCAGAGCTTCTCGGGGGCCGGGACCCCCCAGGACGATGTCCCCCAGGCAGACGATGGCATCAACCCCCGCCCGCTGGGCATCCTGCAGCACGGCCTCCAGGGCGATGGCGTTGCCGTGGATGTCGGAGATCAAGGCGATGCGCATGCTGGCTACCCTCCGGACTGCGCGCCCGTGGGGCCCCGGCGCGGAGAAAGCCAAGGCCCTGGCCGGGCGCAGGCGGCGCGTTCTCGTTGAAATCATTAGTGTAGTGGAAAGAGATGGGAAAGTCAAGCCGCAGCCGGGAGCAGGTGGCGGCTCAAGGGGAGCGTAACATGAGCCAAAGAGGCATCTCCGGCAAAGGGCGGATCACCGTGCCGACAGCCATCCTGAAGCCCAGGCAAGAACAGCGCCTCCTGGCCGGTCATCTCTGGATCTATCAGGGAAACGTGGCCCGGATGGAGGGCCAGCCGGCTCCGGGAGACATCGTCGATGTGCGCACGGCCAGCGGCCGGTTTCTCGGCCGGGGCTACTACAACCCCCACTCGCAGATCGTCATCCGGCTGCTCACCCGGGCGGAGGAGCCCGTGGACGACGCGTTTTTTGCCGAGCGGATCCGCGCGGCGCAGGCGTGGCGGGCCCGCGTCATGCCGGAGGCCACCTCGTGCCGGCTGGTATATTCCGAAGGCGATTTGCTGCCCGGCCTCATCGTCGATCGCTATGAAGACGTCCTGGTGGTGCAGTTCCTCACGCTGGGGATGGAGGTGCGGCGGGACCGCATCGTCCAGGCCCTGGTGGAGCTGGAGCGGCCCCGCGCGGTCTATGAGCGCAGCGACGTGCCCAGCCGCCGGTACGAGGGGCTTGAGCTGCGCGCGGGGCTCCTGTGGGGCCAACTGCCGCCGCAGCCCATGGTCATCCGCGAGAACGGCCTCGCCTTTGAGGTGGATGTGGCGGCGGGCCAGAAGACCGGTTATTTCTTGGACCAAAAGGAGAACCGCCGCAGCCTCGCGCCCCTGGTCCCCGGGGCCCGGGTGCTGGACGCCTTTTGCCACACCGGCGCCTTCGCCGTGCACGCCCTCCACTACGGGGCCCGGGAAGTGCTGGGCGTGGACAGCTCCGCAGCAGCCTTGGAGACGGCCCGCCGCAACGCGGAGCGCAACGGTTTTGGCGCCTCCGCACACATTGTGGAAGCCAACGCCTTTGATTTTCTGCGGGAGCTGGAGCGTTCCGGCGAGCGGTTTGACGTGGTCATCCTGGACCCGCCGGCCTTCGCCAAGAGCAAGGCCCACTTGGAGCCGGCCCGCAGAGGGTACAAGGAAATCAACTTGCGGGGGATCAGGCTGCTCCGTCCCGGCGGATTTCTGGTGACGTGCTCCTGCTCCCATCACATGCCCGCGGACGAGTTCTGGCGCCTGGTCCTGGAAGCCGCCGGCGACGCCGGGCGGGCCCTGCGGCTGGTGGAGCGGCGCGGCCAGGCCCGGGACCATCCGGTCCTGGCCGGGGTGCCTGAGACGGAGTACTTGAAATGCCTTATCTTCCAGGTGCTGTAGATTTCGGGGGCGCCGCGGCAGGGCGCCCCTGGGCGGCCGGCGGGCTTTGCCGCCAACGGCGACCTGGCCTGTGAGAGGAGGGTGCCCATGCGCATCAGCGAGCTGGCCCGCTTGACCGGTGTGAGCCCCCGGTCCATCCGCCATTACGAAGCCAAGGGATTGCTGTCCCCGGTGCGGTCGGGCAATAACTACCGCGAGTTTAGCCCGGACGATGTGCCGCGGGTCAAGGCGATACAGCTTTACCTCAAGCTCGGCCTGACCACCGGCGAAATCCGGCAGCTGTTTGAGGGCGAAGTGGCGCCCCCGAACGACTATGCCTACTGCGAAGAAATGTTGGCCATCTACCAGGCGAAGCTCGACCGGGTGAATGAGCAGCTGGAAGCGCTCCTTGACCTCAGGCGAATGCTGGAGCGGCAGATCCGCCTCACCATCGGGAAGGCGGCGAACGGCGCAACGGATTCCCCAGGCCCCGCTAGCGCCCGCTGCCCGCGGGGCGGATCCCGTCGAACACCCGCGTAAAGGAGTCGCCGCCGAAGCCGTCGGCCACCATTTGCGTCGCCAGCCGGTGGATGGGCGCGAGCCATTCGGGCGACACGCCGGCCTCTAGGCTTGTGCGCATGATGAGGTCAATCGCCGCCTGGTTGATGGCCAGGTTGGACTCGTCGGTCCGGTAGTCGCGCTGCTCCAGCCGCGCTGCTTCTGCGGGGTCCGTCAAACTCGGGGCGATCACGTGCTCCAGCCACTCGGCCACATAAGGCTGAAACTGCGCGGCCGCGACCCCAGCTGCCTGGACCAGAGCGTGGGCGTGCAGCCAGCTGTACCACGCGCCGTAGAGCACGGTCAGCAGGGCGAGGTCGTACAGGGCGGGCATGCCCGGATCCGTTCCCAGATAGACGGCGCGGCCGCCGAAAGCCTCAAGCAGCGGGCGAGTGCGGGCAAAGGCCGCTTCCGGTCCGCCGTAAAAGATCAGGGTTTCCGGCCGGCCAACCAGGGGTGGCGTCGCCATAACGGTGCCCGAAAGGTACTGGATGCCCGCCTCGGCCGCCTAGGCCGCGGTGCGGCGCGCTTCGCCCGGGGTGCTGGTGGTCAGGTTGACCAGGGTCTTGCCGGCGAGCTCATCCCGCACTTGCCGGAACAGGGTGTCGGCCACATCAAAGGTGGAGACGCACGCGACGACCACGTGGCCGGCAGCAACGGCTTCTGCCAGGCCGGCCGCGGGGACGGCGCCTTCCCGGATGAGGGATGCGGCGCGGCCCGCCGTGCGGTTCCAGACCGTGACCGGTAAACCCCGCTTGAGCAAGGCCCGGGCCAGCGCCGCGCCCATGTTGCCCAGCCCGACCACGGCGACACGCGTTTCTCCCAGCGTCGTGATGGCAGTCACCAACATCCCGCCTTTCCTCTTGGGTTGCTGCCATCCATCGTAGACGTTGACACTAGTGTCAAAGTCAAGACCCGTTGGGCGCACGGGCCGCGGGCAAGTCCGGGAGGTCCGCGGCGCGGGGGCGGGACGGGCGCCTCCGGGGCCGGCTCAGGCGTCTGCCATCAGCTTGGGTACGGCCTCTTGCAAGAACGCGGCGAGATGATCCCGGTCTTCGTCCGAGGAGAGGAGCAGCAGCACGGTGTCGTCGCCGGCGATGAAACCCGCGATGTGCTCAGCGAAGGCTTCTTGCGCCAAAACCCCCGCCGGGCGGGCAAATCCCGTCCGGGTCTTGATGGCCAGGAGGCTTGTGGGCAGCACCGCCCCGACCCCGTACTGGGCCAGGAAGCGAGCGAACTCCCGGCGCCGGGATTCCCGTTCCCGGGCGGGATCCAGGGTATAGAACCCCCGCTCGTCCTTGTGCAGGTTCATGCTCCTGCGGATGCGGGACAAGGTGGCCAGGCTGGGATGGAAGCCCATCTCCGCCAGCCGGGCCTGGAGCGCCGCGAGTTTGCCGATTTCTTCCTCGGTCACCAGCCGGGCGATGGCCGCCCGCAGCTCAGGGGTGTCCTGCCGTGGCCGGCTGATGCCGGGCAGCCAGACCTCCGATGTGGCCGGATCGTGCGGGTGCGCCTGGCCGCGGCCCTGGGCCGGGGGCTCCTTCTTGGCCCGCATCCCTGCGGGCGGCGTGCCCCGGCGGCGCGGTGACGGGCCGGCGTTCCCATTTTTTGCTTTCATTTCCGCTGCCTCCCTGTCCGGTGGCTGCTCGCCCCGGCCGCTCGAGCTCCAGGCCTTTTTCCGTGAAACCGGTTTTGCAGTGGATCTCCACGGGAAAACCGTCGTCCCAGGCGCGAACCGGGGTGCCGCGGACGACACAATGAAAAACCAGCTGGTCTCTGTATCATAAACGAAAATATGGGATATCGTCAATGAGGCCAATAGTTGTTGACCGAACGATTTAATGGTGATATGGTGGGATCGCCAAAGTTGCAGTGCATGAAAATTCGTTGAAACCCGCTCCGCCGCCGTGAACCTTGACAACTGAATGCGACGGCTGCCGCCAGACGTAAAGGATTGGAGGAAGCAGCTTGTCGGCAGGCTCAGTCGGGCTTTTTATCGACTTTGAGTACTTCGTCTACGGGGCTGAGGACAGCCGGATGGCGCCGCCTCCTCCCGGCCAGCTGATGGAGCTGGCGGCCCGCTATGGCCAGGTGGCCACGGCCAAAGCTTTTGGCAACAACGAGGTGCTGGACCGGCTGCGCATGGAGCTGCGGGCGGCCAGCATCGAGGCCATCCTGTGCACCAGCGGCGGGGGAGCCAAGACAAAGGACGTCACCGACTTTTTCATGCTGGACAGCATCTACCAGACGGCCTACACCCAAGGCCATGTGGACCATTACATCGTGGTCACCGGCGACGGGCACTTTGCCAGCGTCGTCGCGTACTTGCGCTATCGGCTGCAAAAGAACACGGTCGTCGTGGCGTACCCGGACTCGGTGAGCCCTGAGCTCCAGACGGCCGCCAACGAGTTCGTGCCCTTGCGGCGCGTCGAAAAGGAACCTTGGCCCCTTGAGGAGCAGATGAAACTCATCCGGTTTGTGCACACCGGCGAATCCCTAGGGAAATTGATAACCGTCAGCAGCACCGCCCGCGTCTACAAGTCCGGCGGCGCCACCGAGGAGGAGCGCCGGGACCAGATCGTCCGCATGATACAGGACGGGGTGTTTCTGCAGCGGGTGGAGGAGCAGGGCGGGCGGGCCGTGCGGGTCATGTCCGTCAATCACGAACACCCCTTAGTGCAGCACGCCCTGCAGGCAACGGAAGTCCCAGGAACCGGAAAAAACCAAGAGTAGACCGGGGCCGTCGCATTCAGACTGTCGCCATCCTCCAGGCGGGTCCGCCACCTGCCCAGCGTCAGTGGGGACGGAGGCGGGCGGCGGGTCTATGTGGCCGGTATTTCCCCGGGCTGATGCGCCCGCCCATGCTCCGGCTGTCCGTCAGGCGAACCGGGCGTCGAGGCTGTGGCACAAGAGGTGGATAACGGCCAGGTGGCCTTCCTGCACCCGGGCGGTGTCGCCGGCGGGGACGGCCACCACCCAGTCGCACAAAGGGCCCAGGGCCGCGTCGTCGCGGCCGCAGAAACCCACGGTTGCCAGGCCCATCCGGCGGGCGGTTTCCAGGCCCCGCAGCACGTTGGGCGAGCGCCCGCTGGTGGTGAGTCCCACGGCCACATCGCCCGGCCGGCCAAAGGCTTCCAGCTGCCGCGAGAACACCTGTTCAAAATCAAAGTCGTTGGCGATGCATGTCAGCAGGCTTCCGTCCGCCGGCAGGGCTTGGGCCGGAAGGGGCCGGCGGTTCCTGCGGAACCGTCCCACCAGTTCCGTGGCAAAGTGGGAGGCTTGGGTGGCGCTGCCCCCGTTGCCAAAGATGTACAAGCGGCCGCCGGCTTCAATGGCCTGAGCCAAGGCGTCGGCCAATTCTTTGAGGTAGGGCGCGCGGGTGCGCAGCCAGCGCACTACGGCCTCCAGCTCGTCCAGCTGGCTTGCCCAAAGCGGAGTAGACGGGGCTGTTGCCGCGGCCTCTTGCCCGGCGGGGGCTCCTTTGAGCCCGGCTCCGGCCGCGGCATGCGCCCCCGCCGCTGGCGGCCGCTCCCCGAGGGTGCTGGCCGGTTTCCCCGCGGTCATTGGCGGCTGCCTCCCAACTGGCGGGACAAGTTGGTGTCCAGCGTAAACAGCAGAATCCGTTCGGCCCGCTCGATGTCCACGCTGCTGACCATGGAGATCACCTTGACCCCGGTCACCTGATGCACGATCTGGCTGAGGAGGACCCGGGACTCTTCCAGGAGCTTCTGGCGCATTTGCTTCACCAGCTCCGCGCCGTCGGGAGATTCGATGAGCTTTTGCTCCGCGATGGTGAGCGCGTCCCGCAGCCGCACCACGATCAAGTCCTCGACGATGTGGGTGCGGATGGACTGGGGGCCGCGCCCGATGTATTCCTTCTCAAACTGCAGGATGCTCTTGGACAAGGCGTCTTCCAGCTGACCCTTGGTCCGTTCTTGGGCCTTGGACACGTTCATCGTCACCGCCTGCGGCTGCGGGCATGGGGGAGCCAGACGACGTTGGACCCGGCCCCGTCCGCCGCGGCGGCGGGTTCCGGGGCGGCCGCGGCGCGCGGTGGCACCGTGCCGGCCAGCTCCCGCGCGGCTGGGGTTTGCGCCTGGGGAGCGGAAGCGTCCCAAGGGCCGGCCAGGACCCGGTCCGGTCCGGGGCGGGACAAGCTCGCGGCGGCAAAGCCGGTCAGCGCGCTCTGGTCCACAGGCTCGATCAGCCCCAAAGCGCAGAGGCAGTAAAGCGCGTGCCACACCTTGTGGACCGGCTCGCCTAAGCGCTGGGCCACGTCGTCGGCGGAAGTTTCGCTGCCCAGGGCCGACCAGACAGCCCACTCGCCCGCGGTCAAGAGGTGGCGCACGGGCATATGATCCGCCAGGGCGGTGCGGCGGACGACGGTGGAAGGCTTGGGCACCAGGCGCCCCCACTTCTTGGGGTTGTGCACTTCCCGCACGGCGCTGAGCAGCAGCACTTCCCACCGGGCCTCCAGGTTGACGGTGGGATCCAGGCGCGGGCTGAACTTAAAGGATCCCCGCTCCCATTCAAAGGGCGCCTGCAGCGCGGCGAGGCCGGCCGCGCCGCCGCACAAGGCGCCCACCACCTCGCCGCCTCTCCAAAACTGCAGCGCCACCTGGCCGCCCCGCTGCAGCACCAAGGTGCCCGACCGTTTCCCGGCCCGCAAGAAATGCATGACGTGGACCAGGTCCAGCACCTGCAGGCTGCCTTCAAACTCGATGGCACTGCGGGCGATCTGGCCCATCCACGCCCGCAGATGCAGGCGCATGGCCTCCAGCGCCTGGGCCAGGGGCGCAAAGCGCCGCTCCCGGGCCGCAGGCGCCTCCTCGTCAAAGTCGCCCTGGGCCAGCCGCTGGAGAAAGGCCACGTAGGGGGCCATGGGCGCCAGCAGCCACAGGCCGCCTCCGTAGGCTAGCGCGAACCCGGCCGCGCCCGCGACGATCCCCGCCGTCCAAGTAGACAAAACGCCAGCCAGCAGGGCCGCGCCCCCGCCCATGGCGGCCGCAAAGACCAGCACCCGGTCAACGGTTTTCATGGCCGCCCGCTTTCCAGCCGGCTGGCGCCGCGCCTGCCGTGGGATCCGCGGGCCCGTCCAGCCGGCAGATGATGAGCCTTTCGTCGGCGGCCGGATCCAGGTCCACCGACACGCTGCGCACCCGCTGGCCGCCCAGCACTTCGTTGAGCCGCAGGATCAGCAGCTCGTGCACTTGGTCGAACTCCCGCACCAAGAGCTGCCGCATCAGCATCTGCCCTTCGCGGGATTCGGCCAGGCTGCGCTCGGCGGGGCTCAACACCCCTTGCAGCCGCAAGAGGATGAGATCGTCCACCAAGTGCACCCGCACCCGGCGGGCGGTGCGGTGGAAATTGTCCCGCTCAAAGCGCACGATGGTGTCCGCCAGGGTCCGGATCAAGTCCTCGCCCGGGGAGGTATCCCGGCGGCTGACATCCGTGAACACCATGCGCGATCAACTCCTACTCCTGTCTCCCCTCACCCCTAGGGCCGCCGCAGCAGGTGGGCGACCCGGGGCGCAAAGTACACCGTCACTTCGTCGCCCGGCTCCAGCAGGCCGGAAGCAAAGGGGTTGGCCTGCTCGGCCAGCAGGCGGGGATGGCCCGGCACTTCGATCTCGTATTCGGCCACCGCGCCCAAGAAGCTGCGCCGCACCAGCCGGCCGTCCACCACGGGCGTCAGCGGCTCTCCCGGTCCGGCGCCGGGCGCCGGGGCCGCCTCCTGGCCCCCGGCCCGCGGCCGCACATAGGTGTTTTCGGGCCGCAGCAGGATATCGACAAAATCCCCGGGGGCAAAGGATTCTTGGCCCCAGCGGGGCACCGACACGGTGCGGCCGCTGACGTCCAGTTCGTAGCCGTCGGGCGACGCCGCCAGCACCCGGGCGCTGACGAAGTTGGCCCGGCCGATGAAGTCGGCCACGAAATGGGAAGCGGGGCGGGTGTACACCTCTTCGGGGGTGCCCACCTGCTCAACGCGCCCGTCCTTCATGATGACGATCCGATCGGAAATGGCCATGGCCTCCGATTGATCGTGCGTCACGTACATGCTGGTTATGCCGTGCCGCTGCTGCAGGGCTCGGATCTCGAGCCGCATCTGCTCCCGCAGCTTCGCGTCCAGGTTGGACAAGGGCTCATCAAAGAGGAGCACCCTCGGCTCGTTGACGATAGCCCGCGCCAGCGCCACCCGCTGCTGCTGCCCGCCCGACAACTGATCGGGGCTGCGGTGGGCCATCTCCGACAGCCCCACCTGCGACAGCACCCGCTCAGCCCGGCTTTTCTGCTCCTCGGGGGGGATGTCCTTGCGCAGCTTGAGCCCGAACATGACGTTTTCCCACACCGTCAAGTGGGGAAACAGCGCGTAGTTTTGGAACACCAGCGCCGTGTCCCGCTGGTTGGGCGGAACGTGGGTAATGTCCCGGCCGCCCAGGAGCACCCGCCCGGCGGTGGGCGTTTCGAAACCGGCGATGATGCGCAGAATGGTGGTCTTGCCGCAGCCCGACGGCCCCAGCAGCGTCACCAGTTCGCCCGGGGCGATGCTCAGGGAGACGTTGTTGACGGCAGTCACGGAGCGGCTGGGGTCCGCGCGGTTGACAAACACCTTAGTCAAACCGTCGATGACGATATCCATGGCGAGTTGAGCCCATACCTCCCCCGCGCCCAATCACAGACGCTGTTGAATGGCCGTGCCGAAGGCTTGCCCCAAGAGCAGCCGAATCGTCCCCGTGGCCAGCAGGATGATGGCCAGGAGCACCATGCTGAACGCGGCGGCCGCCCCCAGACGGCCCGAGCCCACCTGGGACAAGATCTGCACCGTCATCAGCTGCCAGTCCGCGGAAACCAGGAAGATCGCGCCGCTCACCGCGGTCATGGCCCGCACGAAGGAAAACACCAGCCCCGAGAAAAAGGCCGGCGCCACCAAAGGCAGCGTCACCTTGCGGAAGGTCTGGGCCGTGGACGCGCCCAGGTTGATGGCGGCTTCTTCGATGGACGGGTGGATCTGCTGCAGCGACGCGACGCCCGCCTGGATCCCCAAGGGCATGTAACGGAAGATGAAGTGCAGCGCGATGATGGAGAAAGTCCCCGTGAGCACCAGGGGCGGCGTGTTGAAGGCCAGCACGTAGCCGATGCCGATGAGGGTGCCCGGCAGCGCGTAGTCCAGCAGGCTCACAAACTCCATGGCGGAGCGGCCCGGAAACCGCTGGCGCACCACGAGGAACGCGATGATCATGCCCAGGATGCCGGCCACGGGCGTGGACGTCACCGCGATGACCAGCGTATCCAGGATGGCCTCGCGCCCTACGCTGAAGACGTACTCGAAGTTGCGCCACGTGAAGCTGTGATCAAAGCCCCACAAACGGGCGAAGGCCCCCACGGCGATGGCCGCATAAAAGCTGATGACCAAAAGCGACACCAATCCCGTGACCGCCACCAGCAGCGCCTTGGCCCCCGGGCTCACGGCCATGTAGCTGCGGCCCGTCGGTTTGCCCGTCACCGTCACGTAGCGGCGCCGGCTCACCCAATATTTTTGAACGACGAACGCGATGAAGGACGGCACCAAGAGGGCCACGGCCAGGGCCGCCCCGCCCCGCAGGTCAAACATGCCCGTCACCTGCAGGTACGCCTGCACGGCCAAGGTGGGAAAGTGGCTGCCGCTCAAGATGAGGGGATTGCCAAAGTCCGCCATGGATTCGATGAACAGGATCAGGGCCGCGCTGGCCAGGCCAGGCCGGGCAAGGGGCAAGGTCACCTTGCGAAACACTTGCCACCGGCTGGCCCCCAAGTCCAACGCGGCCTCCTCCAGGGAGTTGTCCAGCCCTTCCAGCACGCCCTTGAGGGTCATGTAGGCCACGGGAAAGAAGGTCACCACCTGGGCGAAAACGAGGCCGTGCATGCCGTAGATGTTGAAATCGTGCAGCCCCAGCAGCCCCGAGGTGATGACGCCGTTGCGGCCAAAGAGCATGATGATGGCCACCGACCAGACAAAGGGCGGCGAGATGATGGGCAAGATCGCGATGGTATTAAGCAGCCCCTTAAAGGGAATGTCGGTGCGGGTCACCGCAAACGCGAAGGCGAAACCGATGGCGGTGGCCAGCACTGCGACGATGGCCGCGGTCATCAAGGTGTTGGTGAGGGCCGCCCGCATGTACCAGCTGGAGAAAAGGCTGCGGAAGGTGGCCAGGCTAATGCTGCCGTCGGGCTGCACGAGGCTCACTTCCACCACTTTGAGAATGGGATAAATCACAAACAGGGCAAGCAGGACAAAAACGGCCAGGACCGCGATGAAAAGGGGCGGATCAGCCGCCAGCCGGCGCCAAGCGGCGAGCATGGGCCTGGACCTCCTTAAGCCGAAAGCGGCGGGTTGGCCGGCGAGACCCGCTCGCCGGCGACGACCTATTCCTGAGCCATTCTTGGCAGAAGGCGGGGGAGGCCGGCGCACCCGGTCCCTCCCCCACCATGCCCTGCGGGCGCCCCCGCTGACCGCTCAGCGCCGCAGCACCTCGTCCACCCAGCGGTTGACCAGCTCGGTCCGCACCTCGCCGGCCCAAACCGGGTCGAACTCGATGAGCGGGATTTCGCTGACGGGCGGCAGGCCTTCGCCGGCCACCGCGTCGGGATGGACCGGGAAGAAGTACGTCTTGAGCCGGGCAAAGCTGTTTTGGGCCTCCAGGCTCAGGAGCCAGTCCACCAGCTTCTGGGCGGCTTCCAGATTGGGAGCGCCCTTGACGATGGAGATCGCGGGCGCTTCAAAACCGACGCCGTCCTTGGGGAATACGATCTCGATGGGATAGCCCTCGTCCTTGAGCTCGAGGAAGGCCGGGGTAAACTGGATGCCGATCCCCGCCTCGCCGAAGGCCACAGCCCGGGAGGGCGCCGTGCCGCTCTGGGTATACGTCTGCACGTTTTGGTCCAGCTGCCGCAAGTACTCAAAGGCCGCGTCCTCGCCCCAGGCCAGCACCAGCGAGGCCACCAGGTTATAGGCCGTGCCCGACGACTGGGGCGTGGGCATCTGGATCTGGTTGCGGAACACGGGATCCAACAGATCCGCCCACGTCTCGGGCAGCCGGGCGCCGCTGCGCTCTAGCCACTGCAGGTTGACGCCTACCGCCATGGGGTTCATATAAAAGCTGGTCCAGTAGCCGTCGGGATCTTTGAACTGGGGCGCGAGCACCGCCGCGTTGGGGGAGAAGTAGGGCTGGGTCAAGCCGCGCTCCTTGGCCAGCACGTGGTTTTCGCTGGGCGCGCCCATCCACACGTCCGCCTGGGGATTGTGCTGCTCGGCTTCCAGGCGGGCCAAAGCCGGACCCGAGGACAAGAAGACGAAGCGCACGTTGATGCCCGTGGCCTTGGTAAACTCGTCCAAAATCTTGCGGGCGTTTTCTTCATCGACGCTGGAGTAGACGGTCAGGGTCTGCGCCGCCGCGTGCTCCACGGCCGACAGGACGCCGGCCAGCGCCATGAACACCGCCATCAACAGCACCAGCAGCCCGTTGCGAGTCGTCATTGCCGAACCCCTTTCTTTGTGCACGTCCTCAATTTTCGCGCGGCCGCCCGGGAGAGACCCGCGCCGCCGCTGCCGAGCATCCGCGTCCTGTGAGAAACCCGACACCCGCGACCCGCAGGGCGCGGTCCGCCAGCCTTCGCGAGCAACCCGTGGGAGAAACCCGGAGGCATCCCTCCCCATGGCCGTCCACAACAGAACAGGCCACGAACGCGTTGCACGCGGCCTCGGCAACAAAGGCCTGCGTGAACGGCTCGTGGCCTATCTCCCGCCAACCGCCGCAGCGGTCTGCGTTCGATCAGCCAGTCAGCCCAAGAAGGCGCGGCTTGCTGGGTTGTGCACGGCCGGCGATGGCTCTGGCCTTCTGCCATCGGCAATTCCACACCAGAGAAACTTTTCCTGCCGCAGGGGGAGCCGGGAGGGGCGCTTGCTAGGGCCGCCCCCGTGGTTTCGCTGCAGGAAAAGGACATATAGACAGATAATATCGATCAAAAAGAAAACGACATCTTGTGGATTATACCTTAAGGAAATGTGGGGTATCACCGATGGATGTGAGTGGAAGAGTGGAACGAAGGGGACTCTGGGGGGGCATGGCTGCCGCATGGCAGTCCTGCGCGGCAGCCGTGTACAGGCACGGGTAGGCGGGGTGGTGCGCGGGGATGGGGCGGATCGCCTCTTTGCCCACCAGCCGGATCGACAGCGTTTCGCAGTTCCCAGCCATTCCCTTAGCACGACGTCTAAGGTTCATCGCCCTTGATAAGGGCACACCCGTCAAAAGACGGGGCCGCAAAGCCGCGGGGCTAAAGGCGTGGGGCCTACGCCGGCCGGACTGCCAAGAGAGGATGCCGCTGGATGCACCACAGCGCGAATTGGGCCCAACAAGTATTTTTAGATATTGTCGATTTACTTAGGAGCCGCAGCGGCGCGGATCTGGTCTGGGTTCAGTATGTGTCCCGCAGCGGCGAGATCCGGCTGCTGCAGAGCGAGGATGTGTTCGAATCCCCGCCGCTGGCGTGGCCTCGCTCGGCCTGCCGCGCCGCGCTGGATAACGGTGCGGCCGTCATGCGGACCGACTATGACATGTCGCAGGTTGTGCCGACCAAGACGCCCCTCGTCTTTTCCCGCCTCGTTTGCCGTGCACTGAAGCTGAACCTGGGGACGGTGGTGGTCAGCGTCGGCTGGTTTCGGGACCACACCTTGACGCCCCAGGACGAGCAGCTCATCGACCTGGCCACCAAACTGGCCGGCGCGGCCATGGAAAGCGACGCTTGCTGCGGGGAACTGTGCGCGTCCTACCGGGGCATGATCCGCGGACTGTTGACGGTCCTGGAGATGCGGGATATCGAGACCATCGCGCACTCCCGCCGGGTGGTGACCTACACCCTGCTGCTGGCGGAACAGATGGGCATGGCCGGCGGCCTCTACGACGAGCTGGCCTTGGGTGCCGCCCTCCACGATGTGGGAAAACTTGCCATTTCCGACGCCATCCTGCGCAAACCCGGCCAATTGAGCAAGGCGGAGTTCGCGCTGGTCCGGCAGCACCCGGTCATCGGCTACGAGATGCTGCGGGCGCCCTTAAAGCCGTTTCCCACGGCCTTGGCCATGGTCAAGCACCATCACGAACGGTACGACGGGACGGGCTATCCCGCGGGGCTGGCGGGGCGGGACATCCCCTTGGCTGCCCGGCTGTTGGCCGTGGCCGACGCCTTGGACGTCATGACCCACGACCGGCCGTATCAGCGGGCCCGCCCGCTGGATCAGGCCCTGGCCGAAGTGCGGGCCCACCGGGGCATGCAGTTTTGCCCGCAGTGCACCGATGCGTTGTTGGACATGGAGGTGGATGCGCTGGAGGCGGTGCGCCGGGGGGAGCTGGACTTGACGCCGACTTGCCAGAGCCTCTTGTGAGGGGCATCACCGGCCGCAACGGCCAAGACGACGTGTGTGGGGGGTTACGGGGTGGAAACCAAGCGCACTTTTGCCTTTGGACTGGAGGCCCGGCTCTTTGCCCTCATCTTTGTGGTGGCCGCGGCCATTTCCGCGTTCATCACGCTGAACACCTACAATCGCGAGAAGCAACAGGCGGAGCGGGCGCTGGGGGATGAGCTGGTCCGCATGGCCCGCACGCTGGCCGCCGTCCTGGATCCCGAGCACGTGGCCCGGCTGCCCCACGAGGCGCCGGATTCGCCCTTGGCCCGGGAGTATTCCGCCTGGGCCCAGCGCCTCGCGGACGCGACGGGCGTGGCCAACGTGTACACGTGCTCGCCGGCAGGCCCGGGGCAGTGTCTTTTTGGCATCATCAACGAGGGCGTCGGGATCCCGGTGGGCACCTTGTACAACTACGCAGAAACCGAAGCCGGCGACTCGTGGAGGGCGGCCTTGGCCGGCCAGCCGGCCGCGTCGTCCATCTACCGCGATGACTATGGCGAGTGGATGAACGGCGTGGCGCCGGTGCGGGACGCGACAGGGCGCGTCATCGCGCTGGCGGGGGTGGACTTTGACGCGTCCCACGTCCGGGTTCTCCTGCAAGAGGTCCTCCGGCGCTCCATCCTGCAAGGCGCCGTCCTGGTCGGGATCTGGCTGATCGTCGCGTTCATCATCGCCCGCGTCATCGTCCGTCCGGTGACCGGAGCGCTGCACCGGTTTGGGGTGCTGGTGGGCCGCGTGGCCGAGGGCGACCTCTCGATGGAAGAGCTGGAGGTGCGCTCGGGCGACGAAGTGGGCCGGCTGGCACAGGCCTTTAACCAAATGGTGGCCCGCCTGCGGGGGCTGATGCGCAGCGTGGCCGAATCGGCCGAAGTGGTGGCCTCGGCCGCCGGCGAGCTGACCAAGGCGTCGGAGCAATCGGCCACCGGCGCCCGGGAGGCGGCGGAGGTGGTGGCCCAGATGGCCAGCGCGGCGGGCAACCAGGCCCATGTGGCCAGCGGCGTGCGGGACACGATGAAGGAGCTGCATGGGGCCATCGAGCAAATCGCGCAGAGCGCCCAGCGTTCCGCGGGCCAGGTGCAGCAAGCCGTGGAGCGGCTGGGATCGGTTTCCGCCGACATTGAGCGGGTGACCGCCAGCGCGGTGGCGGTGTCCGAGGAGGCCCGGAAAGCCACCGAAGGCGCGGCCCGGGGTCGGGACGTGATGCGCCAGACGGTGGCGGGGATGGAGCGCATTCGGGAAGCGGTGAACAATACGGCCGCGCAAATGCGGGAGCTGGAAACCTTGTCGAGCCAAATCGGCGAGATCACCAACTTGATTTCCGACATTGCCGACCAGACCAACCTGCTGGCCCTCAACGCGGCCATCGAAGCGGCCCGGGCCGGCGAGTACGGGCGCGGGTTTGCCGTGGTGGCCGACGAGGTGCGCAGCCTGGCCGAGCGCTCGGCCCAGTCGGCGCAAGAGATCAGCCAGCTGATCCACAACACGCAGACCCGCACGGCCGAGGCGGTGCGGGCCATGGAGGTCGCGCTGCAGGAAGTGGAAAGCGGCAGTCGCCTGGCCGGTGAAGCCGATGCCGCCCTGGCGGAAATCGTGCGGCTGGGCGAGCAGGCCTCCTTGGGGATGCAGCAGATTTCCACCGCCGCGGCGCAGATGAGCGACAACGCCCGGCAAGTGGTGTCGGCCTTCGACGAGCTGGCGGCGGTGACGGAAGAGAACACGGCCGCGGCCGAGGAGATGGCGGCCAGCGCGACGTCGGTGGACGAGAGCGTCACCCAGCTGACCACCTTGTCCCACGAAAACGCGGCCGCCGCCCAGCAGGTGTCCGCGTCGGTGGAAGAGTTGACGGCCTTGGCGGGGCAAGTGTCGGCGTCGGCCGAGTCGTTGGCCGAGACTGCGCAAGCGCTGCAGGAGCAAGTGCGTCGGTTTCGGCTCCAATAGGGCGTCGCCGGTCGGAGCTGCCGGCGGGGGAGCATCTCGCAGCCCTCGGGCACCTGCCCCATGACACGGCGTTCGGCGCCTGGATGCGGACGAGGAGGGCTTGGCTGTGCGACTGACCATCGGTGCCAAACTGGCGGTAGCGTTTGTCCTTGTGCTGGTGCTGATGCTGGTCCCCCTGTGGGTCGGCTCCCGCGGGATGGATGCCATTGAGCGCGCGTACCGCGACGATGTCCTGCGCATCAATCAAGTCGTACGGACCATCGAGCAGGTGAACCAGCACATCATGGCCCAGGCGCTGTATTTGTCCAACTACTTGTTGACCAGGGAACCCGCGTTCCGGGCGGAGTTCGACAACGCCCGGCGCCGAGTGGACGAGACCCTCACCACCTTGCGGCAGAGCGTCCGCGCGGTGGAAAACCACGTCTACTTGGACCAGATGGCCCGGGCCCAAGCGGAGTATGTGGGCTTGGCCGTGCCGCTGCTGGACATGGCCGCCAGCCTCAGCGAAGCCGAGCTCCAAAACGGAGTGACGGCCTTGGCGGCCATCCGTGCCCGCATGCTGGACGCGGCCGCGGCGCTGGCGCAAAGCGGCCTGGACATCGCCGCGCAGACTCAGGCGGAGGCGGAAGGGGCGGCTGCCTGGGCCCGCCGTCTCTCCCTGGCGGCCGCGGGCATCGCCCTCGCCGTGGCGGCCGGCGTTGGGTTTCTCATGACGCGCCAGGTGGGCCGCCCCGTCCGCCAAGCCGCGGCCATGGCCCTGCGGCTGGCCGATGGCGACCTGACCATCGACAAGCTCTCCGTGACGTCTCGCGACGAAATCGGTGAGATGGCCGGCGCCTTTAACAAGATGGTGGACAACCTGCGGGACATCGTCCAGCAGATCCGCCAGACCAGCCGCGCCTTGCTGGAGAACGGCCAACGGCTGCTGGCGGTGGTGGGCGAGTCTTCCGCCGCGACCGCGCAGATCGCCACGGCCGTCAACGAAGTGGCGCAAGGCGCCAGCGTCCAGGTGCGGCAAGTGCAGGAAACCCGGGAGGCCATGGAGCAGCTGCGCAAGGCCATCGAGCAGATCGCGGCCGGCGCCCAGGAGCAGGCGCAGCGGGCCTCCCAGACGAGCCGGTCTTTGGAGCGCATGGCCCAGCACATCGAGCAGGTGGCCGAGGCAGCCCAGGCCGTGGCGGAAGCCGCAGGCCGCGGCGCGGAGCGGGCCCAGGCGGGCGACGAGGCGGTGCGGCGGGTGGTGGAGGGCATGGAGCACATCCGCGCGGCCGTGGGGCGGGTGGCCCAACGCATGGACGAACTGCGGCAGGCTTCCCAGCAGATCGGGCAAATCGTGAACATGATCAGCGATATCGCCGATCAAACCAACCTGCTCGCGCTGAACGCGGCCATTGAAGCGGCGCGCGCCGGCGAGCACGGCCGCGGTTTCGGGGTCGTGGCCGACGAGGTGCGCCAGCTGGCGGAGCGGTCGTCCCAGTCCACCCGGGACATCGGGCTCCTGATCGGCAGCATCCAAGCGGCCATCGACGCCGCCAACAGCGACATGCAGACGGGCACCGAACAAGTGGCGGCGGGCATGGAGCTCGCGGCCAACGCCCAGGCCGCCTTGGAGGAAATCATCGCCGCCATCCAGACCACCGACGAGGTGGCCCGGACCATTTCTGCGTCCGCGGCGCAGATGGCCAAGGCCAGCCCTGAGATGCTGGCGGCCGTGGCCGAGATGGCCAGCGTCGTGAAGGAGAACACCGCGGCCACCGAAGAGATGGCCGCGTCCAGCGACCACGTCCGGCGGGCCATGGACCAAGTGGTCGGGATTTCCGAACAGAGTGCCGCCGGCGCCGAGGAAGTGAGCGCGTCCACGGAGGAGATCAACGCCGCGGCCGAGGAGATGAAGCGATCCATGCAGTCACTGATGGCCATCGCGTCCGACTTGGACCGGCTGGTGGACCGGTTCCGGGTCTAGCGCTGCGGGCGCAGGCCCGGGCGGGCCGGCCCGGGACCGGGGGGAACGGGCAGCGGAATGGGCAACGGAACGGGCAACGAAATGGGCAGCGGAACGCTCGCGGGACGGCGGGATGCCGCGGGCGATGGAGGCGCAGGAGGGATGTGGGCCATGGAGCACCAACAGTCCGCGGTAGGGTCGGGAACCCATCAGCTGGTGGTCTTTAAGCTCGCGGGCGAGTCCTACGGCGTCGACATTTACCAGGTGCGGGAGATCATCCGGGTGCCGGAAATTACCAAAGTGCCGCAGACCCCCGACTTCGTGGAAGGCATCATCAACCTGCGGGGCGGCGTCATTCCCGTGCTGGATCTGCGCCGCCGGCTGGGCATGGGGGCCCAGGACGCCTCCCGGGATGCCCGCATCGTCATCGTGGAACTGGGCGATCAGCGGGTCGGCATGCTGGTGGATGGCGTTTCGGAGGTGCTGCGCATTGGCGCGGAGCAAATCGAGCCGCCGTCGCCCTACATCATGAACGCGGATGCCCAGTTTGTCACGGGCATTGCCCGGCTGCAAGACGCGCTGATCCTCGTGCTCGACATCCATCGGCTGCTGAATCCGGCGGAACAGCAGGAGATGAAGGACTTGGTGGAGGCAGTGGCTCCGGCGGGATAAGCGCCCGCAGCGCACCGGAACTGGCCCGGGGGCACCGGTGCGCGGGGCACGGCCAGGCCAGGCAAGAAGGCCACTGGAAACCAGGGGGCCGGCGCCCGCGGCCGCCCGGCTCGGGCGGGCCGCGACGAGGCGACCGGACGAGGGGGGGTGAGAAGAGCGGCGGCTGCGGCCCAAAGCCGCGGCCCGGGGAGGGCGTGTCCGATGGAAACGCATCGTCGTTGGGATGCGGAAAGGGGCGCTGTGCACGTGCTGGCCCGGCTCAGCGGGCACGTGCTGGAAGCGCGGCACGAGGAAGACCTGCTGCGGGCCATGGCCGGGACGCTGCGGGAGTACACGGGCGTCGATGCCGTGTTGATCCGCCTGTTGGAGCGGCAAATCGAGACCCGGGCGGTGGCCACGGC
Source organism: Limnochordales bacterium (assembly GCA_035304545.1). GTDB lineage: Bacteria > Bacillota > Limnochordia > Limnochordales > ZCTH02-B6 > ZCTH02-B6. The sequence continues at coordinate 32,463 of DATGPV010000007.1, read as the reverse complement.
GGCCGGCGTGCAAGTGCTGGCGCCCGGCGACCTCGCGGCGCCGTTTACGCTGGAGGATGAAGCCTTCTGGCGCGCCCATCCCGACGGCTATTTTTGCCCGGATATGGAAACCTCGGCGGCCATCAAGCCCGAGTTCCGGCAATCCGTCCTGGACCTGGGGCTGCGGGCGGGCTACATGGTCCCGGCCACCCGCGACGGGGAGTTGTGCGGGCAAATCATCTTTGCCTGGAAGTCGGTGCCGCCGTTGACCGACGCCTACCGGGCCGTACTGGGGGAACTGGCCCGTTTTGCCTGCCTGCAGCTGGCCTTTTTTCACTGGGGCAAAGGCGCGGAGCTGGACCCGATGACCGGCCTGCCCAATTGGTACGGCCTGCGGCGGCGGTGGGAGTCCATCAAGGGGGAACGGCGCGGCGCGGTGCTGTTCCTGGAGATCGGGAATTTCCGCGCCTTTGCTGAGGCCCACGGGCGCTTGGCCGCGGACGATCTCTTGCGGCAGCTGGCCCGCCGGGTGCTGGAGGCCGCCGGACCCCGGGCGGTGATCGGCCGCTTTGCCGGCGATGCCTTTGTGCTGTTGGCGCCCCGGGTGTCCGCTGCCGAAACCAAGGGCCTGGCCGGGGAGATCTTGCGGCGCTGCGAAGCGGCGGTGGCCGACGGCCCCCATCCCCGTCCCCGCTTGACCATGGGGGTGGCCCTGTGGCCCCAGCACGGCAGGGACCTGGACGGCCTGGTGGCCGTGGCGGAGCAGCACGCGCAAGCGAGGAAGCGCCGGCGGGTGGAGCTGGCCATGACCACCACCGTCGATCCGGCCCACGGGCGCCTGCCGCGCCCCTTCCTGCACGGGTGGCTCAGCGCGACGGCCGACGGCGTGGTCATCACCGACGCCGACTTGAAAGTGATCTATGTCAACCCCGTGTACGAACGCATGACCGGCTACACCTTGGAGGAATGGCGGGGCAAGACGCCGGCCTTTGCCGCGTCGGGCAAGACTCCGGTCAAGGTGTATGAGGAGATGTGGGAGAGCCTGCACGACCGGGGCACGTGGACGGGGCATGTGGTCAACCGGCGCCGCACCGGCGAGGAATGGGTATCCCATCTGACCATCACCCGGCTGTGGGACCGGCGGGGCCGCACCATCGGCTTTCTGGGCATCGCCCGGGACATCGACCGGCTCCAGGACAAGGAGGCCGCGTCCAAGCTCTCCTGGGCGGACTTTGAAGAAGCCTTTGCCAAAGAGGGGCTGGCCTGGGCGCTGGCCGAGGCGGCGGAGCTGCACGCGCGCGGGTCCCGGGAGCACTTGGAGCGGGTGCGCCAGCACACCCGCCTGTTGATGGCCGTGGGCGCCCGGGAGGGCATCGACGAATTTCAGTCCTACCGGTTCCGTTCCGCGGTGACCTTGGGCGCGATTTTGCACGACGTCGGCCAACTGGTGGTGCCGCGGGAGATCTTGTGGAAGCGGGGGCGCCTGACGCCCCACGAATACGAGCTGGTCAAGACCCACACCGTGGCGGGGCGGGATCTTTTGCGCGCGCCGTTCCTGCACGGCGGCTCCTCGCCGCCGCAGCCCTTCTTTCTGGAAACCGCCGCGGCCATCGCCGGCAGCCACCACGAACGGTGGGACGGCACCGGCTACCCCGACGGCCTTGCGGGGACGGACATCCCCCTGGCTGCCCGCGTCGTGGCCATTGCCGACGTGTACGATGCGTTGCGGTCCGAACGGCCCTACCGGGAGGCCTGGAGCCACGACGATGCCGTCGCGTACATCCAGAACCTGGCAGGCAAACAATTCGATCCGGTCCTGGTGGAGATCTTCTCCTCCGTCAGTGACGCCTTTGATGAAGTGGTGGCCCGCCTGCCCGACCGGTATCGGTTCAGCACCGCCTAGGCGGCGCCCGACCGCCGCGGCCGGGGCAAAGGGGCGCCGGTTGGGAGCGGCTTTGGTGGGCCCGTCCCTGCCTAGAACAGCCCCGCCGCCAACGCAAAAATGGCGCCGCCGTGGACGATGGTGGCCGGCAGCACGCCGTGCCGGGCGCCCACGACCCCGCAGATGACGCCTTCCCATAGGGTGAACAGCAGCAGCGGCGCGCCCGCCGCGGTGACCGTGGTGGCTAGAAAGACGTGGCACAGGGCGAAGACGAACCCCGAGGCCACGCCGGCCCGCACATCAGGGTCTCGGCGTTTTAGGAGGTTGTACACGAAACCGCGGAAAAGCAGTTCCTCCAGGAAGTTTCCGCCCAGGGCAAACAGCATCAGGGGGAGCAGCAGCCCGGGGTCCACGGGGCCGCCCCGATCCTCCAGGGCGATGCGGGCGTAGGCGGGCCAGAAAGGCGCGAGCACCACCGCGAGCCCCAGGAGGGCGGCCCGCCACCCCTGCCCGGCGCGGCCTCGGTGCAAAAAGGCCACGCCCTGGGAGTTGGCCCGGTCCAGCACCACCAAGGCACCGGCCGCCAGCAGGCTCGCCCCGGCCATGGCCAGCAGGAACGGGCGGCTGGGGAAGAGACGGATCCATGGGACGCCGTTGGTGGTGCCCAGCTCCCAAAGGGCAGCCGGGGTCAGGGCGTCCCGCATCAGGATAAAGGTGAGAATGTACAAGACGACCCGGCCGGTCTTGCCCGGCCGCAACAGCACAAGAGCGGCGGCCACGAGAGCCAGCGCCGGGGCGACCCGCAGGCCGTAGTCCAGCAATGCCGCCATCGCGTGGCCTCATGCCGCGGGCACAGACCCGATCAACACCAGATTGCCTTCGCTGTCCTTCAGCACCGCGTAGGTTTCCGCTGGGTTCCAGGACGCGGACGTGAGCTCCTGCGGAAACTCCACGCCCTTTTCCTTGAGCTCACGGTACAAGCCCTCCACGTCGTCGACGGTGAGGGCCAGGTTGGGCCGGGACGAGTTGGGGTTGTCACCGGCGTCCTTCTTGGTGAGCAGGATCTTGGTTTCGGCGCCAGGAATTTCCAGCAGCAGCCACCGCCACCCGTCCTGGTAGGCCGCGTCCTCGGCCACGCGGAAGCCCAGCATTTCGGTGTAGAAGCGCACGGCCCGATCCTGGTCCACGGCGGGCAGCTCCACAAAGCGCACGAACATATCCAGCCCTCCTCCTTGGCGCATCCGGACCAGCCCGGCAGACCGGCCGGTCAGCGGGCTGCCGCCGTTGACCGCGGGCTGGCGCCGGCGCAGTATCCGATGACCCTATTCTAAATCGGCAACCGCCTGCGAGTCTTGTAAAAATTGGACATGATGCGGGGGCCGGTCGGATCGTTTCGCCAGCAGATAGGCCCGGTACGCTTTGGGCGGCACCCCCGTCAAGGCGGCCACATCCTTCGCGAAGTGGGACTGGTCGTAGTAGCCGTAGCCGGCCACGATCGCGTCCCACGCCAACTCGGGCTGCCGCAGCAGCTCGCGGTGGACGTGCCGGAAACGCACGGTGCGCGCGAAAAACTTGGGCGACAGGCCGACCACTTGCCGGAACAGCCGATCCACCGTCCGCACCGAGTATCCGCTGTCCCGGCTGAGCTGGGCGATGGAAACGACGCCCTGCCGCGCTTCGATGGCGGCCATCCAGGCGGCTACCGGCTCGTATGCCGGCGGCGTCGCCAGCCGGGACAGGAAAAAGCTGTCCAGAAGCCCCACTTGGGCTTGCCGCCCGCGGGCCGGGCCGCGCTGGGCGCCCTTGTTGCCCTGGGGCCCGGCGCCGAAGCCGTGGGTCCCATCGCCGCCGCTGCCGCCCTCGGCCAGGTCCTGGCCTCGACCCTCCAGGTCGTAGAGCTTTCCTTCCAGCGCGGCGCCGTCGGGGCCAAAGGCGTCCTGCAGGCCCACGGTGGTGCCCGCGAGTTCGTGTACGGGCAGCGGCACAAAGGCGGCCAAACCGGCGGGCCGAAAGCGCACGCCGATGAGGTGGATGTCCCCTTGCTGCTGGATGCGCACCGGGTAGCGGCGCTGGGCGTCCAGGTTGGAGGCCCCCATGAGCTGCGGCGGTCCGGCGGCCGTGGCCTTGGTGCGCGTGTAGGGGCTGCTGTACACAAAGACGATGTCCGCCCGGGCGTCGGTGAAGATCACTTCCTCCAGCTGCCGGGGCGGGCGGACCCTGGCCTTGAGAAACCAGTAGCACTCGATGAAGGGCCGCAGGGGCGGAGCTGGAAAGAAGATCTCGTAAACGGCCGGCACCTCCCTCGGCCGGTGTTCCGGCGGGGGCGAGCGGATCCGGTTTCAGGGAAAAAGAATTCAGCCAACTGTGCCCAAGGCCTGCTGACTTTAGCCGGCTCGCGACGCGGGCGCGGGGGCGCCGCCAGCGGCCCACCTGAGCAGCGCCCGGGCCGCGAGGGCCATCCACGCCAAAATGACCGCCACGGCGACGCGCTCCACGAGCCCGACGATGGGCAGTTCCGCGTAGAGGCAGAAGAGCAAGATTGTGCTTAGGGCTGCCGTCGTGGTGAGGAGCCGCGCGTGCCCCTGCCACCCGGAGACCCGGCGCAACCGGAAGGAAACCAAGAGACTTCCGGCGGAGAAACAGACGAAGCCGATGAACGCGGCGACGGCGTGGATGATGCCGTGCCAGCTGGGCGGGTTGACGGTCGGGAATTCGTCGGCGGGAAACACGCCGAAGATGACGGCACAGAGCCCGAAAACCCAGAGCAGGACGACTCCGGCGCGCGGCTCCAGGTGCCGGGGAACCGCGGCCCTCAGCGCCTTGGCCAGCGCCATCGCGCCAAGGCCCAGGGCAATGCCCGCGGCGGCCGCCGGCACCGGATCCGTGACGGCGTACTCGGAGATAAACCGCGTGACGATATCGTACTCAGGACGAACCGCGTGCAGCAGCAATACGATCCCGGCGAACACGCCGATGCCGGCCACGGCGGCCTGGGCCAGCCGGCGTACGGCCCGGGCGTCGGAACGGTTCCCGCTCACGATGCGACACCCCTTGTCGAAGGTTGTTTCCCGGGAAACAATCTTACCTTAGCACGCTATTGTATCCTCGTCAACAAAAAAGTGCGCTGGCGACGCCGGGTGGGGGATGAGGCCCGTGGCCAGGGAACAGGACATCATCGAGGGACTCAACGAGATGTGGGGCAAGCTGCAAGCGTTGATCGCCGCGGAAGAAAAGGTCATCCGCTACGACGTCAGTCCCTCGGAAGTTCACTGCGTCGTCATGATCGACCAGCTGGAGACGCCCAACGTGACCAACCTGGCCAAGGCGCTGCGCATGACCCGTGGGGGCGTGAGCAAGCTCACCGCTCGGCTCTTGCGGATGAAGGCCATCGAACGGTACCAGCGGGAAGGCAACCGCAAGGAAGTGCTCTTCCGGCTGACGCCCAAGGGCGAGGAAATCAAGCGGCAGCATGAGGAGATGCACCGCCGGCGCATGGAACGGGACCGGGCGGTGTTTCAATCGCTGAGCGAAGCGGACAAGGAGTGCCTGCTGCGCTGTGTGCGCCTGTACAACGAGCACCTGGACCGCGAACTGGCAAAGCTGGATCTAGCGGATTAGCGCCCGCGCGCCCGCAGCGCGCGGGCGCTTTGCGCCGCCCACGGTCAAGCTGGGACTGGCGGAGCTGTGACGGCGGTCAGGGGGTCAGCCCCGCACCAGCTCCCCGTTGCAGGCCAGCCGCGGCCGCACCAGGGCGAGAAACGCCGCCAGCGACAGGGCTACGGCGGCCGCGGCCACGGTGAAGAGTCCCCGATAGCCCAGGCTCCCCGCGGCCCAGCCCAAGAGGGTGGACCCCAGCGCGATCCCCAGGTCAAACGCGGTGAAAAAGGAAGCATTGGCGACGCCAAACCGCTCCCGGGGCACCATGCGCAGCAGCGCGGCTTGCAGGGCGGGGTGCGCGGAGCCAAAGCCGACGCCGTAGAGCACCGCCGCCATCAGCACGCCGCCGAGGCCGGTGGCGCCGCTGAGCACCAAGAGGGCGAGAATGATCAGGCCCGCGGCCGGGACGACCACCGCCGTCTCGCCCCGCCGGTCGGAGACGGTGCCCCCAAGGGGCCGGGCAGCGGTGAGGGCCAGCGCGTAGACCAAGAAAAACGTGCCGGGATTCACGTCCAGTGTCACCGCGAACAGCGGCAGGAACGTGGTCAGGGCTCCGTAGGCAAAGGACATGAGGGCCACCGAGACGGCCACCGGCAGGGTGGCGGGGTCCAGCACCTCCACCCGCCGCAGCTCCGCCGGCGGGCGGAAGGGGTAGCGGGGGATGGAGACGGACAAAAGGGCCACTACGGCCAGCCCGGTGGCCAGCAGAAACACGGTCCGGAAGGACCCTTCGGCCAGGGTCCAGGTGGCCAGCATCGGGCCCGCGGCCATGGCCAGGGTTTGGGCCAGCCCGTACCAGCCCATGCCCTCGCCCCGCCGGGCGGGAGGCACGATGTCCGCGGCGGCGCTGGCGGCCGCGGTGGTGGCAAAGGCCCAGCCCACCCCGTGGACGAAACGCATGAACAACAGCGCCCCGACGGCCCCGATCCATCCGTACGCGTACATGCAGAGCGCAAACAGGGCGACGCCCGCCAGCAGGAAGGGGCGCCGGCCGTAGCGGTCCAGGAGGCCGCCGGCCACGGGGCGAAAGGCCACCGCCGCGATGGTAAAGACGCCGGTGGCCAGCCCCACGTGGGCCTCTAGGCCGCCCAGCTCCTTAACGAACAAAGGCATGGTGGGCAGGAGCAGGTAGAAGCTGGAAAACAACAGCAGCGAGCCCAGCGACGTCAGCACAAAGGAACGCGTCCACAATCGGTCCACACCTATATACCTCGCTTTCGCCTTTTTTCGTGCGCAGCGCCCCCGCCCCAGGCGTTGCGCGGAGCGGTGGCCCGCCGTCTTGCCCGCGGGCCTGCCGGCGTCCATGGGGCAGGGGGCCTTGACGCTCCCCATGCTACAACCTAAAGTTAGCTTTAGGTCAATACCGTTCCGACCTTTCTATCTTGTTTGATGTCCAGCTTGTTGGATCCCACGGTGGTCTGGTCCCGCGGGGGCCGGCAACGGGGAAGGGAGAGGGCAGCATGGACCAGTCGGCGCACACCGGCGTCGCGAGTGGCTTTCTGCCTTGGCCGACCAGGCGGGAGCTGACCATCGGCGAGGTGGCGGAGCGCAGCGGGGTGGCGGTGTCGGCCCTGCGCTATTACGAGACCAAGGGGTTGATCAAGAGCCGGCGCACGCCGGGCAACCACCGGGTGTACCCGCGGGAAGTGCTGCGGATCATTTCGGTCATCAAGGTGGCCCAGCGCACGGGACTGTCGCTGGATGAGATCCAGAAGTACCTGGCGCAGCTGCCCGATTCCGGGGTGCCCACCAAGGACGATTGGACGCGGATGTCCACGGCCTGGAAAGCGGAGCTGGAGGCGCGCATCGCCCGGTTGACCCGGCTCAAGGAGCAGCTGGATCAGTGCATCGGCTGCGGCTGCCTCTCCTTGGCCGACTGCCCCTTGCGGAATCCCGACGATCAGTTGGGCGCCGAAGGGCCCGGTCCCCGGCTGCTGGATCCGTAGACTGGCGTTGCAGGCCGCGGGAGACCCGCCGCGCCGGTCCCGCCCTGACGATTCCGCGGTGAACCCGGGGCCGGGGCGGAGGAAAGGGCCGCAGGGACGCCGTAATGTCGGGTGGAGTCGTTCGCGGGTCGGGGGCTTATAACGGCAGCGCGATTCCAGGACCGCCATGCCATCGCGCGCAACGGTGTGCGGGCAGAGCGTACGCCGAAAGCCCAGGCCGGGAGGTGGTCTTCATCGCCCGAAACACCCTGCGCAAGGCCGTGGAGGAGATCGCCCGGGAAATGGACGGGCCGCGGGCCCTGGCGGACATCGCCCAGGAGGCAGCCCGGCGCTCGGGCCGGCGCTATACCGACCACACGCCGCAGACGGTGGCCGACGCCCTGGCCCGGCTTCCCTTCATGGTCCGCTGCGGCCCCGGCACCTACGCGCCCGTGCGCATCGCGCTGCATGGCAAGGCCTTTCGGGTCCCGCTCACCCGCGACGAGCTGGCCCGGGGCCAGCTGAGCAAACGGCGGCTGGAGCCCTTTTACACGGCGCTGGAAAAGCCGCCGGTGCTGGCCGCCTCCGGCCGGGAGCTGGCCACGGTGTATTTGCGGGAAACCGCTCTGGGTCAACTGCGAACCGCGCTGCTGGAGGCTACGGCCGAGGCCTTGCGGGAAACGCCGCGGCGGGAGCGGTATCTCCGCTCGCGGCGTGCCGGGGAGGTGCCGGCGGAAGCCTCCCACCCCGCCGGCCTGACCCGGCTGGATTCCGGTTTCATCGACCTGGCGCCCTTGGGTTTGGCCGCGAGGGGCGGGGACCCGCCCCGGGAGGAGTTGCCGGATCTGATCGTGCGCTGGGACCGCGCAGCGGGTGTGCTGCAGGCGGAAATCCGCCCCCGGGGCGGAGACGACGGGGCCGCCGTGGCCCGGGAAGACCGCATCTTGGCCAACTTCCTCGCGTCCCGGCTCCCGCCCCAAAACGCCGTGCTTCTGGGCTCCCTGCTGGTGGAGGCATACGCCCGGTTTCCCGACTTGGGGCGTACACCCGGCTCGGCCCCCTGGGACGTGGTCCAGGGCGATGGGCGCATGCGGGTGGTCTCGGGGGATGGCGGCGCCCTCGACGAAGTGGTCATCGCCCGGCCTGGCATGCGGACGCGGCGCGACGGGCACGGGGCCGCACCGCAGGAAGCCCATCGATGGCTCGCGGCTTGGGCCCGGCAGCTGCGGGCGCGCATCCGGGATCATCCGCACCGGCTGGCCGCGGCGTGGCAGCGGGAACGGCGGCGCCTTGGCTTAAGCGACACCGTCCTGGCCGGAGCCCGGGGCAAGGTGGTGCTGTTGCGCAAGCCCAGCCACGGGGAGCTCCTCGCGGAATGGGACCGGGCCTTGGCGGAGCAAGGCCTCAGCGACAAGGTGCGGCGGCGCAAGGTCGCCCACGTGGAAACCTTCGCGCACTACTTGGAAACCGACGTCCCCAAGGCCGCCAGCCACCTCTTGGACGTGGACGAGGCGGACCTTCGTTCCTTTTTCTTTTGGACATATATCCGCCGCTATCCTAACTCCGGCTCGGACGCGGTCACTTTCACCTTGGACCTGCGGGACTTTTACCGGCACCAGCAGCGCGCGGGCCGCATCGCGGATGTGCGCTTCGCAGAGCTCATCCACGGCGTCCGGGACATGATCGTGGAGCGGCTGGAGCTCTACGAGGGCCTCCATCTCTTGACCGACGAGCCCGACTTTGACGACCTGTACGCGACGCTGTTCCGCGGGTAGCCGGGCGGGGACAAAGGGGTGCGCCGGCCGTGGTGCGGGCGGCGCCGTCCCTCCGGACCCGGGCGCCGTCGCCTGGGCGCCGGCGCCTTCCAGGAGCCCGTGGAGGTCCGCGGATTCACGCCCGGTCCTCCTCCAGCACCCGCACCGTAAAGGGATCCAGCCCGGCGGTGATGCGTTCCCGGTAAGGCTCCAGCCACGGCGGCAGCATGAGCTTTTGGCCCAGGGCCTCCACGGGCTCGTCCACGGCAAACCCCGGCTCATCGGTGGCGATTTCAAAGAGGATGCCGCCCCGCTCCCGGAAGTAGATGGAGGTAAAGTACTTGCGGTCCACGATGGGCGTCACGTCAAAGCCCGCCGTCAGCACCCGTTGCCGCCAGCGCTCCTGATCCGCCTTGTTGTCGGCCCGCCAGGCGATGTGGTGGACGGTGCCGGCCCCGCCCAGGCCGGCGGGCACCGCCTCGGCCTTGACGTCGATGATCTGGCCCAGGTCGGCCCGGGCCTGCAGGCGCACGTATTTTCCGTCGTCGCTGGTGCCGACCCGCTCCAATCCCAGCAGGTTTTCCAGCACGTCCAGGGTTTCCCCAGGCGCCCGGCTGTAGAGCACCGCCCCGCCAAAGCCCTTGATGGCCTTGTCGGCCGGCACGCCGCCAAAGGACCATGTGCTGGCCGGCCCTTCCGCCCGGGCCACCAGCTCCAGTTGCAGGCCATCGTGATCCTGGAAACGGAGGAAGGTTTCGCCAAATCGTAGGGTGCGCTCCACGGGGATCCGGAACTTGCCCAGCCGTTTTTCCCAGAAGTCCAGCGTGCCCGGGGGCACGATAAAGGTGGTGCAGCCCACTTGGCCGCCGCCCACCTGGCCGCGGCGGGCGCTCCGGTGGGGGAAGAAGGTCATGGCCGTGCCGGGCTTGCCGGTTTCGTCGCCAAAGTAGAAGTGGTAGATGTCGGGCGCATCGAAGTTGACGGTGACTTTCACCAGCCGCAGGCCCAGCACGCCGCTGTAAAAATCCACGTTGGCCTGGGGATCGCTGGCAAAGGCCGTGATATGGTGGATCCCCGCCGTCCGTTGCGTCATTGTCATCGACCTCCCTGGGTTGTCTTGCCTCAGTCTCCCAACGGTTTCCCCGGGGTGCGGGCCTTCACCCGGCCGCCGGCTGCACGCTGCGGCCCAGCTTTTTCAACAGGGCGATCAGCGTCTCTTTTTCCGCCGCCGAAAGGCCGTCCATAAGGCTTGCGATGGTCTGGGCGTGCTGCGGGAAGACGCGGTCAAACAGCGCCCGGCCTTGCGGCGTCAGCTCCGCATAGGTAACCCGGCGATCGTCCGAACATGGGACGCGCCGGAGCAAGCCCTTGGCTTCCAGCTTGTCGACGGTGTAGGTGACGCTGCCGCTGGTGAGCAGAATGTGCTGGCCGATGCGCTGCAGGGGCGTCTTGCCCTTGTGGTACAAAAGCTCCAGCACCGCAAACTCCGTCGCCTTGAGCCCGTACCGCTGCATGTCCTTGACGGCGGCGCCCATGACGACTTTGTACGCCTTGGAGAGCACCACCAACAGCTTCAAGGACTGATCCACCGCGAAAGACGGGTCCACCGCGTCCTGCGGCCGCTCCACGATGCCCGGGACCGCCTGGCCGTTGTTCACCGCCGCTCACCACCCGGAGGATATCTTGATGTCAAATATCTTGACATCAAGATGATCCCATTATACTTGCACCGCTCGTGAAGCGCAAGCCCCGGTTGCGCCAGCCCCGGTTGCGCCGGCCCCGGTTGCGCCAGCCCCGGTTGCGCAAGTCCCGGTGGCGCAAGCCCCGGTTGGCAGGGCAGAGCAGGAATCCCGGCCCCGGGCTGTGAATGGGCTCTGAAGCACTGGGCCCCACGGGTGCGCCCGGGCCGGCGGGATCACCGGGCCCGGTGCACCAGGACGCGAGGAGGGCGATGGCAGGTGGGAAAGCGCTGGATTTTGGCCCTTGACCAGGGGACCACCAGTTCCCGGGCGATCTTGTTTGATGCCCACGGCCGGCCGGCGGCCGTGGCCCAGCAGCCTTTTCGGCAGCAATACCCCCGCCCGGGCTGGGTGGAGCACGATCCGGAAGAGATTTGGGCCACGCAGCTGGCTACGGCGCAGCAAGCGCTGGCCCAGGCCGGGGTGGACGCCGCCGACGTGGCGGCCGTCGGCATTGCCAACCAGCGGGAGACGACAATCTTGTGGGACCGGGCTACGGGGCAGCCGGTGGCGCCCGCGATCGTCTGGCAAGACCGCCGCACTGCCGGCATGTGCGACGCGCTCAAGGAGCAGGGCGCCGAGGCCCTGGTGCGGGCCAAGACGGGGCTGGTGCTGGATCCGTACTTCAGCGCCACCAAGATCGCCTGGCTGCTGGACCACGTGGAAGGGTTAAGGGCCCGGGCCCAGCGGGGCGAGATCGCCTTTGGCACCGTGGACACGTGGCTGATCTACCGGCTTACGGGCGGGCGCGTCCACGCCACCGACTACACTAACGCGTCCCGCACCATGCTGTTCAACATCCACACGCTGGCCTGGGATGACGAGCTTTTGGCCCTGTTTGGCGACATCCCCCGGGCTCTATTGCCCGAGGTGAAGCCGTCCAGCCACATCTACGGCGAAACCCGGCCTGAACTTTTCGGTGCGGCCATTCCCATCGGCGGCGTCGCCGGCGACCAGCAGGCGGCCCTCTTTGGCCAGACGTGTTTCGAAGCGGGCATGGCCAAGAACACCTACGGCACCGGCAGTTTCCTCTTGATGAACACCGGCGCCAAGCCGGTGGCCTCCCGGCACGGCCTGCTGACCACGGTGGCGTGGGGCGTCGACGGCGCGGTGAGTTACGCGCTGGAGGGCAGCGTCTTCGTGACCGGCGCGGCGGTGCAGTGGCTGCGGGATGGCCTGGGCATCATCGCCGACGCCGCGGAAACCCAATCTCTGGCTCAGTCCGTGCCCGACACCGGGGGCGTGTATTTGGTGCCGGCCTTCGCGGGCCTGGGCGCGCCCCACTGGGACCCTTACGCCCGGGGCCTTATTGTGGGCATTACCCGGGGCACCACCCGGGCCCACGTGGTGAGGGCGGCCTTGGAAGCCATCGCCTACCAAACTGTGGACGTGGTGCGGGCCATGGAGCAGGACGCGGGCGTGCCCCTGCGGGCCTTGCGGGTGGACGGCGGCGCGGCCGTCAACGATTTTCTCATGCAGTTTCAGGCCGACGTCTTGAACGTGCCCGTGGAGCGGCCCGCGGTCACCGAAACGACGGCCCTGGGCGCGGCCTATTTGGCGGGCTGGGCCGCGGGGGTGTGGCAAAGCCCCGGCGACATCCGCACCCAGTGGCACCTGAACCGGCGCTTTGCGCCCGCCATGGACGGCGCCCGCCGCACCGCGCTGCTGGGCGGCTGGCGCCGGGCGGTGGAACGGGCCTTGGGTTGGGCGGCACGATGAGCCTTGACCGCCCACGCCGGCGGCCAGGGGGCGTCAGCCGCTGCGCCCTGGCGCGCCGACGGGGGCGCCCACCAGCTGTCCCACCACCGCGCCCACCGTGGAAATGGAAAGCAGCACGGGGCAGGGAAGCAGCTCTTGTGCACGCCGCCAATGCCGCTGGGCGTAGCCCATGCAGTCCAGAACCACCAGGTCCGGCTGCCGGCGGGCCAGGCCCTCCACCGCCGCGTCAAAGGCCACGAGGTCATCGTCGTAAGGAGAGGCGCTTTCGACGAAAACCTGCCGCGCCCCCTTTTGCCACTTGCGGCCCATTTGCTCCGCTTGGCGCCCCAGGGGTACGAGCACGCCCAGCCGGCGCGGGCGCAAGGCGTCCACCAGCCTGCCGATGACGCGTTCCGGTTCCACGACCAGCCTAGAACGGCCCAAAGGGGGAAAGCGGCCGGTGCACAGCAGCAGGATGGCGCTGACGTCCCTGGCTTCCAGCCGGCGAACGGCGCCGCGCACATACGGCATCAGGCGGGCCGTGGCCACCGTGACGGAAGTGCCGTCCCGCAGTTTGGTGATGTACGTGGCTTCTTCCGGCGCGGGGGAGAGCTGGGCCAACTCGTCCGGCGCCAGGCCATCCAAAGCACCGGCTTGCACCAGCTCGATGTCCCCCGTCAAATAAGGGCGCAAGTGGGCGGCCAAGTCTTCTCGCGGCGACTGGCCGATGGTCACCAAGCCCAGGCGGGTTTGGGGCAACTCCTTCGCCTCCCCCGTACTGCCCGCAAGCCTGCGGTCCAAAGCGTGCCTAAGGGTTGAGCAGGGGCCGGCCCACGGCGGCTTCTGCTTCCTGGATCAGTTCGGGAAAGCGCATCCCGGCGCCCAGGATGAGCCGTTGCCGCGGCACCGCCAGCACCGCCACGGGGAGCCCCACCTCCAGCTCGGCCGACGCCACGGGCAGGCCCGTGTCTTCGCTGAGCAGGGCGATCAGATCGGGGAAGGTGGCCAAGCGTTGGGCCGGCCCGTTGGACGGCAGCCAGTCGGCCGTCATGTATTCATTCCAAAACGTCAGCTCCATGCGCCGATCGCCATCACAGCGGACGACCAGGCGGCCGACGTCGTAACCGCCCCGGGTTTCGAGGGACACGATCTCCACGGCCCCCCGGGCCAGGAGGTCGCCGCCCAAATATTTCGCCGCGGCCTCCTGCACCGCGCGCCCACCGGCGGCCTCCGCGGCCATCATGGCGCGGCCCAGTTCAATGGCTTGCCGGATGGCGCCTTTGGCGGCGTGCTGGTCGACGTAGGCGGCGGGCACTGGGTCGCGCGCCACCGCCACCAGGCCGCCCGCCTCCACGGCCGCTTGCCGCACCAGTTGCGCGGCGTGGATCAGGGGCGCCTCGACCACCAAGCGGACATGCCGGCCCTGGTCCGGGTTGCCGCCCACCGCGACCTGCAGGGACGTGTAGCCTGCCAGCGCGTGGAGCCCCATCGCGCCCATTTTGCCCGTGGGGTGCGCCCGGCCGTTGCATGGAGCGTCCACTACGGGCAGGCCGAGGACGGCCGCCTGCAGCCAGCCGTTGACGGTGGTGCCGGCGCCGTTTTCGTTGGTGATGAGCCCGCGCACAGGCTCTTGGGACCGCTCGATGGCCAGTTGGGCCGCCTTGATATAGTCCAGGGGCGTCACGTGGCGTTCTGCCGCCGCGGGGGCGCCCACCGCCGAACAGGTGAGCAGGCGGGCGTCCTCGCCGTAGGCCTGCACGAATTCGTCCAGGGTCCAGAGCTCGACTTTGCCCAGCTTCAGCGCCAGGAGGGCCCGCTCCAAACCATCCTGGATATACCCGCCGCCGCCGCCCCCCAGCACTGCTCCACCCATCACCGCGGCTCTTGCCGTGGCTTCATCCAAGCGCATCATGGGCGTCACCTTCCACCTGCCTGGCTAGTTCTTCGATGGGCACGTAATCGATGTCGAAACCGAAGTGCCGCGGCCCCAGCAGCCGCAGCCCTTCGGGGGTGCGGAACGCCGGGTGGCACGGCAAGCCCAACACGGTGACCCGTTCTCCTTCGGCCAGTTCCGTGTTGGTGCGGGGCTCGCCGGTGTCGGTGCCGACCACCATGATCAGGTCGGGGCTGAGGGCGACGGGTTTGCCGTCCAGCCAGGCGACATGGTTTTCATTCTTGAACCAGATCTCCATGTGCCGTCCGCTGTTGTCGGCCGCGACGAGGAAACTCCGCCCGATCATGTAACCTTCCTGGTCTTGCCATTCCTTGCGGGTGACGACGCCGGTGAAAAGCCGGCGGGCTCCGGTGGCTTCCACAATGGCGTCGACGGGGCAGCGGCCCTGCTCCCGGGCGGCGCGAATGGCCCGGCCCACTGCCAGGCAGCGAGTCAGCGTCCCAGGCACCACCGCCGACCGCAACTTTTTCACTTGGGTGAGAAAGCCCGCGAGTCCCGTATGCCCGAAGGCGGCCACGGCCAGGTGCTTGCCGATGCGTTCCGCCATGGGGACGCTGTGGGTTTCCCGGAGAATGGCCACGTTGCCCCAGAGGTCCACGGAGGCCACCGGACCTAGCGGGATGCCGGCCAGGACAGGCAGGGTTTGGGCGATCTCGGGAATGGCCCGTCCGGCCAGGTCCGCATCGACGGTGGCCAGGCCCAGGGAGGTGGCCGCGGCCAACGGGTTGGGGGTGTTGGATCCCCCCGGCTCCAGCGGGATCACGGCCGACAGCCGGCGACCGGTGTACTCCTGCAATTCTTGCAAGGCCCGGGCGAGATTCTTCTCGACGCTCCAGGCGCCGAGGCCGTAGGCCTTCATCTTGTCCTCCCGTTCCGGTGTTGAGGGAGCGATGGAGCCCATCCCCCACGCACAGGCTATCCAGGCGTCGTCCGGGAGGTCGTCCAAGTCTATCCACGCGGGAGTCCGTCCAGCGGCGAGCTCGTCTGACAGCAGCTTCATGCCCTTGGATGGAGCCCCGCCGCCGCCGGTGCCAAACAGCGTGCAACCGCGGATGAAATCTTCACAGTCCTGCAACGTGCGGAGCTGGCCCTGCGGCACGCCCCTTCACCCCCGTAACGATTTTGCAAAAGTACCAGCCGACCCGTGCCCGTTAGACGGCGGCTGCGGCACCTTGGGTGCGGGGGCGGTGGCGCACCAGGGTCAACAGCAAACCGGCGGCCGCCAAGTCCGGATCCACCACGGGCACCCGGTACTTCTCCCAAATCAACGGGGTAACGCCCAAGGTGGACATGCCGGTACACGCGTAAAGGATGACCCGGGCACCGGCCGTCACCAGCCGCCCGGCAGCCGCCACCGTTTCCGATTTTCCTGCGGGTGAGCCCAAGTCCAAAGCGGTGGTGACGCCCCGCGGCCGCTCCACGGCCACCAACGTGTCGCCCAGCGTCTCCACCACCACCTTGGGCCCGGTGTCGGTGATGCCCAAGACACCCACCGGCATGCCATAGGAAAGCGCCACCAACGCGCCGGCCCGGCCTGCCCCGAGGATGGGCGTGCCGTTGAGCCGGGGCCGGGCGAGCTCGACGCCGGGGTCCGCCGCGCAACTGACATAGATCGCGTCCACCCCTTCCCGGGCGTAAGCCTGGGCCAGCGCCACCACTTTGGGCTCGGCCGCCCGGTGGGTCTGCTCATCGTGTACGCCTCTGGGCTGGTCAGGAATGCACCGGGAGACAACGTTCCACTCGGGATAGTGGGCTTCGATGTGGCGGCGGTGGGAGTAGAGTCTTTCTTCGTCGACGGTGGTGACGACGGAGATAATGCCGAGCTTCATGTCGCAACCTCTCTTTCGTGGTCATCGGTGAGCGCCCCCAGTGCTATTCAGCCAGGGCCAGGCAATCCTGCGGCCCCCACGCCACCCACACGACGCCGTCGGGAGGGAGATCCACGCCGGCGCGGTCGGCGCTCACCTTGGCCGTCAACTGTTCGCCGTTGGCCAACTTCAGCTGGTAGAGTAACGCGTCACCGACGAACTTTTTGCCCTGCAGCTTCGCCGGGAACTGGTTGACAAGGCCCGGTTCGGCATTGTACAGCCCCACGTTTTCGGGCCGCACCGACACCGAAACCACCGCATTCGTTTCGTAGCGGATGCCGGGGCGGGGCACCGCCGCGACGATGCGCCAGCCCTGCTCGGTTTCCACTTCCACCGTGTCCGCCGTGGCCGCGCGCACCCGGCCCGTCAGGAAATTGCTGGTCCCGATGAAATCGGCCACAAAGCGGGTGGCAGGCCGCTTGTAAATCTCATCGGGGGGCGCGACCTGTACGATTCGCCCGTCCTTCATCACCGCGATCCGGTCGGACAAGGTGAGGGCTTCCTCTTGATCGTGGGTGACGTAGATGGTGGTGATGCCGACCTTCTCTTGCAGCCGCCGCAGCTCAAACTGCATATGCTCCCGCAGCTTCTTGTCCAGGGCGCCCAGGGGCTCGTCGAGGAGGAGGACCTTGGGTTCAATGACCAGCGCCCGGGCCAGGGCTACCCGCTGCTGCTGGCCCCCGCTCAATTGTCGGGGGTAGCGGTCCTCCAGCCCGGACAGCTCGACCAAGGCCAGGGCTTCGGCCACTCGCCGCCGGATCTCGTCCTTGGGAACCCGGCGCATCCGCAAACCGAAGGCCACGTTTTCAAAGACCGTGCGGTGGGGAAACAGGGCATAGTGTTGAAACACCATGCCCGTTTCCCGCTTGTGCGCTGGCAGTTGCGTGACGTCCTGACCGTCAAACCAGATGGAACCCGCGGTCGGTTCGACGAAGCCGGCGATCATGCGCAGCGTCGTGGTTTTGCCGCATCCCGACGGGCCGAGAAGGGAGAAGAATTCGCCATCCTCGATGGTCTGGCTGACCCCCGCGACGGCTACCGTTTGGTCGTACTGCTTGACGACTTCGCGGAGTTCCACCCGTGCCATGGAAACTAGCCTCCCATAACCTGAAGGAACCGGCGCGTGACGGTCGATTCGACCTTGTTATACCAGCTCCAGTCGAATTGCTTGAGCAGGGCCACCTTTTCGGGCGTGTCAAAGGTCCTGCCTTCGTACTTCCCGGACAGGCGGACGGTCTTGTTGGCCACACCGTAGCCCAGTTCCTCTCCCATCAACCGCTGCACCTCTGGGCTGAGGATGTGGTTGAGCCAGGCGTAGGCCAGTTCCTTTTTGTCGCTGCCCTTGGTGACGTTCATGACCTGCTCCAGCGCCGGGATGCCTTCCTTTACAAAGGCCCAATCAACGGGCGCGTCGCCCACATGGCGCCAGATGCCGCTGTCGTGAATGACGCCCACCACCACTTCGCCCGTGAGCAGCATGCGTTCCATGGTGCCGGTGAAGTCCGCGAGCTTGATGGGCCGGAGCTTCGCAATGGCCTCGAAAGCCGCGTCGAGATCCTGGTACCCGGAGCCAAAGATCTCGCCCGCCATGAGCAAGGTAGCGATGCCGAGTTCATTGGTGATGACGTAGGTGCCGCGGCGGCCGGCGAAGCGCTCTTCCCACAGCTGCTGCCAACTGTCCAGCTTCCCCTCGACCAGGTCCGTCCGGTAGCCGAGCCCGATGCCGGACACAAAGGCAGCAATGCCCGGCACGGTGGGGGCGGTGACGTAGTCATAGCAATCGCGGAGGTTGGGAATTTCGCTGGCCGTCAAGTTTTCTTCTAGGTAACCGGCTTCCATGACCTTGGTCACGGGCTGGTTGTTGGAGTGGAAGACGTCGTAGATGGGCCGGTTACGGGGGCTCGCCAGCAGCTTGGGCTCGAAGGGGAAGGCCGTGTCCACTTCCACCCGGCAGTTGTACTCTTTCTCAAAGGCGGGGATGACGTGGCGCTGGTACAGGTCACCGTAGGCCCCGCCCCAGCCCGTAATCCGCAGCACCGGCCGGGACTGGGCGTTGACGTAGAAGTTGAGGCTGCTCCAGAAAGTGCCGGCGGCTGTCATGGCAGCCGCGGCTTTCGCGCCCTTCTGGAGCCATTCTCGCCGCGTGGTCTTGGTTTCCGCCGTGGGTTCCAACGCTGCATTCCGTGGGATGTTGGCCGCCAAAGGGGCCTTGTTCGCATGGCTCCGCTCCATCGTGTCGGGCACCTCCTCAGCGCGCTTTCAAGTCCTGACTGCTTTCCCTTTTCCCTGCGATGCCCATCGCACCGTGCATCAGGAAGTACGACGTCGGGACTTGCGCTGCTGCACCACCCCCTCCCGCAGTGCCGCTATAGGCGAGCAAAGTTGTGCAGACCAAAGAGGCGCTCCAACAGGAAAACCACAATCAGACTGAGGGCGATGCTGACGGTGGACGCCGCGGCGATGGTCGGATCAAATGCGAACTTCAGGTAGCCAAACATGTAAACGGGCAGCGTTTCAAACCCTGCCTGGACGAGGAACAGCGAAACCGGGAACTGGTCGTAGGACACGATGAAAGCGAAAATGGCGCCGGCCATGATGCCGGGTCGGATGATGGGCAGCGTGACTTCGAAGAAGGTGCGCAGCGGGCCGGCGCCGAGATTTTGGGCCGCCTCCTCTAAAGAACGGTCGAAATTGTGGAGCACCGCGCTGACCGTCCGGATGATGTAGGGCGTCGTGACCAGCACGTGGCCCAGCAGCAGTCCCCCAAAGGTGCGGCCCCAGCCGAGGAGGAGATAGTACTGGAACAGCGCGAGACCCGTCAGCAGGGCCGGCAGCATTAAGGGCGACATAAAGAGCAGATTGAGGAAATCCCTTCCCCAAAACCGCTGGCGCACCAGCACCAGGGCGCTGGCGGTGCCGACCACGGTGGAGATCAGGACGGTGTAGACCGCCAGCAGCAGGCTGACCTGAAAGGCGTCCATGAAGGGGCGCGACGTGAAGAAGTTCACGAACCACCGGGTTGAAAAGCCCTCCGGCGGAAACGTCAAGAAGGACCCGGAGTTGAAGGCCTGCAGGACCACGATGATCACCGGTGTGACCAAGAATATGAGGACCAGGACGTTGAAGGCGGCTACCAGCCGCCAGCCGGGACTCACGGCCAAAGACCGCGCCTGCATCAGCTCATCACCCCGCGGTGGACCTGGGTCATCACCCGGTAGTACAGCACCAGCACCACGATGCCCATGGCCAGCAGCAGGACGGCCAGGGCCGCGCCGAAGGCGAAGTTGAAGATGCCGGCGATTTCCTGGTAAACGAGCACAGGCAAGGTCATGTACTGGAAGCCGCCCATCAGGATGGGGACCACGTAGGAGCTAATGGCCAAGCTAAAAACCAGCAGGCACCCGGCGAGGACGCCGGGCATGCTGAGGGGGAGCGTGACCTCGAGAAAGGCCTGCCAGCGGGTGGCTCCCAGGTTTTGGGCGGCTTCCTCGAGGCGCTCGTCGATGCCGGAAATGACGCCGTGGATCGAAAGGATCATAAAGGGAATGTACACATGCACCAGGGCTACCACGATGCCGAACTCGTTGTACATCAGCGGCAGCGGGCTGCGGATCAAGCCGAGTTTCAACAGGGCGGAGTTGATGAGGCCGGTGTCTTGCAAGATGGTCATCCAGCCGTACAGGCGCACCACGATGCCCACCATCATGGGCGAGAGGACGGCAGCCAGCATAAGCCGCCGCGTGTTGGGATTGCGGGTCCGCGAAAGCTGATAAGCCAGGGGATATCCCAGCGCCAGGGCGATGGCCGTGGTGATCAGCCCCAGCTTTAAAGTGTTCCACATGACCCGCAGGTAAAAGGGGTCGGAGAAAATGACCCGGTAGTGCTCCAGGGTAAAGGCGATCTCGTCGCCCCGCACGAAGTGGCCGTCCATGAAGCTGATGGCGATCATGACGGCAAAGGGTACGATAAAGAAGGCGATGAACAGGCCCAGCCCCGGCAGGAGCAGCAGGAGGCTGCGCATGCTGCTCCCGTGCGTCCGGGCAGAACGGGCAGCAGCCGTCGAAACACGCTCCATGGCCACGCTGCTCGAAGGCGAGGATGGCGCCATTTCCTAAGCCCCCTTCACATAGCCGAGGCGCTCGGAGAGCATGGCTGCCGCCCGTACAACCGCCTCAACCAGCTGTTCGCGGCGGCTGCGAAACCGGGAGACCACGCCCGCCACGCTCACCGACGCCACTGCCCGGCCCGCCGCGTCGAACACCGGTGCCGCAATGCCTGCGGTCTCGGGAACCGTTTCTTCCTCTGTGTATGAATAACCCAGCGCGCGGATCCGGGCGAGGTCGGCTTCGATTTCTTCCCGTGAGGCGGGGGATTTGGGGCCCACCTGCT
Organism: Limnochordales bacterium; assembly: GCA_035304545.1. Taxonomy (GTDB): domain Bacteria; phylum Bacillota; class Limnochordia; order Limnochordales; family ZCTH02-B6; genus ZCTH02-B6. The sequence continues at coordinate 11,618 of DATGPV010000007.1, read as the reverse complement.
CCAAGGGGCCATCCAAAATCCTGGCAATGACCTCCTGGGGCAGATAAGCCAGGAGGGCCTTGAAAGACGCGCCCGCGTACATGGGCCGGCTCATGCCGATTTCCATCGTCACCCGCAAAGGATGGGCGGGATCGGCCCGGTCGATCAACACCCCGCGGTCGTCCCGGCAGATGACCAGGTAAGCCGATTCGTTGACCTCCGCGGCCAGCCTTTCCATGATGGGTCGGGCTACCACCGGCAGCTGTAGGCTTTTGCTGGCCGCTTGCCCCAGGAGCAGACCGGCCACTCCGATGCGGTAGCGGCGGGTGTCCTCGTTCTGCTCCACCAGGTCGTACTTTGCCAGGGTGGCGAGGGCGCTATGGATCACGCTCTTTGGCGTCCCCAGGTCGCGGTGCAGCTCCGCAATGCTCCACTCTCGCGAATCCTGGGTCATATGGAGCAGGACGCGCAGGCCCGTCTCTAAGCTTTGCACGATTCGGGGCTTGGACATGGAGCCACCGCCAGATTGTTCGCATAGAGCGAACGGTGTTTCCTGTGTTGCGGGCACGTATTCTATGCATGATTCGCAAATCCTTCTCCGCAGCGAAAAATATTTGAGCAACGCGGTGTATACTGCAAGAAACAAGCAGAAGGCCGGCGGTGCGGATGCTCGCGAGGCGTCAGTGTCGTGGGATGGGAAAAGCCGGGGAAAACAGGTTCCTGCGTCGTGCTCAGGCGGCGGGAAGGCCCATGGCGCGCGCGAGGCGCTCCCGGGCGCGGCGGCATTGCTGGCCGTGGGCCGCGGCCGCCTGGGCCAGGGCCTGGAGTTCCTCCAAGGACCAGCCCTGGCAGAGCTGCTCCAGGAAGGCCCGGTGCAGCGTGTCCGCCACGGCCGCATTGTGGCGATACAGCGCGGGAAACACCGTCGGTTTCAGCCATTCGGCCCGCAGCCGCCGCTGGTGGGCCACGATGGCGTCCCGCAGGCTGGTGCGCAGCCGCTCCGCTTGCTGGTTGGAGCGCAATAGGCGGAGCACGACGCCCGCGCCGGCGCCGATGACCAGGGCGGGCGGCAGGAACATCCCCAGGGCGGACCCGAGGGTGATGTAGGCCGCGGCTGGTCCCAGGGCCGCCGCATAGGCGGCCAGGCCCGTGCCGATGACGCCGCCGGCCGTCAGCCCTTCCTTAAGACCCTCGATCAGATCCGACGGTCCGCCAAGGTCCTCAATGCCTTCCAGCCGCCGGACTTCGCCGGCGTAAAAGGCCTGGAACCGTTCCCGCAGCTGCAGCTGCATTTGGCCCGTGGCTTCCTGCCACTTTTCCCGGATGAACGCGTCCACTTGGGGACCCAGCCCTTCGACCCAGGCCCGGAAGCCGTCGCCCGCCAGCGCGCTCGCGAGGGCTTCCTCGTCGATGGAGGGCTGCCCGCTCCGGAGCAGCGCGTCCCAGCGGGACCCGGCGGAAAGGTGCCCGGTGAAGCGGTGGGCCACATCGTAGAGGTAACCTTCCAGCTGGCTCTCGACGAAGTGCTCCGCTTCCTTTTGGATGCGCTGGCGTTCCAGCTCCAGCCGCTGGTAGTGGTTTTCGGCTTCCTGCAGGAGAAAGGTCAGCTGGTGCCCGTAGGTTTCGTGCACCGTCTCTTCGAGTTGCAGCAAGGCCAACAGCTGCTGGCCCAAGGCTTCGGCCTGGGCCTCGGCGGCCCGGCCGGTGATGCGCGCCTGCAAGTAAGCCTGGAGGGCAGGCAGGCCGCTGGCTTGCAGCAGGGCGTCGTCGCCGGCCCGCTGGGCCTGGCGGGCCTGGTGGGCGGAAACCGCGAACACGTCCTGGATGTACTCGCCGAGACGCATGCGGACATAGCGCACCAGCCGGGCCGGGTCGGCGTCCACCTCGTCGATGCGGTTGATGACGGCCAAGACGGGCTTGCCCTGCCGCGCGATGGCCGCGAGCTCCGCCGTCACGTCCGCCTGGCCCAGGTGGTGGGCGTTGAGCACCCACAGCACGGCGTCCACCTGGGTCAAGTGCTGCTGCGTCCGGGCCGCCGCTTCCTGGGTGACGGTGGCCAGACCGGGCGTATCAATCAGGTGCCACCGGGCCAGGGCCGGCCAGGGCAGGCCGACGACGACGGCGGCGCACCGCTGGACAAAGGCCGCGTCGTGGCGCCGGGCATACAGGAGGTCGTGGATTTCCTGGGGCGTTCCTTCGTGGGTGGAGCCGTCGGCAAAGAGGACCTGCCCGTAGGGCTCGTCCGCGGCCCGAATTTCCATGATCCACTGCGTGGCCTCCAGCACGTCCACCGGGGCCACATCCGCGCCCACCAGGGCGTTGACCAACGTCGATTTGCCCGCCTTGACCTCCCCCAACACCGCCAAGGTAAGGGGCTTGGACAGCCGCTCCTTTAAGGCCCGCACCCGGCGGGGGATGTCCTCGACGACTTCCTGCGCGAAGGGCGCCGGCATGCTGCGGCTGGGATGGGACGGGCGGCGGAGGGGGGAGCGCTGCAACAGCTGCAGCGCGTCGTCAATCCATGCAGGGTCAAAGGTGGCCGTGGGCTCTCTTTCCATCGGCTCGCCTCCCATCGACCAAAAGCCCGAGACGTCAGCCAAAACCCGAGGCGTCGACCAAAGCCCGAGGTGTCGACCAAAGCCCGAGGCGTCGACCAAAGCCCTAGGGGTCCCCTGAGACCTGGCCGGCCAGCTCCTCGGTGGCCCGGCGCAGCCTCGCCAGCTCTTCCTGCATCGCGTCCAGGGCGGCTTGCCACTGCCGGGCATGGCGGTGGAACCGATCGTCGAGGCGCTCGGCCAGCTGCTGGCCCAGGGCATCTACGGAGCGGGCCAGCTGTTGCCCCATGGCCTCGACGGCTTGGGTCAAGCGGTGGGCCAACTCCTCCCGAACATAGGCAGACAGCCGTTCCAGTTCTGCGCTGGTCCGTTGGTGCTCGGCCTCCAGCGCAGCGGCCGCCTGACGCTGCTCCGCGGCTTGGACCACAGAGGACATCCTTTGCTGCAAGAGGGGTTCTACGGCCTCCCGGGCGATTTCCCGGGCCACTTCCCGCACCAGCGTACTGAACTCGGCCACCAACAGGGCCTCGGTGTCCTCCGGGCCGGGTGCGGGCGGTGTTGTCTTGTTGGACTCGTCCACGCAAGGACCTCCTTCACTGCCTCAGGCCAGTCTCTGGTGCTGCTGCACCCAGGGCACCAGCAGCACATCCCGCAAGGCGGGGGCGGACACAGGCCGGTGGACCATGGCCTCCAAGGCGGCCAAGGCGTCTTGGGCTGCGGGCAGGCGGTCCGGGGGCATGTGCACCTGGGCAAAGGAACCCTCGCGCACCGTCGCCAGATGGGCCGCATACTCCCGGTGCAGCCGGTCCAGGGTGCGGTCCCACTGCTCCTGGGCTTTGCCCAGCACCATGTCGAACTGTTCCTCGAGGTTTTCCCGCACCTTGCGGAGCTTGAGGGAAGTGATGTAGTCCTCAAACATGCTGCGCGAGACGACGGGGCCCAGCAGCAGGCCCACCGGCCCCAACAGGGACGCTCCCACCAAGGCCAGGGTGCCCGTGAGGAGCACGTGGGCGGCGCCGGAAAAGTCCCCCGCCTCCACATCCACGTCCAGCGGGCTCTGTGCTGGCCAAAGGCCCGGGGCTGCCGGCGCCAGGCCGCTGGGCGCCGCGTACCGGAAAGCTGCGAACTGCTGGAGGGGGATGAGGCGGGCGGCGGTTTCCCGGTATTGCCGCTGCACCCGGGACACGAGGTTGGCCAGCACCGCCTGCAATTCGTCCATCTCGTAAATGGCGTCCCGCAGATACTGCTCGCGGGCCTCCCCCCGGCGCTGGAGCAGCGCGGCCAAGCGGTCGTCTTGGATGTTGTCCCGCACCTTGAGGCGGTGCGCGGCCACGGCGTCGGCAAAGCGCCGTTGGGCCTGCCTCTGTACGCTGTCCAGGTGCCGCTGGGCCTCCGCGGCCCGCTTCTCCAGCTCCGCCCGCGCCTCCGAAAGCTCCTCGCGGTAGCGGCGGCTGACGGCCTGCACTTGGAGCAGGTACTGGCGCCGGCCTTGGGACTTGCTCCACCAGCGCACGGCGGCGCCGCCCACCCGGAACCGCTGGTCGATGACGGCCAATAGCTCCGGCAAGCCCGACTGCCGCAGCCGCTGGGGGTCGCCGGCTTCTTGCGCCTCCAGAGCTTCCCGCGCGGAGATGGGAATCACTTCCCAAAAGAGGTCCGCCAGCATCTCCCGGGCCTGGGCCACGACCCGCGCCACCGCCGCGTCGCCGCCCTGGCGGCGGACCAGGTCGATGCGGTTTAGGACGGCCACCGCGTTGCGGGCTACGCCGCCTACCCGGCCCAGCGCGGCGTTGAGGTCCCGCATGAGCTCGTGGGGCTTGCCTGCGGCCAGCTTGGTGGCGTCCAAAAGCCACAAGACGCCGTCGGCTTGCAGGTAATAGCTGCGCAGGTCTTCTGCGGAAACCAGGGAAAAGGGCGGACCCGCGAGGGCGCCGCCCCCGGGGCCCGTGGCCAGGGGCGCCCGGCCGCTGGGCCCGCCGGCGGACGGACCGGAACCCGCGGCCGTGCGTCCTGGCCGCTCCTGCCACAGCCCCGGGGTATCCACCACGTCGAAATGGCGGCTGATGCCGGCGGCCCGCACCGGCCACCGCACCTCGACGATGGGCGAGCGGTACAGGTGAAGCATTTCCAGCTCCTGGCGGAGCAGCTCCTTTTCCGTCACCGATGCCAGGTGCCGGGCCTGCGCTTGGAACAGCTCCCAGACCTTCTCCTCGGACTCCTCCCGGCGGCGCTCCTCTTCATCGATGAGGGCTGCGGCGTCAGCTACGGGCAGCCGCTCCACCCGGCCGTCGTAGGTCCGGACCTGGGCGATGCCCGGGGGCAGGGTGCAGGTGAAGACGTCGATTTTCCACGTCTTGGGCAGGGCGTCCATGGCCGCTGCCCGCTGGCCCAGCAGGGCGTTGATGAGGGTGGATTTGCCAAACTTGCCCATCCCCACCACAAACAAAAGGAAGGGCCGCTGCAGGTCTTCGGCCAGTTGCCCAAGCCCGGCCGCGGCGGCTTCCAGCTCCTGGGCCACCAGCGTGGCGCGCGACCCGGCCGCGGCCGTGCCCGCCAGCGCGTGCAACTGGTCGGCGGCGCGGCGGACGGCGGCCGCGTCCTGGGCGGTTTCCCGCTGCAGGGCCAGCAGCCGCTCCTGGACCAGGCGAGCCCGGGCGAGGCGGAACACCCGCTGGGCCCGCTGGACGATGGACGGGGGCAGGTCAGTACGCAGGGCGGTCATGGGTGGCGCGAGTCCTCCGTCGGTGCGTCCTTTGGCGCAGGTCCTGCGAAGGGGTCGGCAGCGATGGCGGCGTCCCACACCCTGTGGGAAGCATGAGAGAACCTTCGACGGAGGGACGGTGAGTCCTGGTCGCAGGAACCCGAAGGGGAGACGCCCAAGCGGGCCAAGGAACGGGTGCAGCCCGCTGCGGCTCGGATGCGCACCCGCTGGCCCGCCACGACCGGACATCGCGCCCGGCTGCCGTAAGCTGTGGGATCGGCGGCAATCTTGTGGCAGGAGCTGGCAGGAATCAGCGTCGATGGGCCCCCGGCGGGCGCTTAGCCTTTGACAGCCGCAATCCCGGCTGGCGGCAGTGGGAGCTGTGGACGCCCGACAACACGTTCCGGCGCCTGGAAACGCCCCACGGCCCCGGGGAGACGGTTTTTGGCCAGCGGCGAGCTGGTGGTGGCGCCCAGCACCTTAAGGTTTCGGACCGCGGCGGAGCTGGCCCCGCGTCAGGGGTTTTGCATCATGCTCTTGCTCCATTCGGCCACCCGGCGGCTGCTTTCCTCCTCGGAAAGGTCCTCGATGCGGCTCATGATGGTCCAGCGGATGCCAAAGGGGTCCAGAATGCTGGCATACCGGTCGCCGGAAACGAAGTTTTGGGCCGGCTCCCGCAGCGTGGCCCCGTGGGCGAGGGCGCGCTCCAGGACCAGGTCCACATCAGGCACGTAAAGACCCAGCGAGTAGCAGGCCTGACCGTTGCCCGGCGGCGGCACCAGGTTGTACGCGGGGTTGGCGGCGCCCAGCTGCAAGTACCCATTGCCAAAGTCGAGGTCCGCGTGGATGATGACCCCGCTGCCGTCCGGGCCCATGGCCGTGACGTTCTTGGCCTTCGCGCCAAAGACGGCTTCGTAGAAGGCGATGGCTTCCGCTGGCCGGTCGACGACGATGAAGGGCGTGATGGCGCTGTAGCCGTGGGGCGTGCCGTTGGTGGTGTGCTGGCCGGTGACGCCCACCGGCTTGGTGGGGGCTGTCATGGGTGGATTCCTCCCGTCGGCGAAGTTGATGGCGCCGGTGCTCACGGAGCAGTTGGTATGATAAGGGAGGAAAAGGCGCAAGTATTGTAAAAACGCGACACCAGCCCGGCAGGGGGAGGTCAGGGGCATGTCGGTGAAGCCTGCGGGCTTGTCATCGACCCGCGGCATCGTGCGCGCCGCCGCAGGACTGGATAAGTTTTCCCTGTCCCGCTTTGAACCCGGACCGGAGCTGCGTCCCTTCGTTGAGCACTACTGGTGCGTCCGTTACCGCCTGCCGCCGGGCGAAACGTACACCCAGACGGTGCTGTCGTTTCCCAGCGTCCATCTGGCTTTCGAAGAAGATGAAGCCGGCCGCCGGGCGCTGGTGTACGGCATCCCCCGGCGGCCCTTCGTGCGGGAGCTGCGGGGGAGCGGGCGGGTGCTGGGCGTCCGGTTTCGGGCCGGCGGGTTCTTTCCCTCTTGGCAGCGGGACGTTGCGCTGCTGACGGGGCGGACGGTGCCCGCGGCGGACGTGTTTGGCCCAGAGGTGGAGCGGTGGCTGGCTCTCGTGCTCGCTGGGGGCGACGAGGCCCGGATGGCGCAGGCGGCGGAGGCCGGGCTCCGGACGCGGCTCCCCGAGCCCGATCCGCGGGGGCAGCTGGCGGCCCGCATCGTGGACGCGGCCATGCATGATCGGGATATCGTCCGGGTGGAGCAATTGAGCCAGTGGGCCGGCATGTCGGTGCGCCAGCTACAGCGCCTTTTTCGCCGGTACGTCGGCGTGACCCCCAAGTGGGTCATCAAGCGCTTCCGATTGCAGGAAGCGGCCCAGCGCTTAGAGCAGGACCCCTCCGTCCCATGGACCGAACTCGCGGTGCTCCTGGGCTACTTTGACCAGGCCCACTTTATCAAGGATTTCAAGTCGGTCCTGGGGCAGACGCCGTCGGAGTACGTGGCGGCCCTGCGGCGCTGACGGGGCGGAGTGCCGCGAGGCCCTGCGGCCGGGTGCAGCCGGGGAGCCCGCCGCCAGCGGATCGACGCGGGCGGGCGGGGCGCCGGCAAGGACAGCCGGCAAGGACAGCCGGCAAGGACGGCCGGCAGGGACGACCTGCCAGGACGAGCCGCAAGGAGGCCTGGCGGGCCGGGCTGCCAGGACGGTCTGCCAGGGAGCCCTTACCCTTCCAGGGCCCGGATGACCGCCTTGGCGGCGCTGACGCTGGACTGCGGGTTTTGGCCGGTGATGAGGCGGCCGTCCACCTCAATGTGGTCGGCCCACATGGGCGCTGCCACAAAGGTCGCGTCCAGCTCCTTGAGGCGATCCTCCAGCAGGAAGGGCATCAGCTGATCATAGCCTGCCGCGGTTTCCTCCTCATTGGTGAAACCGGTCACCCGCTTGCCCGTGACGAGGGGTGTCCCATCCGACAGCGTGGCGCCCACCAGCCCCGCCGGTCCGTGGCAAACCGCGCCGATGACGCGCCCGGTTTCGTAGAAGGAGCGCAGGGTTTGCGCCAGCTCCTCGCTGCCGGGCAAGTCGTACATGGTTCCGTGCCCGCCGGGCAAAAAGATGGCGTCAAAGTCATCGGTGGGCACGTCTCGCAGGGCGATGGTCGCCTCCAGCTCCTGGAGCGCAGTTCGGGTTTCCCCATCGACGGGCTCTTTAAGGCTCCTGGGGTCCACCGGCGCCTTGCCGCCGCGGATGCTGGCCACCGTCACCTCGTAGCCCTGCTGGCGAAAGAGGGTGTAAGGCTCCGAGAACTCGGAGAGCCAGATGCCCGTGGGCTTTTCGGGCGTGATGGTGGCGTGGCTCGTGACGACCATGAGGACGCGCTTGGCCAAGGCAGCCACTCCTTTCGTGACCCGGGTTTTTCCCGGGAAGTGGGGTTCCGGCCACTATCTTAACGGCGGACGGGGTATAATACAAATTATCAAATGCTGGACGATCGATAAGAGGATTTATGGCAGACTTTGAGTGGTACCGTTCCTTCGTCGCCATCTACCGGCTGGGCTCGGTGTCGGCAGCCGCGGCGGCCCGCCACATGACCCAGCCCGCCCTTTCGCAGCACTTGGCCGCGCTGGAAGCCGAGGTGGGGGCGCCGCTGTTTATCCGCCAGCCCCGGCGCATGGTGCCCACCGAGCGGGGCGTCGCGCTGTACAACCAGGTGGCGCCGGCGATCGACCGCTTAGAGCGGACCACGTCCGAGCTGCGGGGCGGCGCGGGGGAAACCGTCATCCGACTGGGCGCGCCGGCGGAGTACTTTCGGGAGCGCCTCAGCCCGTGCCTGGCCGCTTGGGAGGGCCGGGTCGCCGTCACCTTTGGCCCCGCGGCAGCCCTCCTCGAGCTGTTGGCCGACCATCGCCTGGACGTGGTGGTGGCCACCCAGCACCTGTCCCGCAAGGGGCTGCATTTTGTGCATCTGGACACGGAGTTCTTTTGGCTCGTGGGCGGTCCCGGCGCGTCCCTGGCGGCGGACCCCGGCGATGCGGCCGCCGTCCGCGCGGCGCTGGAGGGGCAGGCGTGGATCAGCTACAGCCAAGACCTGCCCATTATCCGGCGGTTTTGGATGGAGAGTTTTGGCCAGCGGCCGGGTTTTGCGGCGCGCCTGGTTGTGCCCGACCTGCACGCCATCGCGGGGCTGGTGGAGCGGGGCGGGGGCGTGAGCGTCCTGCCGTCGTATCTGGTGGGGGACCGCGTGGAAACCGGCCGCATGGCGCGGCTGTGGTCGCCGCCCCGCCCGGTGCAAAACGAAATCTGGCTCGTCTACCGCACCGCCGACCGCAGCGATGCGGTCATCGGCCGGTTTGTCCGGCAGCTGTCGGAGGGGATGTCGAGGGCGGGCCCTGCCTAGGCGGGCCCGCTGGGGCTGCCGGCCTCGCGCTACTTGTTTAGGACGTCGTGCTGGACGTGGCGCTTGCCTTCCAGCTCGCTGATGAGCCCGATGGCCACATGGGCTCCGTGGCCGGCCGTCACGATGGTGTGGGCGCTGACGCCGGCGATGATCCCGGCCGCCCAGATGCCAGGCATGCTGGTGCGGCCGTCGATGTCGACTTTGACGACCCGGGGATAGCGGGCCTCCCGCCCGTCGGTGAACTCCAGGTTGAGGGCCTCGGCCAGGGACATGGCCGCGCCGGTGGCCAGGATCACCTGCTTGCCCTGAAACTCAGGCCCCTGCTCGGTCTTGACGGTGAAACCGCCGTCGACGGGCGCAATCTCCGTCACCTGGGCGACCTGCCACTGGGCCCCCAAGCGCTCAGCCTGCTGGCGGCCTGCGTCCACGAGGTCCGGCCCCGTGACGCCTTCTGGAAACCCGTAGTGGTTTTCGATCCAGGCCCGGCGGGTTTGGCCCTTGTCGTTGTCCAGCACCAACGTTTTCAGCCCCGCCTTGGCGAGAAAGATGGCCGCGCTGCCGCCGGCAACGCCGCCGCCGACTACGATGACGTCGTACACGAGCCCATCACCTCGTTGCAGAGTTTACCCGTTCTGGGAGAGATATTCAACTGGACCTCGGAGGCGGCCTTTACCCGCGGGGCTTACGGGTCTGTCAGGAACATGACGGCGCCGGAGCGCGAGTAGGTGCCGCGCGAGCGTCGTCATGAAGTCCACTGTCGGTTAGCCACAGAACAATATCCACAGAACAATATAGGAATTCGTCGGCAGACTAGTGAAACTGATACCAGGGGAAGGGGTGGCAATCGTGTCGGAGCGCTTCTTCGAACAACCGATACTGAACTCACCGTACGAATACCCGTCCCGGCACTGGGAGCTGGACGAGCACGGGCAGCCCACGGGGCGTATCATCGAGGGACGCCGACCCGCGAAATTTATCACCCCAATTCCCAAGCCCAAGAAACAACGAGGAACCCGTGCGCAGAAGCAGTTCATCTTCGATGAGGGAAAGGGGCTTTCCACGGAGGAGCAGCAGTACGATCCTACACCCATCATCAATGAGCTGCGTTATCATTTGGATCGCTGGCGTGAACTGAAGGATCCCCATTCCTGGAACGTGACGCCGACGACGGCCCGCCTGCTGCAGCATTGGCGCCACTACGACTTTCCGGATATCCGCCCTTTCTTCTGCCAAATCGAGGCCGTGGAAACCGTCATCTGGCTCACGGAAGTCGCCCCAAAGCTGGGCAGGCAAGGCCAGCGGTTTCTCGACTACCTGAAGGCCGCCAACGAAATGGCCAATCCGGGCTTGTTCCGTATCGCCCTCAAGATGGCCACGGGAGCCGGCAAGACCACGGTCATGGCCATGCTCATTGCCTGGCAAACCCTCAACGCTGTAAGGCACCCTACAAGCAACCGTTTCACCCGGGGTTTTCTTATTGTTACGCCCGGGCTCACTGTGCGCGACCGTCTGCGCGTGCTGAAGCCCAACGACCCCGAAAGCTACTACAAGACCCGCCAGCTAGTGCCCAGCGACATGCTGCAAGACCTGGAGCGGGCGAAGGTTGTTATCACCAATTACCACGCCTTCAAACGAAGAGAGCGGGTCGAACTCTCCCGGGTCAGCCGCGCTTTCTTACAGGGACGAGGTCCCGAGTTGACGACGCTGGAGACCGAGGGCCAGATGCTCCAGCGGGTCATGCCGGAATTGATGGGAATGAAGCGGATCCTCGTCATCAACGATGAGGCGCATCACTGCTATCGCGAGAAGCCGGGGGAAAGCGAAGAGGGCCGGCTCACCGGAGACGAGCGGGTGGAAGCCGAGAAAAACCGCGAGGCCGCGCGGGTGTGGATTAGCGGGCTCGAAGCCGTCAGCCGCCACATCGGGGAAACCCGCATCATTGACCTGTCGGCCACGCCCTTTTTCCTTAGAGGATCGGGATACGCGGAAGGCACGCTTTTTCCTTGGACCATGAGCGACTTTTCCCTCATGGACGCCATCGAGTGCGGAATCGTCAAGCTTCCCCGGGTGCCCGTGTCCGACAACGTTCCGGGGCACGAGATGCCCATGTTTCGCAACCTCTGGGAGCACATCCGCAAGGACATGCCCCGGCGCGGACGGAAGCACGCGAAGGGACTAGACCCCCACAGGCTGCCACCCCTCTTGGAGTCGGCTCTCCATGCCCTCTATGGACACTACGAAAAAACCTTCGAGCTGTGGGAACGCGAGGGCATGCCGGTGCCGCCCTGCTTCATTATCGTGTGCAACAACACGGCGACGTCCAAGTTGATTTACGACTACATTGCCGGTTTCGAGCGGCAGTTGGAAGACGGCACCACGACCTTCGAACAGGGCCGCTTGCCCCTGTTCCGCAACTATGATGAGCACGGACAGCGCTACCCGCGCCCGCGCACACTCCTAATCGACAGCGAGCAGCTGGAGTCGGGCGAAGCCCTCGACAAGACGTTTCGCGAAATCG
>DATGPV010000006.1:0-15204 GCA_035304545.1 Limnochordales bacterium | reverse complement strand
GAACTTCCGCTGCTGGGCCAGGCCCTTTTGCGCCAGGTACGCGCTGATGGCCGCCGTCGTCGTCGTCTTCCCGTGGTCCACGTGACCGATGGTCCCAATGTTGACGTGCGGCTTCGTCCGCTCAAACTTCTGCTTCGCCATTGTCCTTCGCCTCCATTGCTCCTTGGTATGTGCTCTTTGCCCCTCGCCCCGCTACACGCTTTGGGCGATGACTTCCTCCGCGATGTTGGCCGGCACGGGTTCGTAGTGGCTAAAGAACATGGAGTAGCTGGCACGCCCCTGGGTCATGGAGCGGAGATCCGTCGCGTAGCCAAACATCTCCGCCAGGGGCACCCGCGCCCGCACCACCTGGGTGTTGGCCCGCTGCTCCATGCCTTCGATGCGGCCTCGGCGGGCGTTGAGGTCGCCCATGACATCGCCCAGGAACTCCTCGGGTGTGGTGACCTCCACCCGCATGTAGGGCTCCAGCAGGACCGGCTCCGCCTTCTTGGCCCCTTCCTTGAAGCCCATGGACGCCGCGATCTTAAAGGCCATCTCCGACGAGTCCACCTCGTGGTAGGACCCGTCCACGATGGTCACCCGCACATCCACCACGGGATAGCCGGCCAGGACGCCTGTTTGCATGGCTTCCTTGACGCCTTCCTCCACCGCGGGGATGTACTCCTTCGGGACGACGCCGCCCACGATCTTGTTGACGAACTCAAATCCCTGCCCGGGCTCCAGGGGCTCGATTTCCAGCACCACGTGGCCGTACTGCCCGCGGCCGCCCGTCTGCCGGATGAACTTGCCCTCGGCCCGCACGGGCTTCGTGATGGTCTCCCGATAGGCCACCTGGGGCTTGCCCACGTTGGCCTCCACCTTGAACTCCCGCAGCAGCCGATCCACGATGACTTCCAGGTGCAGCTCACCCATGCCGTGGATGATGGTCTGGCCCGTCTCCGGGTCCGTGTGCACCCGGAAGGTGGGGTCCTCCTCCTGCAGCCGCTGCAGCGCCAGGCCCAGCTTGTCCTGGTCAGCCTTGGTCTTGGGCTCGATGGCCTGCTCGATGACGGGCTCGGGGAACTCCAGGCTCTCCAGCAAGATGGGATGGTTTTCGTCGCACAGGGTATCGCCCGTCGCGGTGTCCTTGAGCCCCACCGCGGCCGCGATGTCGCCCGCGTAGACCGCATCCACCTCTTCCCGGTGGTTGGCGTGCATCCGGACGATGCGCCCGATGCGCTCCTTCTTGCCCTTGGTGGAATTGAGCACGTAAGAACCCGCCTTGAGCACGCCCGAGTACACCCGGAAAAAGGCCAGCTTGCCCACGTAGGGGTCGGCCATGATCTTGAAGGCCAGCGCCGAGAAGGGGGCGTCGTCGCTGGACGGCCGCGTGTCCTCCTCGTCGGTGCCGGGCTTGTAGCCCCGCACCGGGGGCAGATCCACCGGCGACGGCAGGTAGTGGATGACCGCGTCCAGGAGGGCCTGCACGCCCTTGTTCTTGAAGGCCGACCCGCACAGCACCGGCACCGCCTTAAGGTCCAGGGTGCCGCGCCGCAACGCCTTGCGGATCTCGGCGGGCGTAATCTCTTCACCCTCCAAGTACTTGGCCATGAGCTCGTCATCCAGCTCGGCCACGGCCTCCAACAGCGCTTCCCGGGCCGCCTCCACCTCCGCCGCCATCTCGGCGGGGATTTCGGTCTCGTCGCTGCGGGTGCCCAGGTCATCCACGTAGATGCGGGCCTTCATCTCGATAAGGTCCACGTACCCGCGGAAGGTGTCCTCCACGCCCACCGGCAGCTGCACCGGCACCGGGTTGGCCCCCAGACGCTCGCGAATCTGCTTCACCACGTTCTGGAAGTCCGCGCCCACCCGGTCCATCTTATTGACGAAGGCGATGCGGGGCACGCGGTACTTGTCGGCCTGCCGCCACACCGTCTCGGACTGGGGCTCCACACCGTTAACGGCGCAGAACACCGCGATGGCGCCGTCCAGCACCCGCAGGCTGCGCTCTACCTCCACGGTGAAGTCCACGTGTCCGGGCGTGTCTATGATGTTAATGCGGTGATCGGCCCACTGGCAGGTCGTCGCGGCGGCGGTAATGGTGATGCCCCGCTCCCTTTCCTGCACCATCCAGTCCATCGTCGCGGCGCCCTCGTGCACCTCGCCCAGCCGGTGCACCCGCCCCGTGTAGAACAGGATGCGCTCGGTGGTGGTCGTCTTGCCCGCGTCGATGTGGGCCATGATCCCAATGTTCCGGGTTCTCTCCAACGGAAATGCTCTTGCCACAAACAGTCCCCCTTGCCGCCGAAGCAGCGGTACCGCCCTACCAGCGGTAGTGGGCGAAAGCCTTGTTGGCTTCGGCCATGCGGTGGGTGTCCTCCCGCTTCTTCACCGCACCGCCCACGCCGTTGGACGCATCCAAAATTTCGTTGGCCAGCCGCTCGGCCATGGTCTTGTCCTTGCGTTCCCGCGCGTACTGGACGATCCAGCGCAGCGCCAGCGACGTCCGGCGCTCGGGCCGCACTTCGATGGGTACCTGGTACGTCGCGCCGCCCACGCGCCGCGGCCGCACCTCCAGCACCGGCATCACGTTCTTGAGCGCCCGCTCCAGGACGTCCACAGGCTCCTGGCCCGTCCGCTCCTTAATAATGTCAAAGGCACCGTACACGATGGACTCGGCAAGGCTCTTCTTGCCGTCCCACATCACCTTGTTGATCAGCTGGTGCACCAGGACGCTGTTGTAAAGCGGATCCGGTGCGATCGCCCTCCTCGGGACGCTGCCTCTGCGTGGCATGGCTCATCCTCCCGTCTGTCGCGCGGCCAGCCCATTACTTGGGCCGCTTGGCACCGTACTTGGAGCGCCCCTGCCGGCGGTTGGCCACCCCGGCCGCATCCAGGGTGCCCCGCACGATGTGGTACCGCACACCAGGCAGGTCCTTGACGCGGCCGCCGCGGATGAGCACCATGGAGTGCTCCTGCAGGTTGTGCCCCTCACCGGGGATGTAGCCGGTGACCTCGATGCCGTTGGTCAGCCGCACGCGCGCCACTTTGCGCAACGCGGAGTTGGGCTTCTTGGGCGTCACCGTGTACACCCGGGTGCACACGCCCCGCTTGAAGGGCGCGCCCTCGGTCCGCAGGGTGCGGCCCTTGAGGCTGTTGTAGATGTAGTGCAGGGCCGGCGCCTTGCTCTTCTTCTTCACAGGCTTGCGCGGTTTGCGCACCAGTTGGTTCATCGTCGGCATAGCTTCAACCGACCCCCTTTCCCAGCTCCGTCGGTCCCTTTAGCCGGAACCCGTCGCCCGGTTGGTCAGCGGCGCCCGCAACAGGGCCGCCGCCGCTGCGCCCACATTGATCTCGCAATACTTGCCCAGCACGCTCATGCTCTCTACCGGCACGCACTGGACGCCGTGCCGCCGCGCGAGCTCCACCACCGGCCGGGTGACCCGTTCTTCAGCGTCCTGCGCCACAAACACGACCTCAGCGATGCCCTTTTCGATCGCGCGCAAGGTCTGGCGCGTGCCGACCGCTCGGGCCTTGGCCGTCGCCAGTCGGTGGGGCATGGCAGCAACCACCCTTTCCGGGGCTACGCACACTTTCGTATTCTAGCACCGGCCCAAAGGCGTGTCAACGGTTGATCAGCCAGGCCGGGACGCTGGTCCCGGCCTGGCCCAAGATGGTTAGTCCACCAAGCCCGCGGCTTGCTCCAACGCGTCCGCCGGGCCAACCGCGGCCGCCTCCTCGCCATCGGACGTCTCGCCCTCGGCCTCGGGCTGGTCCACCGGCTCGACCCCTTCCGCGGGCCGGACACGGATGTGGCGGTAGCGGGCCATCCCGGTGCCCGCGGGGATGAGCTTGCCGATGATGACGTTCTCCTTGAGGCCCACCAGCGGGTCTTCCTTGCCCTTGATGGCTGCCTCGGTCAGCACCCGGGTCGTCTCCTGGAAGGAAGCCGCGGACAGGAAGCTCTCCGTGGCCAGGGACGCCTTGGTGATCCCCAAGAGGACCGGCTTGGCCGTGGCAGGCTGCCCGCCCGCCTCTAGGATCCGCCGGTTCTCGTCTTCGAACTCGAACTGGTCCACAAGGCCCCCCGGCAGCAGCTCCGTATCGCCCGGATCCTCCACCTTGACCTTGCGCAGCATCTGCCGGACGATGACCTCGATGTGCTTATCGTTGATGTCCACGCCCTGGGACCGGTACACGTCCTGCACCTGCTGCACCAGGTAGGTCTGGACCCCCCGGACGCCCTTGACCCGCAAGATGTCGTGGGGGTTGACCGGGCCTTCGGTGATGCTGTCGCCGGCCTCCACCACCTGGCCGTCCCGCACCTTGAGGCGGGCGCCAAAGGGGATGTTGTAGGTGTGCTCGGTGCCGTCGTCGGCGGTGACGATCACCTTGCGCATCTGGCGGGTTTCCACGATGCGCACGGTACCGGCCACCTCGGTGATGATGGCCTGGCCCTTAGGCTTGCGGGCCTCAAACAGCTCCTCCACCCGGGGCAGGCCCTGGGTGATGTCCTCGCCGGCCACACCGCCCGTGTGGAACGTGCGCATGGTCAGCTGGGTACCCGGCTCGCCGATGGACTGGGCCGCGATGATGCCCACCGCCTCGCCCACTTCCACCAGCTGCCCCGTGGCCAGGTCCCGGCCGTAGCAGCGCACGCACACGCCGTAGCGGGAACGGCACGTGAGGACCGAGCGGATCTTGACCTGCTCGATGCCGGCCTCTTCGATATCCGTGGCGATTTCCTCGTCGATGAGCTGGTTCTCCTCGATGATGACCCGGCCCGTCCTCGGATCCACCACCTGCTCCGCGGAGATGCGGCCCGCGATGCGGTCCCGCAGCGGCTCCACGATCTGCTCCGTGTCGCCCGCCTGCTCCTTGATGGCGCTGACGTAGATGCCGTCGGTGGTGCCGCAGTCCTCCTCCCGCACGATGACGTCCTGGGCCACGTCCACCAAGCGCCGGGTGAGGTAGCCCGAGTCCGCGGTGCGCAGGGCCGTGTCCGCGAGCCCCTTGCGGGTGCCGTGGGTGGAGATGAAGTACTCCAGCACCGTGAGCCCCTCGCGGAAGTTGGACTTGATGGGGATCTCGATGGTCCGCCCCGTGGGGTCGGCCACCAGGCCCCGCATGCCCGCCAGCTGGGACAGCTGCGCGACGTTGCCCCGCGCGCCGGAGATGGCCATCATGTACACGGGGTTGAACTTGTCCAGACCGTCCAGCATCTTCTGGGTGACCTGTTCCTTGGTCTGGGTCCAGATGTCCACGATGCGCTGGTAGCGCTCTTCCGCGGTGACAAGGCCCCGCCCGTGCTGCTGCTCGACCTTTTCCACCTGCTCCTCGGCCTTTGCGATGAGCTCCTGCTTCTCGGGCGGGATGATGATGTCGCCCACCGCGACCGTGGTGCCCGAGCGGGTGGCGTACTTGAACCCGATGGTCTTGATCTTGTCCAGCACTTCCGCGGTGCGGGTGCTGCCGAAGCGCCGGTACAGCCGGTCCACCAGGCGCCCCAGCTCCTTGCGGTCGATCTCCCGGTTGTGGAAGCCCAGCTCCTCCGGCAGCACCTCGTTGAAGAAAACGCGTCCGGGCGTCGTCTCGATGAGCTGGCCCCGGATGCGCACCTTGATGCGGGCGTGCAGGTCCACGCTGCCTTCCTCGTAGGCCATGGTCACCTCTTCGGGGCTGGCAAACACCTTGCCCTCGCCCTTGGCGCCTTCCTTCTCAATGGTCAGGTAGAAGCAGCCGATGACCATGTCCTGGGTGGGCGTGGCCACGGGCCGCCCCGACGCAGGCAAGAGCAGGTTGTGGCTGGACAGCATCAACAGGCGCGCCTCAGCCTGGGCTTCAGCCGACAAGGGCACGTGCACCGCCATCTGGTCGCCGTCGAAGTCCGCGTTGTACGCGGCGCACACCAGCGGATGGATCTGGATCGCGCGGCCTTCCACCAGCACCGGCTCAAAGGCCTGGATGCCCAGACGGTGCAGGGTGGGCGCCCGGTTGAGGAGCACGGGGTGCTCCTTGATGACTTCCTCCAGGACATCCCAGACCTCCGGCCGCATGCGCTCCACCATGCGCTTGGCGCTCTTGATGTTGTGGGCAA
Organism: Limnochordales bacterium; assembly: GCA_035304545.1. GTDB lineage: Bacteria > Bacillota > Limnochordia > Limnochordales > ZCTH02-B6 > ZCTH02-B6. The sequence continues at coordinate 9,128 of DATGPV010000006.1, read as the reverse complement.
AGCCGTGATCCACCAGCCGCTTCATCACAAAGGGCTTAAAGAGCTCCAAGGCCATCTCCTTGGGCAGACCGCACTGGTGCAGCTTGAGCTCGGGCCCCACCACGATGACCGACCGGCCGGAGTAGTCCACCCGCTTGCCCAGCAGGTTTTGGCGGAAGCGGCCCTGCTTGCCCTTGAGCATGTCGCTCAAGGACTTCAAGGGGCGGTTGCCCGGGCCCGTGACGGGCCGGCCGCGGCGGCCGTTGTCGATGAGGGCGTCCACGGCCTCCTGGAGCATGCGCTTCTCGTTGCGCACGATGATGTCGGGCGCGCCCAGCTCCAGCAGACGCTTGAGCCGGTTGTTGCGGTTGATGACCCGCCGGTACAGGTCGTTCAAGTCCGAGGTGGCAAAGCGGCCCCCGTCCAGCTGCACCATGGGCCGCAGCTCCGGCGGGATGACCGGGATGACCTCCAGGATCATCCACTCCGGCCGGTTGCCCGACTTGCGAAAGGCCTCGGCCACTTCCAGGCGGCGCACCGCCCGCACCCGGCGCTGGCCGGTGGTTTCCCGCACTTCCCGGCGCAGCTCCTCGCAAAGCTCATCCAGGTCGATCTCTTCCAGGAGCTTCTTGATGGCCTCCGCGCCCATGCCGGCCTTGAAGGCGGTGCCGTACTTGTCCCGGTACTCCCGGTACTCGTTCTCGGTCAACAGCTGCTTCTTGGCCAGGGGTGTATCCCCCGGATCCGTTACTATATAGGAAGCAAAGTACAGCACCTTCTCCAGCGCTCGGGGCGACATGTCCAACAGCAGCCCCATGCGGGAGGGGATGCCCTTAAAGAACCAGATGTGGGACACGGGCGCGGCCAATTCGATGTGGCCCATGCGCTCCCGCCGCACCTTGGCGCGGGTGACCTCCACGCCGCAGCGGTCGCACACGATGCCCCGATAGCGGACCCGCTTGTACTTGCCGCAATGGCACTCCCAGTCCTTGGTAGGCCCGAAGATCTTCTCGCAGAACAAGCCCTCCCGCTCGGGCTTGAGGGTGCGGTAGTTGATGGTCTCCGGCTTCTTGACCTCGCCGCTGGACCAGGCCCGGATCTGCTCGGGGGAAGCCAGGCCGATGCGCATCTTGTCGAAGTTGTTCACGTCCAGGCTAGGCATGCCCATGCCCCCTTAACGGTCCTCGTCTTCTTCGTCGTCCCGGAGAAACGCGATGACGTCGTCCAGGTCGTCGCCGGCCTCTTCGTCGTCGGGCGCCGCGCCGTCCTCATCCAGCCCCAGGTCGGCGGCGAGGTCGTCGTCGGCAGCCAGGCCGTCCGCGTTCTCCAAGTCAGCCTCGGCACCGTCCAAGTCCAACCCCGCAAAGGGATCCTCGTCGGGCTCTTCCTCGCCCGCTTCCGCAGGTTCCGCCGCGGGGCGGCTGGGCCGGCGCTCGGGCTCGTCGAAGTCGCCCTTGAGGTCGATGCCCAGCTCCCGGGCCATTTCGCTGATGTCCTCTTCCTCGTCCCGGATCTCGATCTCCTGGGCGTCCTCCGAGAGCACCCGCACGTCCAGGGCCAGGCTCTGCAGCTCCTTGATAAGCACTTTGAAGGACTCGGGCACCCCCGGCTCGGGGATGTTTTCGCCCTTGACGATGGCCTCGTAGGTCTTGACCCGGCCCACCACGTCGTCGGACTTGACGGTCAAGAGCTCCTGCAAGGTGTAGGCCGCGCCGTAAGCCTCCAGCGCCCACACCTCCATCTCGCCGAAGCGCTGGCCGCCAAACTGGGCCTTGCCGCCCAGGGGCTGCTGGGTGACCAGCGAGTAGGGGCCCGTGGAGCGGGCGTGGATCTTGTCGTCCACCAGGTGGGCCAGCTTGAGCAGGTAGATGTAGCCCACCGTCACCGGCTGGTCGAAAGGTTCGCCCGTGCGGCCATCGTACAGGATGGTCTTGCCGCTTTCGGGAAGGCCTGCCTCCCGCAGCATTTGGATGACCTCTTCTTCGCTGGCCCCGTCAAACACCGGCGTGGCCACGTGCAGGCCCAAGGCCTTGGCCGCCCAGCCCAGGTGGGTTTCCACGACCTGGCCGATGTTCATCCGGGACGGCACGCCCAGCGGGTTCAGCACGATGTCCACCGGGGTGCCGTCGGGCAGGAAGGGCATGTCTTCCTCGGGCAAGATCTTGGCCACCACGCCCTTGTTGCCGTGGCGCCCGGCCATCTTGTCTCCCACGGACAGCTTGCGCTTCTGGGCCACGTAGACCCGCACCATGCGGTTGACGCCCGGCGGCAGCTCGTCGTTGTTTTCCCGGGAGAAGTGCTTCACGTCCACCACGACGCCGCCCTCGCCGTGGGGCACCCGCAGGGACGTATCCCGCACTTCCCGGGCCTTCTCGCCAAAGATGGCCCGCAACAGCCGCTCTTCGGCGGTCAGTTCCGTCTCGCCCTTGGGCGTCACCTTGCCCACCAGGATATCGTCGGGGCGCACCTCGGCGCCGATGCGGACGATCCCCCGCTCATCCAAGTCCTTGAGCTGGTCCTCGCCCACATTGGGGATGTCCGCGGTGATCTCTTCCTGGCCCAGCTTGGTGTCCCGGGCCTGGCACTCATACTCCTCAATGTGGATGGAGGTAAAGACGTCGTCCTTGACCAGCTTTTCACTGATCAGGATCGCGTCCTCGTAGTTGTACCCTTCCCAGGGCATGAACGCGACCAGCACGTTCTTGCCCAAGGCCAGCTCGCCGTGGTCGGTGGACGGCCCGTCGGCGATGGGCTCGCCGGCCTCCACCCGCTGGCCCCGCACCACGATGGGCTTTTGGTTGATGCACGTGCCCTGGTTGGACCGGGCGAACTTGATGAGCTTGTAGACGTCTTCGTGTCCGTCGTCGGTCTTGATGACGATGCGGTCCGCGCTGACGCCGGTCACGACCCCCGCCCGCTTGGCCAGCACCACCGTGCCCGAGTCCATGGCCGCCTTGTACTCCATCCCCGTGCCCACCAGCGGCGCCTCGCTGCGCAAAAGCGGCACCGCCTGGCGCTGCATGTTGGCGCCCATAAGGGCGCGGCTCGCGTCGTCCTTCTCCAGGAAGGGGATGAGGGCCGCGGCCACGCTCACCAGCTGCTTGGGGGACACGTCCATGTAGTCCACCTGCTCCGGCGGCACGGCGATGATCTGGTCCATGTACCGGGCCGTCACCTTGGGGCTGGTGAGGCGGCCGTCCTCGCTTACCGGCTCATTGGCCTGGGCGATGATGTAGTTGTCCTCCTCATCGGCCGTCAGGTACACGATCTCGTTGGTGAGGACGCCGTTTTCCACCTTGCGGTAGGGCGTTTCGATGAACCCAAACTCGTTGATGCGGGCGTACGTGCACAAGCTGCCGATGAGGCCGATGTTGGGCCCTTCCGGCGTCTCGATGGGGCACATGCGTCCGTAGTGGGAGTGGTGCACGTCCCGCACTTCGAAACCGGCCCGCTCCCTGGACAGACCGCCCGGCCCCAAGGCGCTCAAGCGCCGCTTGTGGGTGAGCTCGGCCAAGGGATTGGTCTGGTCCATGAACTGCGACAGCTGGGAGCTGCCAAAGAACTCCTTGATGGCCGCCACGACCGGGCGGATGTTGATCAGGGCCTGGGGCGTGATGATGTCCACGTCCTGGATAGTCATCCGCTCCCGCACCACCCGCTCCATGCGGGACAGCCCGATGCGGAACTGGTTCTGGAGCAGCTCGCCCACGGACTTGAGCCGCCGGTTGCCCAGGTGGTCGATGTCGTCCACCTGGCCGATGCCGTACATGAGCCCCACCATGTAGTTGACCACGGCCACGATGTCCTCCGCGGTCAGGGTGCGCTGGTCCAAGGGCGGGGCGCCGTTGCTCACCACCTTGATGGGCAGGCCGCCCTTGCCCTCCACCACTACCGCGGTGACGCCCGCCTTTTCGATGAGCTCCGCGGTGCGCCGGTCCAGCCTTTGTCCGGCCTCGGCCAGCACCTCGCCGGTTTCGGGGTGGGCCACCGGCTCCACCAGGGTGCGGCCCGCGATGCGGGGCATGAGGCGCAGCTTCTTATTGAGCTTGTAGCGGCCCACGCCGGCCAAGTCGTAGCGCTTGCCATCGTAGAACAGCGTCTCAAACAGCGAGCGCGCGCTGTCCTCGCTGGGGGGCTCCCCGGGGCGCAGGCGCTTGTAGATCTCGACCAGGGCCTCCTCCGCGGTGCTGGTGTTGTCCCGCTCCAGGGTCACCCGCACCGGCTCGGCATCGCCCAGCACTTCCAGGATCTTGGCGTCGGACACGATGCCCACGGCCCGCAAGAGCACCGACACCGGCAGCTTGCGGGTGCGGTCCACCCGCACGTAAATGCAGTCGTTGGCCGCCGCCTCAAACTCCAGCCACGCGCCGCGGTTGGGGATAAGGCTGGCCGTGTAGACCGGCTTGCCGCTGGTGTCCACGTTCTCGTCATAGTAGACGCCCGGTGAGCGCACCAGCTGGCTGACGATGACCCGCTCGGCCCCGTTGATGATGAAGGTGCCGTTTTCGGTCATGAGCGGGAAGTCCCCCATAAAGACTTCCTGCTCCTTGACCTCGCCCGTTTCCTTATTGATCAGGCGCACCTTGACCCGCAGGGGTGCAGCGTAGGTGGCATCGCGATCTTTGCATTCCTCGATGGTGTACTTGGGTTCCCCCAAGGTGTAGCTGACGAATTCGAGCACCAGATTCCCCGTAAAGTCCTGGATGGGGGAGATGTCGTGGAACATCTCCAGCAGGCCTTCCTTGAGGAACCACTCGTACGAGCGGCGCTGGATCTCGATCAGATCCGGAAGGTCCAGCACCTCCGGGATCTTGCTGAAGGAGCGCCGCTCCCGCCGCTTCGCTCGAATCGCGACGTCCAAACCCCTCACCTCTTCTGACAAGATCTGGCGGGCCTCACAACACAAAGAAGCAAGGCTGAGCAGGTCCTTCTCATGTGGGCAAGAAAGAGACCTCTCCACCTCACTTCGCTATCCGGCTGGAAACAGGGAAACTATGCGCCAGTATATAGGATCATCTGGGGCCACAAAGACTATTCCACCGGTGTCCGATGATGTTCGCGCGCAGGGCACACTCCGGCCTATTATCAAACTCGGCACTCTCCGATTCTATCACGGCGCGCGGGTGGTGTCAACGCACAAATGTGCGCCGGTGAATGCCAAGGTGGGGAGCCAGGAAACCGGCCGGCCACGGGCGGGCCGGAGCGCGGCCCGCCCATGGCCCCGCCGGCCACTACTTGATCTCGACGGTCGCGCCGGCCTCTTCCAGCTTCTGCTTGATCTCCTCGGCCTGCTCCTTGGAGACGCCTTCCTTGATCGGCTTGGGAGCGCTGTCCACCAAGTCCTTGGCCTCCTTGAGGCCCAGCCCGGTCAGCTCCCGGACCACCTTGATCACCTGAATCTTCTTGTCGCCAGCCGACTGCAGGATGACGTCAAACTCCGTCTTCTCCTCGGCCTCGGCGGGTGCCGCCGCGGCGGCGCCCGGCACTGCCGCGGCCACGGCCACGGGCGCGGCCGCCGAGACGCCGAACTTCTCCTCCAGCGCCTTGACCAGCTCGGCCAGCTCCAGCACCGTCATCTGCTCGATGGCTTCCAAAATCTGCTCCTTGGTCATCGTTCCATCCTCCTCACGCAAGTCCCACAGCCTACATCAACGCCGCGTCGCGCCGGGCCTTCTCCCTCCGGCAGCCTCCGGGCGGCCCGGGCCCGGCGCCAGCCGCCCGGCGCTTAAGCGGCCTGCTCCTTTTGCTGGCGCACCGCGTCCAGGGCATACACCAGCTTGCGCAGGGTGCCCTGCAGCACCGACACAAAGCCGGCGATGGGGGCCTGGAAGCCGCCCACCACCTGGGCCAGCAGCACTTCCCGGGGCGGCAGGTCCGCCAGGGCCTGCACGTCCTGGACGCTCAGGGGTTTGCCGCCCAGCACCCCGCCCCGGATCTCCAGGACCCGGGACTCCCGGACAAACTCGTTGAGGGCTTTGGCCGCCGCCACCGGGTCCTCCTTGGCGAAGGCCAGCGCCGTCGGCCCCACCAGCAGGGGTTCCAGCGCCTGGGCGTCGGTTTCCGCGGCGGCCAGGCGGGTCAGGGTATTCTTGACGACCTTGTACTCCGCCCCCGCCTCCCGCAGCTTGCGGCGCAGGCGCGTCATCTCGGCGACGGTCAAGCCGCGGTAGTCGGTGACGAACACCGCCTTGGACGCTTGCAGCTGCCCGCGGATTTCTTCCACCGCCGCCACCTTCTCGGGTCTCGGCATCACATCACCTCCTCACCAGCGGCCTGAAACACAAAGGGCCTCCAGCCCGGACCGAAGCCGGCTGGAGGCCATGCCCGAAAGCGCGCGACAGCACGTCGCCTGCTGGCTCGGGATTGACCTCGGCCGGCGAGCGGCGGCCGCTCCTTAGGTCCCCGGGGGACACCGGCTGTCTTCGGTCGGGGCTGTTGCCTTTTGCCCGTGTTTCCCTAGATCCTTCTCCCGTCCTTACGCTGGGCCCGGACGCCCGGGGGCTGGTTGGTTGATCGCTCCCCCCGGCGCCCGCCCCTTGTGCCCGTCAGCTCGCGCTGCGCTCGGCCACGAAGCTCGCGGCTTCCTGGGGGTGCACCCGGATGCCGGGGCCCATGGTGCTGGAGATGGCCACCTTCCGGATGTACGTCCCCTTGGCCGCGGCGGGCTTGGCCTTGATAATCGCGTCCATGAGGGCGCGGAAATTGGCCGCGAGGGCCTCCTCGTCAAAGCTTACCTTGCCGATGGGCACGTGGACGCCGCCTTCCTTGTTGGTGCGGAACTCCACCTTGCCCGCCTTGAACTCCTTGACGGCCCGTTCCACCTCAAAGGTGACGGTACCCGTCTTGGGGTTGGGCATCAGGCCCCGGGGGCCCAGGATGCGGCCCAGCCGGCCCACGACGCCCATCATATCCGGTGTCGCGATAGCCACATCAAAGTCGATCTGGCCCTGCTGCACCCGTTCCACCAGGTCCTCGGCGCCGACGATGTCGGCCCCGGCGGCTTCCGCCTCCCGGGCCTTCTCGCCCTTGGCAAACACCGCCACCCGCACGGTACGGCCGGTGCCATGGGGCAGCACCACCGTGCCCCGCACCTGCTGGTCCGCGTGCCGCGGATCGACGCCCAGCTTGAGGGCCACCTCGACGGTCTCATCGAACTTGGCCCGGGCGGTCTGCTTGACCAAGGCCAGCGCCTCCGCCGGCGAGTACAGCCGGCTGCGGTCGACCAGCTTCGCCTTCTCTTGATACGACTTGCCCCGTCGTGCCATCGTGCTTTCCCCTCCTGTGGTGCTCGCGGAGCCCAACGGCTCCTCCCACCGGATTGTGCTCAGTCTGTCACCACGATGCCCATGCTGCGGGCGGTGCCTTCGATGATCCGGGTGGCCGCCTCCAGGTCGTTGGCGTTGAGGTCGGGCAACTTCAAGGCCGCGATCTCCCGGACCTTGTCCCGGCTGATGGTGGCCACCTTCTCCCGGTTGGGGACGGCCGAGCCCTTCTCGATGCCTAGGGCCTGCTTGAGCAGGACCGCCGCCGGAGGCGTCTTGGTGATGAAGGTGAAGGACCGGTCTTCATAGATGGTGATCTCCACCGGGATAATGGTGCCCGCCTGGCCGGCCGTGCGCTCGTTAAAGCTCTTGCAGAACTCCATAATGTTGACGCCGTGCTGGCCCAAGGCCGGGCCCACCGGCGGCGCCGGCGTGGCTTTACCGGCCGGAATTTGCAGCTTGACGATCGCGGCGACTTTCTTGGCCATCCCGTTCCACCCCGTCGGTCAATCGATCTTTTCCACTTGGCTAAACTCAAACTCCACCGGCGTCTCCCGGCCAAACATGGACAAGATTACCCGCAGCTTGCCCCGCTCCAGATTGATCTCGTCCACTACGCCTGTAAAGTTGGCGAAGGGGCCGGACACGACCCGCACTTCGGTACCCCGCTCAAAGGCCACCTTGGGCCGCGGGTCGTCGTAGCCCATCTGGCGCATGATGGCCTTGACTTCCGCTTCATCCAAGGGCACCGGCTTGTTGCCCGCACCGACGAAACCGGTCACGCCAGGCGTGTTGCGCACCACATACCACGAGTCATCGCTGAGGACCATTTCCACCAGCAGGTAGCCGGGAAAGATCTTGCGGGGAACGACGCGCTTTTTGCCGCCCTTCCAGTCCAGCTCCTCCCGCTTGGGCAGGACAACCCGAAAGATCTTGTCCTGCATGCCCATGGACTCGACCCGGCGCTCCAGGTTCGTCTTGACCTTGTCCTCGTAGCCCGAGTAGGTGTGGATCACATACCAATGCTTGTTGGGCACGTCCGGAGAGGCATCCTCGTCGAGGACGCTGTTCTCAGTGGATTCGGCGGCCTCTTGGGCTCCATCCAGTTCGGCGGTCTTATCCCTTTCCATGAGCTGGGAGCTTCGGTCCAGGGGACCGACCACTCCTCACCTCCCCAACGCGCCGATAAGCGTCAACAACTCGGACACGATGATGTCGACCACACCGAGAAACACGGCCGCGATGCCGACGGTCACCAGCACCACGACCGTGTAGGTCACCAGTTCCTTGCGGGTGGGCCAGGCCACCTTGCGCAGCTCGGCCCGCACCTCCCGCAGGTAGCGTCCAAGCCGCTCCCCCAGGGGCGGCGCGGCCGCCTTGCCGGTCTTGGTCGGTACGGACATGGACATTCACATCCCTTGCGGTGTCCAGCGCACACCCATTATAGCTACCGGGTCTCGCGATGTAAAGTGTGGGTCCGGCAGCGCTTGCAGTACTTGCGCAACTCGATCCGATCCGGGTCATTGCGCCGGTTCTTGGTGGTCCGGTAGTTGCGGCTCTTGCACTCGGTGCATTCCAGGCTGATTCCTACCCGCATCGGGGACTACCTCCCAGGAGCCTACCCTGAAAAAGTCACTCATTCAATGTAGCACACGCGTCCGGGAGTGTCAATACAAAGGGCTTGACGGCAGCATCCCCCGCCCGCGGCCGCCGGTACACGAAAAGACCCCCTGCGCGGGGGTCTTGCTTGCCCGTCCACCGGGCCGGCGGTGCCCGCAGGCCAGGACCGCCCTTACTCCAGGATCTTGGTCACCACGCCCGCACCCACCGTGCGGCCGCCCTCCCGAATGGCAAAGCGCAGCCCTTCCTCAATGGCAATGGGCGTGA
>DATGPV010000005.1:0-36869 GCA_035304545.1 Limnochordales bacterium | reverse complement strand
GACGGTGGTCTGGGACGTCTCCAACGAGGTGGATCTGGAGCGCAGCAGCATCTGGTTTGGCGGCAAGCTGCCCGAGAGCTTCTACACCTACGGCACGCCCCATCCCGAGGTGGCGGCGGCGCAGCGGACGGCGTAACCAGGCCCGGCGGGGACCCCGCGGCACGGCGGCTCCACCTGCGCACAAGGGCGCGGCCCCGGCCGGCGGCGCCCCCGCCGGCACCCGCGGTCTGCTGGTTGCCACGAATTGACAGGCAAGTCCATTAGTGACAAAAAGCGCTAACGGGCACGAAGGGGGTTTGCGGCAGTGAAGCGGATGTCGTGGTGGGTCACGGTAGTGGCGGTTGGCGTGCTGTTGTTGGGGGTCCAGGGCGCTATGGCCCAGACGGTGCTGCGGTTTGCCAACTTCTTCCCGGGGCCGGCGGGCCAGAGCCAGCTGGTGGACGAGTTCGCCGAGGACATCCACCGCCTCACGGGCGGCCGCGTCGTCATCGAGCATTACCCGGGCGGGACGCTGCTGGGCGCGCCGGACATCTACGACGGCGTCGTGCAAGGCATCGCCCACCTGGGCCTCTCCAACCTGGGCTACACCTTTGGCCGCTTCATGGAAACCGAGCTTTTGGACTTGCCCCTGGGCTTCCCCAACGCGTGGGTGGCCAACCAGGTGGTGCAGGAGTTTTATGACAAGTACCAGCCGGCCGAGTGGAACGACACCGTGGTGCTGGCCCTCCACTCCTCGCCCGTCAACGTCATCCTGACGGCGGACCGCCCGGTGCGGCAGCTGGAGGACATTCGGGGGCTGACCTTGCGGGGCACCGGCTACATCGCCCAACTGGTGGAAGCCTTGGGCGCCGTGGCTCGTCCCATCGCTATGCCTGAGGCCTACGACGCGGTCAACCGCCGGGTCATCGACGGGCTCATGATCCCTTACGAAACGGTGGTCACCTTCCGCCTGGGCGAAGTGACCAAGTACATCACCGAGGTGTGGCCCATCGGCCAGGTATACACCTTCTACATCGTGGCCAACCGGGCGGCCTGGAACTCCCTGCCGGCCGATGTGCGGGACATCATCACCGAGTACTTGCGGGGCGAATTCCGCGAGAAGCTGGCCACGATGTGGAACGACATCGACATCATCGGCTGGGAGTACGCCCGCGACGCGGGGATGGAGTTCATCACCCTGTCCGACGCGGAGCTGGCCCGCTGGCAGGCTTACGCGGACCAGGTGATCGAGCAGTACATCCAAACCATGGTGTCCCGGGGCCACTCGGAGCAGGAGATGCGGGAGCGCATCGCCTTTGTGCGGGAGCGCATCCAGTACTGGACCCAGCAGCAGGAGGCCCTGGGGATCAAGTCCCCGACGGGACCCGATTCCGTGCGGCTGTAGCGGCGGGACTGCCTGTAGTCTGGGCGATGAGCGGTGCGGGTCCGACAGCCGGATCGGGCCCGCACCGGTCCCTTTGAGCAAGGGGGAGGCATGGCGCGGATGGCTTTGCGGCGCTTCGCCCGGCGGGCCGCCCACATCACCGAAACGGTGGGCGTCTACGCAGTGCTGTTCATCATGGTCTTGACCGTCATCGACGTCATCGGGGCCAAGGTCTTCGTGCGGCCGGTGCGGGGCTCCACGGAGCTGGTAGGCTTCGCGCAGCTGGTGGCCATCGCGGGCGGCATGGCCATGGCCTGCTTCGCCGGACGCCATGTGGCCCTGGAGTTTGTGGTGGAGCGGTTGCCCCAGGGCGTCCAGCGGGTCGTGCAGGGCTTCGTGGCCGTGCTGGGCCTGTTGCTCTTTGGCCTGCTGTCGTGGCAGTCGTACCTGTACGGGAAGGTGCTGGCGGCCTCGGGCCAGATCGCGTCCACCGCCCGCATTCCCTTCTATCCCTTTGCCTACGCGCTGGCTGTCCTCTCGGCCGTCACCGCGCTCTTTTTCGCGGCGGATCTGGGGCGCGCGCTGGCCGGGGAGCGGCAGGAGCCATGACGCCGGTCGAGGTCGGGCTGATGGGCATCGCCGCCCTGCTGATCCTGTTCCTGCTGCGCATGCCGGTGGCCTTTTCATTGGCCCTCATCGGGTTTCTCGGCTTTGCGCACTTGACCTCCTTCCAGGCGGCGGCCAGCCTCCTGGCGCGGGACTTCTTTTCCCAGCTGTCCTCCTATGGGCTCACGGCCATCACCATGTTCGTGCTCATGGGCTCCTACGGGCTCATGGCCGGCATGGGCGAACGGCTCTACACGGCGGCCCACCGGTTTGTGGGCTCCATGCCGGGCGGCTTGAGCGTGGCGACGGTCCTCGCGTGTGCCGGCTTCGCCTCCATCTCGGGCTCCACCACGGCCACCGCGGCCACCATGGGCAAGATCGCGTTGCCCGAAATGCGCCGCTACGGCTACAACCTGACCCTGGCCAGCGGCAGCGTGGCCGCGGCGGGGACGCTGGGCATCTTGATCCCCCCCAGCACGGTGTTCCTCGTCTACGCGTTCTTGACCCAGCAGCCCATCGGGGCGCTGTTTACCGCCGGCATCGTGCCAGGGCTCTTGCTGACGGCCATGTTTGCCGCGACGGTATACTTGCTCTCCCGCTGGCGCCCGGAGCTGGCGCCGCCGGCGGATCCGGCGCCCTGGGGCGAGCGGCTGCGGGCCGCGGCGGCCGCGTGGCAGGTCATCGCGCTCTTCCTGCTGGTGGTGGGAGGCCTCTTCTTCGGCTGGTACAGCCCCACCCAGGCCGGCGCCATCGGCGCTTTCGGGGCCCTGTTGGTGGGACTGTTCAACCGGCGCATCACCTGGCCCATGCTCATCGAAGGAACCCGGGACGCGCTGCGGACGTCGGTGATGATCCTGGCCTTGATCGCCGGGGCCAGCGTCTTTGGGAGGTTTATGGCCGTGACCCGGATCCCGTTTCTCATCGCGGGCTGGGTGGAAGGGCTGCCGCTGCCGCCCAGCGGGATCCTGCTGGTCATGGTCCTCATCCTGTTTGTGGGCGGGTTTTTTATGGACGCCATGGCCCTGGTGACGCTCTTGGTGCCGGTGCTGTTTCCGGTGGTGGAGCGTCTGGGGTTCGACCCCATTTGGTTTGGGGTCCTCATCGTGCTGACCGCGGAAATGGGCGTCATCACGCCGCCCGTCGGCGTCAACGTGTACGTCATCAAGAACATCGCGCCGGACATTGCCCTGGGGGATGTCTTTCGGGGCGTGATGCCCTTCCTGGTGCCCCTCTTCTTGACGGTGTTCCTCTTGATGGTCTTTCCCCAGCTGGCCCTGTGGCTGCCGAGCTTGGGCCGGTGAACATTGCCTGCGGGCGAAAAGGAGTGACGGGTGAGTGGAGCAACGGGTGGATCTGGCGGCCCTGCGGGCCCGGTACGAGGAGCTCATCGGGTTTATGCCGCCCCGGGCCGGCGCCCGGTTGGAGGTGCTGGCGGAGGTGGATCCCGAGACGCTGTTGATGCAGGAGGAGATCCGCCGCCGGCTCATGTACCCCCCGTGCTTTGACGTAAAGACGGCACAGCTCATGCTCTTTGGCATGTTGCTGATGACCCTGGCCGACGCGGCCCGGCTGCACGGCATCGCCGCCCGGCGCGCCGGCGCGACGTGGGAAGAGCTGACGGCCGTGGTGGGCTTGGCGTATCTTTTCCGCGGGCTGCCGGCGGCCAACCTGGGTTCGCTGATCATCAAGGAAATGATGGACCAGGAGCGGGCCCAGGGTCAGGGCGAGGGTGAGGAAAAGTGAGGGACGCGGCATGGTGATGGTGCGCGTCCACATGATGCAGGGAAGGACCAGCGAGCAAAAGGCGGAGCTCATCGCCCGGCTGACCGACGTCGTGACCCGGCGGCTGGCGGTGGCGCCGGAGGATGTGCGGGTCATCGTCCTGGAGGTGTCCCCCGACGGATGGGGCATTGCCGGCGTGCCGGCGACCATTGCCCGGCGGGCGGCCGCGGGCGGGGCCCCATAAGGAGAGAAATCAGGGGGCTTGGGGCCAGGCCAGGTCCACGACGACGGGCAGGTGGTCGGAGGCGAGGGTGGGCCAGGGACTGGCCCGCAGGACCAGACTCGCAAGATCCGGGGAGACAAAGACGTAGTCGATGCGGGCCGCGGGCTGGCCGGCGGGGAAGGTGAGCCCGGGGCCCGCTCCCGCGACCTGATGGGTGTCCACCAGCCCGCCGGGGCCGGCGGTGAGCTGTTGGATCTCGGGCGCCCCGGGGCGGGCGTTGAAGTCGCCCATGACCACCACGGGTCCCGGCTGGCCGGCCGCCAGCTCCCGCAGGCGGGCCGTCTGCAGCAGGCGCTCGGCCTGGTTGAGGCCCAGGTGGGTGCCCAGCACCGTGAGGGTGCGCCCGCCCACCACCACCCGCGCCGCCACCGCCGCCCGGGGCTCCCGGCCCGGCCCCGTAGGCAGCGCGATGGTGCGCGCGTCCTGCAAGGGATAGCGGCTGAGCAGGAGATTGCCGTAGAGGGAAAGTCTGGGGCCCCCCGACGCCCACGTGCGCAGCGCCGGGCCGAAGTACATGTAGGGATAGCCGGCGGCCTGGGCCAGGTACGCGGGCTGGTCCTTGTTGCCGCTGCGGCGCCAGTGGACGTCCACTTCGTTGAGCAGGACGATGTCCGCATCCATGGCCCGCAGCACCGCGGCGGTGCGCGTCAGGTCCCGGACGCCGTCAGCCCCCAAACCCCAGCGAATGTTGAAAGTGGCCAAGCGCAGCGGCGCTGCGGGGCCCGGCGGCGGGTGGACGGGGGGCGCGGCGCTGTCCGGCGCGCCGGCACCCGCCACCGGTTGCGAACACCCGGCGGCCATCCAGGAGACGGCCAAGCCCGCGGCCACGAGGAATAAGGTGATGACGGGGTGCCGGGCCGGCCGCCGCGGCCCGTCCACCCCCATTGGCGCCCGCATGCCGTTCCCCCACGGAAGCACAGTGGCCAAAGCCCTGGTGCGTTGTTTCGACCGCGCCAGGGACTGCGCCTCGAGGGAATCGCAGGCAACGGGCCGGGAGCCCGTCCTAGCTGGCGTCGTCGGCCTGCCGGCCGTTGCCGGCGGCCATGGCCAAGAGCCGATCCCGGATGTGCAAGCGGCGGGCTTCGATGGCGGAGAAATCCATGTGGGGGATGTAGCAGGCCTCCACGGCCCGGTGCACCGCCTGGGCCTCTTTGAGGGCGCCGATGGCCGCCTCCATAAGCTGCTGAAAAAGGGCCCGGGCCTGGGCCAGGTGCCGGGCCGCGGCCCGGCGGGCGCCGGGTTTCAGGCCCGCATCCATGTCGATGATCTCGGCGCCGGGCGGGATGTGCTCGTGGGGCGGCTCGCAGGTGAGGACGGCCACGCCGGTGGCCGGGATGAGGACATGCTCCACTTCCCGGGGACGGAAGGCGCAGTGGAAAGCCTCTACGTCCAGGCCCCGCTGGACGGCTGCCTGCACCACCAGGGACAGAAGGGTGGCTTTGCCGGTCCCGGGTTCGCCCCGGACGACGATGACCCGGGACATGGGAGCGGCCAAGGTGTCCAGGTGGTGGCGGGGGCCGTCGGGCGTGATGGCCGAGGCGAAGAGGCGGCGGACCCGGCCCGGGCGGGCGGCCACGGGCCGGTCCTGTGTGGCCGCGGCGATGACGCGGGCGACTTGCCGGTTGGCCCAACCCGGGTCCAGCGCCCGGGTGTTGGCCGCTTCCCAGTCGTCCTGTACGTGGCGAGCCGCGGCGAGCAACCGGTACGCCCGCTGGAAAGCCGGGGCTGCTTGGGCCGTGAGGGCGACGATGGCCGGACGCTGGTGCTCCAGGCGCGCACTGTCCCCGTACGGGCCCAGGTCGACGATTTCATCGCCGCAGCCCGGGTAGCGGGGATCCACCACGTGGGGAGCGGTCCCGTCTATCAGGGCCACGCCCAGGGCGGGGATGGTCACCGCGTCCAGGGACGCGGGGTCTGCCGCGCAGTGGTACAGGTCGACCCCAAAGCCCCGTGCCACCATGTCGGCCGCGATGCGGTGCAAAAAGGTGGACTTGCCGGCTCCGGGGCCGCCCTTAAGGACAAAGACCCGCCGCGCCTCGGGGCCGATGATGTGGTCGTAGTAGGAGAAGAAGCCCTCCGATGTGTTCCCGCCCGGAAACATCCGCCGGATGCGGCCGCGGTCCATGGCATGCCCCCTCCCCTGGGCGTGATGTCCGCCGCCGGCCTGGGGCCGCCGGTGCGGGCGGCGACCCTGGATCCGGGGCGCAGGCCGGAGGGCGCCCCTCGGCATCCTATGCCGGCAGGGGTGCCGGCGCCACCGGGCGGCGGGCCAGGGAACGCCTTACAGGGGCAGGATTTGGGGGCCATCCGGGCGAAGTTTGCCACACTCCATGGGGGCATGGCCGGCGGGGCGCGGCGGCACGGGCTTGGCCTGGCAGGGCCGCCCGGCGGCCGCTCCCCGGAGGTTTGCCGTTACAGCCCATGCGAATCCCTGTTCCGCGATAAAGGAGGCGCGCGATCCACGATGGGAGGCCGGTTTCGCGGTGCGCTCACGGCGTGCCTCGTGGTCCTGCTCTTGGCCGGCGGCGCGGCGGCCCAGCCGACGCTGCATGTCCTCAACTGGCAAGGGTACGGGTCCGATGAGCCGTGGGCTGTGGAAATCTTCGAGCAGCGGTACGGAGTGCGGGTCGTCCACGACTACTTCAGCAGCGAAGAAGAGCTCTTGACCAAGCTGCGCACCAGCCCCGGCGTCTACGACGTGGTGCTGCCCAACACCGTGTATGTGCCCATCGCCATCCGGGAGGGGCTCTTGGAGCCCATCGACCCGTCCTTGATCACCAACTTCGCGGACCTGGACCCCACGCTGCAGTGGGTGCCCGAGTTTATGGACGGGGATGATCTGTACGCGGTGTCCTGGACGTGGGGCGTGACCTCCTTTGCCTACCACACCGGGAGGGTGGCAGGCCCCGTCGATACCATCCAGGCCTTGTGGGATCCCCAATTTGCCGGGCGCGTCGGCTGGTGGGACGACTCCCTGACCAGCGTGCAGCTGGCGGCCCTGGCCACAGGCCAGGACCCCAACAACCCCACCGATCTCAACGCGATCCGCGACAAGCTCCTGGCCCTTAAGGACCAGATCCAGGTGTTGTGGACGTCGGAAGATGAGTGGAACCGCTTCCTGGCCGCGGGCGCCTTTGACATCGGCGTCTACTGGAGCGGCTCTGCGGCCCGGACCCAGAAGTTCTTCGGGCTGCCGGTGGAGTTCGTCATCCCGCAGGAAGGGGCCATGGCGTGGCTGGATGGCTGGGCCATCCCCAAGAACGCGCCCAACCGGGAGCTGGCCCACAAGTGGATCGACTTCATGCTCAGCCCCGAGTTTTACGTGCGCTGGGACACGGAGGTGGGAGCGCCGGCCTCCGCGAACCTCGCGGCCATGGCGCAGCTGCCGGAAGACAGCTTCAACCGCCAGGTGCTGGCAGACCCGGCGGTGGTGGAGCGGCTGGTCTTCATGAAGCCCATTGCGGAGGAGCAGCGGGTGCGCTACCTCCAGCTGTGGCAAGAGGTGAAGTTCCGCTTCACCCTGTAGCCGGCGCAGCCGGTTAGGGCGGCGGGGAGGCTTCCTGGTGCGGGACGGCAGGCGGACCTGGTCCATCGTGGGCTTGACGGCGCCCGCTTACCTGTGGCTGACGCTGGCGGTGTTCTTGCCCCTGTCCGCCATGCTGTACTTCAGCTTCTTGACCCAAGTGCCCTTTGGCGGCCGGGAAGCCTCCCTCACCCTGCAGCACTACCGCACCTTTTGGGAGCTGGACTTTTACCCGCTGCTGACGTGGCGCTCCATCAAGCTGGGCCTGCACGTGACCGCGTGGTGCCTGGTGCTGGGCTACCCCGCGGCCTACGCCTTGGCCCGCACCGTCAAGGGGCGGTGGCGGGAGAGCCTGTTCCTTTTGGTGATCCTTCCCTTTTGGAGCAACTCCTTGGTGCGGGTGTACTCGTGGACCATCGTGCTGCGCAGCGACGGCGTGCTGGATCGGCTGGTTCAGTGGCTGTTTCCCGGCGCCGGGCCCCTGAATCTCCTGTTTTCCTACCCGGCCATCGTCATTGGCCTTGTGCACGCGTTCCTGCCCTATATGATCTTGACCACCTACGTGGCGCTGCAGAGCATCGACGAGCGGCTGCTGGAGGCGGCCCAAAGCCTGGGCGCCCGGCCGTGGACGGTCTTTGCCCGGGTGGTGTTTCCCTTGAGCCTGCCGGGGGTCATCGCGGGCGTCGTGCTGATTTTTGTGCCTGTCATCGGTGTGTTCATGGAGCCGCGGGTGCTGGGGGGCCGGGCCGGCACCATGCTGGGCACGGTCATCGAGGAGCAGTTTGTGCAGGCCTTCAACTGGCCCTTTGGCGCGGCCCTCTCCTTCATTTTGCTGGCGGTGGTGCTGTTGCTGTTGGCGGTGTTTTATCCTTTCCTGAGGGGCAGGCGGCTGGTGTGAGGCGCAAGCCGCGGCAGGGCAGGCGGTCGGGCCGGCGGGATCCGGCGGAGGCAAGGGGCGGCAGGGCGGGAGGGGGCGGGCGGCCATGAGGTTTCTGGGCGGTGTCGCGGGGCGGGCGTACTTGGCCCTCATGCTGGCCTTTTTGTACCTGCCCATCGTCGTCATGGTGCTGATGGCCTTCAACCGCTCCAGCCTCTACACCCTGCCCATCGAGTGGGATCTGATCTGGTTTCGCAGCTTGCTGCACAACCAGCGGCTCCTGCAGGCGGGCCTCAACAGCGTGCTCTTGGCCACGGCCACCATGGTCGTGTCCACCTTTTTGGGCACGCTGGCGGCCTTGGCTTTTCACCGCTACGAGTTTCGGGGCAAGGCCCTTTTGCAGGCGCTGCTGTTGCCGCCCATCGCGATCCCCTGGCTCATTTTGGGCACGGCCATGCTGATCTTCTTTTTCTGGGTCGGCATCGGCCGGGGCCTGCACGCGATGCTGCTGGGGCACGTGGCGCTGTCCCTGCCCTATGTGGTGATGGTGGTGGGGGCCCGGCTCAAAGGCTTTGACCGCACCTTGGAGGAGGCCGCCTACAGCCTGGGGGCCAACCCGTGGCAGACGTTCCTGCGGGTGACGGTGCCCGTGATCCTGCCCGGCGTCGTGGCCGCGGGCCTGTTTGCCTTTACCGTGTCCTTTGACATGTTCGTCGTGTCCTATTTCCTCGCGGCGCCGGGCGTGGCCACCCTGCCCGTGGAGATTTACACGGCCATCCGCACGGGACTGACGCCCGAAATCAACGCGCTGTCCACCATCATCATCGTGGTTTCCATGGGGCTGATGCTCGCGGTGGCGCGGCTGTACAATTTCGCCGGGGACAAGTGAGGGAAACCGATGCCCGCCGTCACCTTGGAACACGTCTGCAAGCGCTTTGGGGATGTGGTGGCCGCCGACGACGTGACCTTGGCCATCGAAGAGGGCGAGTTTTTTGCCCTGTTGGGCCCCAGCGGCAGCGGCAAGACCACGGTGCTGCGCCTCATCGCAGGTTTTCTCAAGCCCGACAGCGGCCGGATCACCATCGGCGGCCAGGCGGTGGACGCGGTGCCGCCCTACCAGCGGGACATCGGCATGGTGTTCCAGTCGTACGCCCTGTTTCCCCATATGACGGTCTACGGCAACCTGGCCTTTGGCCTGTCGGTGCGGGGAGTGCCCAAGGCCGAGATCCGCCGGCGGGTGCAGGAAATGCTGGAGCTGGTGCGGCTGCCGGGGATGGAAAACCGCCGGCCCCACCAGCTGTCGGGGGGCCAGCAGCAGCGGGTGGCCCTGGCCCGGGCCCTCATCACCAACCCTAAGGTGGTGCTGCTGGATGAGCCCCTGGCCGCGCTGGACAAGCGGCTGCGGGAAGCCATGCAGGTGGAGCTCAAGCAGATCCAGCGGCAGGTGGGCATCACCGCCATCTTTGTCACCCACGACCAGGAGGAGGCCCTTACCTTGGCCGACCGCATCGCCATCATGAACCAGGGGCAGGTGGAGCAGGTGGGCACGCCGGCGGACGTGTACGAGCGGCCGCGGACCGCGTTTGTGGCCGGATTTTTGGGCGATGCCAACTTCTTTGCCGGTCGGGTGACCGCGGCCGGGGGCGGGGGGCGGCCGGGAGAGGTGGCCACCGAGTACGGGCTGGTGGTGCGCACGGCCCACCCGCTGCCGCCGGTAGGCCAGCCCGCCACCCTTATCGTCCGGCCCGAGCGCATGCGGCTGGTGGCCCTTGCGGATCCGGACGGCGGGAGGCCTGGGGCGGCCGAGGAGCCCCCGGGCGCGGGCCAGCGGGCCGGGGATCCCGCCGGCGCCGGCGAGCCCGCCGGCAACGGCTTCGCGGCCCGGGTGCAGCAGGTGATCTACTCGGGCAAGACCATCAAGTACGTGGTGGCCGCCTTTGGGCACGAGTTCCAGGTAATGGAGCAAAACCGGGACGACCGGCCGCTGGCCGCGGGCGACCCGGTGTGGGTGGCGTGGTCTCCGAGCCACACGGTGGTGGTGCAGCCGTGAGCGGGAGCACGGCGCCCCAGGCAGGCGGGAGGGGAGCCCCGGGCCTCACCCTGGCGCCCAGAAAAACCGCCATCGTCGTGGTGGACATGCAGGGGGTGTTCCACGACGCGACGCCGTGGCGAGTGCCCGGGTTTGACGCCATCGTGCCTAAAGTAGAGCGGCTGGTGGCCTGGGACCCGGCGCGGGTCATCTTCACCCGCTTTTGGGCGCCCGTCCGGCCCGAGGATGCCCCGGGGTGGTGGCGGCAGTACTACCAGCGGTGGGCGGCGGTGACCCTGGCCCGCATGCCCCGGGACCGGTTTGCCCTGGTGGAGCCGTTGCGCCGGTACGCGCCGCCCGCGGCGGTGGTGGACAAGACCACGTATTCCCCCTTTGCCGTGCCCGCGATGGCCCAGGCCTTGGTGCGGCTGGGCGCGGACACGCTGGTCTTGGCCGGTGTGGAAACCGATGCCTGCGTGCTGGCCACGGCCCTGGACGCCGTCGATCTGGGCTTCCGGGTGGTGATTGCGGCCGATGCCGCCGCCAGCGGGTCGCCCGAAGCCCACCGGGCCATGGTGGAGACCGTGTACCCGCGCCACGAGCCTCAGGTGGTGGTGGCGACGGTGGCCGATGTGTTGGCCGCGTTGGGGCGAAGGCAGGATCCCGGCAACCCTTGAGGAGGCTGGGCGGCCGCGCCCGGCGGCGGAAGAGGCGGCCGCCGCGGGAGGGACGGGCGGCCAGGCCCGCGCTGGGCCGCGGGCGGCGGAGGAAGGAGGAGAGGCGGCGTGGCTGCGCCTGTACCTTTGTCCCGTTGGTGGAACACGTGGGATGCTGACCATCCGGCGGACATGATCTACCTGCCCTTGGGCGTGCGGCTGGGCGTGCGGGCCTATTCCCACCGGGAAGGGCGTTTCACCGCCTTTCCCGCGGGCACAGTGCGCTTGGGTCCGCGCGCGGTGGACGGCAGCCGTGTGGAGCTTGAGCTGGAGCACGCGGGCACCCGCCTCGTGCTCACCTACAGCAAGCCCGACCCCTTCACGGTGGTAGGGGAATGGCAGACCTTGGCCACGGGGGAGTGGGGCCTGCGGTTTTGGCTGTTCTTGTGCCTGGAAGTGTCGCCCCGGCTGGCGGCGGCCCCGGCGGGAGCCGGACCGGGAGCGCCCGAGACGGCCTGGTGGCACTACGATCCGGTGGCCGGCACCGTGTACACGGAAACGGCGGATGTGCGCGTGGAGGTGCGGGGCCAGCGCCCGCCCCTCCTGGTGACCTTCCATGACGGCCTCGCGGACTTGGCCCAGGAACTGGCCCAGCACGGCTACTTCTACCCAGGCTCCGCCGGGCACGCCGGCCGCACCGCGGTGCTGCGCTACAACCTGGAGGAGACGCCCCGGCTGGCGTTTACGGCCACGGTGGCCGCCCGGCGGGAGGAGAGCCAAACCCCAGCCCCGCCCGGACCGCCGCGGGCGGGCGCGGTCAGCGCCCCGCCGCCCCCTGCCGCGGCGGTGCCGCGCCCCGGCTGCCGGCAGCCGCGCCAGGAGGGCCGGTTCGCCGGCGCCCTGGACGCGGTGCGGGACGTGGTGGCTTGGAACACCGTGTGGGATCCCGTCAACCGCCGCCCCTACACGGCCCTGAGCCGGCTGTGGGTAGGGGAGAAGTTCGGCGGCTTTGGGGTGTGGATGGACGACCTGTTTTACCACGCCCTATTGTCCGCGGCCTTCGACGAGCAGCTGGCCCGGGAAAACCTGCAGGCCGTGCTGGCCGGCGCCACGCCCGAAGGCAACATTCCGTGCCTTTTGACCCGCCGCGACCGGTGGGTGGACCGCTCCCAGCCGCCCATCGGGGCCTTCATCACGTGGCTCATCTACTTGCGCACCGGCAGCCGGTCCTTCTTGGAGCTGGCCTACGAGCCCCTTTTGCGCAACTACGATTGGTGGTACCGGCGGCGGGACGGCAACGGCAACGGCCTGCTGGAGTACGGCAGCTCGCCGGTGGGGCGGGGCATGTACCGGGGCACTAAGCTGGGCGC
Source organism: Limnochordales bacterium (assembly GCA_035304545.1). Taxonomy (GTDB): domain Bacteria; phylum Bacillota; class Limnochordia; order Limnochordales; family ZCTH02-B6; genus ZCTH02-B6. The sequence goes on along the minus strand of DATGPV010000005.1, from coordinate 24,440 downwards.
CAAGAACGAATCCAGCATGGACAATTCGCCCGTCCACGACGAGGCCGCGTGGAATCCGGCCAGCGGCACCCTGGACTGCGAGGACGTGGGCCTCAACAGCCTGCTCGCGCTGGAAGGGGAAATGCTGGGGCACATCGCGCAAGCCCTGGGCGACCACGAGACCGCGGCCCGGGTGCGGCAGCGGGCCCAGCGGACCAAGACCCTCATTCGGGAGCACTTGTGGGACGAAGAGCGGGAGGCCTTCGCCAACCGGCTCTGGAGCGGCCGGTTCGTCAAGAGCCTGGCGCCCACCAGCTTTTATCCGCTGTTGGCCGGCGCGGCCGCGCCCGAGCAGGCCCGGGCCCTGGTGGAGCGCCACCTCCAGGATCCCCAGGGGTTTGGCGGCTTGTGGGGATTGCCGTCGGTGCGGCGGGACGACCCGGCCTTCGCCGACAACGTGTACTGGCGGGGCCGCATCTGGGGACCCCTCAACTTCCTGACCTATTGCGGCCTGCGGCGGTACGGTTTTGACGGAGCCGCCGCCCAGCTGGCGGAGAAGAGCGTGCGCCTGTTCATGAGGGAATGGGAGACCCACCGCCACTGTCACGAGAACTACAACGCGGACACGGGCGAGGGCTGCGACAGCCCCGACTCAGACCCCTTCTACTCGTGGGGAGCGCTCCTGCCGTGGCTGGGGGTGTGCGAGGTGATGGACATCACCCCGTGGCACGGGTGGGAGATCCACCACGGCGGCGGGGCGGAGGCCGGGGCGCTGGGGCCCATCCGCACCCCCGCCGGGATGGCCCACGTGGCCATGGAGGACGGCTGGCTGCGCCTGACGGTGGACGGCTGGCCCGTCCTGGCCACCAACGTCCAGGGCCGCCTGCGGCAGCTGCAGGTGACGCCCCACGGCCTCCAGTTGGACGTCCCGCCGCCTGGCGGAGACGGCGCGGCCTCCGCCGGACCCCGCTGGGTGGATGTGGCGGCCGGGCCGGGCGCGCCCCGGGTCCACGCCTTCTTAGACGGCACGCCCGTCTCAGGGCAGCCCGTCACGGATCCGCGGATGGGGGACGGTGTGCGCTTTGCCATCCCGGACAGGCCGGGCTGCGTCCGCCTGACCGTGTACCGGGAGCCGGGGCCATAGCCGCGGGCCATAACCTTAGGCATGGCCGTTCAGTTGAGGGGGAGCACCCGCACCTGCTCCAGGGCCTCCCGGGCCACCGCCTGGCGCTCGTTGTTGATGATGAGGAACAGCGGGCCGTTGTAGGGGGCTACGTCTTCCACGGTCAGCTCCACCCCCGGGCGGATGCCCACGCCGTCCAGGTAGCGCAGGAGCTCCGGGTCCCGCTCGGGAAGGCTGACCACGGCCACACTCTGGCCCGGCTGCATGTCGGCCAGGGAATCGGCCAGCGGGCAGTCGACGCGCCCGTGGGCCAGGGGGATGGGATGGCCGTGGGGGCAGGTGTCGGGATCGCCCAACACCGCCGCGATGCGCTCCTCCACGGCATCGCTAATGGCGTGCTCCAGGCGGCACGCCTCTTCGTACACCTGGTCCAGGGGCAGGCCGAGGATGTCGCTGAGGAGCCGCTCGGCCAGGCGCATGCGCCGCACCAGCTTACGGGCGTCCTGCAGGCCGGTTTCCGTCAACACGATGCCGGTGCCGGTGTTGATAACCAGTTCGTTGGCTTCCATGCGCTTCATCATCTCGGAAACCGAGGCCGGCGACACCCCCAGGAACTCGGCGATCTTGGTGACGGTGACCGGCGGGTTCTCGTACCCCAAAAGGAGGATCGCCTTCAGGTACATCTCCGCCTTTTCCGTCTTGCCGATGTTATGAATGACGCTCATGCCCCTGGTCCCTCCTTGCCCCGGCCTGGGCGCAGTCGCCGCACAGGCCGCGGAAAATGACCTCCCGGTGCTCCACCTCAAAGTCGTACTGCTCCAAGACCGACAGATCCGCGGTGGCCGCCGGGTCCACCGGCACGTCCATCACCTTGCCGCACCGCCGGCAGACCAAGTGCGAGTGGGGGTCCAAGTTGGATTCCACCCGGAACCCGCCGGTGCCCACGTTGACCAGCCGGATGGCGCCCAGGCCGGCCAGCTCGTACAGTGTGGTGTACACCGTTTTCAGGGACATGCTCGGCATGACCGCGGTGGCCTTCTCGTACAAATCCTCCACGGTCGGGTGGCCGTGGGTGGTTTCGATAAGCTGGCAGATCAAGTGCCGCTGCGGCGTCAGCTTAAGCCCGTGCTCCCGCAGCTGCTCGATCAGGGTGTGGCTGTGGGGCATCTTGGGACCACCTAGTGTTAGTTGACAATGATTGTTGACTACCACCGATTATAGGTTGTGGCCGCGGCCGTGTCAAGGTCGCGCCGGTGCTGCCGCTCGCCCGCAGGCCCGGCGCGCCGCGCCGGCGGCCATCCTCCCGGGGCCGGGGGGCGCCCGAGGGGCGGGGGCCGGGCGCGTCAGCCCCGGGGCGTGCGCTCCACAAACAAGTTGCGGCCCAGCCACCCGCCGCCGTCGATGACCAGGCATTCGCCGGTGATGAAGCTCGCGTAGTCGGAAACCAGGTAGGCGGCCGCGTGGGCCACTTCCTCGGGCTCGCCGAACCGGCCCAGGGGGATGTGGGATCGCAGGCGCTCCGCGGCCTCTTGAGTGGGCCACAGCTGGGCCGCGCCGCCGGTCTTGTCGATGGGGCCCGGCGCGAGGGCGTTGACCCGGATCCTGTACGGGGCCCACTCCACGGCCAGGGTGCGGGTCATGGCCAGCACGCCGGCCTTGGCCGCGGCCGAGTGCACCGTGCCGGGACCGCCCGTCCAGGCGTAGGTGGCGACGATGTTGAGGATGCTGCCGGGCCGGCCCTGTTCGATCCAGTGCCTGCCTACGGCCCGGGTGCAGTAAAAGGTGCCGTTGAGGACGATGTTGACCACTGCGTTCCAGCCGCCCACGCTCAGCTCGTGGGCAGGGCAGACAAAGTTGCCCGCCGCGTTGTTGACCAGGATGTCCACCCGTTGAAACCGCTCCAGCGCCGCCGCCAGCAGCCGGTCCACCTGGGCCGGATCCCGCACGTCGGTGGGGACGCCCAGGGCGGCAATCCCTTGGGATTCCAGCTCCCGCACCGCGGCGTCCAGGCGCTCCCCGTTGCGGGCCGCGAGGGCCACCGCCGCGCCCAGCTGGCCGAAATGGCGGGCCATGGCCAGACCCAGCCCTGAACTGCCGCCCGTGATGATGGCGACGCGATCCTGCAGCGTACCGCCAGGCAGCATGGGCCTCCCGTCCCCTTTCCCGGTCATACGTTCCCGCACCGCGCCGGCCCGCTCGGGAGCCGCCCGGTCAAAGGGCCTTGGCGGCCTGGTCCAGGTCCGCGATGAGGTCTTCCACGTCCTCGATCCCCACCGAAACCCGCACCAGGCTGTCGGTGATGCCCAGCTCGGCCCGGCGCTCCGGGGGGATGGACGCGTGGGTCATGCGGGCCGGAATGGAGATCAAGCTCTCCACACCGCCCAGGCTTTCCGCCAGCGCGAAGATCCGCGTGCCCGTCACGATGCGCTGGGCCCGGGCCGCGGTGTCGGCCTCAAAGGACAGCATGCCGCCGAAACCCGTGGCCTGGCGGGCCAAGATGTCGTGTCCGGGGTGATCGGGCAGCCCCGGGTACAAGACCCGTTTCACCCACGGCTGCTGGCGGAGCCATTCCGCCAGGCGGCGGGCATTTTCGGCGTGGGCTTCCATGCGCAGCGCCAGCGTTTTCATGCCCCGCAGGAGCAGGTAGCTGTCCTGCACGCCCAAGACGGCGCCCATGGCGTTTTGCAGGTAGTGGAGGCGCTGGCCCAGCTCGTCGTCTTTGACGACCACCAGGCCCGCGACCACATCGGAGTGGCCGCCCAGATACTTGGTGGCGCTGTGCACGACGATGTCGGCGCCCAGAAGGAGGGGCCGTTGAAAGTAGGGCGTCAGGAAAGTGTTGTCCACCACCAGCAGCGCCCCGTGGGCGTGGGTTACGGCCGCCACCCGCTCCAGATCCGAAACCTTCATCAAAGGATTGGTCAGCGACTCCATGATCACCATGCGGGTTTCGGGGCGAAAGGCCGCGGCGAAGGCATCGATGTCCGCGGTGTCGGCAAAGGTGGCCGACAGGCCCAGCCGGGAGAACACCTGGGCCATGAGGCGGTAGGTGCCCCCGTAGACGTCGTCGCCCACGATGACGTGATCGCCCGCGCTGAGCAGGCTCAACACCGTGGTCTCGGCCGCCAGCCCCGAGGCGAAGGCCAAGCCCCGCACGCCGCCTTCCAAGGCGGCGATGTGGCGCTCGACGGCCTCCCGGGTCGGGTTGCCCGTGCGGGCGTACTCGTAGCCTTTGGGGACCCCCGGCTGTTCCTGGGCAAAGGTGGACGACAGATAGACGGGCACGTTGACGGCGCCGGTGTGGGGGTCGGGGCCGTGGCCTCCGTGCACCATCAGCGTGCGGGGGCGCATGGCCGGGCGGGGCGGGCTCCCCTGAGGCCCGTGGCTGTGCATGGGCTGATCACCCTCCGTAAATGTCCTTGCTCAAGTAGCGGTCGCTGCCGTCGGGGAAGATGGTGACGATGGTGGCGCCGTCGGGCGCCTTCAGGGCCTCTTGATAAGCCGCGTAGAAGGCCGCGCCCGCGGAGCTGCCCACCAAAAGCCCTTCCCGGCGGGCCAGCTCTTTGACCATGGCAAAGGCGTCGTCATCCAGGACGGTGTACACCTGATCGATGAGGGACGTGTCCAGCGTGTCCGGGATGAATTCCACCCCGATGCCTTCGGTGCGGTGAGGCCCGGGCTGGCCGCCCTGCAGGATAGAGCCTTCCGGCTCTACGGCCACCGCCTTGACGTGGGGCAGGCGCTCTTTCAAGTAGCGGGCCACGCCGGTGAAGGTGCCGCCGGAGCCCACGCCGGCCACGAACACATCCACGCGGCCTTGGAGCTGGCGGTAGATCTCCGGTCCCGTGGTCTCGTAGTGGGCTTGGGGGTTGGCGGGGTTGGCGAACTGCTGGGGCACATAGCCCCCCAGCTCCGCGGCCAGCTCACGGGCTTTCTCAATGGCGCCGGCCATGCCGGCGGACCGGGGCGTGTTGACGATTTCCGCGCCCAGCGCGGCCATGAGGGCTTGCTTCTCCTTGGAAAAATGCTCAGGCACGACGACGATGACGCGGTACCCTTTCTGCCGGGCCGCGAGGGCGAGCCCGATGCCGGTGTTGCCGGCGGGGGGCTCGATGACGACGCCGCCGGGCTTGAGCTGGCCCGATGCTTCCGCGGCCGCCAGCAGGTAGGGGCCGATGCGGTCTTTGACGCTGCCGCCGGGGTTCAAAAACTCCAGCTTGGCATAGAGCTGCACCCGGTCCAGGCCGTCAAAATGGCGCAGCCGCACCAGGGGCGTGCCCCCGATGAGCTCCAGGACACTGTCGTAGACGCCGTTGTGTTGAGGCATGGGGATCCACCCGCGCTTTCTGGATCGTGCCACTTGCTGCTTCCATCCTACACGGTTCCGGAGGCCCTGGCTAGGGGATCTGGCCCCAGGGCGGCGCTCGGCGGCCGGAAAAGCCGGGAGATGAGCAGAAAATTCCTGTTTGATGCAGGCTCGGCATTAAACGTGCATCACCATCATAAAAATTGGTTGCACAAGAATGATCAGGTGAGTATGATGTAATTACAGGAGGACGGCATGCCAGGATACCCGCTGGCCCCGGCGCAGCGCCCGCGGGGGCGCACCGGCCCGGTTGACGCCTGGATGTCCATCCGTTGGGGACCATCATCGCGCCGGGAATGGGCGGGGGCCATTCTCAAAGGGATGGGAGAGTGCGGCATGACGACCACGGACCCGGCGGCCGCCGCTGGCGCACCGGAAGCCATCAACCGGGCCAGCCCCGTGCCGTATTACTACCAACTCAAGGAGATCATCAAAGACCAGATTCAAAAAGGCCACTGGCCGCCGGGCAGCCAAATCCCGTCGGAGCCCCAGCTGTGCGAGATGTTTGGGGTGAGCCGGACGGTGGTGCGCCAGGCCCTGGGCGAGCTGGTGGCCGAAGGCTACTTGTGCAAGCAAAAGGGCCGCGGCACCTTCGTGGCCAAGCCCAAGATTGCCGGCAGCCTCGTGCAGCGCCTCACCGGTTTCCACGAGGACCTGGTGCGCCGGGGTCTGGTCCCGGTCACCAAAGTCTTGTCCCAGTCGGTCATTCCCGCGCCGCAGACGGTGGCCGGCTACCTGGACATCGCCGTCGGCACCCCGGTTATCCGCATTGAGCGGCTGCGGTTTGTGGAGGACGAGCCCCTGCTGCTGGTGGTCACCTACATTCCCCACAGCTTGTGTCCTGGTCTTGCCCACGAGGACCTGACCAACCAGTCGCTTTACCAGGTGATGGAGGAAAAGTACGGGATCCAGTTGGCCCGCGGGCGCCGCATGCTGGAGGCCATCGCGGCCACCGAGTCCGACGCGCAGCTGCTGGGCATCAAACCCGGCGCGCCCTTGCTGTACCTGCGCAGCATCACGTACATGGCCAACGGCCGGGCCGTGGAGTATTACGAGGCCAAGCACCGCGGGGATCGCAGCATGCTGGAGGTGGAGCTGATCCGCACCACGGGGGAGCGGGGCTTGCCCGGTTCAGCCGGGACCATCGACTTGCCGCCCAGCAACCTCGTGGTTAACCAGCGCGCGGGAAGCCAGTCCCGCTAAGGGGGGATGCGGGGGGAAGCGAGGTTGCAGCCAGCCGGCGTCGTGGCGTTGTCGTCGGGAGCACGTTTTGAAATCAAGACACAACTTTTCAAGGAGGGTTATGAGGGTGTTCCAGGCTTCGTGGCGGAGGGGCATGGCCCTGTTGGTCGTCGTCGCTTTGGCCCTGACCGTGTTCAGCGGGGCGGCAGCCGCCCAGCTGCCCTCCCGGATCGTCATCGGCTGGGCGCCTCCGGATATCACCGGCGTGTTCAAGACCGCGACGGACTTCTTTGAGGCGGCTGCGGAAGACGCCAAGAAGCATGGCCTCAACGTGGAGATCATTACCCGGTCCCCGGCAACCCACGTGGCCTTCGCGGATCAGGTGGCCATCTTGGAAGACTTCATCCAGCGGCGGGTGGACGTCATTGCCGTGTCCCCCATCGAGGTGGAGGTCATCCGGCCTACCCTCCGGCAGGCCAATGAAGCCGGCATCCCCGTCATCGTCGTCAACCTGCTGGAGCCCATCGAAGGCGTGGACGTGGCCTCCTACATCGGTTTCGACAACGCGGTGGCCGCGGCCGTGACCGCCTACTCGCTGGTGGACTACTTCGGCGGGCCGGGCGTGCTGGGCGAGGGGACGCGGGTGGATGTGCCCGTGGAAACGTACCTCGACCTGGAGTGGTGGGAGAACCTCTACAGCGGCCTGTCGGAGGCGGACCGGGCCGGCATCCGGGCCCGCGGCGCGATCATCGAAGGGGTAGCCGGCGGATTCTTCTCTACGGCCCGTCTCAACGGGTTCCACTCCGTGATCGATCAGTTCCCGGGGATCGAGATCGTCGGAGTGCTGCCCGCCGACTGGAACCGGGAGAAGGGAATCCGCGCGGCTGAAGACTTTCTTTCGGCAAATCCCCCAGGAACCCTCGACTTCATTTGGGCAGCCTCCAACGAAATGGGCCTCGGTGCCATGCTGGCCGTGGAGGCCGCCGGCCGCCAGGATGAAGTCAAGATCTTCACCAACGACGTGACCCCCGAGTCGGTGGCCCGGATCCGTGAGGGACGCCTGATGGCGGAGACGTGGCACGGCTTCCCCGAGTGGGGCTGGTACGGCACCAAGTTCGCGGTGCGGCTGGCCCTGGGCCTGGATGTGCCGCAGTTCTTTGACATCCGTCCCCGCACCGTCCACGCCGGCAACGCGCACTTGTTCTATCCCGAGCCGGCGCTGGAGCCCATCGACTGGGAGGCCATCAAGGCCGAGGCCCTGGCCCGCCGGTGACGGTGGCCAGCCCGGGAGCGGCCGGGAGCCCGGCGTACGAGCCCCGGCCGCCCCTGGGCGGCTCCTTGGCCGCCTCTTTCGTCTGGAACCTGCGCGCGGCTTCAGCTGGCGACAGTTGACCGGCCCGGGGTTGATCGGTGCGTTGGATGAAGAAACCGAGGCAGTGGCAGGAGGTGGCAGCCTTGCGCCTGGCGGGAAAGGTGGCCGTGGTGACGGGCGCCGGCGCCGGCATCGGCCGAGCCGCCGCCGTGGCCATGGCCCGGGAAGGGGCGCGGGTGGTGGGCGTCGGCCTGACGCCCCAGCGGGTCGGCGAGTGCATCCGGGAGATCGAAGCGGCGGGCGGTCAGGGCCTGGCCGTGGCCGCCGACGTGGGCCAGGAGGCCGACGTGGAGCGCATCTTCCGGGAGGCCGTGGAACGCTTTGGGCAGGTGGACGTGCTGGTCAACAACGCCGGCATTTACCTGAAGGCGCCGGTGCAGGATACGAGCCTGGCCGACTGGGAGCGCATCCTGCGGGTGAACCTGACGGGCGCGTTCTTGTGCGCCCGGCGCTTTGTGCAGGAGCTGCTGCGGGCGGGCCGGGGCGGCGTCATTGTCAACGTTTCGTCGGAAGCGGGGCTGGTGGGCATCCCGGGCCAGCTGGCCTACAACGTCTCCAAGGCCGGGATGATCTCGCTCACGCGCAGTCTCGCGGTGGAGCTGGCGCCCTACGGAATTCGGGTCAACTGCGTTTGCCCGGGCACCACCTGGACGCCCCTGGTGGAGGAGGCCGTCAACCGGGAGGCGGACCCTGCGGCTGCGCGCCGGGCCCTGGAGGAAGCCCGGCCCATGAACCGTCTGGGGCGCCCCGAGGAAATCGCCGCGTCCATCGTGCACCTGGCCGCGGACGAGTCGGCCTACGCGACCGGGGCGGTGCTGGCGGTGGACGGCGGGTACACGGCCCGCTGACGGCCGCAGGACCAGGAGCCAGGGGTGGGAAGGCCATGAGCCGGCTGCTGCTCAAGATGGAAGGCATTGTCAAACGGTTTCCTGGCGTGGTGGCCCTCAAAGGGGTCGACTTTGAACTGAAGGCGGGCGAGGTTCACGCGCTGCTGGGGGAGAACGGCGCCGGCAAATCCACCTTGATGAAGATCATCAGCGGCGCCCTGGCCCCGGACGAGGGACGCATTTACCTGGACGGGCAGGCCACCGCCATCGCCTCGCCCCAGCACGCGCAGGCCCTGGGCATCAGCACCGTGCACCAGGAGCTCAGCCTCATCCCCAGCTTGAGCATTGCGGAAAACATCTTCTTGGGCCGCCATCCCCGCCGCCGGGGCGGCGTCATCGACTGGGAAGCCACGGGCGCCCGCGCCAGGGAAGTGCTGCGGGATCTCGATTTGCACGACCTCGATCCGTGGTGGCCCGTGCACCGGCTGCGGGTGGCCGAGCAGCAGCTGGTCGAGATTGCCCGCGTCCTCACGTGGAATCCCAAAATCCTGCTGTTGGATGAGCCCACTTCCGCGCTGTCGGACCATGAGGTGGAGCGGCTGTTTGCCCTCATTGAGCGTTTGCGCAGCCGGGGCGTGGGCATTATCTACGTTTCCCACCGGCTGGCGGAGGTGCGGCGCATCGCCCACCGGGTTACGGTGCTGCGGGACGGCCAGCGCATTGCCACCATGCCCATGGCCCAAGTGACCGAGCCCGACCTGGTGCGCATGATGGTGGGGCGGGACGTGCAGGACCGCTTTGCCCGCGGTGCCGCCGGCACCGGCGCGCCTGTGCTGGAGGTCCGGGAGCTGGCGACGCCCACGGGGCTGCGGGACGTGACGCTGACGGTGGGCCGGGGCGAGGTGGTGGGCCTGTTTGGACTCATCGGCGCGGGCCGCACCGAGCTGGCCCGGGCCCTCTTTGGCCTGGACCCGATCGAGAAGGGGCAGGTCCTGGTGGAGGGACGGCCGGTGGCGATACGCTCGCCCGGGGACGCGATCCGCGCGGGGCTGGCCTTTGTCACCGAAGACCGCCGGCAAGGTTTGGTGTACCCCTTGACGGTGGCGGAAAACGTCACCCTGGCCAGCCTGCAGCGCTTTACCCAGTGGGGCTTCCTGCGCCGGCGCCGGGAGGCGCGGGCGTCGGAGGAGTACGTGCAGCGGCTGCGGGTGCGGCCGCCGGATCCCCGCCGGCAGGTGCGCTTTTTCAGCGGCGGCAACCAGCAAAAGGTGGTGCTGGCCAAATGGCTGTGCACCGGCGCGCGGGTGCTGATCCTGGATGAACCCACCCGCGGCATCGACGTCGGCGCCAAGGCCGAGGTCTACGAGATCGTGCGGCAGCTGGCCGCGGAGGGCGCGGGAATTTTGCTCATCTCCTCGGAGCCCCGGGAAGTGCTGGCCGTCTGCGACCGGGTAGCGGTGATGTACCGGGGCCGGATCGTGGTGGACCTGCCGGTGGAGGAAGCGACGGAGGAGTCCCTCATGTCTGTGGCAAGCGGATTGGAGGTGCCCGCGTGAGCAAGGTGAGCGAGGCCCACGTCCAGGACAGTCCCCCGCTGGCGGCGGAGGCCCGCGGGCCGGCCCGCAGCCGCTGGTCCTGGGTGATGCGGGGGGGCCCGGTCATCGCGTTGGCCGCCTTGGTGTTGTATCTCGCGGTGGGATCGCCCCACTTCCTCACCTTTGGCAACTTGATGAACGTCCTGCGGCAGGTGTCCATCAACGCCATCCTCGCCGTAGGGCAGACGGTGGTCATCCTGTCGGCCGGCATCGACCTTTCGGTGGGCGCGATCTTGGCCCTGTCCGCCTCCATCGGGGCGGTAGCCATGGCCTACTGGGAGTGGAACGTGTGGCTGGGTATGCTCGCGGCCCTGGTGGTGGGGGGCTTGTGCGGCCTCGTCAACGGCGTCGTCATATCGAAGGGCCGCATTCCCGACTTCATCGCCACCATCGGCATGATGTCCGTGGCCAGGGGCCTGGCCTTGATCGTCACCGACGGCTTGCCGGTGCCGTCCCACCTGACCGCGCTGACCTTGCGGGCCGGCCTGCCCGAGCAGCTCATTTGGCTGGGCAGCGGCCTGGTGGCAGGGGTGCCCGTGCCTGCCATCGTGGCAGCCCTCGCCGTGGCGTTGGGGTGGTTTCTGCTGCGCTACACCGGCCTCGGCCGGGCCGTGTATGCGGTGGGGGGCAACCGGGAAGCGGCCCGGGTTTCCGGCATCAACGTGGACCGCACCAAGATCGCAGTGTACACCTTCTCCGGCCTGATGGCGGGCGTGGCGGGCCTGGTCCTCACCGGGCGGCTCAACTCGGCCAACGCCTTGATGGCCGAAGGCGCGGAGCTGCACTCCATCGCCGCGGTGGTCATCGGCGGCACCAACCTGTTTGGTGGTGAGGGCGGCGTGGGCGGCACCATCATCGGCGTGCTCATCATGGGCGTCCTCAACAACGGGCTGAACTTGATGAACGTGTCGGCCTTCTGGCAGCGGGTCATTATGGGCGCCATCATCGTGGGCGTCGTGGTGTTTGACCAGTGGCGCCGGCGCCGGTTTGGCCACTGACCCCGATCATCAGGTCTTAGAAAGGATGACGGAAGTTGACGCGACGCAAGCCGGTGGGCATCGCGGTCATCGGCGGCGGGCGGGCCGGCCGGGTCCACGCCCGCAACTTCCGCTATCACATTCCCGACGCCGCGCTGGTGGCCATCGTGGACACGGATCCCCATACCGCGGCCGAAGCCGCCCAGGAGTTGGAGCTGGAGCGGGCGTGGACGGACGTAGACGCGGTCCTGGAGGATCCGGCCGTGGACGGCGTGGTCATTACGACGCCCACCTTTACCCACGAAGAGCTGGCTGTCAAGGCTGCCCGCGCGGGCAAGCACATCTTGTGCGAAAAGCCCATGGCCCTGACGCTGGCCGCGGCGGACCGCATGATCGCCGCGGCCCGGGAGGCCGGGGTGCACCTGCAGATGGCCTTCATGCGCCGCTTCAGCCCCGAGTTCCGGGCCGCCCGCCAGCAGATCCACGAGGGGACCATCGGGGAGCTTATGCAAGTGCGCTCATTGACCCGGGGGCCGGGGCTGCCGCCCCCCTGGGCTTGGGACGAATCCTTGAGCCTGGGGATGGTGGCCGAGGTCAACAGCCACGACTTTGACGCGGTGCGCTGGCTGACGGGGCGGGAGTTTACCCGCATCTACGCCGAGGCCGCCTGCCTCAAGGCCCGCCACGTCTTGAACGAGCAGCCCGCCTTTTATGACAACATCATTGTCACGGCCCGCCTGGAAGGCGGGGTGCTGGTGACCATCGACGGCAGCTGTCCCGTGGAATACGGCTACGACGCCCGCATGGAGATCCTGGGCACCCGGGGCGTGCTGTTTGTGGGCGACGTGCGCAGCATGGCCACCGGGGTGGTCACCCGGGAGCAGGGGCTGGTCCAGCCCAACTTTTCCAGCTGGCGGGACCGGTTCCGCGAAGGCTACCTGGCCGAAGACCGCCACTTCGTGGACTGCATCCTGGGGCGGGCGACGCCGGAGGTCACCGGCGAAGACGGCCGCCGGGCCTTGGAGGCGGCCCTGGCCGCCATCCAATCGCTGCGCACCGGCCGGCCCGTGGACTTGCCCATGGCAGTCCAGGGGGATGCGACCGGCGATGTTGCCTGAACGCATGCGGGCGGTGCGCTTCTACGGGCCCGGCGACTTGCGGGCAGAAGACGTGCCGCTGCCTACCCTGGCGCCCGGGGACCTCCTGGTGCGGGTGGGCGCGGCGGGCATCTGCGCCACCGATCGCAAGATCCTGGCCCGGGGCCACTTCAAGATCGCGCCGGGCAGCGGACCGCGGATCCTGGGCCACGAGGTGGTGGGGCAGGTGGCGGCGGTGGCCGGGGACGGCACGGGTTTCCAGGTGGGCCAGCGGGTGGCCATAGGGCCCAACATCGGCTGCAGCCGGTGTCCCCACTGCCTGGTGGGCGACGTGCAGCTGTGCCCCGACTACGAAGCCTTTGGCATTTCCCTGGACGGCGGCATGGCGGAGTACATGCGGGTGCCGGCGCGCGCGGTGCGGGCCGGCAACGTCATCCCCTTGCCCCCGGGCTTGGGGTATGCCGAAGCCGCCCTGTTTGAGCCCCTGGCCTGCTGCTACAACTCCCTGGCGGCCTGCCGTTTGGAGCCGGGCGAAACGCTGGTGGTGGTGGGCGCGGGCAGCATGGGCCTCATGCACGTGGTGATGGGGCGGGCCCTGGGCGCGGGCCGGATTCTCCTGGTAGGCCGCACCCGGGAGCGGCTGGAGCGGGGCCTGGCCCTGGGCGCCGACGGGGTGCTGCAAGACGGCGCCGCCCATCTCGACGCGCAGGTGCAGGAGTGGACGGGCGGCCGTGGGGCCGACGTGGTGGTGGTCACGGTGCCGGCGGCGGATCTCGCATCCCGGGCCGTGGCCTGGGCGGCCCGCAAGGGCCGGGTGAACCTGTTCGCCGGCTTCCCGGCGGGCCAGGACGCGGTGGCGGTGCCGGGCAACCACGTGCACTACGGGCAAGTCACCGTCACGGGCACCACCGGGGCCAGTCTGGTGCAGCTGCGGCGGGTGCTGGACCTGTTGGCCGCGGGCCGGTTGGACGCGGCGCGGCTGGCCACCGGGCGGTTTTCCTTGGACGAAGCGGAGCGGGCCTTCGCCGAGGCCGGCCGGGCCCGCCACATCCGCGTGCAGCTGGTGCCGGGCGGAATGGATTCGGAAGCGACAGAGGATCGTGGGAGGGATCAAGGATGAACGTACCCGCGCACATGCTGATTAACGGGCAGTGGGTGGCGGCGGCGGACGGAGGACAGATCGAGGTCGTCAACCCGGCCACCGGCGAGGTCATCGGCGCGGTGCCCGCGGCAACGGCGGAGGACGTGGACCGGGCGGCCCGGGCGGCTCACGACGCGTTTGCAGGCTGGGCCGGAGCCCCGCCCAAGGAGCGGGCCAGGGTGCTGCGGGAAGCGGCGCGGCTGGCCCGCAGCCGCCGGGAGGAGCTGGGCCGGCTCCTCACCATGGAGCAGGGCAAGCCCCTCAAGGAAGCCATAGGTGAGATCGACGCGTCCGCGGACGCGCTGGAGTACTATGCCGAGGAAGCTCGCCGCATCTACGGGGAGATCTACCCCACCGACCGGGCCAACCGCCGCAGCCTCATCATCAAGCAGCCCGTGGGTCCGGTGGCGGCCATCGGGCCGTGGAACTACCCGGTGCTGCTGCTGGCGTGGAAGGTGGCGCCGGCCCTGGCCGCGGGCTGCACCGTGGTGGCCAAGCCGCCCTCCATCACGCCCCTGGCGGTGACGGCGTTCTTGGCCTGCCTGGAGGAAGCCGGCCTGCCGCCCGGCGCGCTCAACATCGTCATGGGATCGGGCAGCCGGGTGGGCCGGGCCATGGTCCAGCATCCGCTGATCCGCAAGGTCGCCATGACGGGCCAGACCGAAACGGGCAAGGACATCATGCGCATGGCCGCGGACGGCCTCAAGCGCATCTCGCTGGAGTTGGGCGGCCAGTGCCCCCTCATCGTCGCGCCCGACGCGGACCTGGACCAGGCGGCCTACGGCGCGGCTTACCGGGCCTTCCGCAACATGGGCCAGATCTGCAACGCCGTGAACCGCATCTACGTCCATGAAGCCGTGTATGAGCCCTTTGTGGAGCGGGTGGTGGAGGAAGCCCGCCGCCTGCGCATCGGCAACGGGCTGGAGGAAGGAGTCGATCTGGGCCCGCTGACCACCGAAGACGGCCGGCAGACGTGCCGGGCCCACGTCCAGGACGCGGTGGAGAAGGGCGCCCAGCTGGTGTACGGCGGCAAGGAGCCCGAAGGGGAGGAGTACGCGCGCGGGTACTTCTTCATGCCCACCGTGCTCACGGAATGCCACCACGGCATGAGGGTCATGCGGGAGGAGACCTTTGGCCCCGTGGCGCCCATCATGAAGGTGCGCGACCTGGACGAAGCGGTGCGCCTGGCCAACGACAGCCCCTACGGGCTGGTGGCCTACTTGTACACCCAGGATCTCAAGACGGCCTTTGAGGTTTCCGAGCGGCTCGAATGCGGCACCGTGGGGGTCAACAACGTGTCGGGCGGCGAGGTGCCCTACCCCTACGGCGGCTGGAAGGAGAGCGGCATCGGCCTGGAGCTGTCCGCCTACGGGCTGGAGGAGTACCTGCTGGTGAAGCACATCCGCATGGACTTGCTCTGAGAAGCGCCGGCAGCTTGGCGCACCGGCGGGAGGCACCACGCAAGGAGGTTTCGCACATGGCGCAGCTCATGCAGCCTTGGAGCGCCCACATCGACCTGGCGGACGGGCTTTTGTGGCAGCCGCGGCGCATCATCACCCGCCACCTCAGCGACATGCAGGGGCTCTACGCGGACGCCACCGCCACCGAGGCCGGCCTGGCTGAAAATCCCTTGATTTACCGGGTGGACGAGATCGAGGTGCCCCAGGAGGTGGGCCAGCTTCTTTACAGCATCACGGTGATTTACCCGGGCAAAGTGGGCGATGAGTACTACATGACCAAGGGCCACTACCACGAGCGGGGCGAATGTGCCGAGGTGTACTTTGGCCTGCGGGGGCGGGGCTATCTGCTGATGCAGACCAGGGACGGCCAGGTGGCTCACCTGGAGATGCGCAGGGGCACCGTGGCCTACGTGCCGCCCTATTGGGCCCACCGCACCGTCAACGTGGGCCCTGAGCCCTTCGTGTTCTACGCGGTATACCCCGCCCAGGCCGGCCACGACTACCATTCCATCGAAGAAACCGGTTTCCGGGTGCGGGTGGTGGAGCGGGACGGCCAGCCGGTCATCGTTGACAATCATTAGGGAAACCGGACACGTCCAGGACGGGTGTGGCGCGGCGGAAAACTGGGCGCCGTCCGTCGGGGAAGGCGAACACGGCGGGAGGGAGGCCCTCCATGGGCAGCCAGCATGTCATCGGGGTGGACCTGGGCACCACGGGGACCAAGGCCGCGCTCTTTGACCTGGAAGGGCGCCTGGTGTCCCAGGCCTACGAGGAGACGAGGCTCCTCCGGCCGCGGCCCGGGTGGGTGGAGCAGGATCCCGAGGAGATGTACGCGTCGGTCTTGCGGACCATCCGGGCGTGCCTGGAGCAGGCGGGGGTGCGCGGGGGCGATGTGGCCGCCGTGGCCTTGGTAGGCCAGATGGCTGGCATCACCGCGGTGGATGCCCAGTGGCGGCCCGCGATTCCGTACGATTCTTGGCTGGACACCCGCTGCGCCCCGTACATGCGGGAGATGCAGCGGCACCAGCGCCGGATTTTGGAGCTTTCGGGAGGTTATCCCAGCTACACCCACGGGCCCAAGATTCTGTGGTGGAAACACCAGCACCCCGACGTGTTTGCCCGCATTGACAAGTTCGTGATGCCCGCGGCCTACGCGGCCGGCCGGATGGCGGGGCTGCGGGGGGACGCGGCCTTTATGGACTACACGTACCTGCACTTCACCTGCCTCAGCGACAACCCCAACCTGCAGTGGTCCGAGGAGTTGTGCGACCTGTTTGGCGTGCCCATGGAGAAGCTGCCCCGCATCGTGAAGCCATGGGACATTATCGGCCATGTGGGCCCGGAGGCGGCCCGGGAGACCGGACTCCTTGAGGGGATCCCCATCGCCGCGGGGGCGGGCGACACCACCGCGGGGGTGCTGGGGGCGGGACTGGTGGACCCGGGCGGGGTGCTGGACGTGGCGGGCACCGCGGCGGTGTGCGCCATCGGGGTGCACGATTTTCGCCCCGATGTGGAGCACGGGACGCTGTTCACCGCCCGCACGGTGAACGAGGACATGTGGTACGCCCTGGCCTACATCAATGGCGGCGGCCTCAACGTGCGCTGGTTCCGGGACCAGTGCGCGCCGCCGCCGCCCCCGGGCCGGCGGGCTTACGATTGGCTGGACGAACTGGCTGCCCAGGTGGCGCCGGGCTCCGACGGCCTGCTGTTCTTGCCCCACCTGGGCGGGCGGGTGTGCCCCAACGATCCAGCGCTGCAAGGCCTGTGGCTGGGCTTTACCTGGAACCACGGCACGGCCCATTTCTACCGCGCCATCCTGGAGGCGGTGGCCTACGAGTACGCTTACTACCTGCGGGTAGAGCAGGCGCAGTTCCCCGACCTGGAATTCCAGGAAGTGCGCATCGTGGGCGGGGGCGCGGCCAGCCCGGTCTGGAAGCAGATCAAGGCCGACGTGCTGGGGCTGCCTTACGTGGACCTCAACCGTTCGGAAGGGTCGGTGCTGGGCGCGGCCATCATCGCGGGCCGGGCGGTGGGAGCCTTTGATGACGTCAAGGCGGCCGCGCGCCGGTTTGTGCATGCCACGGCCCGCACCGAACCCCGGCCGGACCTGCACCGGGCGTACCAGCCCCTGGTGGAGCGCTACGTGCGCCTGCTGGAGCAGGCCGGCAGCCTGTTTGCCGCCGTTGGGGAAGGGAGTCGCCCATGAGGGGCCTTATCGTGGTGACCCCCACGAGCCTGGTCCAGGCGCCCCGCCACTTGGAGCCGCTGCGGGCGGCCGGCTATGAGGTGCGGGTCAACGCCGCCGGCCGCCTGTTGGGGGAAGCGGAGCTCGCGGCGCTGGCCGCGGGAGCGCGGGGGCTCATCGTCAGCACCGAGCCGGTCACCGCCGCGGTTATGGACCGGGCCGGTCCCGGCTTGCGGGTCATCGCCCGCTATGGGGCTGGCACCGATAACGTGGACGTGGCCGCAGCCACGGAGCGGGGCATCGTTGTCTGCAACACCCCGGGCGCCAATGATGTGGCCGTGGCCGAGCTCACCCTGGCGTTGATGCTGGCCCTGGCCCGCCACATCCCCGCGGCCCACGACGGGGTCCGGCAGGGACGGTGGGAGCGCCCGGTAGGCATGGAGCTCCGGGGCAAGGAGTTGGGCCTCATCGGCGCGGGCCGCATCGGGCTCGAGGTGGCCCGCCTGGCCCGGGCCGTCGGGATGACGGTGACCTACTGCGACCCCGTGCGCCGGCCCGACGCCGAAGCGCGCCTCGGCCTCCGCTTCGCGCCCTTGGACGAGGTCTTGGCCCAGGCCGATGTGGTCAGCGTGCATGTGCCCCTGACGCCGGCCACCCGCCATCTGATCGGGGCGCGGGAGCTGTCCCTCATGCGGCCCGGCGCCCTGCTGATCAACACGTCCCGGGGCGGCGTGGTGGATGAAGGGGCGCTGCTCGCAGCGCTGAACGAAGGCCGGCTGGCGGGGGCGGCCCTGGACGTCTTTGCCGAGGAGCCGCCCGCCCCTACCCACCCCCTGGTGGGCCACCCGAAAGTCATTCACACCCCGCACCTGGGAGCCCGCACCCGCGAGGCGGTGGCCCGCATGGCCCAGGGCGCCGTCGCGGCGGTGCTGGACGTGCTGGCGGGGCGGCGGCCCCAGCATGTGGTGAACCCGGAAGTTTACCCGGCGGCGGGCGGCCCGGCGGCCGCAGGGACCGGCCCCCGGGCGTGAGGGCGGCCGGCGGGCCCCGGATGTACCGGTAGGCCCGAGGGCCGCCCGCTGGGTGCTGCCAGCTCCCTCAGTGGCGCGGAGGCGCGGGAGCGTAGGCGCTTTGCTGTTCGTACTGGTACGGTTGGCCGTACTGCTGCTGGCCCCACTGGTTTTGGCCGTGCTGGCTCTGGTGCACCGGCTGGTACTGCCCGTATTGCTGAGCGTATTGTTGCCCGTACTGCTGTCCGAATTGGGACTGTCCATAGGCAGCCGGCGCAGTGGTGGAGTGATAGGCCTGGCTGGCCGCCAGGACGGCCGGGGCTTGCTGGGCGACTTGCTGGCCGGCCTGCGCGATCTGGTGCAGCTTTTGGTTGTAGGTCTGGATGGCCTGCGGGTCGGCCTTGGGCGAAGCGTACAGCCCCCGCTGCTCCAGCCACCGGTAATACTGCTCGGCCATGTGCAGGTGCTCGCCGGCCAACTGCTGCAGGAAGCCCCGGGCCGGCTGCGACGCCTCGGTGGCGCCCCACATGCACTTAACGGCCATGGCTTTGCACTCTTTGAGGCATTCCCCGGCCGCGAAAATGTCGATGGCGTGGGCGCCTTGCTGGCCGGCCGCATAGCCGCTCTGCCCGCCAAGATAGGTGTGCTGGTTGCCCGGCCACGCTTGCCCAAAACCGTGGGCCTGGGCCTGTTGGCCTGGGGCCATGGCCTGGTGCAGAAAGCCGTCCAGCTGCTGGGCGGCCTGCTGGCACCGTTGGGCGTTGTGCTGGAGCGTCTGGCGCAAAGAAGCGTCCTGCACGCTCTGGGCCAGCCACTGCATTTTGGCCGCCAGCAAATGGTGGTCGCGCACCATCTCCCACAGCTCGGCGGCCTCGTGCTGGGTCACGTTGGCCAATCGGATTCCTCCCTCGCGGGTGTCGTTTGGCCATAGCATGCGCCAGGCACCGGCCCGGTCATGCCTCAGCCGGCCGCCAAGCCAAAGCGGGTCTGCAAGGTGCGGCGCAGGCGCTCCTCCAGGGAAAACTGGACGATGTGCGCCAGCCCTTCGCCGTCCCAGCGGAAGACGGACCAAAATTGCTGGGTCGTCAGCCACAGGGGCAGCTGGCCCACGTAGTGGGCAGCGGTGGCCCGCTCCTTGGCCCCGGGTGCGCGCGCGGCCACCACCCGTCCCGGGGCATGCCACTGCAACGGGCGGGTCTGGCAGTGGCGGCAAGCCATGGCCAGCTCCCACAAGTACTCGGTGGCGGTTTCCGGAGGCACCCGGATGGTGAAGGACAGCTCCAAAAATTGGGCCATGCCCGTTGCCAGCTCGATGCGCAGGCAGTGATCCCGTACGTAGCGGGTCAGATTCAGCACCAGCGTCCGCAGGGCGTAGTCCCGTTCCTGGCCCGTGGGAATCGCGCACAGGTGGGAGCGCAGGGTAAAGGCCTTGGGCGTTTCCACTTGCGCGGCAGGCACCCACAGGGCCGTGCCGTCCAGCCCTTCCAGGGCCGGGGAAACCTGCTCCAGGCGCACCAGGACGCGGCCGTTTTCCACCAGAAAGTCGGGAGCGCGCACGCCCGTGACGGTTTGGGGGCGACCGGCCCACTGGATGCGGGCGGTGAAGGTTTCGGCGTTGGTCAACCCGCTCAGCCTCCGCTGGCAACTCCCCCCGGCCCTGGCAATACCTGCAGCCGTTGCGGCAGGAATCCTGCGCCGGGGGTTGGAACTATTATAAAAATGCGCAGAAAAAGGCCGACGGCCCGGAATGGGTGGGCTCCGGCCTTCCTTGTTAAGTACGGCCTTCCTTACTGAGGTACGGCGCGGGGCGGGATGTTCCCTTGAACCTGGAGGGCGAACGAACCCGACAGGCTGTCCAATCCGGTCCAGCCAGCCCCGCCGGCTCCACCCGGCGGCCGGCGGTGGATGTGGACGACGTGCTCCAGCGGCTGCGCAACATGGAAGCCGTCCAAAACCGCTTGATCCTGGAGCGGGAGGCGGTGACCCGGGCCATCTCCATCTGCCTCATCAGCCGCAGCCACCTGCTGCTCAGCGGGCCGCCGGGCATCGCCAAGACGACCCAGGTGCGCCTGGCGGCGGCCCACATCCAAGGCAGCCGTTTCTTCCATACGCAGCTGACGCCCTTTTCCACCATCGAGGACATTTTCGGCCCGGTGGACATCCTCGCCTACAAGCAGGGCGAGCGCCGCCGGGTCGGCACCCACATGCTGCAGGAAGCCCACGTGGCCGTCATCGACGAGATCTACAACGGCAACGAGGCCGTCCTTAAGGCCCTCCTGGCGCCCATGTACGAAGGGGTGTACGCGGAGCAGGGGCGGTTTCATCCCATCCCCTTGCGGACCCTCATGGGGACCGCCAACTCCATCCCCGGCCCCGAGGAGCGGCGGGAGAAGGGGCTCACGGGTTTCCACGACCGCTGGCTGTTCCGGTTTGTGGTGGACGACCTGCAGAGCGACGCGAGCTTCATGCGTATGCTGTGGTCGCCGGACATCGACTTTCGCACCTACGAACCCGATCCGTCGGCGGTGGTCACCATCGAGGAGCTGGACCATCTGAACCAACTGGTGGACACGGTGCGGGTGCCGGTTTCCATTTACGAGGAGCTGGTGCGCCTGCGCAAGGCCATGATGGCGGAGAACATCTTTTGCAGTCCCCGGCGGTGGAAGCAGATCCGGCGGGCCCTGCAGACGTCGGCCCTCATCGAGGGCCGACGGGACGTCACGGAAAACGATTTTGGCCTCCTGCGGCATACGCTGTGGGACCAGGTAGAGGACATCCCGGTCCTGGAGCGGCTGCTGGAGGATTACGTGCGGGCGGCCAAGGAGCGGGCGGCGGTGAAGTTCAGCCGCATCCTGGAAATCTGCGGCGAGTTCCAGGAGCAGCGGCGCAGCATCAGCAACCCCGCGGATCTGAGCAAGCTGGCCCTGGAGGCCCGCCAGCGGGTGGAGGAGCGCATCCGGGAGCTCCGGGAACTGGCCCGCCAGAGCGCCAGCGAGGCGGACCAGCTGGCGGTGGAGCAGTACTTGCAGCGGGCCTACGACTATTTGAAGGAGCTGGATGAGGCGGCGGGGCTGTAGGAGGGAACCGGCGTGGCCATCAGTCTGGCGCAGCTGGTGGGGCGGTGGCAGCGCCGCCCGGCGGTGCTCGAGCCCCGGCCCCAGGAGGGCCGTCCCCTGCGGGTGGATGCGGACAGCCAGGCGGCCTATGCGGCCTTGCGGGCCGCTTCCCGCACCTGGACGGCCCGGGAGGAGGAGCTGGCCCGGCTCGCGCCCCAGGCCGCCCTGCTCCTGGAAGACCTGTTCTACGCCTTCTACGCTCCCCAGTTGGAGTTGAATCCCGACACCGCGCCCGCGTTTCACTGGAATTTCGCCATCCTTGCGGCCATGCTGCCGTCGGAGCCCTTTCAGCGCCTCCGGGCCCGGACCGTAGGCGACGGGCTCATGAGCGCGCTGGCCAGCCTGCATGTGGCCGATGCGTTGGCGTTGCCCCAGCGGGTGCCGGCCGCCCAGCGCAAGGCGTTGTGGAGCATCTTTGGCCGCCAGGGGCCGCTCCTGGTGCTGCCCTTTGGGGGCGACTGGCGCCGGACCCGCACGGGCCGGGCCGGCCGCCCACAACCGGCCGGCCGGTGGGGGCGGCGGGACCCGGCAGCCCTGGCGGGTCCCACGGAGAAGCCCAGCCATTACGACGTGCTCCGGGCCGTGGACAGCGCCGCCCAGGCCGCGGCCATGGACGAGCGCCTGCGGGGCATGTGGGGGATCCAGCCCGGCGTGCGCAGCGCCCACGCCCTCGATGACGTGCACCGCCTATTGGCCGCGGTGCGGGCCTTGCCGGGCTTTGCCGAGCTGACCGACGCCGTGGAGCGGTTTGGGCGCCTGCTGCGGCCGGCGCCGGGCCGGGGCCGCATGCGCCGGGGCCACGGTTTCAAGCGGCTGGTCGGGTTCACCTGGGGAGGCGATCTGGAGCGGGTGGTGCCTGAGGAGGCGGCCAAGCTGGGCGACGCCGAGCTGGAGGACTTGTTCCGGGAAGCCTACGAGCACCGGCGCATGTGGCAGGAGCGTTGGGAGGGGGATCCGCTGCACAACCGCGGGCCCATCGTCTGCTGCATGGACGTTTCCCGCAGCATGAACACGCCCGCGGCCCTGGGGCGGGAACGGTTCTTGTGGGCCAAGGGAGTGGGCCTGGCCCTCCTGGAGGTGGCCCGGCGGAGCCGCCGCACCTTCCTGGGGCTCTGCTTCGCCGGCGAGCACGATCTGGCCGCCTTTGAAATCCCGCCCGGCGGCTACCGGCCCGAGGTGGGGCTGGAGATGGCCCGCTGCGACTTCGACGGCGGCACCCATTTTCAGGCGCCGCTGCGCCGGGCCCTGGCCTTCTTGCAGGCGGCCAAGGGCAGGGGTGAGGACCAGGGCCACCTGGTGTTCATCACCGACGGCGACGCGCCCCTGCCCGCGTCCTTTGTGCTGGAGTTCCGGGCCGCCAAGGCGGCCACCGGGTTTCAGATGATCACCGTCTTCATCGACGGCCACCACCCCGATCTGCGAGCCTTGAGCGATCATACCTTTACCGTGCGGGCCGACCGCCTGGACGCCTGGGAGCGCACGGTGGCCGGCGTGGGGCGGGCCATCAGCCGGTAGCGCCCGGCCGTGGTCCGGCGGCGGCTGCGAGGTCCTGCGGGTCCCGCGGGCGTGGGACATTTTCCTCGCCCGTCCATGGCAAGACGTCACTGGTGCCCCCATGGGGCAAAGGCTAGGATGAAATTGCCGGAATCTGGCGGTGGCGGGAAGCGGGGCGGCCAGCGCCAGGGAAGCCAGGCGGCCTTTGCCAAGGGGGTGCGAACGGTGAAAGTGCGGGACGTGTTTACCCAAGGGGCCATCACCGTGTCGCCGCGGGCGTCCATCTCCGAAGCCCGGCGGTTGATGGAGGAACACAAGATTCGGCGCCTGCCGGTGGTGGATGGCCAGCGCGTGGTGGGCATCATCACCCAGATGGACCTGCTCAGGGCGACGCCCTCGGTGGCCACCAGCCTCTCCATCTGGGAAGTCAACTATCTGCTGGACAAGGTGCGGGTCGAGGAGATCATGACCCGCGACGTGGTGACGGTCACGCCGGACACCGATCTGTCCGCGGCGGCGAACCTCATGAAGGACCGCAAGATCGGCGGCTTGCCCGTGGTGGAGGACGGCCGGCTGGTAGGCGTCATCACCGAGTCGGACATCTTCAAGGCCTTGGTGCGGCTGTTGGAAACCCAAGAAGCTGCGGCAGGGGTCAGGGCGGACGCCTAACAGCCTGCCCGCAAGTGTCAAGGAAAACAACCGCGCGCGTTGAATATGCCATGGGCGTTCTGGGTTGCGGAACGCCATTTCGGAACCGGGCCCTTTGCTTCTCCGCGCAGAAGATCCTTCCCTTAACTGCCACACGTCGTACTGAAGCGCGTACGATACAACGCTGATCTTCCCCGATCGAGCACTGCATCTATCGAGACGCCCGAGGGTCCTGGTGCCAGGGGAGCTGGCCCAGGTCGATCCTCGTCCATCCATGCTGTCCTGGCGAGCGGAATCGCGCGTCTAGCGTCGCGTCTTTGAGGCAATCGACCGCGCACGGGTGAACCCCGCATTGCTTTCAGGTGTTGCGGAGGAATTTGGGTCGTGTCCCGTCAAGTGTGTAAACGGCGGTTCCCTTCGAGAACAGGCTCGTTTGCGAGCTCAGGCGTCGAGAACCAGGGCTGCCTCAGTCTCTGACCGCATCACGGCCAGTTTGGCCATCGACTGCATGCTCAGATACCGCCGCTGCACCCGCCACTCGTCCTCCTGCTCCTGCAGGACGGCACCGATCAGCTGTAGGGCTGCCGCTGCGTTGGGAAAGATGCCGACCACAGCGACACGCCGGCCAATCTCCCGCATCAGGCGCTCCAGCGGGTTTGTGGAGTGGATCTTCTGCCAGTGCTCCCTTGGAAACGCCATGTAGGCGAGAACATCGTCAGCGGCCTCGGTCAGCAGAGCAGCTGCCCGGGGGTAGCGGTGTCCCAGGCTGGCTACCACCCGGCCGAGTTGCTCCCGGGCCGCCTCGATGTCAGGCTGGGCGAAAACCGTCCGGACCAGCGCCGCCACCATGGACTGGGCCTGCTTGGGG
>DATGPV010000004.1:0-24676 GCA_035304545.1 Limnochordales bacterium | reverse complement strand
TCTTCCACCAGGTAGCCGCCGTCCACTTCCAGGGAACGGTCGTCCAAGGCCACCGCATCGCCTTCGCCGGCATCGTGCTCGTCCCAGAGCTCGCCCACGATCTCCTCGATGATGTCCCCCATGGTGACCATGCCCAGCGTCTGGGCCCACTCGTCCAGGATGACGGCGATGGAGATGCGCAAGGCCTTCATCCGGGCAAAGGCCCGCTCGATGGGCAGCGTTTCCGGCACAAACAGTACCGGCCGGATGATGTCGTCCAGAGTCTTGCCGCCCAGCTGCTGGGCCCGGATCAAGTCCTTGATGTGCACCGCGCCGATGACGTTGTCCAGCGAGCCCTCGTACACCAGGAGCCGCGAGTAGGGGTGCTGGGCAAACAGTTCGGCGATCTCCTCCAGGGTCATGGTGCGGGGGGCGCCCACGATGTCCACCTTGGGCACCATGATTTCGCCCACGGTGGTTTCGCCGAACTCAAAGACCCGGTGGATCAGGTCGTGCTCCTGCTCATCCAGCACGCCCTGTTCCTGGCCGAGGCTGACGATGGTGCGGATCTCCTCGGGCGTGACCGTCGGCTTGGCGCTGGGGTCGCCGCCCAGCAGGCGGATGATGCCGCTGGAGAGGGCGTTCAGCAAAAAGGTCACCGGGGTCAGCACCTTCGCAAGAAACGCGATGGGCCCGCCGACCGCCGTGGCCACGGGCACGGCGCGATGGGAGGCAATGGATTTGGGCAACACTTCGCCAAAGACGAGGACGATAATGGTCATGCCGATGGCGGCGATGGTCGCGCCCCGGGCGCCCCACAAGTCGATGGCCACGGCGGTGGCGATGGTGGACGCGGCGATGTTGACGATGTTGTTGCCGACCAGAATGGTGGTGATCATGCGCTGGGGATACTCCAGCAGGTCGAGGACGGCGCGCGCGCGGCGGTTGCCCTGTTCGCTCAGGTGCCGCAGGCGTAATCGATTGGCGGACAGGAGGGCGACTTCGGAACCGGAAAAGAACGCCGAGGCGAGGACCAGCCCGATCAGTGCCACAAAGAGCAGCACGCTACTTGGTCCCCCGTCGGAACCATCCATTCGCGCAGTTCCTCCAGGTTCGCGGCTGCGGACCGACCTCCAGGCGGCGATGGTCCCCTCCGCCTTGGGGCAGGCCGCAGGCCTTGTTGCCGTAGTTCCGCTCCCGCAGAGGGGATACGAAAACCCAATATTAAGATAGCTCACAGCCGGCGGGTTGTCAAACAATCCGGACATGCCCAGCAGGCAGACCAAGGGGGTGGGGACGGTTGCGCAGCGCCAGCCCGTGCAGGACGGGTCGGCACGGCCGTTTTCACGGGTTTCCGTGGCGGAGCGGCGCCGCGGATAAGCCCCGCTGCTCCGGGGCGCACCCCATTTCCTCTTGCATAAATTTCCGACCGCGCTGTATAATTAGTCGTCCGGCGCCGCAGGGGTGCCGGAGATTCTGCGACAGACAGCGGGGGCGCCGACGTGAAGAAGACATATCGCAAGGTCGTGCTGGCGTATTCGGGCGGGCTGGACACCTCGGTCATCATCCCATGGCTCAAGGAAACCTACGGATGCGAAGTGGTGGCCATGGTGGCGGACGTGGGACAAGGCGAAGAGCTGGAGGGCATTGAGGAAAAGGCCCTCAACAGCGGTGCTTCCCAGGTCTTCGTCGAAGACGTGCGCCGCGAGTTCGTCCAGGACTGCATCTTGCCGGCCCTGCGGGCGGGGGCGGTCTACGAGGGCAAGTACCTCTTGGGCACGGCGCTGGCCCGGCCCATCATCGCCCGGCGGCAAGTGGAGGTGGCCCACCGGGTGGGCGCCGACGCGGTGGCCCACGGCGCCACGGGCAAGGGCAACGACCAGGTTCGCTTTGAGCTGGCCTACAAGGCCCTGGCCCCAGAGCTGGCCGTCATCGCGCCCTGGCGGGAGTGGACCATCCGCTCCCGGGAGGACGCGATGGCGTACGCCGCGGCCCGGGGCATCCCGGTGCCCGTGACCAAGGCCAAGCCGTACAGCATGGACCGCAACCTGTGGCACATCAGCTACGAGGGGGGCATTCTCGAAGATCCGTGGGCGGAGCCCCCGGCGGACATGTTCCGCTGGACGGCCCCGCCGGAGCAGGCCCCCGGGGAGCCCGAATACGTAGAGATCGGTTTCGAGGCGGGTTTCCCCGTGTCCGTCAACGGCACCGTCCTGGATCCGGTGGCCCTGGTGGAAACCTTGAACGCCATCGGGGCCCGGCACGGCGTCGGACGCATCGACATCGTGGAAAACCGCCTGGTGGGCATGAAGTCCCGCGGGGTGTATGAGACCCCCGGCGGCACCTTGCTGCATACCGCCCACCGGGAGCTGGAGCGCCTCACCTTGGACAGGGACACCATGCGTTTCAAGGAAACCGTGGCCCTCCGCTACGCAGAACTCGTCTACTACGGCCAGTGGTTCACGCCGCTGCGGGCCGCGCTGGACGCCTTTGTCGCCAGCACCCAGCGTCCTGTGACGGGCACGGTGCGGCTGAAGGTTTTCAAGGGCCAGGTGAGCGTGGCCGGCCGCCGCTCGCCGTACTCGCTGTACAGCGAGGAGCTGGCCACCTTCGGCGCCGACGCCGTGTACAACCAAGCGGACGCGGCCGGCTTCATCAATCTGTTTGGCCTGCCCATCAGCGTGCAGGCGCGCCTCGGGCAGAAAATGGCCGGGGAGGCCCCGCCCACGGCCGTGGAGGCGCGCGGGGCGTGATGGAAACTCACCAGGCGCGCCAGGGCGGTGCCGCGGCCGGCAAGCTGTGGGGCGGGCGGTTCACCAAGACGACGGCGCCCGAGGCGGAGGCGTTTCACTCGTCCATCGCCTTTGACTGGCGGCTGTACAGGGAAGATATCCGGGCAAGCCAGGCCCACGCCCGCATGCTGGCCCGGTGCGGGCTGATTACGCCCGCGGAGGCAGATGCCATCTGCGCGGGGCTCGCCGGCATCGCAGCCGACATCGAGGCCGGCCAAGTGGCCTTTTCCCCGGCCGATGAGGACATTCACATGCTGGTGGAGCGGCTGTTGACAGAGCGCATCGGGGATATCGCCAAGAAGCTGCACACAGCCCGCAGCCGCAACGACCAGGTGGCCACCGACACGCGCCTGTGGGTGATGGGCGCCATCCAGCGGCTGGACGGCGCGCTCAGGCGGCTCCAGCAGACCCTGGTTCAGCTCGCGGAAACCCACCGGGACGTGGTCATGCCCGGCTATACCCATCTGCAGCGGGCGCAGCCTGTCCTGCTGGCCCATCACCTCTTGGCGTACTTCGAGATGTTCCAGCGGGACCGGGAGCGGCTGGCCGACTGCCGCCAGCGCACCGCGGTGTCGCCGCTGGGCGCGGGGGCGCTGGCGGGCGTGACGCACCCCATCGACCGCTGGGCCACCGCCCGGGAGCTGGGCTTTGCCGAGGTGGCGGCCAACAGCATCGACGCGGTCAGCGACCGGGACTTCGTCATTGAGCTGCTGGCCGCCCTGGCCCTGGTGATGATGCATGTGAGCCGCCTCTGCGAAGAGGTGGTGCTGTGGAGCAGCGCCGAGTTTGGCTTCGTGGAGCTGGACGATGCCTACAGCACCGGCAGCAGCATCATGCCGCAAAAGAAAAATCCCGACATCGCCGAACTGGCCCGGGGCAAGACGGGCCGGGTATACGGCCACCTCATGGGGCTGCTGACGGTGATGAAGGGGCTGCCCCTGGCCTACAACAAGGACATGCAGGAGGACAAGGAAGCCCTCTTTGATGCGGTGGACACCGTGCTGGGGTGCCTCGGGGCGGTGGAGCCGATGCTGGCCACCCTTAAGGTGCGGGCCGACCGCACCCTGGCCGCAACCCGGGACGGGTTCCTGAACGCCACCGACCTGGCCGACTACCTGGTCAAGAAGGGCCTGCCCTTCCGGGACGCCCACGGGGTGGCGGGGCAGGCGGTGCTGGCTGCGATCCGGGCGGGCAAGCGCTTAGAAGAGCTGTCCCTGGAGGAGTTCCGGCAGCTGTCGCCCCTGATCGAAGCCGACGTGTACGAGGTGCTGGACGTGCGCCAGTGCATCGCGGCCCGCCGCAGCCTGGGGGGCACGGCGCCGGCGGAAGTGGAGAAAGGGCTTGAGCGGGCCAAGAAACTGCTGGCGCAGGCGGGGAGCCCTGGCGGGGCCTAGCGCACGGGAATGCCCCGCCGGCGCAGGTACTCCTTGGCTTCCGCGATGGTGTGCCGGCCGTAGTGGAAGATGGAGGCTGCCAGCACCGCATCGGCCTTCCCGACGAGGATGCCGTCGGCGAGGTGCTGGAGGCTGCCGGCGCCGCCCGAGGCGATGACGGGCACATCCACCCGCTCCGCCACGGCCCGGTTGAGGTCGTTGTCGTAGCCGCCTTGGGTGCCGTCGGCGTCGATGCTGTTGAGGACCAGCTCCCCCGCACCCCGGCCCACGCCTTCCTCGGCCCAGGCCAAGACGTCCATCCCCGTCGGCACCCGCCCGCCGTCGATGACCACTTCCCACCAAAGGGAGCCATTGGGCCGGGTGCGGCGCGCGCAGTCAATGGAAAGCACGATGCACTGGCTGCCGAACCGCTCGGCGCCTTCGTTGATCAGGTCCGGGCAGCGCACCGCCGCGGAATTGATGGAGATCTTGTCTGCCCCGGCGTGGAGCAGCTCCCGCATGGCGGCCACATCGCCCACGCCGCCGCCCACGGTGAAGGGAATGAACACCTGCTCCGCTGCCCGGCGCGCCACCTCCACCATGGTGCGGCGGCCTTCGGCCGAGGCGGCGATGTCGTAGAAGACCAGCTCATCGGCGCCCTCCCGGTCGTAATACGCGGCCAGCTCCACCGGGTCGCCCGCGTCCTTGATGTCGGCGAAACGGGTGCCTTTGACCACCCGCCCGCGCCGCACGTCCAGGCACGGGATGATGCGTTTGGCGAGCATTCCCTTTACCTCCCGCTAGCGGCAGAGGGCCGCGAAGTTGCGCAGGATCTGCAGGCCGACCCGGCTCGACTTCTCAGGGTGAAACTGCACCGCCATCACGTTGTCTGCTTCCACCGCTGAGCAATACTCCAGGCCGTACTCGGTCAGGGCGGCGACAACGCCCGGATCGGCGGGCTGGACGTAGTAGGAGTGGACGAAGTAGACGTAGCTGCCCTCAGCGATCCCTTGGAAAAGCCGGGAGTTCCTGGGAAACCGCAGCGTGTTCCAGCCGATCTGGGGTACTTTCAGCCCGGCCGGGAAACGCCGTACCCGCCCCCGCAGAATGCCAAGGCCCCGCGGCAGCTCCGCCCCTTCGCCAAAGCGCTCCTCGCTGGTTTCAAACAAGAGCTGCAGCCCGAGGCAGATGCCAAGGAACGGCTTGCCCGCGCCGATGGCGTCCCGGATGGGTTCGACAAGGCCCGCCGCCTTGAGGTTGTCCATGGCCTGCGCAAACGCGCCCACGCCCGGCAGCACGACGCCGGCGGCGCGCTCAAGCACATGCGGGTCCTGCGTGACCACCGCCTCGGCGCCCCCGTGGACCAAAGCCTTCTCCACGCTGCGCAGGTTGCCCAGACCGTAGTCGATGATGGCGATCATGCGCGGCTCCTCCGCCAGGTGAGTTGACGTTCTTACGGTAGCACACCCGGCGGCGGACTGAACCCGATGTTTGCCAAGTATACACGAGGATGGGCTTGCGCCAGCCCCTCGCCCGCCGGCGCACCCACGCCTGCGGGGGAGCTGGTTCCAGCTTGAGCCAGGGCTAACCGACCCGCTCACCCGCTGCTCCGGTTCGCTCCGGCGGCACTCCTACACGATGATCTCCACCCGGTACTCCCGCAGCCACGTGTCGATTTCAATCAGGTAGGCGAAAAACTGCGGGCCGGCCATGAGCTGCCCGAACCACGGTTCGTTGAAGGCGGGGTTGCCCGGCATACGATGGCCCGCCGGACCGCTTCCGGCCTCACCGTTCCCCGCCATGCGGCGCACGGTTTCCGCGTCGATGAGGGGCACGAGGGGCGAGTGCGGATCGTCGAGGATGCGCAGCACCCACCGGCGCACGGTTTCGGCGTACGCAGGCTGGTGGCTCTTGGGGTAGGGGTTCTTGCGGCGGTGAAGGACTGCACCGGGCAGGATTCCGGCCAGCGCCCGGCGCAGGAG
The DNA here is from genome assembly GCA_035304545.1 of Limnochordales bacterium. Taxonomy (GTDB): domain Bacteria; phylum Bacillota; class Limnochordia; order Limnochordales; family ZCTH02-B6; genus ZCTH02-B6. The sequence continues at coordinate 18,550 of DATGPV010000004.1, read as the reverse complement.
GCCCTTTTCCCGGCCGTCGCACGCCTTCATCTCCCATGGGACGTTCCACATATATTCGACGAGGCGGTGGTCGGCGAAGGGCACCCGCACTTCGAGGCCATGGGCCATGCTCATGCGGTCTTTGCGGTTGAGGAGGGTCACCATGAACCAGGTGAGGTTCAGGTAGGCGATCTCCCGCAGGCGGCTTTCCCGCCCGGTTTCGCCGGGCAGGTGGGGCACTTCAGCCAGGCTTTCCCGGTAGCGCTGGGCCGCGTACTCTTCCGGGCAGATCCGCTCCCGCAGCCACGGTGCCAGCCACAGGGCCCGCAGGTGGGTGGCGCGGGACCAGGGGAACGTGTCGGCTGCGACGAGGTCGTCGCGACGAAACCACGGGTAGCCGCCGAAGATCTCGTCGGCGCATTCGCCGGACAAGGCCACGGTATGGTTCCGCTTGATTTCCCGGCAGAACAGGTAGAGGGAACTGTCGATGTCGGCCATGCCGGGCAGGTCCCGGGCCCGGACGGCGTCGGGCAGGGCTTTCGCAAGGTCGGCGGCGTCGAGGAGCACCTGATGGTGGATGGTGCCGCAGTGCTGGCTCATGAGCCGGATGTAGCGGGCGTCGGTCTCGGGCTGGAACGGGCTGGGGGCGAAGTGCTCGGCGTTGCCGGCGTAATCAACGGAGTACGTGTGGAGGGGCCCACGTCCCTCCTGGGCCCAGGTGCGGGCGGCCAGGGCGGTAATGGCGCTGGAATCGATGCCCCCCGAGAGGAGCGTGCACAGGGGCACGTCGGACACGAGCTGGCGGCGGACGGCGTCGGCCAGCAGCTCCCGCACCCGCTCCACCGTAGTCTCCAGGTCGTCCTCATGGGGCCGGCTTTCCAAGCGCCAGTAGCGGCGGTGGGAGACATTCCGGGCCGTGACCGTCACGCAGTGGCCCGGCTTCACCTCCCGCATGTCCCGGTAGACGGCGTGACCGGGGGTGCGGGCGGGGCCCAGGGCAAACACTTCGGCCAGCCCTTCGGCGTCCACCGCCGGGCTCACCCGCGGGTGGGCCAGCAGGGCCTTGGGTTCGGAGCCAAACACGAAGCAGTCGCCCCGGTCGGCGTAGAAGAGCGGCTTGACGCCCAAGCGGTCCCGGGCCAGAAACAGTGTACGCGACGCCCCGTCCCAGATGGCGAAGGCAAAGATGCCGTTGAGGCGCTCGAGGCAGGCGGAGCCCCATTCCATGTACGAAACCAGGAGGACTTCCGTGTCGGAGCGGGTGCGGAACCGCCATCCCCGGGTCTCCAGCTCCGCCCGCAGCTCGGCGGTGTTGTACAGCTCGCCGTTGTAGGTGATGGCGCAGGTCGCATCCCCGGCCCGCCGCACCATAGGTTGGGCGCCGCCTTGGGGGTCTACCACTGCAAGGCGGCGGTGGACCAGCACGACGCCGCCAGAGGCGAACAGCCCCCCGCCATCGGGCCCGCGGCAAGCCAGGGCTTGCGCCATGGCGCCGGCGATCCGCGCGGTGCCGGGGTCAGCGAAGGGGATGGTGGCGAGAGCGGATGCCCGCTCCAGGGTGCCCGGGCAGGCCAGCCCCACCCGGTGGGCCCTGGCCTGGGCTTGCGCCTCGGGGGCGGCGTGAGGCAGGCCCGGGGCCGGTGAGAGGTGCCAACGGCCTGCCTGGCGACGGTCGAACCAGCCGGAGATCCCGCACATGTCTTGGTCCACTCCCTGGTTTCGAGGATGGAGGCGGCCGGGCGCAGCGCCGTGGGCCGGCGTCGTGCCGCAACCCGGGCGCCGTGCCGCTGGCAGGGCGTCGCGGCGCGCCCCGGGCACCGTTCCCCAGCGCCGATGGTGCGGTCCGCCGGGGGCCCCGATCCGGCCCAGCCCGCCTTTGCGGCACACCTGCCTTGCCAATATAAGCAGCGGCCGGGGGCGGCGGTTACCGCCGGCCGGCATGTATACGCAGGCCCGCGCCCTTTCGTGGCTTGGGCGGGCCGGGGCGGTCCCCGGCGTGGGGCTTTATGCAACCCGGGCCACCGGTTGTGCATTTTTTCTTGTACTGCGCCGTCGCTTGTGGTATAAAAACAGAGTCTAGCTGTATAATTATGCAGGTTGTGCCGCGAGGCCGGCCGCTGGCCGGCGCCGGCGGCTCACCCCCGGAGGCGGGATGCCATGCGAGCCCATGTGGTCCTGGAAGACGGGTTTCACCTGGAAGGCGAAGCGTTCGCGGGGGAGGGCGAGGTCTGCGGCGAGGTGGTGTTCAACACCGCCCACAGCGGCTACCAGGAGGTCCTCACCGATCCGTCCTACACGGGACAGGCGGTGGTGTTCACCTATCCCCTCATCGGCAGCTATGGCGTCAATCCCGAGGACGCGGAGTCGGACCGCATCGCGCCCTGCGCGCTCATTCTGCGGGAGTACGTGCCCCGGCCGTCCAACTGGCGGGCGTCCATGAGCCTGACCCAGTGGCTGGAGGGCACCGGGGTCATCGGCGTGCACCAGGTGGACACCCGGGCGTTGGTGCGGCACCTGCGCCAGGCCGGGTCCTTGAAAGGCGTCATCGCCGTCCGGGAGGGGAGCCTCACCCCGGAGGACCGGGAGCAGCTGGCGCAGCGGGCCGCCGCGAGCCCGGGGGTGGAGGGACAGGACCTGGTCCGGGTGGCAGGTTGCCGCCGGGCGTACCGCTACGCCTTGGGGCGCCGCTGCCATGTGGCCGTCCTGGACTGCGGCCTCAAGAAAAGCCTGCTGGACAGCTTCGCCGCTTTGGGCTGCCGGGTGTCGGTGCTGCCCGCGGTGACGCCGGCCAAGATCATCTTGGCCCTGCGCCCCGACGCCCTGGTCATCTCCAACGGGCCGGGCGATCCCCGCAGCCTGCCCTACCTGGTCAAGACGGTGCGGCAGCTGTTGGGCCGCGTTCCTCTCCTGGGGATCTGCCTGGGCCACCAGATCGTGGCCCAGGCCGTCGGCCTGTCCATCCACAAGCTCAAGTTTGGCCACCACGGCGTCAACCACCCGGTCAAGGAGCTGGCCACGGGAAAGGTGGAGGTGACCAGCCAAAACCACGGTTTCGCCGTGGCCACGCCCAGAGACGCCGACCGGTTTTGGGTGCGGCGCCCCGACGGGACGGTGCGGGCCCTGGTCACCCACCGCAGCCTGTATGACGGCACCGTGGAAGGCCTGGCCATCCCCGACCTAAAGGTGTACACGTACCAGTACCACCCGGAGGCCAGTCCTGGCCCCCACGACGCCCGCGGGCACTTTGCCCGGTTTCTGGAAAGGATTGGTGCCTAATGCCCAAGCGGACCGACATCCACACGATCCTCCTCATCGGGTCGGGGCCCATCGTCATCGGCCAGGCCTGCGAGTTTGACTACTCGGGCTCGCAGGCGTGCAAGGCGCTGCGGCGGGAAGGTTACCGGGTGGTGCTGGTCAACAGCAATCCGGCCACCATCATGACCGACCCGGAGCTGGCCGATGCCACCTATATCGAACCGCTGACGGTGGAGGCGGTGACGGCCGTCATCGCCCGGGAACGTCCCGACGCGCTGCTGCCCACCATGGGCGGCCAGACGGGGCTGAATCTGGCCTGCGCCCTGGCCCGGGCGGGGGTGCTGCAAGACTTTGGCGTCGAGCTGCTGGGCGCTTCCGTGGAAACCATCGAGCGGGCCGAAGACCGGCTGCTGTTTCGCCAGGCCATGGAGGCGGCGGGGCTGGACGTGCTGCGGTCGCGCCTGGTCTGCAGCGTCGCGGAAGCCGAGGCCTTCGCCCGGGCCGCGGGGTACCCGGTGGTGGTCCGCCCGTCGTTTACCCTGGGCGGCAGCGGCGGCGGCATCGCCTACAACCACCAGGACCTGCTGCGCATCGTGGAGCGGGGGCTGGCCGAAAGCCCGGTGCACACCGTGCTGGTGGAAGAGTCGGCCCTGGGGTGGAAAGAGTTTGAGCTGGAGCTGATGCGGGACCGGGCCGGCAACGTGGTGGTGGTCTGCTCCATCGAAAACTTGGACCCCATGGGCGTGCACACCGGCGACAGCATCACCGTGGCGCCCGCCCAGACCCTCACCGACCGGGAGTACCAGGCCATGCGCAACGCGGCCATCGCGTGCATGCAGGCCATCGGCGTGGAAACCGGCGGCGCGAATGTCCAATTTGCCGTGGAGCCGCGGACAGGCCGCATGGTCATCGTGGAGATGAACCCGCGGGTGTCCCGTTCGTCGGCGCTGGCTTCCAAGGCCACGGGCTATCCCATCGCCAAGGTGGCGGCGCTGGTCGCGGTGGGCTATACGCTGGACGAGATTCCCAACGACATCACCAAGAGCACGCCGGCGTCCTTTGAGCCGGCCATCGACTACTGCGTGGTCAAAGTGCCCCGGTTTGACTTCGCCAAGTTTCCCGGCGCCGACCCCACCTTAGGCACCCAGATGAAGGCGGTGGGCGAAGTGATGGCCATCGGCCGCACCTTTAAGGAGGCGCTCCAGAAGGCCTTGCGCTCCCTGGAGGTCGGCTGGCCGGGTCTGGTGGGCTTGGCCACAGCGGAGCCGGGCGCTGCTGGAGCGGGCTCGCCGGGCTCCGGGGCGTCCGGACCCGGCTCCGGGGGGCCTGTGGCCTCCGGCTCCACGGCCAGCGGCAACCCCCTGCGGGCCGCCCTGCGCAACCCCTCCCCGGAGCGGCTGGCCCTGATGGTGGACGCCCTGCGCCGGGGCGTGGCCGAGACGGAGATCTGCCGCCTCACGGGCATCGACCCGTGGTTTGTCGCCCAAATCGGCGAGCTTGTCCGGGAGGAGGACGCCCTGAGGGCGGCCGCCGGTGTCCATGACGAAACCGGGCAGGCCCAAGCCCGCGGCTGGTCCCGTCCCGAGCGGCTGTGGCGCCTCAAGCGCCTAGGTTTCTCCGACGCACAGATCGCCGGCGCGGTGGGGCAGACCGAAGCCGCCGTGCGGGCCGCACGGCTGGCCGCGGGCGTCCGCCCCGCCTACAAGCTGGTGGACACTTGCGCGGGCGAGTTCGAAGCCCACACGCCCTATTTCTACTCCACCTACGAGAGGGAAAGCGAAGCCCGCCGAGACCATCGGCCCAGCATCGTCATCCTGGGCGCGGGGCCCAACCGCATCGGACAGGGCCTGGAGTTTGACTACTGCTGCGTCCAGGCGGCCCTGGCCGCCCGGGAGCTGGGCTACGCGGTGGCCATGGTCAACTGCAATCCCGAAACGGTCAGCACCGACTACGACACCTCCGACCGGCTGTATTTTGAGCCCCTCACCCTGGAGGACGTGCTGCACGTGGTCGAGGTGGAGAAACCCGTGGGGGTCATCGTCCAGTTTGGCGGCCAGACGCCGCTGAAGCTGGCCATGGCCCTCAAGGAAGCCGGGGTGCCCATCCTGGGCACCTCGCCCGAATCCATCCACCTGGCCGAGGACCGGGAAGCGTTTCAGGGGCTTCTGCAGGAGCTGGGGCTCAAGCAGGCGCCGGGCGTGACGGTGCATTCGGTGGCCGAGGCCAAGCAGGCGGCCCGGCGCCTGGGCTACCCCGTGCTGGTGCGGCCTTCCTACGTCCTGGGCGGACGGGCCATGGAGATCGCCTATCACCAAGAGCACCTGGAGCGGTACGTGGCCGCTGCGGCCGCCGCCGCCCCGGGCCAGCCCATCCTCATCGACACCTACCTGCGGGACGCCATCGAGCTGGACGTGGACGCTGTCAGCGACGGCCAGCGGGTGACGGTGGGCGGCATTCTGGAGCACATCGAAGAAGCCGGCGTGCACTCGGGCGACAGCGCGTGCTCGCTGCCGGCCACCCGGCTGCCGGCGTCGGTGGCCGGGGAAGTGGTGCGGCAGGTCCAGGTGCTGGCCAAGGCCCTCAAGGTTGTGGGCCTCATGAACGTGCAGTTTGCATGGACCGGGGATGGGCTGTACGTGCTGGAGGTGAACCCGAGAGCGTCCCGCACCGTGCCCTTTGTGAGCAAGGCGGTGGGCGTGCCCCTGGCCCGGGTGGCCACCCAGGCCATGCTGGGCGTGCCCCTGGATCTTCCGGACCGCTTGCCTGAGCCCCGGGAGGTGGCCGTCAAGGAAACCGTGTTTCCCTTTGGCAAGTTCGACGGCGTCGACCCCGTGCTGGGTCCCGAGATGCGTTCCACCGGCGAAGTGATGGCGTGGGGCAACGACCTGCCCACCGCCTACTGGAAAGCCCAGGCGGCGGCCGGGGCGCGCTTGCCCAGCCAGGGCACGGTGTACTTCCACGCGGGGCCGGCCCGGCGAGGGTCCCTGTTGCCCGCGGCCCGGCAGCTGCAGGCTCTGGGCTTCTCGCTCTGGGCCGAGCCGGCCACCGCCGCCTTCTTGCGGGCGCAAGAAGTGGCGGCGGCCGCGGTGGGCGAAGGGGCGGCCGCGGCGGCCATGGGCCGGGGCGAGGTGCAGCTGCTGGTGAGCCTGCCGGATCCAGGGGAATCCCCGCGCCCGGGCGGACTCCTGCGGCAGCGGGCCGTGCGCCTGGGGGTGCCCCTATTCACCACCGGTTTCGGAGCGCAGCTGGCGGCCCAAGCCATCGCGGCATGGCGGGAGCGGGGCGGCTGGCAGGTGCGCAGCATGCAGAAGCGCTTCAAGCTGTGGGAGAAGCGGTCGGCCCTCTTTGCGGCCTCCGTAAGCGGTGCGGCCTCCGTGGGCGGTGCAGCCACCGTGGGCGGGACGGCCCCGGCGGGCGAGGCGGAAAGGGCAGGCGGCGAAGAAACGGCCCGAGCCGGGTAGGGCACGGCCCGGCGGGGGCAGCAGAAACCCCGCAAGGGGCGCGCTGGCCGGCGGCCAGCCGCCGGCCCTGGCTCCTAGCGGAAAATGTACTCCGCCGACGCGAGGCGCCGCTCCACCTCGGCGATGACCCGCCGCTCGTCGGCTTCGGTTTCCGCCTCAAAGGTGACGGAGAAGCGCACATAGGCGCCCGCGTCGTCCCACGGCACCGTGACGATGAGCCGGGTGGCGATGAGCCATTGGGCGAAGTCGGCGGCGCTGGCAAACCGCTGGCCGTCCCGGGTGCCCGCCGGCGCCGACACATATAAATAGAAGCTTCCCCGGGGCTTGGCCGCGGGGAACCCCACCGCCCGCAGCGCAGCGGTGAGCATCTCGAGGCGGCGGCTGTAGCGGGCGCAGGCTTCCTGGGTGATGCGGGGCTCCTCCATGGCCCGGATGCCGGCCCACTGGATGGCCCGGAACTGGCCTGAGTCGGTGTTGTCCTTGACCGCGGCAAAGGCCCGCACGGCCAGCTCATTGCCGCACACCCATCCCAGCCGCCAGCCCGTCATGTTGAAGGCCTTGGACAGCGAGTGGACCTCCACGGCCACTTCTTGGGCGCCTGGGATGGAGAGGATGCTCAGGGGCTGCTGGCCGTCGTAGACCAGCGCTCCGTAGGCGGCGTCGTGCACCACAAAGATGCGGTGGCGGCGCGCGAAGTCCACCACGTGGGCGAAAAACTCCCGGCTGGCCACGGCGCCCGTGGGGTTGTTGGGGTAGTTGAGGTAAAGCAGCTTGGCCCGGCGGCGCTCCTCGGGCGTGAGCCGCTCCAGGTCGGGCAGGAAGCCGTTTTCGGGAAGCAGGGGCAGCTCCGCCACCTCGCCGCCCAGCCAGCGGGTGTAGGTGGCCAGCACCGGATAGCCCGGCACGGTGGTCACGGCCAGCTCGCCCGGGTTGATGAACACCAGGGGCAGCAGGGCCAGGGCCGGCTTGGAGCCGATGCTGGGGCAAAGGTGCCGCTCGGGATCGAGCCCCGCCACGCCGTAGACGCGGGCCATCCAGCGGCTCGCGGCTTCCCGGAACGGGCCGATGCCGTTGTCCGCGTAGAATCGGTTTTCCGGGCGTCCCGCTTGGGCGGCCAGCTCGGCCACGACCGCGGGGTCGGCGGGCCGGTCGGGCTCGCCCACGCCCATGTCGATGAGCTCCAGGCCGGGGTTGGCCCGGCGGGCCGCCGCGGCCGCCGCCTTGATCTGGGCGAACTTGTAGGACCCGCTGCCGGTGCCAAACCGCGGGCCGCCGATGCGCTGGGCCAGCAGCTCCCTCGCGAAGCCGTCGGTCATTGGGGCCTCTCCTTTTCAATGCCTTTTGGAATCCCTGCCCACTCGCGGCAGACGGGCCCGCAGCCATTCCGCGCTGAGCTCGCCAAAGCAAATGGGTTCGCAGGGGCCCGACATGTAGACGTGGTTGTCGGGGGCCCACTCGATGTCCAGCTGGCCGCCCCGCATATGCACGCTGACCCGCCGGCCCGTCCGGTGGAGGAGGGCGGCGGCCACCGCGGCCGCGCAGGCGCCGGTGCCGCAGGCGTTGGTTTCGCCGCTGCCCCGCTCCCACACCCGCATGCGCACGTTGGCGGGGTCCATCACTTGGACGAACTCCACGTTGACGCCCCGGGGAAACGCGGCGTGGGTTTCCACCTGCGGCCCCAGAGTCTGCACGGGCGCTTGGTCGACGTCGTCCACCAGCAGGACGCAGTGGGGGTTGCCCATGGACACCGCCGTCACCCGGCACACGCGGCCGCCCACCGGCAGGGGCTGGTCGATGACGGGGCCGTCCTGTTCCGGCCCCATCCCCGCTGGGGCCATTCCCGGCAAGCCCTTTCGCGCCGCGCGGCCGGCCGCGGGGTCTGGAGACGGCAAAGCTGCGGGCCGGGCGCCGGTTTCCCAGGCCGGCGGGGGCAGCACTATGGGGATCTCTGAGCGCCGGAGCCTGGGCTCGCCCATGTCTACCCGCACCGCCGTGACCGTGCCGCCGCGGCGGTCCAGCTCCAGGGGCAGCACGCCGGCGGGCGTTTCGATCCGCAGGCGATTCCCCTGGATGAGCCCCGCGTCGGCCGCGTAGCGGGCGAGGGCGCGGATGCCGTTGCCGCACATCTCGCCTTCGCTGCCGTCGGCGTTGAACATGCGCATCCGCAGGTCGGCCCGGGCGGAGGGCAGGATAAGGATGAGCCCATCCGACCCGATGCCGAACCCCGGATCGCTGACCCGGCGGGCCAGCTCGGGCCAATCGATCCCATGGCCGTCCTGCAGCGGCTGGCTCACCAGGTCAAGGTAGACGTAGCTGTTGCCCAGACCGTGGAGCTTGGCAAACCGCATGGCCGACGCCCCCTTGCTTGCCCGGGTTGCCCGGCGGTCGATGCCGGCAGTCGGTGCCGGTTGTCGGCGCGGTTATCGGCGCCGAGGGCTGGTGGCCGTCGCCGGTGCCGGCCGCCGACGCCGCCGACCGGGTGCGGGCCGCCGGTGCTGGCCGCCGGTGCCGGCCGGTGCCCGCCGTCAATACCGGGTCAGGTAAGCCTCCAGCTCCCACGGATGGACCTGGGTGCGGTAGGCGTCCCACTCGGCCCGCTTGGCCCGGAGGAACGCGTCCATCACGTGCGGTCCCATGGCCTCGACGATGACCTCGTCCTGCAGGAGGCACTCCAGGGCCTCGGCGAGGCTTCCGGGCAGGCTGGCGATGCCCCGCTCCCGGCGCTCCTCGTCGGTCATGTGGTAAATGTTTTCCGGGACCTGGGGCGGCGGCGTGAGGCCTTTCTTGATGCCGTCCAAGCCCGCCGCGACGATGGCCGCAAAGGCCAGGTACGGGTTGCACGACGGATCCGGCGAACGCAGCTCGATGCGGCTGCTGGGACCGCCCGCGGCCGGCACCCGGATGAGGGCGCTCCGGTTCTTGGCCGACCACGCCGCATACACCGGCGCCTCGTACCCCGGCACCAGGCGCTTGTAGGAGTTCACCAGCGGATTGGTGATGGCCGTGAATCCCCGGGCGTGGGCCAGCAGCCCCGCGATGAACTGGTAGGCCGTCCGGCTCAGTCCCAGCTCGTCGCCGGGGTCGGCAAACCCGTTGCCGCTGCCGTTGGACAGGCTCAGGTGGCAGTGCATGCCGGAGCCGTTGATGCCAAAGATCGGTTTCGGCATGAACGTGGCGTGCAAGTTGTGCAAGTGCGCGATGGTGCGGGTCACGAACTTAAACGTGACCAGCCGGTCCGCCGTGGTCAGCGCGTCGTCGTACTCAAAGTCGATTTCGTGCTGGCCCGGGGCCACCTCGTGGTGGGACGCCTCCACCCGGAACCCCATCTCATCCAGGGTCGTGACGATGTCCCGGCGCACGTCTTCGCCCAGTTCGATGGGGGCCAGGTCAAAGTAGCCGGCGGCGTCGTGGGTGATGGTGGTGGCCCGGCCTTCCGGGTCCCGCTTAAAGAGGAAGAACTCGGCTTCGGGGCCCGCGTTCACCGTGAAGCCCAGTTGGGCCGCCTCGGCCAGCACCCGCTTGAGCACCCAGCGGGGATCCCCCTCGAAGGGCTCGCCGTTGGGCTTATAAACGTCGCAGATGAGCCGGGCCGTGGCCCCGTCGGCGTGGTTGCGCCACGGAAACACGGCGAAGGTGTTGTAGTCGGGCCGCAGGTACATGTCCGACTCCTGGATGCGGGTGAAGCCCTCGATGGAGGAGCCGTCGAACATGATGTCGCCGTCCAGGGCCTTTTCCAGCTGCCCGATGGGAACCTCTACGTTCTTGAGGACTCCCAAAACGTCGGTGAACTGCAGGCGGATGAACTTGACGCGGTGCTCTTCCGCCAGCTTGAGGACGTCCTGCTTGCTCAAGGCTGCCATGTCTCAGCACTCCTTATGTGGAGGGTCCGCCCGGCGCGGGCGGACGGTGGGCTGCGCTGCGTGGGGCGAGGCGGTACCCATGTCCGCCCAGCGCGTGGGGTGGGCGGTTGGTGCCGGCGGGCGGGTGCGGGGTTCCAGCCCACCGGCGGGACCTGCCGACAGCCGGCCGGTTCTGCGGGGTCCACGAATTTTACGGTTCATGATATTTCCGGCCCAGTTCCCGGCGCAAGGGGGAAGCGCGGAAGTATACGCGATACAATTGCTGGCAATGTTGCGGCGCGAGGCATGAGCTTCTAGAATTCTCCCACACGGATCCTGGCAAAGTGATGGGCGGCCGGCGGGCGGCCGCCGACGGGAGGAGCGATCCACATGCCCAGCGGACCGCGACGAAGCCCCCTGCTGTACGACCGGGAGCGGGACGAACGGGACGCCTGCGGCGTGGGGTTCATCGCCACGCTGCGGGGGGACACGGCCCGGGTGCTGCCCATGGCCGTGGAGGCCCTGCGGCGCCTGGCCCACCGGGGCGGGGTGGCCGCCGACCGGGCCACGGGCGACGGCGCGGGTCTCATGACGCAGATCCCCCACGGGCTCTTTGCCCGGGAGCTGCGGCGCCTGGGCTGCCGGGCGCCTGTGGGCGAAGGCGAACTGGGCGTGGGCGTCTTCTTTGTGCCCCGGGAAACCGGCGCGTCAAAGCAGCTGCAGGCCCTGGCGGCCGAGCTGGCGCCCCAGGAAAGCCTGCAGGTCCTGGCGTGGCGGGAGGTGCCGGTGCGGCCGCAGGTGCTGGGCGCCTACGCCGCGACGACCCGGCCCCACATCCGCCAGCTTTTTGTGCGGCGGCCGGCGGGCGACGACGCCCTGGCCTTTGAACGGCGGCTGTACCGGTTTCGCCGGAAGCTGGAGCGGGCCATGGCCGCGGCAGGGCTGGACGGGTATGTGGTGTCCTTGTCGGGGCGCACGGTGGTGTACAAGGGCTTGCTGTTGGCCACGCAAGTGGCGGATTTCTTTCCGGACCTCACCGACCCGGACTACCGGACGGCCTTTGCCCTCTTTCACCAGCGCTACAGCACCAACACGGCGCCGGCGTGGCGGCGGGTGCAGCCTTTTCGCCGGCTGGCCCACAACGGCGAGATCAACACCATCACCGGCAACGCCCATTGGATGGCGGCCCGGGAGGCGGCGCTGGAGGGGGCCGCTTTGGGGGATGTGGACCTGCGGCCGGTGCTGGAGCCCGGCGGCAGCGACTCAGGGAAGCTGGACAACGCCCTGGAGCTGCTGACCCTGGCGGGGCGGGACGTGCGGCACGCGTTGATGATGCTGGTGCCGGAGGCGTGGGAAGGCGTGAGGGGCAAGGACGAGGCCCGGCGGGATTTTTTCCGCTACCATTCGTGCCTGATGGAGCCATGGGACGGGCCGGCCGCCATCGTCTTTGCCGACGGGCGCTGGGTGGGCGCGGCGCTGGACCGCAACGGCCTGCGGCCCATGCGCTACGGGCTCACCGAGGACGGTCTCGTCATCGCGGGGTCCGAGGTGGGCATCGCGGACGTGGATCCGGCCCAGGTGGTGGAGCGGGGCCGCCTCGGCCCGGGGCAGATGCTGGCCGTCGATGTGGAAACCGGGCGGTTCCTGCGGGATGACGAGATCAAGGCGGAGTTCAGCGCCGCCCGGCCCTACGGCCAGTGGGTGCGCCGGCACATGGTGACGCTGCCCCGGGCGCGCCCCGCCATGGACGCCCCCGGGGGTCCGACGGCCGCGCCGGCGGGTCCCGCGGCGTCGACGCCGGCCAGTTCCGTGGGGCCGACGCCCGCGGGTCCCATGTCGCCCATGTCCGCTGGGGCCATGGCCCAGCGCGCGCCTGTGGCGGGGGCGCTGGCGGTGGCGGCGCCGCCACAGGCGGTGACGCCGCTGCCGGCAACGCCTAAGGCTGCCAACGGGCAGGCGGCTGCGGAGGAGGAGCTCACCCAGCAGCAACTGGCCTTTGGTTATACGTCAGAAGAGATCACGGTGATCCTGCGGCCCATGGCCGAGGACGGCAAGGAGCCCGGGGGATCCATGGGCGACGACACCGCCCTGGCGGTGCTCTCGTACCAGCCCCGGCCCCTTTTCCATTACTTTAAGCAGCGCTTTGCCGAGGTGACCAACCCGCCCATCGACCACCTGCGGGAGCGGCTGGTGTTTTCCTTGCGGACGCTCTTGGGTCCCCGGGACAACCTGCTGGCCGAACGCCCCGAGGCGGCCGCCCTCATCGAGCTGCCCGGGCCGGTGCTCCTGGGGCACGAGATGGCGGCGCTGGAGGCGGCCGCCCGGCGCGATCGCCGCTTTCGGCTGGTGCGCTTGGACACCGTGTTTCCCGTGGCCCGCGGGCCCCAAGGGCTCGCCCCGGCCGTGGCGCGGCTGCAGCAGGAAGCCGAGGCGGCGGTGGACGCGGGCGCCGGGCTGTTGGTCTTGTCCGACCGCCGGGTCGACGCCGGCCACGCCCCCATTCCCGCCCTGATGGCCGTGGGCGCGGTGCATCACCACCTCATCCGCGCCGGCAAGCGCTGGCGGGCGTCCCTCATCGTCGAAAGCGGCGAACCCCGGGAGGTCCACCACATTGCCACGCTGCTGGGCTACGGCGCGGCCGCGGTCTACCCTTATTTGGCCCTTAAGACGGTGGCCAGCCTGCGCTACAAGGATCCGGCCATCACACCTGCTGCCGCCCAGGAGCGATGGCGCAAAGCCGCCGAAGAAGGCCTGCTCAAGGTCATGTCCAAAATGGGCATCTCCACCGTGGACAGCTACATCGGCGCGCAGATCTTCGAGGCGGTGGGCCTTGCCGACGAGGTGGTGGAAGCCTGCTTTGCGGGCACGCCGTCGGTGGTGCAGGGCAGCGGTTTCCGCGAAATCGCGCAAGTGGTCCTGGCCTGGCACGCCAAGGCGTACCCCGCCGCGGGCAGGCTGGAATCCTACGGTTTCTACAAGCCCCGCAAGGGCGGCGAGCACCACGACTTCACGCCCGAAACCGCCCGCAAGCTGCACCAGGCGGTGGGCCTGGCCGGCCCCGGCGGCGGCAATGGTGCGGCCATGGACCGGGCCGCCTACGACGAATGGGTCCAGATGGTGCACGCCCACCCCAGCCAGCTGCGGTCGGCCCTCGCGTTTTGCAGCGACCGCCGGCCCATCCCGCTGGACGAGGTGGAGCCGGTGGAGGCCATCGTCAAGCGCTTTTCGACCGCGCAAATGTCCCTGGGCTCGCTGTCGCCCGAAGCCCACGAGGTGCTGGCCATCGCCATGAACCGCCTGGGCGCCCGTTCCGGCTCCGGCGAAGGCGGGGAGGACCCCGAGCGCTTTGGCACCGAACGCAACAGCGCCGTGAAGCAGGTGGCGTCGGGCCGTTTTGGCGTCACGCCGGCTTACCTCGCATCGGCGGCGGAGATCCAAATCAAGATCGCCCAAGGGTCAAAGCCGGGCGAAGGCGGCCAGATCCCCGGCGACAAGGTGACGCCGCTGATCGCCCGCCTGCGCAAGACGCAGCCGGGGGTGGCCCTCATTTCGCCGCCGCCCCACCACGACATCTATTCCATCGAGGACCTGGCGCAGCTTATCCATGACCTCAAGGCGGCCAACCCGGGCGCCGAGATTTCGGTGAAGCTCGTTGCGCAGACGGGCGTGGGCACCATCGCGGCGGGCGTGGCCAAGGGCGGCGCCGACGTCATCGTCATCAGCGGCCATGCGGGCGGCACCGGCTCGTCGCCCCTCAACTCCATCAAGAACGCCGGCCTGCCCTGGGAGATTGGCCTGGCGGAAACCCAGCAGGCGCTCTTGGCCAACGACCTGCGCCACCGGGTCGGCCTGCGGGTGGACGGCGGGCTCAAGTCGGGACGGGACGTGGTGATGGCGGCGCTTTTGGGGGCCGACGAATACTCCTTTGGCACCGCCGCCATGATCGCCGAGGGCTGCGTCATGGCCCGGGTGTGCCACAACAACAGCTGCCCCGCCGGCGTGGCTACGCAGCGGCCGGACCTGCGCCAAAAGTTTGTGGGGAAACCCGAGAACGTTATGGCCTTTATGCGGCTGGTGGCGCAGGAGGTGCGGGAGATCCTGGCGAAGCTGGGGTACCGCAGCCTGGACGACATCATCGGCCGCACGGATCTGCTGCAGCCGGTGCGCCAGGGCCATCCGGCCTTTGCCCGCCTGAATGTGGCGCCGCTGTTGGCCGTGCCGGAGGGGTGTGGGCACCGGCCCCGCCGCCGCCTGCTGCCGCGCAACGACCTCATGGAGCCGCCGGGCGCCGACGACGCGCTGCTGGCGCGGGCCGTGCCCGCCATCGTCCATGGCCAAGACGTCCAGGTCGAGCTGGCCGTCACCAACCGGGACCGGGCGGTGGGCGCGACGCTGGCCTTTGTCGTGGCCCGGCGGTACGGCGACGGGGGACTGCCGGCGGGCAGCGTTCAGGCCACCTTCCGCGGCTCGGCCGGGCAGTCCTTTGGCGCTTTCCTGCCCCCCGGCGTGCGGTTTGCGCTGATCGGCGAGGCCAACGATTACGTGGGCAAAGGCCTCGCGGGGGGCGAAATCGTCGTGCGTCCGTTCCCAGGCACCCGGCGGCCCCACGAACAGGTGGTCATGGGCAACACCGTCCTCTACGGCGCGACGGGCGGGGCCCTGTTTGCCTGCGGCCGGGCCGGCGAACGCTTTGCCGTGCGCAACAGCGGGGCCCTCGCGGTGGTGGAAGGCACCGGCGATCACGCCTGCGAGTACATGACCGGCGGCACGGTGGTCATCCTCGGCCCCACCGGCCACAACGTGGCCGCGGGGATGACCGGGGGCGAGCTCTTTGTGTTGGACGAAGCAGGCGTGCTGCCGGAGCGCGTGAACACGGAGCTGGTCACGCTGGGCCCCGTCCGAGAAGAGGATGCCCAGCGGCTGCGGGCCATCGTACAGCAGCATTGGGAACGCACGGGCAGCCCCAAGGCCTGGGCGCTCCTTTCCGACTGGGAAACCGTGCTGCAGCGCTTTGTGGCCATCCGGCCGAAGGGGTAGAAGCCGGACCAGGCCCTCCCAGCGAGGCACAGGAACCGTCCAGGCGCAACGACGGTCGCGGCCCCGAGGTCCAGGAAGGGCCGAAACGGAGGATCGGTCGAGGTGCAAGGGTCGGCATGGATGGCCTTCACGTAGTGCTGGGTGCCACCGGCGGCGCGGGCGGCGCCGTCGTGCGCGAACTGGTGGCGCGGAGGCTTCCCGCTCGCGCCCTAGGGCGCAAGGATGCGCAGTTCCCGGATGGGGTGGAGTACGTCCGGGGCGACGCGGCGGACCCTGCCACCCTGCGCCGGGTGTGCCAGGGGGCGGCCGTCGTCTATCACTGCATCAACGTCCCCTACGCCCAGTGGGAACGAACCCTTCCCCAACTGGCCCAGCGGGTTCTTCAGGCCTGCGCCGAGGCAGGCGCCCGCTTAGTGGTTATGGACAATCTTTACATGTACGGTCCGGTCGACGGTCCCATTACAGAAGAAACGCCGCGGCGGGCCGTGGGTCCGAAGGGCAGGCTGCGGGCGCAGCTGGAAGAAACTTTCCTCAACGCCCACCGGGAACGAAAAGTGGACGTGTGCATCGCGCGGGCGTCAGACTTCTACGGCCCGCCCTCGGCGGGGGGCAAGGGCAACAACCTCGCCGCGCAGCTGGTGCTGGAGCCGGCCGTGGCCGGGAAGCGAGCCACCTGGCTCGGCAGTCTCGATGTCCCCCATACCCTGGCCTACCTGCCCGATGTGGGCCGAAACCTGGTGACCCTTGCGGAGAGCCCGCGGGCTTTCGGCCAAGTCTGGCACCTTCCCGCCGCCGAACCCATCACCGGCCGCGAGTTCATCGAGTTGGTCTTTGAAGCCCTCGGCCGTCCCCCTCGCATCGGCACTCCCGTCCGGCGATGGATGTTGGCCCTAGCCGGCTTGTTCTCCCGCGACTTGCGGGAGGTGGCCGAAGTGCTTTACCAGTTCGAGCGGCCCTTTATCGTCGACGCCGCCAAGTTCCAACAAGCCTTAGGCGGCCACGTCACGCCCCACCGGCAAGCGATTCGGGAAACCGTGGCCGCGTGGGATGGTGGCCCCGGGCACGGCCCAGGCATTGCTTGAACGGAACTCGGCCGACGCGACATCGACGACACCGGGGTCGCAGGGGTACCCACAGATAGTCGAGGAGCATGTTTGACAACGCGCTCCGTCCACCTCCGCGCTACAGTCGTGCGAGCACCGAGGTGACGCGAAAACTCCCGCAGGTGCTCGATCAGGCACCAAGCCTGCTGTGAACGGGGCCTTGCCCTTGACTGCACACCTATGACGGATGAGCGGGAGGTCCAAGGTTGCCACTGCTCGAAAACTACCCCATAAACCCTTTTCAGGACAGCGTTTCACCTCAGCGCTGTTTCCACGTCCGCAAGGACGTGGCACCATTGAAGCTTCAGGTGCTTCCGCAGCGCCGGCGACTGGCTGACGTTTCCACGTCCGCAAGGACGTGGCACCATTGAAGCAGAGAGGACATCTTTGCGGCGATCAAAGCGTGGATTTGTTTCCACGTCCGCAAGGACGTGGCACCATTGAAGCCGCATCAGCTGAAGGTACAGGTTCATCACGTGCCCGGGGTTTCCACGTCCGCAAGGACGTGGCACCATTGAAGCTTTTCCCTGGCGATGGCCGGACCCACCCACGCAACGCCGTCGGGTTTGGCGAACAGGCGCTTGATCCAGGCGACCGCCGGCGCTTCCGCTTGGACGCCCTGGGCAAGGGCTTCTCGGTGCTGGAGATCATCTGGCAGGTCGAGCGGTCCGGAACGGGATGGTCGAGGCTCTCAACGAGATGCTGAGCCGCTGACGGTCACTCTGACTCCCGCCGGAGTTCCCGGCCGGGCAGCTCGGTCTTGCCGCTGAGGCCGGCCCAAAAGCCTACAGCGAACTGGCGCATGACCTCCAGCAGCAAACCCAGGAAGCCGAGGAACAGCGGGATGCCGTACCGGACGCCGATGTAGACAATGCCCAGGGCGAAGCCAATGCCCAGAAAGATGAAGAACGGATCCAAGAACAAAACGATAGTCACCTCCTTCGGACTTGAGGCTACCCCGTACGAAAGGAGGGCGTCAAGTGCAGGGCCTGACGAAGCTGAGCCTCATCGTCTCCCCCGTGGACAAGCTCTCGAGGCCGGTTCAGCGGATGGTCGGCAGCTTCTCCAACCTGGACCAGCTAATGGAACGCGCCCAGGGTCTTGTCCGCGCTGGGCAACGGATGGGACTCACTGGCGCCCCCATTTCGGAGTCGGCCGGGAAGATGCGCTCATCGCTAATGGGGCCGCTGGAGCAGGACGTGGCTCCATTGCAGCATGATGAGCTCGCCACCCGGGGTGTCTATCTGGGCCGTTTCCACGTCCGTAAGGACCTGGCACACCATTGAAGTGCGGAGGACAGTCTCTTCCCACCGTGTGTCCGTCGGTTTCCACGACCGCTACGACGTGGCTCCATGGACGCTGCGACAAGGGCATGAACCTGGGCCGCGTGCTGATGACCACGGCTTGATCGACGTGGAGCCCCAAAGCGCTAACGCTGAGCGCCGGTGTTGAGGTTCCCGTCGCGCGAGTTGCCGCCCTGCCGCGTATCCGCATTCCCACCTGGGCAAACTGGAAACGCAACCAACTTTCGCCAAGGGAGGCAGCGTTTCCATGAGTGAGCCCGTCCCCGTGCAGAGCGGGGCGCAAGACCGTGGCACCGCGGTGCCTGACCTGGTTCCCGTACGGATGATCAACGAGTACGCCTACTGTCCACGCCTGTTCTACCTGGAGTGGGTGCAGGGGGAGTTTGAGGACAACGCCGATACGGTACAGGGGCGGGCGCGGCATCGCCGCGTCGACCACGAGCAAGGCGGCGACGAGGAGGCTATCGGGGGCTCTTCGCTCGAAGCACCGATTCACGCGAGGTCGGTGTTCATGGCGTCAGAGGAAGAGGGACTGATTGCTCGGATCGACCTTGTGGAGTTTACCGGCGACG
>DATGPV010000003.1:0-5440 GCA_035304545.1 Limnochordales bacterium | reverse complement strand
GGGCCTACACGGGCCGGCAAAAGATCATCCGCTTCAACGGCCATTACCACGGCTGGGCGGATCCGCTGCTGGTGAAACCGGCGGCCGAGCTCCAGGGCCTGGCGCCCCAGGCGGCCACGGGCGGGCAGAGCGCAGCGGCCTCCAAGCACGGGGTGCCGCTGCTCATCCACCGGGTAGGCCCTGTGTTTCACACGCTGTTTACCGACCGGAGCGCCGTGTCCCGCTACGAGGAGTTCGCCCAGTGCGTGGACCAGGCGGCCTACCGGCGCTTCAGCGACGAGCTCTTTCGCCACGGCGTCCTGGTGCGCCCCAGCGGCCTCTGGTACGTGTCCACCGCTCACGAGGAAGCCGACATCGAAGCGACCCTCGCGGCGGCCGACCGGGCCTTTGCTGCGGTAAAATAGGCGTTGGACCGGGCGGGGACAGGCTGGGACGGGGCCCTGGGTGCCCACCTGGCCCCAGTCCAGAGATTGCAGCTGAAGCGAGGTTGCGTCATGCGCATCGGAGTTGGCGGATGCTACCACGAATCCCACGCGTTTGCCGCCCATTTGACGCCGCTGGACGACTTTGAGCTGGTGCGGGGCCAGCAGTTCGTCGAGCAGTACGCGGGCACCCGCACCTCCATGGGCGGTTTCGTGGACGCGGCCCGCCCAGACTGGGACGTGCGGCCGCTGCTGTACGCGACCGCGACGCCCTCGGGGGCCGTGGAACGGCGGGCCTATGAGGCCATCCGCGACGAGTTGGTGCAGCGCATTGCCGGTGCCCAACTGGACGGCCTGCTGTTGATCTTGCACGGCGCCATGTTTGTGGAGGGCATGGAGGACGCGGAAGCCGACCTGCTGGCGGCGGTGCGGCAGGTGCTGCCGCCGGGCAAGCCCCTGGCGGTCACCATCGACCTCCACGCCAATGTGAGCCAAGCGGTGGTGGATCAGGCCGATGTCATCGTGGCCTACAAGACGTATCCCCACGTGGATGCCTACGACCGGGCCGTGGAGGCGACGCGGCTTTTGGACCGGATGCTGCGGGGGGAGGTGCGGCCGGCCACGGCCCTGCGGAAACCGCCCCTCATCATGCCGGTGCAGGCCGGCGAAACCCAGCGGCAGCCCATGAAAGCCGTCATGGAGCTGGCGGCCGCCATCGAGGCCCGGCCCCACGTGCTCACCGCCAGCGTGGTGCAGGGGTTCGCGTATGCGGACGAAGAGCGGGTGGGCACGGCGGTGCTGGTGACCACCGACGGCCGGCCCGATTTGGCCGGGGCGTACGCGGACGAGCTTGCCCAGTTTTTGTGGGAACGCCGGGAGCAGCTGCGCATCCGCAACTATACGCCCGAGGAGGCGGTGCGCCTGGCCGCGGCCGCGCCCGCGGGGCCGGTAGTGCTGGCCGACGTGGCCGACAATGTGGGCGGCGGCAGCGCGGCCGACGGCACGGCCATCCTGGCGGAGCTGCTGCGCCAGGGGGCGCCCCGGGCGCTGGTGACCATCAACGACCCCGAAGCGGTGCAGCAGGCCTTTGCCGCGGGGCTGGGCGGCCCCTTCGCAGGCCTGGTGGGCGGCAAGACCGACCAGCTGCACGGTCCGCCGGTGCCCGTGGAAGGCCAAGTCATCCGCCTGCGGGCCGACGGCCGCATCCGGTTTCAAGGGCCCTACATGCCCGGGCAGCCCCACGACATGGGCCCGGCGGCGGTGGTGCGCTGCGGGCAGGTGGACATCGTCTTGACCAGCAAGCGCACCCCGCCCTTTGACGCGGCCTACCTGGCCGCGCTGGACATCGACCCGGCCAGCTACCACATCATCGTGGCCAAGTCCGCGGTGGCGTGGCAGGCCGCCTTTGGCCCCATCGCGCAGCAGGCGCTGATGGTGGACGCGCCGGGCATCACCACGGTGCACCTGGACACCTTGCCGTACCGGCGCCTGCGCCGGCCGGTGTTTCCGCTGGATGACTTGTGAGCGGTGGAGGCGCCTAGAGCCCCCAAGGCTCTAGGCGCGCCAGAAGCTCTGCCGCACCGCCATGATGGCAGCCGCTGCCACGCTTAAGGACAAGAGCTGCAGGAGGTTGTGCTGCAGGTCCGGCGTCACGGCATGGCCGGGGATAGGGGGCAGCACCTTGAGGGTGTCGGCGTAGCCGTGATGGAAATACCAGTCCACCGGGCCGATGTTGAACAAGTACGGGAAGTACCATTGCCGGAACTGCAGGCTGATCCATACCACGGCGATGACCAGCGCGGCGAGGACGGCCAGCCGCCGCCGGGTGGCCATGAGGGCGATGAAGATGACAAACTGAATCCACCCGGCCAGCGTGCTGGGCCATTGCGGGCCCGCCGGCCCCAGGTTGTTCAGCGGGTACAGATCCACGTGGTTGGTGATGGTAAAGTACACCAGCATCAGCAGCGCCAAACCGATGGAAAGCCGCGTCCAGTCGATGCGCGGCGCCGGCACCGCCGTCGCGCCCCGTAACGACAACGCATAAACCCCTTTCTCTCCTCATCGTTGGCCGGCGGGCCCCGCGGCAGCTGGCATCCCGGCCAGGCCCAAAACCGCATTGTACCGCATCGGCTGCCGCGGGGGAATACCAAACTGGCTGCCTGCTGGCGCCGGCTGCTCCGCTACAGGCGGGACGCGGCCGCCGCGACGGCGTTGTGCACCCGGGGGCGAAAGTGGAAAATGTGGTCGCTGGCCACGGGGTGCAGGCGGCTGGTGAGCAGGACCACGGCCAAGTCCGCATCCGGGTCCAGCCAAAGGGACGTCCCGGTAAACCCCGTGTGGCCCACCGAGCGAGGGCCGAACAGCTCGCCGCAGGCCCGGGGGACCGGCGGCGACGGAACGGTCGCGTCGTGGTGCTGCACACCGGGCACGGATCCCGCTCCCAGCCGGGGCGCCGGGGGCGGCAGCTGCCGCTGCCAGCCGAGGCCCCGGGAGTCGGGGAAGCCGGGGGTGTGGTCCGCGATGGACAGGCGGGCCATGGCGGGGCTGATGAGTTCCCGGGCAGAGCCGGCCAGGGCCCGCAGCCACATCTGGGCAAAAAGCAAAAGGTCCTCGGCCGTGCCGAAGAGGCCGGCGTTGCCGCTGATCCCGCCCAGCGCGTACCACGCGTTGCCGTCATGGACTTGGCCGGGATGGTAGCCGGTGCGCAGGTGCGGGTAAAGCTGGCCCGCGCGGCGCAGCTTGGCCGCTTCGAATTCGTTGCCCCGTTCGGTGGGGACCAGCCGGTGGTGCTGGTCCTCGGGCAGGTACTGCAAGGGCAAGTACCCGCTCCAGCGCATCCCCAGGGGACCCGCGATTTCCTCCCGGAAGAACTCATCCAGCGACTGGCCCGTGCAGGTTTCGATGATGTGCCCCAAGACGATGAAGCCGAGGCAGCTGTACTCCACCTGCGCGCCCGGCGCGCCGTGGAGGTTCATCTGGCCGATGGTCTCCAGCACCCGTTCCTTGCCGGTGCCCCACACGTACAGCGGCTGCCATGCGGGCAGGCCGGAGGTGTGGGTCAGCAAATGGCGGACGGTGATGGCTTCCTTGATGGTCCCTCGCCAGTGGGGATAGACGTCCGTCAGGGGCTGGTCCAAGGCCAAGCAGCCCCGCTCCACCAAGAGCAGAATGCCGGTGGTGGTGACCACCACTTTGGTCAGGGAGGCCAGGTCAAAGATGGCGTCTTCGGTCATGGGCCGGCGGTGGGGCTCCAGCTGCAGGGCGCCAGTGGCGTAGATAAGGTGAGTCTTGGTGGACGAGCCCACCGCCAGAACCGCGCCGGGCACCCAGCCGGCCTCGACGCCCCGATTGACTGCATCAATCACGGTTTGCCATGGGGTTGCCAACATCCATTTCCTCCGTCGAGAAGGGTGTCGCGTGCCTGACCTGCCATGCGTCGTTCGTGCCCGCCGCCCCGGAATCCTTTCGGGCCGGGAGGCCGGGACCGGGGCTTGGGTCCACCGGCGGCCCGACCACCGGGCGCCGGACCCCCGGGGAGCGGGTCCGCGAGGCGCCGCAAACGCCTATCCTTCGGGCCTTTCCGGCGGGCCGCTTGACTTAATCCCCAGAAGTGTGCTAGTGTGAAATAAATTTTAGGGGTCAAAAGAAATACCGTCCGGGAAACCGCTGGGCGCCGCGGCGCCCTTTGCGCGGGAGGTGGTGCCTGTATCACAGAGATTGGCAACCTGAACGGATAGGGAAGCCTTCGTGCACGACGAAAACAAAGAGACGGGCATGAGGAGTTGAGACAGCGTGAAGCATTTGCGTGCCGTCAAGCGCACGTCCCTCCGGATCCTCGGCGCACTCGCCATCCTCGTTCTCGCCGTCGCGTCGGTTTCTGCCCAGTCGCTCCCGCCTCGGGCCCAGACGATCCATGTGGCCATGGGCTCGTCCAACTCCACCCTGGATCCGCAAAAGCAGGGCAACATGATCGACATGGGCGTCCTCATCAACATGTTCGATATGCTGGTCTTCCGGGACCGGGACATGAACCTCATCCCGTGGCTGGCCACCGAGTGGTACATGGTGGATGACCACACGTGGCAGTTCAAGCTGCGGGAGGGCGTCCGGTTTCATAACGGCGAGCCCTTCAACGCTGAAGCGGTGAAGTTCAGCATTGAGCGGTTGCTGGATCCCGCCACGGCCTCGCCCATCGTGGAGCTGCGCCACGTGACGGAGGTCGAGGTGGTGGACGAGTACACGGTCAACATCCGCACGTCCTACCCGGATCCGCTGATCCCCAACAAGCTCACCATGTTCGGCGGCGTCATCGTGCCCCCGCAGTACATCAAGGAGCACGGCGACCAGCATTTCGCCCAAAACCCCGTGGGCACGGGTCCCTTCAAGTTTGTGGAGTGGCGCCGGGACGGCTACTTGGTGCTGGAAGCCAATGAGGACTACTGGCGGGGCGCGCCGGAAGTCCCCTACGTGGTGTTCCACGCCATCCCCGACGACGCCAGCCGGGTGGCCGCGCTGCAGTCGGGCGAAATCGATGTGGCCACCAACGTGCCGGCGGACATCGTGCCCGTCATCGAGCGCGCGCCGGGCGTGCGGGTGCTGTCCATCCCGGGCCTGCGGGTGCATTACCTGTATCCCGACTCCCGGGTGGAGCCGCTGACCAACCGGCTGGTGCGGCAGGCCATCAACCACGCGATTGACGTGGACGCGTTGATCGAGGCGGTGCTGGGCGGCCATGCCACCCGCACGGATTCCATGATCTCTGAGGCCATGTTTGGCCACAACCCGGACATCGTCCGCTACCCCTACGACCCGGCCAAGGCCCGGCAGCTGCTGGCCGAAGCGGGCTATCCCAACGGGTTTGAGCTGACCCTCCACGCCACCTCCGGCACGTACATGAAGGACCGGGACGTGGCGCTGGCCGTGGCCGCGATGCTCAACGAGGCGGGCATCCGGACCAACGTGGAGATCCTGGAGTACGGGACGTTCCGGGACTACCTGGTCAACGACACCATGGGCGA
>DATGPV010000002.1:0-14625 GCA_035304545.1 Limnochordales bacterium | reverse complement strand
AGCCGCCGCCACGGAAAGAGCAAGTCCTCCTGGGGCATGTAGGCCACGTGGCCCGGGCTGGTGACGGGCTGGCCGTCCACGGCCACCACGCCGGCGTCCGGGGACTGCAGGCCGCACACGATCTCCAAGAGGGTGCTCTTGCCGCAGCCGCTGGGGCCGACGATGGCCACGAAGGCGCCCGGCTCCGCGGCAAAGCTGATCCCGTCCAAGACGGGCAGGCGCTGGCCGTCGTTGATGTAGGCTTTGTGGAGCTGCTCCACCACCAGCTTGGCCAACCGGTTCATCCTCCTGGAGCCATGGGTCCGGGCGCCCCGGCGGGGGCGCCCGGACACCAGGGCTCAAGGCTTGGGCAAGAAGTCGTTGGTGAAGGCCGCGGCCGCATCGAAGGGCTCCCGGATGAGCCCGTGGTCATACATCCAGTCCCCAAAGGCTTGCCACACTTCCAAGCTCTGGTAGCCAAAGTAGGGGGCGTCGTCGATGTAGCGGGGGCTGAGCCACCGCTGGCTGGCCCGCACCAGCTCCGGATCGTTCTCCGGCGCGTATTTCAGCAAGATCTCGGCCGCCTCGTCGGGATGTTCCGCCGCATACACGTAGCCCCGGGCAGTCGCCTCGACGACAGCCCGGACCAACTCCGGGTCCGACGCGATGAGGGCCTCGGAAGTGACCAGTACCGGGGTGTAATAGTCGGGGACCGCGTCGAAGTACTGGTCCATCATCACCACGTCCAGCTCCACGCCCCGCAGCTCGGCCTCGATGCCTTGCCAGCCGTAGTAGATCCAGGTGAAGTCGATGTCCCGGGTCAGCATGGTCACCAAGTCGACGCCGCCGGGCAGCACGACAAATTGCACGTCGTCCACGTCGGCCCCGTCCCGGGCCATCATGGCCTGCAGGATAGCCCGTTCCATGGGCATCCCCCACCCGCCAAACCGCTTGCCGGCGAAGTCGGCCGCGCTGTGGATCCCCTTGCCGATGGAGGCGAAGCCCGACGTGTTGTGCTGGATGATGGCCGCGACGGACACGACCGGCAGCCCCTCTGTCCGGGCGCTGGTCATGTGTTCTTGAAAGCTGATGCCAAACTGCGCCCGCCCGGCCGCCACCAAGGTCAGCGCGTTGGGGTCGGTGCCGGGCACCACCACCTGCAGGTCCACGCCGGCTTCCTCATACCAGCCCTTATCCAGCGCGACGTAGATGCCCGTATGATTGGTGTTGGGCGTCCAGTCCAACTGCAGGACGGCCCGCCGCTGGGCCGCGGCCGGCAGCGCCGCAAGGACCGCGGCCAGCACCGCCGCCACCGCGGCGATTCTCAGGGGGATCCGTCGTCCCAAGCGTGCACCCGTCGTCATGCTGCATCGACTCCTTTCGTGGTCTTGGAATTGGTTTCCAAAAGGGGGGTGCTTCCCACAGTGCCCGCGCCGTCCCGCAGGTGGAGTTCCCAGGGCAGCCATCGCCGGCGAGCCATGCCCACCAACAGAAACAGGCCGATGGAGTAGAGGGTCACCAGGACGATGCCGGCGAACACGTGCTCGGTCCGGAAGGAGTTGGCCGACCGCACGATGTACACGCCCAAGCCGGCGTCAGCGCCCATCCACTCGGCGATGACCGCGGACATGACGGCGTAGGTGGCGGCCACCCGCAAGCCCGTGAAGAGGTTTCCCATGGCCGCGGGGACCTTCACCATGACGAACTGCTGCCAGGGGCCCGCGCCCATGGAGCGCAGCAACTTGAGCATGCCGCGATCGGCCCCGTCCAGCCCGTCGACCACCGCCACGGTGATGGGGAAATAGCAGGCGATGGTGACCACCAGGAGCTTGGGCAGCAGGCCGTAGCCAAACCAAATAATGAGGAGCGGGGCGAGGACGATGACCGGCACCGTCTGGGACACCACCAGCAGCGGGTACACGGTGCGCCGCGCCCAGGCAAAGGCGTGGACCACGGTGCCCGTGATGAGGCCGGCGGCCAGGGCCATCAGCAGGCCCAGACCTGCCTCGGAGAGGGTCACCGGCGTGTGCACCTTGAGCAGGACGGGCAATGCCTCGCGCAAGGCCGCGGCGATCATGCTGGGAGCGGGCAGCAGGTACTTGGGGATCGCGAAGAGCCGCACCGCTCCCTCCCACAGGAGCAGCACCGCCGCCACGAAGCCGACGACTGGTCCATGCTGCTGTACCGCCGCCAGCGGCCCCTTCACCACGCGGTCATCCCTTCCTTAAAGAAAACGGGCGAACAGCGCATCCCGCGGCGCCCGGCGAAAAAAACCGCCCTCCCCCGGGGGAAGGCGGTTGCGAAAGGCGAGAGTCCATCCCTGCGCTGGCATTACCCAGATCAGGTTCATGGGGTCGACGGATGGGGTTCCGTCCTCTCAGCCGGGCCTACCCAGCTCCCCCGTGCACAGGTCCGGGCCGGCCCACCACGGCCGTCCCCGGCACCGGTCCGCGATTTGGTTGTCTTATCAGCCGCTTCTAGGCTAATCTCCAAGAAGCGTTGTGTCAAGAGCTGCGCGCCGGCGCGCGCAAGCCGCGCCGCACAAGCCGCACTAGACCGGGCGTGTCATTGACAGCGCTCCTGTCAAGTGCTAAAATCCGTAGGGCAGTTACGGCGTCAGCCAGTGGTCTGCCGGGCGTCCCGCGGCGCGGGGCGGACAGGCAGTGATGGAGGGCAACGAAGCCAATGGCAACCTACGCGATCGTGGAAACCGGGGGCAAGCAGCACCGGGTGGCGGAAGGCGACACCATCTGCGTGGAGAAGCTGCCCGCCGCTGCGGGCGAGCAGGTGCGGCTGGACCGGGTCCTGCTGGTGAACCGGGACGGTCAGGTGCGGGTGGGCGCACCGACGGTGGAGGGCGCGGCGGTCATCGCCCGGGTCGCGGGCCATGGGCGGGGGCGCAAGATCCTGGTGTTCAAGTACAGGCCCAAGAAGCGCTACCGCCGCCGCTACGGACACCGGCAGCCCTTTACCCGGCTGGTCATCGAAAAGATTGAGGCGTGAGGCATGATCACCGTCGAGGTGTTCCGCGGGGCCGACGGCCGCATCGGCGGGTTTCGGGCCCGGGGGCACGCGGGGTACGGGGAGTATGGCCACGACATCGTGTGCGCGGCGGTGTCGGCCATCACCCAGACGGCCGTCTTGGGGCTGCTGCGACACCTCCAGCTGCCCGTGCGGCTGAAGCAGGACGACGGGTACTTGGAATGCCTGCTGGGCGATGAAGAGCGGGGCCAAGGGGCTCCGGCCCAAAGCGTGCTGGAGACCATGGTCCTGGGTTTGCAAGAAGTGCAGCGGCAATACCCCGATCGAGTGCGGGTGCGATCGGTGGCGGGACCGCGTCGGGTCGACGCGGCAGGAGTCCGGGCCTAGTCGGCCGGCTCCGGGCCGTGGCGAAATGGGCATCCCGCAGGGAAGGGAGGAGACGCCGATGGCTTTCGTCATGGATCTGCAGCTGTTTGCCACCAAGAAGGGCGGCGGCAGCTCCAAGAACGGCCGGGACAGCATTTCCAAGCGGCTGGGCGTCAAGCGGTTTGGCGGCCAGCACGTCACCGCAGGCAGCATCCTGGTGCGCCAGCGGGGGACGCGCATCCATCCCGGCGTCAATGTGGGCTTGGGCAAGGACGATACGCTGTTTGCCAAGATCGACGGCTATGTGGTGTTTGAGCGGCGTGGCAAGAACGGCAAGCAGGTGAGCGTCTACGCCGAGCCCGTGTCGGTCTGACCCGGGCGCCATGCTGGGCCGCCGCGGACCCGGAACCGTCGGTCCGGGCGGGCGGCGCCGGAGTAGGGAAGAGCTGGGGGCGGTTCCGTGAGGGGTCGCCCCTTGTTTTTTCGGCGGCGGTTCGGCCAAGGATGGGTGGTGGAGCCGTGTTCCTGGACACAGCCCGCATCTTTGTCAAAGGGGGCGACGGCGGCAACGGCGCGGTCAGCTTCCGCCGGGAAAAGTACGTCCCTGCCGGCGGCCCCGACGGGGGCAACGGCGGCCGGGGCGGAGACGTCGTCCTGCTGGTGGACCCAGGCCTGTGGACGCTGATGGACTTCAAGTACCGCACCCATTACCGGGCGGAGAACGGGCAGCACGGGCGGGGCGCCAACATGCACGGCCGCCGGGGTGCCGACCTGGTGGTCAAGGTGCCGCCGGGCACCGCGGTCAGGGACGAGGCCACCGGCGAGTACTTGGCGGACCTGACGGAGCCGGGCCAGCAAGCCGTCATCGCCCGGGGCGGCCGGGGCGGCCGGGGCAACGCCCAATTCAAGACGCCGGTGCGCCAGGCCCCCCGCTTCGCGGAAAAGGGAGAGCCCGGGGAGGAGCGCTGGGTCATCCTGGAGCTGCGGGTCATGGCCGATGTGGGCCTGGTGGGCATGCCCAACGCGGGCAAGTCGACGTTGCTGTCCCGCATCAGCGCCGCCCGGCCCAAGATCGCGCCGTACCCTTTTACCACCTTGACCCCCAACTTGGGCGTGGTCTCTTTGGGCGAAGGCCAGAGCTTTGTGGTGGCGGACATTCCCGGCCTCGTGGAGGGGGCCCATCAGGGCGTGGGCCTGGGCCACGACTTTCTGCGCCACGTGGAGCGCACGCGGGTGCTCATCCACGTGGTGGACGTGTCGGGGCTGGAGGGCCGGGATCCTTTGGCCGATTTCCGCGCCATCAACGAGGAGCTGCGGCTGTACCGGCCGGAGCTGCTGGAGCGGCCCCAACTGGTGGCGGCCAACAAGATGGACTTGGCGGAGGCCCGCGAGAACTGGCCGTCCTTTCGGGAGGCGGTGGAGGCCTTGGGCTTCCGGGTGTTTCCCGTCTCCGCCGCGACGGGCGAGGGGCTGGATCCTTTGCTGCACGCGGCGTGGGAGCTCCTGCAGCAGGTGCCCCGGCCCGCGCCGGTGCCGGTCCGGCCCGAGGCGGCCGCGGCCCCGCGCCGGCGGGCGCCCTTGAAGGAGTACACCGTACGCCGGGAGGACGGCGAGTTCGTGGTCGAAGGCGAGGGGCTGGCCCGGCTGATGGCCCGCCTCGACCTGGACAACGAAGAAGCGGTGCGCTTTTTGCAAAAGGTTTTCCGCGACATCGGCCTCAACGATGCGCTGCGGGAACAGGGCGTGCAGCCGGGCGACACGGTGCGGGTGGCCGGCGTAGAGTTTGAGTTTCACGATGAGGACTAGCTGCCCCGCCTACTGCCGGCCGGTGGGCCCTTCCGGCCAAGGGCCGCCAGCTGGGGCGCTCCTGGTCCAGCCGGCCGGCGCTAGCCCGCAGGATTCCTGTTTCCCGAAAGCGAAAGAACGGGGCCAGGGAGGGAGTTCCGGTGGATCGGAACGACTACCTTCCGCCGGGCACGGCGGATCGTCGTTAAAATTGGCACCAGCAGTTTGACGCGGCCCGACGGGAGCCTCAATACGGCCCGCATCGAGCAGCTGGCCGACGAGGCCCTCCTGCTGCGCCAAAGGGGCGTGCAGCTGGTGCTGGTGACGTCGGGCGCCATCGGGGTCGGGGCCCGGCGCTTGGGCTTTGTCCAGCGGCCCCAGACGATGCCGGAAAAGCAGGCCGCGGCGGCCGTGGGCCAGGGCCTGCTGATGCAAGCCTATGAACGGGCCTTTCTCGCCCGGCAGCTGGTGGTGGGCCAGGTGCTCCTGACGCGCGAGGACGTGGGCGACCGGCGCCGCCACCTCAATTCCCGGAACACTTTGCGCAAGCTGTTGGAACTGGGCGCGATTCCCGTGGTCAACGAAAACGACACGGTCGCGGTGGATGAGATCCGCCTGGGCGACAACGATACGCTGTCGGCCCTGGTGGCCACCCTCATCGAGGCCGACCTGCTGGTGATTTTGTCCGACGTGGACGGGCTCTACTCGTGCGATCCGCGGCAGTCGCCCGACGCCCGCCGGCTGGACGTGGTGTCCGCCATCACCCCGGAGCTGGAAGCTGCGGCCGGCGGCGCCGGCAGCACCTTCGCGACGGGCGGGATGGCCACCAAGCTGCAGGCGGCCCGCATCGCCACCGCCGCGGGG
Source organism: Limnochordales bacterium (assembly GCA_035304545.1). Lineage (GTDB taxonomy): Bacteria > Bacillota > Limnochordia > Limnochordales > ZCTH02-B6 > ZCTH02-B6. The sequence goes on along the minus strand of DATGPV010000002.1, from coordinate 8,649 downwards.
ATCCCCATGTTCCTCACCAGCGGGGCGCCGCCCCGCGTCCTCCAGACGGTGCTGGCCGGGGAAGCGGTGGGCACCTTGTTCCTGCCCCGCCGGCGTCCCTTACGGGCCCGCCAGCGCTGGCTGGCCTTTCACCAGCGGCCCCGGGGGCGCATCGCCGTGGACGATGGGGCCGCCAAGGCGTTGGTGGAAAACGGCAAGAGCCTCCTGCCCGCGGGCATTGTGCGGGTAGAAGGGCAGTTTGTGGAGGGCGACCTGGTGCAGGTGTGCGATCTGGCCGGCCGGGAGCTGGCCCGGGGCCTGGTCAACTACTCCGCCCGGGATCTGCGCCGCATCCAGGGCAGCCGCACCGCGGACATCGCCGCGATCCTGGGCTACAAGGACTACGACGAGGTGATCCACCGGGACAACCTGGTGGTGTCGGTGCAGGTGCAATAGACGGGGGGTACCAGCATGGAGAGGGAAGGGCGCGGCGGCACGGCGGTGCGGGCCGGCGAATCTGCCGGCCAGGCTGTGGTGGCGCAGGACGACCGGACTTACGTGCACCAGCTGGCCCGGGCGGCCCGGCAGGCCAGCCGGCCGCTGGCGGCGGCGGATCGGGCCGCGAAGGACGCGGCCCTCATGGCCATGGCCCAGGCGCTGGAGGATCAGATGGATGACATCCTGGCGGCCAACAGGGCCGACGTGGAAGCGGCTGCGGCCCGGGGCGTTTCCCGGGCGCTTTTGGACCGGCTGACCCTCAACCCGGCCCGCATCCGCCAGATGGCCGAGGGCGTGCGCGCGGTGGCCGCGCTGCCTGATCCCGTGGGCGAAACGGTGTCCATGGGCCGGCGGCCCAACGGCCTCGAGATCGGCCAGGTGCGGGTGCCCTTGGGGGTGGTGGGCATCATTTACGAAGCCCGCCCCAACGTGACGGCCGACGCCGCGGCCCTCTGCCTCAAGGCCGGCAACGCGGTGCTCCTGCGGGGCAGTTCCGACGCCCTCCGCTCCAACCGGGCCATCGCCCAGGCGCTGGCGGGCGCGGTGGCCGCAGCGGGGCTGCCCGCGGCCAGCGTGCAGCTGGTGGACCGGACGGGCCATGGGGCCGCGCAGGCCATGATGGAGGCGGTGGGGCTCATCGACGTCCTCATTCCCCGGGGCGGGCGGGGCCTCATCGAGCGGGTGGTGGCCACCGCCCGGGTGCCGGTCATCCAAACCGGCGTGGGCAACTGCCACACCTACGTGGACGAGTTCGCGGACCTGGACAAGGCGCTGGCCATCGTGGTCAACGCCAAGTGCCAGCGGCCGTCGGTGTGCAACGCCATGGAAACTCTCCTGGTGCACGAGGCCATCGCCCCGGATTTTTTGCCCCGGGCCGCGGCCGCGCTGCGGGAGCAGGGCGTGGAACTGCGGGGCTGCCCCAAGGCGCGGGCCATTGTGCCGGACATGAAGGCGGCCACCGAGGAGGACTGGCACGAGGAGTACCTCGATCTGATCCTGGCGGTGCGGGTCGTGCCCGATTTGGAGGCGGCCGTGGAGCACATCGCCACCTACGGGACCCAGCACTCGGAAGCCATCGTGACCCAGGACTACAGCCGCGCCCGCCGGTTTGTGCAGGCGGTGGACGCGGCGGCGGTGTACGTCAACGCTTCCACCCGTTTTACCGACGGGTTTGAGTTCGGCTTTGGCGCGGAGCTGGGCATCAGCACGCAGAAGCTGCACGCGCGGGGCCCCATGGGCCTGCTGGCCTTGACCAGCATCAAGCATGTGGTGTACGGCGAAGGTCATGTCCGGACGTGACGGGGACGCCATGACGGGCAAGCGCCGCCTGGGGGTGATGGGCGGTACCTTTGACCCCATCCACTACGGCCATCTGGTGACCGCGGAGGCGGCGGCCGACGAGTTTGGCCTGGAGCAAGTCATCTTTGTTCCCGCCGGCCAGCCGCCCCACAAACCGCCCAGCGCGGTCAGCGAGGCCCGGCACCGCTACTTGATGACGGTGCTGGCCACCGTGGCCAACCCCCGCTTTACCGTGTCGCGGGTTGACATCAACCGCCCGGGGCCATCCTATACCGTGGACACCCTGCGGGAGCTGCACGCGCGGTTCGGTCCCGGTGTGGAGCTGTACTTCATCACCGGCGCCGACGCCATGCTGCAGATCTTGCAATGGAAGGATCCGGAATCCCTATTTGCCCTTTGCCACTTTATCGCCGCGACGCGCCCTGGCTTTCGGCTCTCCCGCTTGGAAACCGTCCTCGGGTCCATGGCGGAACGCCACCGGGAGCGAATCCACCCCCTTCAGGTGCCGGCCCTGGCCATCTCGTCGACCGACATCCGGCAGCGGGTGCGCCAAGGCCGCTCGGTGCGGTACCTGCTGCCCGACGCGGTGCTGCACTATATTCAAAAGAGCGGGCTTTACAGGGATTGAGACGGGGGCCGGCGCCGGCCGGTCCGGGCTTACGGGAGGGAACAGCGGCGTGACGGAATTGCCTCAAGAGGCGGTGCTGGAAGCCGAGGTGCGCCGACGGTTGCGGCCGGATCGGTTTGCCCACGTGCAGGGCGTCGTCGCCACCGCAGACGCCCTGGCCCGCCGGTGGGGCGTCGACGTGCGCCGCGCGCGGATCGCCGCATGGCTGCACGACGTGGCCAAGGACGAGCCCCCCGAGACGTTGTTGAAGCGGGCGCGCGAATTTGATATAGTCTTTGATGAGATTACGGCCCGGGAACCGGCTTTGTGGCACAGCGTCATCGGCGCCGAGATCGCCCGCCGGGAGTTCGGCATCCGGGACAAGGAAGTTCTGGCGGCCATTCGCTACCATACGACGGGTCGTCCGGGCATGTCCGGGCTGGAGCAGATTGTGTTTTTGGCCGACTTGATCGAGCCCGGCCGGCGCTTTGATGGGGTGGAGGAGCTGCGCCGCCAGAGCCGAGAGGATCTGACGGAGGCAGTCCTTGCGGCCTTTAACGGCGTCATCTGCCACGTGATCCGACAGGGAGGGCTGCTCCATCCCGACGCGGTGGCTGCGCGAAACGATATCTTGTTGCGCAGAAGCTAGTCGTGGGCTTGTGCGTGGGGCCCGCGGCTGGCTTTTTGTATGCGCGCGGGGCCGGAGGGAAGGTTGGGCGCGCCATGGAGCGATCGCCTGAACAGCTGGAGCAGCAACTGAAGGAGCTGGAGGCGCGGCGGGCCCGGCGCCGGGCCCGCCGCCGGCGGCAGGCGGCCACCGCGCTGGTGGTGACCTTGGCGGCCTTGGCGCTGGCCTTTCTCACTGCGTACATCACCTACCAGCGGGGCATGCGGGGCCTAGGCGTGTCCGGTACGGCGGTGGACGCCAGTTCCGGGACGGACCCGGCCCGGCGGGTGACGGTGCTGCTCATCGGGATCGATGACGCCTCCCTGGGTGCGGCCCGCACCGATACGCTGATGCTGGCCAGCTTTGACCCCCGCACCGGCCAGGCGGCGGTCCTCTCCATCCCTCGGGATACGCGGGTCGAAATCCCCGGACGGGCAGGCTACCACCGGATCAACACCGCCTACACCCTGGGCGGACCCGAGCTGGCCGTGCGCACCGTCGAGCGCCTGCTGGGGGTCGACATTGACCACTATCTGGTGGTGGATTTCGCGGGCTTTGCCCGGGTCATCGACCTGTTGGGAGGCGTGGAGCTGGTCATCGACAAGCCCATGCGCTACGACGACTACGCGCAAGGGCTGCACATCGATCTCCGCCCGGGCCGGCAAGTGCTCAACGGCGAACAAGCCCTGCATTACGTGCGTTTCCGGGCCGACGGGCTGGGTGACGTGGCCTTGGTGGACCCGGTGCGGGAGGTCTATGGCGGCCGGGTCCAGCGCCAGCTGGAGTTCGTGCGCCGGGTGGCGGAGCGGGCCATGGGCGTGCAGGCGCTGCCCCGGTTGCCGCAGCTGGTCCCGGAACTTTTGGCCATGGTCCAGACGGACATCGGCATCGACCGGGCCTTGGCCCTCGCGGTCTCGGCCAGGCGGCTGGACATCGAACAGTTGGAGACCGCGGTGCTGCCGGGCACGGGGATGTACATCGGCGGCGCCAGCTATTGGGTGCACGACCCGGCCCGCACCCAGACGCTGGTCAAGCGCCTCATCTTGGGTGAGCGGGTGCCCACGGCAACCGTCCTCAACGGAGCGGGCAGCGCCGGCTTGGCGGCCCGCGCGGCGGCGCTCCTGCGCCAGCACGGGTATGAAGTGGTGCGCATCGGCAACGCGCCCGATGGATTTCGCTATGAGCAGACGCAGATCATCGTGCACCGGCCCGGGCTGCCGGTGGACCAGCTGGCCCGGTTGGTGGGCGGGCAAGTGTCGGTGGCCGTGGAGGCGGCCCAAGCCGGGACCCAAGGCCCAGGCGTGGCCGCGGCCGACGGGTCCCCGGCGGCGGAGGCCGATGTGACCGTCATCGTCGGGCGGGACTTCAGCGGCTGAAGCCGTAATTGGCGCCCCGGCGAGGACGGGACGACGACAGGGGGGAACGGGACTGACCGAGCGCGAAGTGGCCATTCGGGCGGCTCAGGCAGCGGACGAAAAGAAGGCGGACCAGGTGACCATCCTGGACATGCGCGGGCTGACGGTGGTGACGGACTACTTCGTCATCTGCAGCGGCGAAACCATGGTGCAGGTGCGGGCCATCACCCGGGGCGTCGAGGAAGCGCTGGCCCGGGAGGGGGTCCCGCTGCGGCGCAAAGAGGGCGGGGAGAACTCCCGCTGGGTGCTGCTGGATTACGGTGGGGTGGTGGTGCACGTGTTCCACCACGCGGAGCGGGAGTACTACGATCTGGAGCGCCTTTGGGCCGACGCGCCCCGGGTGGCCTGGTCGCCGGTGAGCTCGACGCCGTAGCGGCCGCGGGCATGGGAGCCTCCCGGGGCGGGGCGCGGGACCGGATCTACGGGGGCCGGGGCGTCGTCCTGCCCAGGCGCGCGCTGGGGGCCAGGCGCGGGTGTTTGGCGCCCGCTGGACCGCGATGACGGCCCCTTGACGGGTGCCGGATCCTGGTCTATAATAGGCCTTGCAGTGGACGTGGGGCCGTAGCTCAGCTGGGAGAGCGCGTGAATGGCATTCACGAGGTCGGCGGTTCGAGCCCGCTCGGCTCCACCACAAAAGGCACGATGGGGAGCGGTTTTCCGCTCCCCATTCTCTTTGTCCGGTTTTTGCGTCCGGTCCGGCAGACAGCACCGTGGAACCGCCGGCGGTGACGCTCGCCCCAGGACGCGGCAGCCCAGTCCCGGTGGACTGGCGGGCAACCCGGGCCGCGAATCCTTTCCGGCGGGCGGTGCGGGGCATAGACCAGTCCCGGGAGGTATAATTGTCGGGTGAGGCACCTGCTGGGGTTTCTCAAGCCGTACCGCCGGCAGATAGGGCTGGCTGTGGCCCTGGTGTTTTTGCAGTCCCTGGCGGAACTTTATTTGCCCACCCTCATGGCCAGCATCGTGGATGAGGGTGTGGTGCCGGGGAATACGGCCCACATCTGGCGGGTGGGCGGCTGGATGCTGGTGGTCGCGGCCTTGGGGGTGGCCGCGGCGGCGTCTGCCACGTATTTTGCCGCCCGCACCGCCAACGGGTTTGGGCGCGACGTGCGCCGGCGGGTGTTCCAGCAGGTCAGCCGGTTTTCCCTGTCCGAGCTCCACCAACTGGGCACCGCGACGTTGATCACCCGCACCACCAATGATGTGGCCCAAGTGCAGCAAGTGGTCTTCATGATGATGCGGCTCATGATCAGCGCTCCTTTGATGGCTGTGGGCGGCGTCGTCATGGCCGTGTCTAAGGACCGGGTCCTGTCCCTGGTGATCGTCGCGGTAGTGCCGCTGTTGGCCCTGGTCATCGGGCTCATTGCCGCCAAAGCCATGCCCCTGTTCCGCGCCTTGCAGGACAAGATCGACGGGCTGAACCGGATCGTGCGGGAGCTGCTGACGGGCGTGCGGGTGGTGCGGGCTTTCAACCGGTCTGATTATGAACACCGGCGGTTTACCGCTGCCAACCGGGACTTGACGGAAACCGCCATCCGCGTTTTCCGGCTGATGGGGGCCACCATGCCGTTGATGATGGTGCTCCTCAACATGACCACTGTGGCCGTCATGTGGTTTGGCGGCTGGCGGGTGGCGGGCGGCCGCCTGCAGGTGGGCGACCTCATGGCCTTTATCCAGTACGTCATGTTCATCATGTTTTCGCTGCTGATGGTGTCCATGATGCTGGTCATCCTGCCGCGGGCCGCGGTGTCGGCCAGCCGCATCCACCAGGTGCTGACGACGGCGCCGTCCATCGAGGACGAGGCCGGTGCCCGCCCGGTGCCGGTGCGGCGGGGCGTGGTGGAATTCCGGCGGGTGACTTTTCAGTACCCGGGCGCGGAGCAGCCGGCCCTGCAGGACATTTCGTTCCGGGCCGAACCGGGGCAGACGACGGCCATCATCGGCGGCACCGGCTCGGGCAAGACCACCATGGTGCACCTGCTGGTGCGCTTTTTCGACCCCACCGGTGGGCAGGTGCTGGTGGACGGCGTCGATGTCCGGCGGCAGCCCCAGGCGGATCTGCGCCGGGCCATCGGCTACGTGCCGCAGCAGGCCATGCTGTTCAGCGGCACCATCGCCGACAACATCCGCTACGGCCGGGAAGAGGCCACCGACGAGGAAATCGAGCGGGCGGCGGCCGCCGCCCAGGCGCTGGAGTTTATCCGCAGCCTGCCCGAGGGATTCAACACCATGGTGGCCCAGGGCGGGACCAACTTGTCCGGGGGCCAGCGGCAGCGCCTGACCATCGCTCGCGCGCTGGTGCGACGGCCCCGGATCTACGTGTTTGACGATTGTTTCTCGGCCTTGGACGCCCAGACCGATGCTGCCGTCCGGGCCGCCCTCCGGCGGGAAACCCAGGACGCGACGGTCATCATCGTCGCGCAGCGGGTGAGCACCGTCATGCACGCGGATCAGATCATCGTGCTGGATGAAGGGAAAATGGCGGGGATCGGCACCCACCAGGAGCTCTTGCGCACCTGCCCGGTGTACCGGGAGATCGTCATCTCGCAGCTGGGCGAGGAGGCGGCGGCATGAGCGGCGCCGGCACCCACGGCCGGGGCCCGGCGGGGTCACCCTCCGGCTCCGGGCAGGCCAGCGGCCGCCGGGACCATGGGCCGGCGCTGCCGCGGCACCACGGGCCCATGCTGGTGGGGGTGCCCGTCCAGCGGGCCAAAGATTTCCGGGGCACTTTGCGCCGGCTGCTGGGTTATGTGCGTCCCCATCTGCTCCAGCTCCTGGCGGTGCTGGTGCTCGCAGCCTTGAGCACTGTCTTTGCCATCGTGAGCCCCCGGGTGCTGGGTCAGGCGACGACGGTGCTGTTTGAAGGGTTTCTCGCCCTGCGGGCCGGCGTGCCCGGCGCGGCCATCGATTTTGGCCGCATCGGAGAAATCCTCACCATGCTGGCAGGACTTTACCTGGCCGCGGCAGCCTTCGCCTTTGGCCAGCAGTACATCATGGCCCAGGTGGCGCAACGGATCGTGTTTCGCCTGCGCCAGGACGTGGACGCGAAGCTGCTGCGCCTGCCCCTGGGCTACTTTGACAGCCGCCCCCATGGGGAGACGCTGAGCCGGGTGACCAACGACATCGACAACATCAGCAATACGCTGCAGCAAAGCCTGACCCAAGCCGTCACGGCCGTGGTGACGGTGGTGGGCATCGTGGTGATGATGCTGCACATCAGCCCTGCCTTGGCCCTCATGACCATGGTGACCCTGCCGCTGTCGGGGGCGGTCACCGCGGGCATGGCCCGCCGCTCACAAGGGTATTTCCGCCAGCAGCAGCACGCGCTGGGCCGCCTCAACGGGCACGTGGAGGAGATGTACACCGCCCACGCCATCGTCAAGGCCTTCGGACAGGAAGAGAGGTCGCGGGCCGAGTTTGATGCCGTCAACGAAGAGCTGTATTCGGCTGGGTGGCGGGCGCAGTTTATCTCGGGCCTCATCATGCCGCTGATGGGCTTCATCAACAACCTTGGCTACGTGGTGGTCAGCGTGGCCGGTGCGGTGTTGGTGACCCGTCAGGCCATCCAGATCGGGGACGTGCAGGCCTTTATCCAGTACGCCCGGCACTTTGGCCAGCCCGTGATCCAGGTGGCCAGCATCGCCAACATCATCCAGTCGACCATCGCCTCCGCGGAACGGGTCTTTGAACTGCTGGACGAAGAGGAAGTGGTGCCGGACCCGGCGGATCCCGTCGTTCTTGCGCAGCCCCGCGGGGTAGTGGTGTTCGAGCAGGTGTCCTTCCGCTACAAGCCCAACGTGCCCCTCATGGAGGGGCTGAACCTGGTGGGCAAGCCGGGGCAGGTCATCGCCATCGTGGGGCCCACGGGGGCGGGCAAGACGACCCTGGTGAACCTGTTGATGCGGTTTTACGAGGTGGATGCCGGCCGCATCACCATTGACGGGGTCGATATCCGGCGCATGCGCCGGGGGGATCTGCGGCGCCTGGTGGGCATGGTCATGCAGGATACATGGCTGTTCCACGGCACCCTTCGGGACAACATCGCCTACGGCCGGGAAGGGGCCACGGAGGAGGAGATCGTGGCCGCGGCCAAGGCGGCCTACGCGGACCATTTCATCCGCACGCTGCCGGACGGGTACGACACCGTCATCGACGAGGAGGCATCCAACCTGTCCCAGGGCCAA
>DATGPV010000001.1:0-5478 GCA_035304545.1 Limnochordales bacterium | reverse complement strand
CCAATGGCCAACGACCGCCAGCAAGTGCTCGAGGAGCTCAAGCACCTGCGGGAGCGGGACGCACGGGCCGACCGGCTGTGGTGGCGGGCGCTGTGGGCGGTGACCGTGGCGGTCTTCATCCTGCTGTGGGCGCTGTATTTCCGCGGGGGGGCGGGAGTGCCCGGCTAGGCTCAAGGGCCGGGCGTTTCCGGGCCAGGCCCTTGGGTCCGCCGCTTCCGGGCAGAAAGGGGCAGGCCCGGGAACGCCCCGCGCCGGCCGCCGGCGTCAGTCCTTGTAGGGATCGTACTCGTCCATGGGCGCCATGGCCACGCCGATAGGCTTGAGTACGTGCAAAATGTCAAAGGTGTCCTGGTGGGCCTTCAGCACTTCCTCCAGGCGGCGGTAGACCCCCGGCGCTTCGTCGGGCCCGCCGCCCCGCAGCTCGATGCCCAGCCGCTTCATCTGGCGCAGGACGTCATCCATGGAAATGGCGCCGCCTACCCGCACCCGCTTGCCTTTGACCCGGCGCCAGCGCCCGGCGGCCTGGGTGCGGCTCATGACGCGGCCCGCACCGTGCACGGTGCTGTAGAGGGCCAGGCGCGAGACCTCGGTATCCTTGCCCCGCACCACCACGGAGATGTCCCCCATGCTGCCGCCGATGAAGCTCAGCTGGCCCGGATGGCACGGGGTGGCGCCTTTGCGCACCACGATAACCTTTTCGCCGTGGTGCTCTTCCTCCCAGGCGAAGTTGTGATGGTTGTGCACCTCAAAGGTCGCCCGGGCGCCCAGGATGGCCAGCACTTGGTCGATGACCACGTCCCGCCCCGCGTAGGCGTAGCGGCCCGCCAGCTGCATCGCGGCGTGGTAGGCCTGGCCCAGCTCCGAGTCCATGCGCAAAAGGGTAGGAGGGTGGTCCATGGATTCGCCGCCCGTGGGCGCGTCAAAGGGCTTGCCCTTGGCTAGGTTGAGAAACCCGCTGGCCGTCTTGTGGCCAAAGCCCCTGGAGCCGAAGTGGACGGCTACCCACAGATCGCCCGTCGCGGGCTCCTCCAGCAGGTCCACGTAATGGTTGCCCGCGCCGACGGTGCCCAGCTGCTCGTAGGCCAGCTTCTTGAGGGCCCGCACCCCCGGGTGCACCTCCCAGCGGGGGTCGTCAAAGACCGGGTGGTCTATGGGCTTTGGGTTTTTGCGGCCGATGCCAAAGCTGATCTCGCGGAAGATCCGGTCCATGAGCCGGGCCAGATCCGGGCGCACGTCGGCCACCTTTAGGTTGGTGCGCACGGCCTTGTTGCCGCAGCCGATGTCAAAGCCGACGCCGGAAGGCGAGGTCAGGCCCCGGTAGGCTACCACGCCGCCGATGGGCATGGAGTAGCCTTTGTGGGCGTCGGCGCACAGCACCGCCCCAACGGTTTCCGGGGGTGCGGCGCACCGTTTGATCTGCGCGACGGTGTCCGCATCGGGCTCGCCAAAGATGACGATGCCGCCCTCGACGCGGGGGCCGCGGAGGCCGTTGGTACGCTGCCTTTCCTTGGTATCCATGAGGTTCATCCCATCCATCGGGGTTCGCCTGGTGCGGGCACGCGGGTCGGCCGCGCCCCAAAAGCCGCCGCGCGGCCCGCTGTTGGCCCGTCCTGGCACCATCTTACCATACCCGCCGGGGGCCTTTCTCTGGGCGGTTGGCGCCCGGTACAATAGGGGTGTGCCGGCGGCTCGGCGCGGCGGCGCCCAGGGCGTCGGCCCACGGAGGCGGTGGCGGTGCCCTTTCACATTGTGCTGGTGGAACCCGAGATCGCGGCCAATGCCGGCAACATCGCCCGGACCTGCGCCTGCACCGGGATGATGCTGCACCTGGTGCAGCCCTTGGGGTTTGCCACCGACGACCGCACCCTGCGCCGGGCAGGGCTGGACTACTGGCACGTGCTGTCCATCGAGTACCACAACTCCTTTGATGAGCTGTTTGCCAGCCGTCCGGGCATGCGGCCCATTTTCGTGGCCACCCAAGGAGACCGCCTGTACACCGACGTGCAGTATCGGCCGGGGGACTGGATCGTCTTTGGCAAGGAAAGCCACGGGCTTTCCGATCACATCCTGCTCAACTACCCCGGCACCGTCGTGCGCATCCCCATGCGGGCGGGATTGCGCTCCCTCAACTTGTCCACGGCCGTCGGCATCGTGGCTTACGAGGCCTTGCGCCAGATCGGATTTCCGGGGTTAAGCTAAGGGAGGCTCTCCCATAACGGCCGGATGACACCACGCCCGCCATTTTTCCAGCCAATTTGGGCAGGATTCCCCTTTAGGACGAGGGAACCAGGACGTCGAGGGTGAAAGTGGCCATGCCGGAATGGTTGCCAAACGGACTGTCCCAGGCGTTCTCGCTGGAGGGGCTGCTGCGGGGCGGGCGGACCCTCCTTGTCATCCTGGTCATCGTTCTGTTGGCCCGGATCGCGGTGGCCATCGGAAACCGCATCATCGACCACGTGTTCCTGGCCGTCAACGGCCGCACCCGCTTTGCCCAGCTGGATGAGAAGCGGGCCCGCACGGTGGCCTCCCTCATCAAGAGCCTGGCCTTCTATACCATTTACTTCATCGCGGGCGTCATGGTGCTGGACCAGCTGGGCATCAACACCGCGTCCCTGCTGGCCGCGGCGGGGGTGGCAGGCCTGGCCATCGGCTTTGGGGCGCAAAACCTGGTCAAGGACGTGGTCTCAGGCTTCTTCATCTTGTTTGAGGGGCAGTTTCAGGTGGGAGACTACATCACCACCGCGGGGGTGTCGGGGATCGTCGAGGCCACCGGCCTGCGCACCACGTGGATCCGCGCCTTTGACGGCGCCCTGCACATCATCCCCAATGGCGAGATGCGCCAGGTGACCAACCATATGGGCCCGGCCATGCGGGTCATGTTTCAGGTGGCCATCCCTTACGAGGCCGACGTGGACCGGGCCATCGCGGCGCTGCAGGAGGGCTTTGACGCGCTGCGGGAGTCGGGGGAGCTGCCCGACATCGTGGACGGCCCCACGGTGCTGGGCGTGCAGGAGCTCAGCGAGCGGGGCGTGGAGCTCTTGATCTGGGCCCGGGCCAAGACCATGACCCAGTGGGCCATGACCCGGGAGCTGCGCAAGCGGGTCAAGCAGATCTTGGACGCCGAAGGCATTCCGGTCGCGTTTCCCCGCCGGTTGTTGGTGGTCAACCAGGGCGCCCTGGGTGTGGGGCCGGGGACCGGGTACAGCTCCGGGCCTGCGGCGGGCTCCGGGCCGGGATCGGAGCTGGCGGCGGCGGCCGAGCCGGCGGCAGCCGCCCAAGGGCGCCCGGGATCGGGCCCGGCGAGCCTGCTGGAGGCGCCGCCGGGCGCCCTGTCGGCCACGGAGAGTGCCCCGGAGCCGGAGCCCGGTCCGGGCCCGGATCTGGCTCCGGAAGGGCAACGCGGTGGCGGGACGGCCCGCAGCGCTGGCCCGGGCACTGCCACGGGCCGGGGCGGCGGTGCCGGCGCGGCCCGCGGGTCCGGCCCCGGAGCCGATGCCGGGTCCGGCCGCGGCTCTGGGTCCGGCGCGGGATCCGGTTTGGGACAAGCCGGCCGGCGGTGAAGGGGGGAACCCATGGTGGAGAGGCGGTTGTACCGCTCCCGCACGGACCGCATCCTGGGCGGGGTGTGCGGCGGCCTTGCCCGGTATTTTGACGTCGACCCTACCCTGGTCCGCCTGGCCTGGCTGTTGACCTCCCTGTGGGCGGGAGCGGGCGTAGTGGTTTACCTTGTCGCGTGGATCGTCATTCCCCGTGAGCCTCGGGAAGGCTGGTACGATGAACAGGCGGCCCGCAGCCGCCCGGCGGGATCCGAGAATGCCCGCAACGCGGGGCGGCTGCTGGGCTGGGTGCTGCTCATCCTGGGGGCTGCCGTCTTCCTGCGGGTCATCGGCGGCGTGCTGGCGTGGATGTTTGAACCCGGCGTGTTTGTGGCACTGTTGTTGGTGGTCATCGGGCTGTTCCTCTTGGGCAAAAGGGGCCACGGTTCCCGGGTGCGGTGAAACCGGCCGTCCCGTGAGGGCCGCGGTCCGGCGCGGGTCCGCTGGAGGTGCCGGCCATGGGCTGGTCCATTGAAATCGGGCAGATTGGCGGCATCCGGGTTCGCCTTCATTTCACGTTCCTGCTGCTCCTCGCGTGGATCGCCATCGGCAATTACCTGGCCGGCGGCGTGCCGGCCGCCTTGACGGCGCTCGCGTTTATCCTGGGCATCTTTGGCTCGGTGCTGCTGCACGAGTTCGGCCACGCCCTGGCCGCGCGCCGCTACGGCATCCGCACCCCCGACATCACCCTTTTGCCCATCGGCGGCGTCGCGCGGCTGGAGCGGCTGCCCGAGCGGCCGGTGGAGGAGCTGGTGGTGGCGCTGGCCGGACCGGCAGTCAACGTGGTCATCGCCGCGGTCCTGTACGCCGTGCTGCTGGCCTTGGGCCAACCCAATCCCCTCAGCGAATTTCAGATCATCGGCGGCAACCTCATGGCCCAGCTGCTGGTGACCAACCTGTGGCTGGCCCTGTTCAACCTGGTGCCCGCGTTTCCCATGGACGGCGGCCGGGTGCTGCGGGCGCTGCTCGCGACGTGGCTGGGCCATGCGCGGGCGACGCAGGCAGCGGCTGCGGTGGGCCAGGCCTTCGCCCTCCTGTTTGTCATGGCCGGGTTTCTCTTCAACCCCATGCTCATCTTCATTGGGCTGTTCATCTATCTCGGCGCGGCGGGGGAGGCGTCCACGGCGCAGCTGCGGGATTTTGCCGAGTCCATGCCGGTGACAGGCGTCATGGTGACCGACGTGCGGGTGCTGCACCGGGAGGCCCTCTTGGCGGAGGCGGTGGAAGCGCTGCTGCGGGGCTCGCAGAAGGAGTTTCCCGTGGTGGACGCTCTCGGACGGGTGGCGGGGATTTTGTGCCGGGAGGACATGATCCGGGCCTTGCGCACCCACGGGCCCAACGTGCCGGTGCATCAGGTGATGCAGGCCGACGTGCCCGTCGTGCATTGGTCGGAAATGCTGCACAACGTGTTTCCCCGGATGATGGCCGGGCAGTACCCGGCGCTGCCGGTGGTGGACGGGCGGGGCGCCCTGGTGGGCCTTTTGACCCGGGACAACTTGGCGGAAGTGCTCATGGTGCAAAGCGCCATGGCCGCCGAACGGGGACGTCGCCGGCAGGCGGGGAGCGGCTGGGGGGTCTAGGGGGTCTAGGGGGTCAGGCCGTCGGGGTCGGATCCGGCTGTTCGGCCCGGGCCTGCGCGCTCTCCTGCACCCGGGATTGCTCGGCCTGGACCGCTTGGGTCGGCTCCGGCGGCCCTGCCGGCGGCTGCGCTCCCTCGGTGGGCCGTGGCACGGCCGCGTGGGCCAAGGCGGCCCCTTCGCCCCGGATGATCCGCACCTTGGTGACCCGCTTGCCCTTCACTTCCAGCACCGCCAACTCCACGCCGGGGCCCACCACCAGCTTGTCGTGGGGCTGGGGCACGCGGCCCAGCTTGTAGAAGACA